>WTGU01000092.1 GCA_011523425.1 Alphaproteobacteria bacterium
AGCCAGCGGCCGGTTGCTGTTCCCGGCAACGAGCTTCATCGATGACGGTTCCCTGGAGACTGCGACGGGGTGAGGCCTGCCGGGCCACGTCGCTGACCCTGAAGGCGCGCGGACTGTATCAATCCGCCCCCGCCCTGTAAACGGCGTTACCGAACGGTTACCGAGGGCTCGATCGGCGCTCCCACCGTCGCCGCCGGCGCCGTGCGGGCGTCGACCGTCACCAGGGGCTCGATCGGTGCTTCGACCGGGGCCGGAACGGCGCTCCGCGTCGCGACCGAGACCGGGGACGCGATGGCCGATCGTGCCGCTATCGAGATCGCGATCGGCGCTCTGAGCGCTATGTCAGGCGACAATTCGGGTGGCGCGGCAGGCTGCAATTCGGGCTGCGCGGCGGGCGTCGTCGTGCGCTTCGTTGCAAGTGCAGTTGCGAGCGGCGCGGCGCGGTGAAGAAGCTCAGCGATGCCGGGCGCACCGGCGCTCGCAACGGCCTCTGCGAGCGAGGTCCATGAGCCAACCAGGCGTGCCCATCGCACCCGGTTGCTCTGGGTGACAGTGCCGATTCTGCTGCCGTCCGGCCGCAGCACGGTCCAGGCGATGGCGACCGCGGCATCGCCTGCGGCCGCGCTGCCCGGTTCCACCGAGACGCGGCCGAGGATCTGGGCCGTCGTCTCGTCCGGAACGTCGGCAACCGCGACGCCCGCGTTGGCGAGGGAGCGACGCAGGGCGCGGACGAGAGCAGGCCCGCCGTCGCCCGGCGCGCCGTGGACCCCGGCCACGACCACGGGCGTCGTCACCGGGGCTCGGCGCGCTTCGTCCGCCGTCGGCGCGAGCGCGGCGGCGACGCGCCTCGCGGTCCGGTCCGCGATGGCGGCCACATCCTGCGCAGTCGCGCCCTGCCACGACCCGCCGGGGGCCGATTCCTCGAAGCGGAGCGCGGTCTCGCCGCCGGGTGCGACCAGCGCCCAGCGCAACGCGCCGCTGACGGCCGAGATCTGCCCTTGGAGCACGACGCTGCTGCGGCTCGCCGGGCGTGCGCTCGCCGGCACCTCGCGCGCGTGTAGTCCCTCCACGATGCCGCCCACCAGCGCGGACGAGAGCGCTGCCGGCAGCCCGTCCGGCGGCCTCACCGCGACGCTGCCCCAGGTGGAGAGGCCGGCATCCGATTCGCCCGACCAGAGCGCCGCACTCTTCTCGGCCGGCTTGAAGGGTTGCGGCAGCGGGGTGCAGGCCGCCAGCGCCGCCCCCAGCAGTGCGGCCAGCGCACAGTGCAGCACCGCCCGTCGGCAGAAAGCGCCGGCAATACCCCGCGCCGTCGTCATGGTCCCGATACCGTCAGCACGCAGCTCGCCACCAGCCCGACGAACAGGAGCGCGCCGAAGATGATCACGTAGGGCATGTCAGGGCCCGAGCGCGACGATGGAGATGTTGCGCCCGTAATCCGCCTCGCCCAGCGCGCGGCTCCTGCGGTAGCTGAAGAAGCGGCCCGGCTCGGCGCAGGTATCGCCGCCGGTCGCTGCGACTGCCGCCAGCCCGAGCCGGCCCAGGCGGCGCCCGACATAGCCGGCGAGGTCGAAGCGGAAGCGCCCGTCCTGCTGCGCGGGCGCGAACAGATCCTCGTCCTGCGGTCGTTGCGCGAGGAAGGGTCCCGGAAACTCGGGGCCGACCTCGTAGGAGGCCGCGCCGATGGCGGGGCCGATCACGGCGCGGATGCCGTCCGCCCGCGCGCCCAGGCCCTGCATGGCCTCGACGGCGGCCTCCAGCACGCCGTTCAGGGCGCCGCGCCAGCCCGCGTGCGCAGCCCCGATCACGCCCGCCTCGGAATCGGCCAGCAGCACCGGCACGCAGTCGGCGGTGAGGATCGCGAGCGCGAGGCCCGGCGTCGCCGTCGCCATGGCGTCGACCCTCGGCGCGTCCTCCCGTTTCCACGGTTCGCTCACCGCGAGCGCGTTGGCGCTGTGGACCTGATAGGCGGTGCAGAGCGAGTCCGGCGCCAGATCGAAAGCCGCGACCGCGCGGGCGCGGTTCTCGCCGACGGCCTCGGGATCGTCGCCCGAGCCCAGGCCGCAATTGAGGGAGCGATAGAGGCCCTCGCTGACCCCGCCTTCGCGGCCGAAGAAGCCGTGGCGGATGCGGCCGTCCGCATCCTCCAGCAGCGCGTGCCGGATCGGCAGGGTCATTGCGCCGCCCGTTCCGGCTCGGCCTCGAAGCCGGGCAGGGCGTCGAGCGCCGGGTGGGTGATCGCCAGCGCCTTGAACAGCGCGCCCATCCCGTGCGCGCCCGTAAGCCGGCGGAGCGCGGCGTCGATGGCCTGCGCCTGGGAGGCGCTCGCGTTTCGCCGCAGCGCGGCGGCCCGCTCCTCGATCCCCAGCGCCTTGAGGAACGCGCCCTGAGCTACCGGGCCGAACACGCCGGCGCCCGCCCGCCGTGCCGCCGCCGCCAGGGCGGAGAAGTCCACGTGCGCGGTAAGGTCGGCGTCGCCGGGGTCGTCCAGCACACCATGGCGGCGATGGCGGCGCAGCGCCTGCAGCGTGTCGCCGGTTCCCGGCCGCGCGTGCCCGTAGTCGACGATCAGCGCGGCCCCGCCTTCGGCCGCCACGCGGGCGGCCAGCGCGGCGGCCAGCGCCTCCCGTGCAGGCGCCCGCTCGACGATGGCGCCGGTCGGCGCATGTCCCAGCCTGCCGGCTTCGGCGCAGGGCGCGGGCGCGGCGGCGAAGCGGAACGCCTCCGACGAGGGCGCGAGGGCGACCACCCGCTCCCGCCAGTCGTCGTCGATCCGCTCGAACTGGCGGATCGGCAGGGCATCGAAGAACTCGTTGGCGACAACCAGGAGGGGGCCGGGCGGCACGGTCTCCAAGCGCTCGTGCCAGGCGGGGCGCGCCTCGGCGAGACGGGTCCGCTGTTCAGCGCGCAGGCTCTCGCTCGTCTCGACCAGATGCAGGTCGAGCGCTTTGAGAAACGCCGGCACGGTGCGCGCGGCGCGCAGCGCATCGGCCATGAGCGTGCCGCGACCGGGGCCGAGCTCGACCAGGCGGACGCGCGCCGGCGCACCCATGGCCCGCCATACCGCGGCGCACCAGAGGCCGATGAGCTCGCCGAACATCTGGCTCGTCTCGGGCGCGGTGATAAAGTCCCCGGCGGCGCCGATCCGCTCGCCGCGGCGGTAATAGCCGAGCGTCGGGTGGCTCAGGCAGAGCTCCATGTAGGTGGCCACGCTGATCGGCCCGTCGCGCCGGATCCTCTCCCGTATCTCCGCAGCCAGCGCGGTCATCGGTCGGCCCCGCCGTCGGACGGGCGCGCGGGCGGGGTACGGAGCAGCAGGAAGAGCCCGAGCGCCAGCATCGGCAGCGACAGCACCTGGCCCATGGTCAGGCCGGGCAGGATGAAGCCGAGGAAGGCATCCGGCTCGCGGAACAGCTCGCCCACGATGCGGGCCACGCCGTAGCCGAGGAAGAAGATACCGGCGAGCGTGCCGGGGCGGTCGGCCAGTCGCGTCAGATGGGCGACAGCGGCGAGCAGGGCGAACAGGACGAAGCCCTCCAGGACGGCCTCGTAGAGCTGGCTCGGGTGGCGCGGCTCGGGCCCGCCCGTCGGGAAGACCATCGCCCAGGACACATCGCTCGCCCGGCCGTAGAGCTCGCCGTTGATGAAGTTCGCGAGCCGGCCGAAGAGCAGCCCGATCGGCGCCGCGGCGCAGATCGCGTCGCCGATGGAGAGCAGGTTGATGCGCTTCGCACGGGCGTAGAGGACCGCGGTGACCAGCACCCCGAGAAGGCCGCCGTGGAAGGACATGCCCCCCTGCCAGATCAGCGGAATCTGCGCCGGATTGGCGAAGAAGAAACTCGGGTGATAGAACAGCACGTAGCCGAGCCGCCCGCCCACCACGACGCCGAGCGTGCACCAGACGACGAGGTCGTCGGCGTGGCGCTTGTTCAGCCCGGCGATGCGCTTCTCGGCGAGATAGCGCACGTACTGCCAGCCGAGCAGCAGGCCGAGGACGTAGGCCAGCGCGTACCAGCGAATGGCCAGCGGGCCGATCTCGACGGCCACCGGGTCGATGGTGGGGAAGGCCAGGGCGAGCATCATCGACCTCTCATCGGCAGGGGTCCGCTCGGCTCAGATGGTCCTGCACGTAGCGGCGCACGCCGTCCTCGATCGTGGCAAAGGGCGTAGCGTAGCCCGCCCGGCGCAGCCGCTCCATCCGCGCCTCGGTAAAATACTGATAGTGCGCGCGCATCGCCTCCGGCATCTCCACATAGTCGATCTGCGGCTCCCGTCCCAGTGCGGCGAAGAGGGCACGGGCGAGGTCCGTGAAGGTCCGCGCCGTGCCGGTGCCCACGTTGAAGAGGCCGCTGACCGACGGATTGTCCATCAGCCAGAGCATCACCGCGACGCAGTCTCCTACCCAGACGAAGTCGCGGCGCTGGCCGCCGTCGGGATAGCGGCGGTCGTAGGACTTGAAGAGCCGCACCGGCCGGCCCCGGGCGGCGTCGGGATAGATGGCGGCGACGACACTCTTCTGCCCGCCCTTGTGATCCTCGTTGGGCCCGTAGACGTTGAAGAACTTGAGACCCGCCCATTGCGGCGGCCGCGGCGCGCCTGCGGCGAGCGCGTGGGCGATGCGGCGGTCGACGAGATACTTGCTGCGGCCGTAGCCGTTGAGCGGCTTCAGCCGGGCGAGCGCCGCGATGCTGCCGTCGTCGTCGAAGCCGCATCCGCCGTCTCCGTAGGTGGCCGCCGAGGAGGCGTAGATCAGCGGCACGTCGGCCGCCGCGCACCAGCGCCAGAGGTCCATGGTGAAGCGGAAGTTGTTGCGCGCCAGCAGGCTCGCGTCGGTCTCGGTGGTCGACGAGGTGGCGCCCAGGTGGAAGACCGCTCTCACGCTGCCGGCGTTGGCGTCGAGGAAGGGCAGGAGGGCGGCCGGCTCGATACGGGCCTCCAGCCGGCGCTTCGCGATCGTCCGGCCGCTTCCGCCCGCGCTCGCCCTGTCGCAGACCACGAGCGGGCCGGCGCCGCGCTCCTCCAGGGCGGCGACGAGATTCGAGCCTATGAAGCCCGCGCCTCCGGTGACGATGATCATGCCGCTCCCTGCCGCCATCCCGTTCAGTCCGGCGCGGCCGGTTATAGCGCGGAACTCTCGCCGCGGTCATGACGAGATCGGTTCTGCTTTACACGCGCCACCATGTTGATGTGCCCGCGACCCTTCGGGTGTGCGCGAGATTCCAGACCATGGTTCGGTGCAGGGCGCAGCCCCTGCGGCAAGACCGCTCGATGCAATGCACGAGCGAACGCGCCACGGCAGGCGGGAAGCGAGGATTTCGGTCTGCGCGGCCGCCGCTGCCCGAGCTTCGTCTGCAGCCCGTATTCCCGTCGGTCCGAGCCAGCTTGTCCCAGAGAATTTTGCTTTAGTTTATGCGATTACCATCTTGAAACACGGCAAAACGAGTAGCATCGTGTTTGGATGGAATCGACTCAGGAAGGTGCCGCGCTGGCCATCGTGCGTCAGCTATGGCGATGGGGCGGGTGGCTGTTTTCTCTTGCTTTGGGAATTGCCGGGAGGGAATTACTGGCCGGTTCTGAAGCAACGACCGAAGTGGCTAGCGCTGTCGTGACATTCGTCGCTTGGTTCGCCATGACGGTTGGAGCAGGCATGTTGCTCATATGGTGTGGCTTCACCTTTTGGGGGATGACTCATTTCGCGCGCTTCTATCGAATGGCGGAGGACATTCGAGAATTGAGACACGACTTGGGGCACTGCGACAAATACAAGACGCTCGAAGTCGCCGCCCCTTACATCCGGGCGAAGGCAGAGAAGTTGATGTACCACCTCGACGGGATTGGGGTTCGTCACCCAACACTCAAGGACACGGGCGGCGATTGGGAGAATTGGGCAACGTCGCTTCAAGCTTCGTCACAAGCGCAGGAGTACAAGAAAGCCTGTGAGTTATGGAAGGGGAGTTAATCGCGCTAACTTGCATCGCCTTCCTGCGCGTTCCGCTGAGCGGAAGGCGCACACGGCAGCTGGCACAATCCTGGAAGGGAACGAAGTTCAGATGGTCCGCAGGAGTCCGCCCATCACAAGCCGCAGCTTCTGCGTCGCGCTGAAGCGGATGCGCCGGCCCGAGACCGGGAAGCCCGCCCGCTCGATGCGGTCGAGATAGGCCTCGTAGACGCTGCGCATGAGGATGGCGGGCCGCATGGCGCGCCGCTCCGAGCGCGGCAGCGCCTCGCTCGCGGCGCCGAAGTGACGCCGCGCCATCTGGCCAAGC
Source organism: Alphaproteobacteria bacterium (assembly GCA_011523425.1). Classification (GTDB taxonomy): domain Bacteria; phylum Pseudomonadota; class Alphaproteobacteria; order UBA828; family UBA828; genus WTGU01. The sequence goes on from WTGU01000092.1 coordinate 6,267, forward strand.
GAACCGCAGACCTTCTCCACGCCGGGCGTGCGCGCGACCGCCTCGGGGTTGATGCCCGCGAGCCCGTGGCGCTCCAGCAGCTCGCTCGGCAGATAGATGCGGCCGCGCCGCGCGTCCTCCGCCACGTCGCGGAGGATGTTGGTGAGCTGGAACGCCTGGCCGAGGTGGCGGGCGAAGGTGGGGATGCTGCGGGCGCGGTACTCGAAGATCTCGACCGAGAGCAGGCCGACGCAGCCGGCGACGCAGTGGCAATAGCGCTCGAGCTGGGCGAGCGTCGGGCGCACCATGGCGCCGCCGCCGTCCATCTCGAAGCCCTCAAGGATCTCCATGAAGTGCCGCTCGGCGAGGCCGAAGCGCTCCACCGGGCCGGCGAGCGCGCGGGTCACCGGATGGCGCGGTGCGCCCTGGTAGAGCGCCCGGACCTCGCCCCGCCAGGCCTCGATCAGCGCGCGCGACTGCGCCGGATCCTCGATCTCGTCGGCCACGTCGTCGGTCTCGCGGCAGAAGGCGTAGAGCGCCAGCATCGCCTCGCGCTTCTCGCGCGGCAGCAGCATCATCGGCAGGAAGAACGAGCTGCCCGACGCGCGCGTGATCTCGGCGACGTAGCGCTTCGGGTCGGACGCCTGCGGGATCGGCAGGCTGGCCGCCTCGCTCACCATGCGCCGGCGATGCCGCGCAGCGCGAGGCCGGCGCGCACAGGCTTCGGCACCCTGATCCGCCCGGCCAGCGGATCGCCCCGCGCCAGCCTGCGGTGAAGCGCCCAGGCCAGCCTGACGATCACCGCGCACTCCCAGCGAAAGCGCCGGCGGCGAACCGAACGCGGCATTGCCTCGGCGCGCCGCAGCAGGCCGGCGGTATGCTCCAGGCAGCGGTCGATGGCGCGGCGCACCGCCGGCGCCGAGCGCCGCTCGGCCAGCATCTCGACTCCACCGCCGGCTTCTTGCAGCCAGGGCTCCGGCAGGTACACGCGATCCAGCGCGAGATAGTCCTCGCGGCAATCCTGCAGATGGTTCAGCACCTGCAGCGCGTTGCAGAGCGCGTCGGAGCCCTCGATGTCGGCGTGGCCGCTCTCGCCGTGGATGTCCATCATCACCCGCCCCACCGAGGCCGCCGAGCGCTGGCAGTAGTCCATCAGGTCGTCCCAGTCGGCATAGCGCAGCTTGGTCGCGTCCTGGATGAAGGCGGACAGCAGGTCCTGCCCGTTACGCGCCGCGCACCCGGTCTCGAGCAGGCTCCTGTGGTAGGGCACGGCCCAGTCGGGAAGTGCTGCCTCGTCGCTCCCCAGCGCGTCGCTCGCAGCCTGCAGCCGGGAGACCTTGTCTGCCGCAGGGATGGTGGGCGAATCGGCGATGTCGTCCGCGTTGCGCGCAAACAGGTAGAACGCATGTACGTGCGGCCGGCAGTCGGGCGGGATCAGGAATGAGCCGACCGGGAAGTTCTCGCTGTTGGCGCGGATCAGCGCGCGGATGTTCTCCTCGCGCGCTGCCGTCGCCGAGCCCGGCGCCCGGCGCAGCGCCGCAGATGCAGAGGCCGTCATTCGCTGCGCGGGCCCGCTCAGTTCGCGCCGGCGAGGAGCCGCCCGGCGATCTCCCGCGCGGCACCGTCGATCTCGTAGACGTCGTCGAGCCCGGCGACGGCGCGATGGTCGATGCGCTCAAGGCAGCGTTCCACCGTGCGCGCGATCTCCAGGAAGCCGATGCGCCGCGCCAGAAAGCCGCCGACGGCGACTTCGTTGGCGGCGTTGAGCACGATCGGCGCGCTGCCGCCCTGCACGAGCGCCTCCCGCGCGAGCCTGAGCGCGGGGAAACGCTCGTCATCGGGCGGCTCGAAGGTGAGGCGGCCGAGCGCCGCGAGATCGAGCCGGGGCGACGGCGCCGGCATGCGGGCGGGCCAGGCGAGCGAGTAGGCGATGGGCGTGCGCATGTCGGGGGAGCCGAGCTGCGCCAGCACCGAGCCGTCCACGTAGGCGACCATGCTGTGGATCACCGATTGCGGATGCACCAGCACCTCGATCTGCCCGGCGTCCACCGGAAACAGATGAAAGGCCTCGATCATCTCGAGGCCCTTGTTCATCATCGTCGCCGAATCGACCGAGATCTTGGCGCCCATGTCCCAGTTGGGGTGGGCGACCGCCTGCTCGGGCGTGGCCCCGGCCATGGCCTCCCGCGAGGCCTCGCGGAACGGCCCGCCCGAAGCGGTGAGCACGATCTTCTCGACGCCGTCCGCGCGTTCGAAGTCGAACACCTGGTAGATGGCGTTGTGCTCGGAATCGACCGGGAGCAGCGTCCCCCCGCCGCGCTCGACCTCGGCCAGCATGAGCGCGCCGGCGCAGACGAGGCACTCCTTGTTGGCGAGCCCGATGATGGCGCCCTGCCGGGCCGCCGCCAGGGTGGGGCGCAGCCCGGCCGCGCCGACGATGCCCGCCATGACGAAGTCCGCAGGCGCGGCCGCGGCCTCGACCAGGGCGTCTGCGCCGGCGGCAGCAGCGGTGCCGCTGCCCGCGAGCGCCGCCTTGAGATCGCCGTAGAGGGTGGGATCGCCGATGACGGCCCGGCTGGCGCCGACGGCGCGGGCCTGCTCGGCGAGCCTCGCCACGCTCGTCTGGGCGGTGAGCGCCTCCACCTCGAACGCATCCCGCTGCCGGGCGATGAGGTCGATGGTGTTGCAGCCGATGGACCCGGTGGAGCCCAGGATGGTGACGCGCCGGGGCGCTGTCGCGTCAAGGGCGGCGGCGAGATGCCGCTCGGGCGCGACGTCGACGGCGGCATCCATCGGCGCCATCCACCAGGATCCTTCTTCAGCCGGAGACTTGGCGTCCTATTGCGATTATCTTTCCAGCCCTCTCCCGCCATCGCAACAGCAATCGCCGCTGCGCCGGGCGGGAGACTCCACCGCTGGGAGGACCCCATGAGCCTGACGAGCAAGACCTGCGTGCCCTGCCGGGGCGGCATTCCGCCTCTGCCCGAGGCCGAGGCCCTGACGCTTCTGGACCAGACGCCGGGGTGGGAGCTGATCGACGACGCCACCAAGATCCGCCGCACCTTCTCGCTCGGCGACTTCGCCGAGGCCATGGCGCTGGTGCAGAAAGTCGGCGACCTTGCCGAGGACGAGGGCCACCACCCGGACATCACCTTCGGCTGGGGCTACTGCACGGTCCTGTTCTACACACACAAGATCAAGGGCCTGCACGAGAACGACTTCATCATGGCGGCCAAGGTCAACGCCTTGGCGGCGGCCTGACCGCTGCACCCGCGCTTGCGCCGCTCCCTTCAACGGCGAGCGCGCAGAGGTCGCGGAGGAGGCGCTGGACGCCCTCCAGCCGCGCCTCCGTATCGGGCCAGCGCCGTGCCGCCACGAGGCGGTTGTCGGGCCGGAGACTCAGCGCGTTCTCCGGCGCGGACACGTAGCGGACCAGCGCCGCCGGCTCGATCACGCCGCCGTCGCGCAGGCTCAGCACTGCGCCCTTCGGCCCGGCCTCCACCCGTTCGATGCCGCTCCGGCGGCAGAGCTGCTTGATCGCCATGATCTCGAGCAGATGGCGCACCGACGCGGGCGGCGGGCCGAAGCGGTCGGTCAGCTCGTCGATGAAGGCGTCGATCCCGGCCTGATCCTCCAGCGCGGCGACGCGCCGGTAGAGGGTGAGGCGCACGTCGAGGTCGCGCACGTAGTCCTCGGGAATCAGCACGGAGGTGCCGAGACTGATCGTCGGCGACCAGCGCTCTTCCGGCGGTGCCTCGCCGCCGGCCGCAGCGCGTGCCGTCGCCACCGCCTCCTCCAGCATGTGCTGGTAGAGCTCGATCCCGACCTCCCTGATATGCCCCGACTGCTCGGGCCCGAGCAGGTTGCCCGCGCCCCTGATGTCGAGATCGTGACTCGCCAGGCTGAAGCCCGCGCCGAGGCCGTCGAGGCGGTGGATGACCTGGAGCCGCTTCAGCGCGGTGTCGGTGAGGCGATGCCCGGGCGGGAGCGTCAGATAGGCGTAGCCGCGCAGCTTGGCCCGCCCGATCCGGCCGCGAAGCTGGTAGAGCTGCGCCAGCCCGAAGCGGTCGGCGCGATGCACGATCATGGTGTTGACGCGCTGCAGGTCGAGCCCCGATTCGATGATCGCGGTGGAAACGAGCACGTCGACCTTGCCGTCGTAGAAGTCGCCCATGATGGAATCCAGCGCCCGCGCCGCGAGCCGCCCGTGGGCGACGGCGAGCTTCACCTCTGGCACGAGACGGCGCACCCGCTCGGCCACCTCGTCGAGGTCGGCGATGCGCGGGCAGACGTAGAACACCTGGCCGCCGCGCAGATGCTCGCGCATCAGCGCCTCGCGCACGACCACCGGGTCGAAGGGCAGGATGAAGGTGCGCACCGCGAGGCGGTCCACCGGCGGGGTTGCGATGACGCTCATGTCGCGCACGCCGCTCAGCGCCATCTGCAGGGTGCGCGGGATCGGCGTCGCCGTCAGCGTCAGCACGTGCGTCTCCGCCTTGAGCCGCTTCAGCCGCTCCTTGTGGGCGACTCCGAAGTGCTGCTCCTCGTCCACCACGACGAGCCCGAGGTCGTTGAAGGCGATCTGCGGACCCAGCAGCGCGTGGGTGCCGATGACGATGTCGATGTCGCCGGCCGCGATGCCGCGCTTGGTCGCCGCCTGCTCCTTGGCCGGCACCAGCCGCGAGAGCTGGGCGATCCTCACCGGCAGCCGGGAGAAGCGCTCGCCGAAGGTCTGGACGTGCTGGCGGCTCAGCAGCGTGGTCGGGGTCAGCACCGCGACCTGCTTGCCGGCCTGAACCGCGTGAAAGGCCGCGCGCAGCGCCACCTCGGTCTTGCCGAAGCCGACATCGCCGCAGACCAGCCGGTCCATCGCCCGCCCGGCGCCGAGGTCGCCGATCGCCTCGTCGATGGCGCGCGCCTGGTCCTCGGTCTCGACGTAGGGGAAGCCGGCGCAGAAGGCGTCGTAGAGCGCGCCCGGCGCCGAGAGCTGCGGCGCCGGCCTGGTCGCCCGCTCCGCTGCCAGCCCGATGAGCTGGTTCGCCATGTCGCGGATGCGCTGCTTGAGCCGCGCCTTGCGCGCCTGCCAGGCGGCGCCGCCGAGGCGATCCAGCACGACCGGCCGGTCGGCCGAGCCGTAGCGCGACAGGAGCTCGATGTTCTCGACCGGCAGAAACAGCCGGTCGTCGCCCTCGTAGAGGATGCGCAGGCAATCGTGAGGCGCGTGATCGACTTCCAGCGTGACCAGGCCGTCGTAGCGGCCGATGCCGTGGTCGACATGGACGACGAGGTCGCCTTCCGCCAGCGCCGCCGCATCGACCAGGAAGTTCTCGGCGGGCTTGCGGCGCCGTTCGGGCCGGCTCGGGCGCGCGCCGAGGATGTCCTGCTCGGCGATCACGGCGAGGCCCGCCGAGGCGAAGCCCCGCTCCAGCGGCAGCACCGCGGCGGCCACGATCTCGGGCGGGAGTGCTTGCGCCTCCTGCCAGTCCGCCACCGGCTCGATGCCGTGCACGCCGTGCTCGCGCAGCAGGCGGACCATGCGGTCCCGGCTGCCGGCGCCGCCGCTCGCGATCATGACCCGGCGGCCGCTCTCCTGCTGCCGGTCGATGTGCGCGCCGACGGCTTCGAACAGCGCGCCGCCGCGCTGCTTGCGCTCGGGCACGAAGTCGCGCCCCTCGCGGGCGCCGGCGTCGGCGCCATCCGCGCTTTCCACGAAGGACGAGCACTGCACCAGCGCTCGCCCGTCCGTCAGCCGCGCCCAGTCGTCTGCGTCGAGAAAGAGGGCGCCGGGCGGAACCGGGTGATAGGGCGCGTCCGCGACCGAGGGGGCCTGTGGGTTCGTGCGCGCCTCGTAGAAGTCCGCGATGGTCTCGAAGCGGGTATCGCGCGCTTCCGCCACGCGGTGGTCGAGCAGGACCGGGCCGTCCGGCACGTAGTCGAACAGCGTCTCCAGCCGCTCGTGGAAGAGCGGCAGCCAGTGCTCGACGCCCGGATAACGGCGCGCGGCGGAGACCGCCTCGTAGAGCGGGTCCTCGGCGGTCCCGGCCCCGAACTGCCGGCGATAGGCCGCCCGGAAACGCGCGATCGACTGCGGGTTGAGCAGCACCTCGCTGACCGGCGCCAGCGCGATGGGGCCGGCGGCCTCGGCGCGCCGCTGCGATACGGGGTCGAACCAGCGCATGCTCTCGATCACGTCGCCGAAGAAGTCGAGCCGCACCGGGCGCTCGGCGTCCGCCGGGAAGATATCCACGATGCCGCCGCGCACGGCATAGTCGCCGGCGTCCATCACCGTGCCGGTGCGCACGAAGCCGTTGCGCTCCAGGTAGTCGAGCAGTGCCTCGACATCGAGCGGCACACCCGCCTCCAGCGCGAGCGACGCATCGGCTAGCATCGTGCGCGGCGGCACCCGCTGAACCGCCGCGTTGACGGTGGTGAGCACCACCCGTGGCCGCGCCGCGCCGCCGCCCAGCAGCCGCACGAGGCCGGCAAGCCGCCGGCTCGCGATGTCCGCGCGGGGCGAGACCCGGTCGTAGGGCAGGCAGTCCCAGGCCGGGATGGTGACCTGATGGCAATCCGGGTCGAAGAAGGCGAGCAGGGCCGACTGCCGCGCCAGCCTCGCATCGTCGCGGGCGACGTAGAGCACCGGCGCGTCCTGCGTCGCCGCGAGACGCAGCAGGACGGACGCGATGAAGCCCTCCGGAACCCCGCCGAGCGCGTGGAGACCCGGCGCCGCCAGGGCGGGGAGGCAGCGGTCCGGGATCAGAGTCGTCACCGCAGCGGCCGGTGCCGGCGGTTCCGGGCCTCGCGCCTGAGCCGGGCCAGGAAGGGCGTGTCGTGTTCCGCCGGCGCCGGCATGCGCCCGCTGATCCAGGTGGCGATGTCCACGTCGTTCGCGCCGAGCAGCCGCTCCGCCTGTTCCACCTCCTCGGGCGGCAGGCCGTTTCCCAGCCGGGCGATGACGTCGCCGACGAGGAGGTCGGTCTCCTTGGTCCCGGTGCGGGCAGAGCGATAGCGCAGCCGCCGGCGTCTGGTGTCGATGTCGAGGCTCTCGCTCATGGCCGCCGTAGCCCCGATGCAGGCGTAGGACTCACCCGGCCGCGACGGCGGCAGGATCGCGGCCGACGATGCGGCGGTAGATCTCGGGGTCGGTCGCACCCTCGCTGCCGATCACCAGCACCCGCGATGTCCCGGTCAGCGCCAGGGCGTCCCGCGCGTCGGCGTCGCCGGCTGCGGCCATCAGCCCGCCCAGCGCGGCGGCGCCGGATTCGCCGAGCACCAGCGGCGGATCGCCCCCGCCGGGCGACGCGGCCCGGCGCATGGCATCCACGGCGCCCTCGTCGTCGAGCGCCATGAAGGCGAAGGCACCCCGCTCCAGCACCCGCCAGGCCAGCGGTGAGACCTCGGCGGCGGCGAGGCAGGCCATCACCGTGTCGAGATCGCCGGAGGCCGGGCTCGGCTCGCCCGCGAGCGCGCTCTGGTAGAGGCAGTCGGCGGCGGTGGGCTCCACCACCACGCCCTTCGGGCTCCCGGCGCCCGCATCCTGGCGGAAGGCGCCGATCACGGCGGCGGCGAGCCCGCCGACCCCGCCCTGGACGAAGAGATGGGTGGGGGTGTCGCCCGCCAGCGCGCCCCTGATCTCGTCCACCAGCATGGTGTAGCCGTGCATGACCCGGCTCGGCGCCTCGTCGCCGCCGGCGTGCGAGGTGTCCGAGACCAGGATCCAGCCGTTGGCGTCGGCCTCGTCGGCGCAGGCGCGCACGGCCTCGTCATAGCTGCCGTCCACGCGCTGGATGGCGGCGCCCTGGGAGGCGATGGCGCGCTCGCGGCCCGCGCTCACCGGCCCCGGCAGGAACACCGTGCAGCGCGCGCCGGCGCGGCGCGCGCCCCAGGCGACGGCGAGCCCGTGGTTGCCGTCCGTGGCGCAGCAGACCGTGAGGTCGCGCACGCGCGTACCGGCCCGGCCCGCGGCCACCTCGGCGATGGAGAGCGCGTCCCCCAGCCGCTCGTGCAGCAGGTGGACCACGGCATAGGCGCCGCCCAGCGACTTGAAGCTGCCGAGGCCGAAGCGCCCGCTCTCGTCCTTGAGCCAGAGCGCCCCGATGCCGAGGGATGCCGCGAGGCCCTCCAGCCGGCGCAGCGGGGTCGGCCGGTAGCCCTCGAAGCCCGTGACCGCGGCGCGGGCCGCGGCACGCCGCTCCGGCAGGATCACCGGCTGCGGGTCGTCCTCCGGCGCGGGCGCGTGGCGCGGGTTCAGGTGGAGGCGGAAGGGAGCGCTCATGGCGTGCCGCCGCGCGCGGGCTCAGCGCAGGTCCGCGAGCAGCGGCATCACCTCGTCGGCGAAGCGCTGCAGATGCGCGAGCTTCTCCCGCTCGTGCGCGAGCACGTTCAACACGAGGTGGCGCACGCCGGCCGCGTGGAACGCGCGGATCGCGTCCGCCACCGCCTCGGGCTCGCCGAGCGCGCAGTAGCGCTCCGCCGCGCGCGAGAAGTCCATGGCGTAGCGGATGCTCAGGAACCTGGCGGCGAAGGCAAGCGCGCTCTCGCGGTCCTTGTCGAGCCGGAGGAAGAGCAGATGGCCAGTGCCGAAGCGCTCGAGCGTGCGCCCGGCCGCCTCTGCGGCCGCGGCGATGGTCTCCAGTGACTGGCGGTAGCGCTCCGGCGTCACCACGTAGGAGAGCCAGCCGTCGGCGAGCCGGCCGGTGCGCCTGAGCGCGGCATCGGCGCGGCCGCCGCACCAGATCGGCGGGCCGCCCGGTTGCGCCGGCGGCGGCTGCATCGCGACCTCGGGGAAGGGATAGAAGCGCCCCTCGTGGGCGACCGGCCGCCCCGACCAGAGCTTGCGCAGCACTTGGATGCCCTCGCCGAGCCGCGCGCCGCGCTCCTCCACCGGCACGCCGCAGAGCTGGAACTCGAGGGGGAACTCGCCGCCGACGCCGACGCCGAAGATCAGGCGGCCGTTCGAGACCGTATCGAGGGTCGCGACCTGCTTCGCCACCGGCGCCGGGTGGCGGAGGGGGAGCAGGTGGACCGCCGTACCGATGGTCAGGCGATCGCTGAGCGCCGCGGCCTGCGCCAACTGGATCAGCGGGTCGAGGATCGGGCCTGCGAAGGCGACGTGATCGCCGGACCAGATCGAATCGAAGCCCAGTGCGTCGAGCGCGCGGACCACGTCGGGCAGGTCGCCGACGCGCGACGACGGCGGCGACTCGTCGTACTCGCTCGGCGCCAGGACGTGCTGCAAGCCGATGCTGAGCCTCGGCTCGAGGGGTAGCTCCACGACCGTCTCCCGCGTTGGTCGGAACGGCCGCGCACTCTAACGGATCGAACGCCTCGGCGCATCGCGCGCCCCGCGGCCTAGGCCGTGTCGAGCCCCGGGTAGATGGGGAAGGCGCGGCAGAGCGTGCGCACGTCTGCGCGGACGGCCTGCTCGACCGCCTCGTCCCGCGCCCCGCCGGCCGCGGCCATGGCGTGCAGCACGTCGGCGATCCAGCCGCCGATGCGGCGGAATTCGTCTTCGCCGAAGCCCCGCGTGGTGCCAGCCGCCGAGCCGAAGCGGAGCCCCGAGGTCACTCTGGGCGGCTGCGTGTCGCCCGGCACCACATTCTTGTTGCAGGTGAGGCCGGCGGCCTCCAGAGCGTCGGAGGCCGCCGCTCCCGTGAGCCCGAGCGGGCGCAGGTCCGCCACCAGGAGCGGCGTGTCGGTGCCGCCCGCGACGACGGCGATGCCGCGCTGCATCAGGGTATCGGCGAGCGCGCGGGCATTGGCCAGCACCTGGGCCGCGTAGGCCCTGAACGAGGGCTTCAGCGCCTCGCCCAGGCACACCGCCTTGGCCGCGACGGCGTTGAGGATCACGCTGCCCTGCACGCCGGGGAACACCGCGCTGTCGAGCTTGCGCGCGAGCGCCGCGTCGTCGGTGAGGATGAGCCCGCCGCGCGCGCCGCGCAGGTTCTTGTAGGTGGTCGCCGTGGTCACGTGGGCGTGGGGGAGGGGGCTCGGATGCGCGTCGCCGGCGACGAGGCCGGCGAAGTGGGCCATGTCGGCGAGCAGGTAGGCGCCTGCCGCGTCGGCGATGCGGCGGAAGCGGGCGAAGTCGATGGCCCGCGGATAGGCCGAGCCGCCGCAGATGAGGAGCTTCGGCCGGTGCTCGCGCGCGAGCCGCTCGACCTCCGCCATGTCGATGAGGCCCGCCGCGTCGGTGCCGTAGCGGACCGGGCGGAACCACTTGCCGGTGAGGTTCGGCGCGGCGCCGTGGCTGAGATGGCCGCCGGCATCGAGCGCCATGCCGAGCACCACATCGCCCGGCTGCAGCAAGGCGAGGAAGACCGCCTGGTTCGCCTGGCTGCCGGAGTGGGGCTGGACGTTTGCGAAGTCGCAGCCGAAGAGCTCCTTCGCCCGCTCGACGGCGAGCGATTCGATGCGGTCGGCGAAGGCGGCGCCGCCGTAGTAGCGGGCGCCGGGGCGGCCCTCCACGGTCTTGTTGACGATGACCGAGCCCAGCGCATCGAGGCTCGCCCGGCTGACCAGGTTCTCCGACGCTATCAGCTCGATCCCGTCCTGCTGGCGCTCCAGCTCGCCCGCGAGCGCCGCGTGGACCTCCGGGTCGGCGGCGCGCAGGCGGTCGAGGAAGTAGCCCGGCTCGAGCGCCGGGGAGTCTTTCATTGCGCCGCCGCCGGCTCGAGCAGGCAGTCGTCGGCGAGCGGCACCACCGGGGTGAAGTCGGTGTGATGCTTGTGCTCGGGTCGGGCGAACGCGGTCTGGGCGTTGGCGACGGGGTTGAGGATGAGCGAGAAGATGGCGCGGTCCCAGGGCGACATGTTGCCGGGCGAGCCGTGCACCATCAGGTCGCCGAAGATGAGCGCGGTGCCGGGGGGGCCGAGCGCGGGCCGGATGCTGCCTTCCGCGATGAGGCCCGTGACCGTCTCGCGGTCCACCACCCAGAGCGGATAGCTCGTGCTGGCGGTGTCGTGGAAGGTGGGCAGCGGCTCGTGCCGCTGCGAGCCGGGGATGAAGTAGAGCGGGCCGTTGTAGTGGCTCACCTCGTCGAGCAGGATGTGCAGGTTGAGCGCCTGCGGCGCCGGCACGCCGTCGTCCCGGTGGTGGGTGGCGAAGTCGTAGTGCCACTGCCAGACGTCGCCTTCGAAGGCGGCCTTCACGTTGACCTTCACCTGCTGGATGTAGAGTTCGGGCCCGGCGATCTGTTGTGCCGGCCCGACCAGGCGCGGGTGGCGCGCGAGGCGGGCGAAGAGCTCGCTGCGCCGGTGCAGCCCCATGACCGTGCGGGGCACGCCGCCGGTCTTCTCGGCGATGTTGGCCTCGCTCTCCTCCTCGAAGAGCGGCGGCAGGGCGGCGCGGATCGCCGCCACCTCGGCCGCGGAGAAGAGGCCGGGGAGGATTAGCAGGCCGTCCCGTTGGAAGGCCTCGAGCTGCGCGCTGTCGAGCTTCACGGGGCCCGCCTCAGCCGACGCCTGCGGAGTGCCTGCCGGAACGCCGGAGGGCCGGCACCCTCCCGCGCTGAGCGGGGAGGGCCCGGCCCCCGCGACGGTGCGCGGCCGGCCTACTCGGCGGCGGCCGCCGCCGCGCCGCGCCGGCGCTTGGCCAGCGCGATCTCGTTGGGCGCGCGGTGATAGGCGCCGTCCTTCATGATCATGAGCAGGTTGTCGGTATCCTGCATGATCGAGACGTCCTTGGTCGGGTCGCCGTCGACCAGCAGCAGGTCGGCCAGATACCCCTCCTTGACCATGCCGACGTTCATGTCCATGAGCTCGCCGGCCCACTTGGTGGCGCCGATCAGCGCCTCGGCAGGCGAGTAGCCGAACAGGTTGACGAAGTGCTCCATGTCGCGGGCGTTGGCCCCGATGGGGTTCCAGGCGAAGCCGTAGTCGCCGCCCGGCATGGCCCGGATGCCACGCTTGCGCACCTCCTTGTAGGTGCGCACCGTGTGTTCCATCTTGTAGAACATGTTGTAGCTCTCGGCGACCTCGCGGGTGATGCCCCACTCGGCGGCCTCGTGCGCGAACGTGTAGATGATGCCGAAGGCCGGGGCCATGAAGATGTCCTTCTTCTTGGCCTCCAGCATGTCGAGGGTCTTATTGGTCGCGTAGTCGGCGTGGTAGATGATGTTGATGCCGTGCTTGAGCGCGAGCCGCACCGCCTTGTCGGCGCGCGCGTGGGTGATGAGGTTGACGTCGGCCTCGCGCGCGACCTCGGCCGCGGCGGCCACCTCGGCATCGAAGTAGGTGATCTTCTCGGACTGCCCGGGCTGGCAGAACTCGTCGCCCGAGATGTTGATCTTGAGGTTGTCCACGCCCTCGCGCACGCACAGGCGGCAGGCCTTGCGCACCTCGTCCGCGCCGTCGGCGATGTAGCCCACCGATTCCGCGTGCATGTGCCACATGCGCTCGTCGCCGAGCCCGCCGGAGGAGACGATCTCGGGCGAGGCCGCCTTGATGCGCGGGCCCGGATAGCGCCCGGCATTGATCACGTCGCGCAGCACCGGCTCGATGCGGAGCTTGTTGTAGCCGACGCCGGCGGCCGAGAAGAGGCTGGTGAAGCCGTGGTCGAGCATGGTGCGCGCATTGTCGAGCGCCTGCACCATGTGCTCCTCGGGCGAGAGGCGCCCGATCTCCGGCAGGGTCGTGCTGTCGATGTAGCAGACATGGGAATGGGGCTCGACCAGGCCCGGCATCAGCGTGGCCCCTGCGCCGTCCACCACCGTCGCCCCGTTGGCTCTGATCTTGCCCTTGCCGCGCGCGACCTTCTTGATGAGGTTGCCCTGGAGCAACACCTCGCCCGCGAAGGTGCGCTTGGCGTTGCCGTCGAAAATCGTGACATTCTTGAAGAGCGTCTGTGCCATCGTCTCTGCCTCCGCCTCGGGCCTGCGCAGCCAGGGTCTCGGGGGCGCAGCCTCAAGGCTCGTTCGTCGCGCCGCTACGGGCGACGCACGCCGCTGCGTGTACCTTATGCCTCCGCCACCCGCCTCGCAATCGCAAACAGGCATGGCGCGGCCGGTTCCCCCTGTAGCGGCGCAGGGGCATACTGCCGGCCGCGCGCTGGGGGCGCTGAGGGAGGGTGCAGGACATGCTGGTCGTCTGGGGCCGCAAGAACTCGATCAACGTGCAGAAGGTGATGTGGACCGTGGGCGAGCTCGACCTGGCTCACGAGCGCAAGGACGTGGGCGGCCCCTTCGGCGGGCTCGACACGGCGGACTACGGCGCGCTCAATCCCAACCGGCGCATCCCCACCATCGTGGACGGCGACGGCCCCGCCATCTGGGAATCGCATAGCTGCGTCCGCTATCTCGCCGCGCGCTACGGCGCAGGCACCCTCTGGCCCGAGGACGCGGCGGCCCGCGCCCTTGCCGACCGCTGGCTCGACTGGATGCAGACCACGCTGCTGCCGAGCCTCGCGCCGGTCTTCATCGGCCTGGTGCGCACGCCCGCCGAGGAGCGCGACACGGCGCGGATCGAGCGCAGCGCGCGGGCCATGGGCGAGACCTGGCGCATTCTCGATGCCCACCTGGAAGGTCGGCAGTTCGTCGCGGCCGATGCGCTCACCATGGGCGACATCGCCGTCGGCGCCGCCTGCTACCGCTACCACGCGCTGGACGTCGAGGGACTGGGCGTGGAGCGCCCGGCGCTGCCCCACGTCGCCGCCTGGTACGCGCGGCTCAGGGAGCGCGCGCCCTTCCGCACCCACGTGATGATCCCGCTGAGCTAGCGTTTCGGGCGGCGAGGCCAGGGCCGGACGAGACGGGAAGCGAAGCGGGATTCGGCGGGACTGGCGGGATTATCCCAGGTCTCCATCCCAAGACCCCCCAATGCGGGATTCGCCGGGATGGCAAGGGATTCCGGCGGGATATCGGGGCGGGTTTTCTGGGATGAAGCCCGCGACCGCGAGATGGCGCCGGATATCTTTGCCGTTCGTCCCGTCTGCCCCGACCCGTTCTCTCATGCGCTGCATGGCGCGATCATTGCGCCCGCGCCCCGCGCCGTGCACCGCACTATGGTCCGGAGAGTCCCCTCGCGTTGGCGGTAACGGGGCCGCCTACGCCTCGGCCCAGCCGTCTTTGTGGGCGCAAAATGCCTTCACGTCGAAGACGGTGTGGGCGAAGAGCCAGCGGCCGTCGCGCTTCACCAGGCGGTCGTCGTAAGAGGCGATGATCCAGCGCGCCTCGTCCCGGCCCTCGTCGTTCAGCGCCGTGCACGGCATGAGCAGCCACCACTGGCCGCGCGCGGTGTCGCCGTCCACGTCGATGATCTCGTTCAGCGCCAGATGGGCGGCGAAGCTGATCTGCCGGCCGACTTCGCGCACCATGTTGCCGAAAGCCTCGGCGCCTTCCTGCCGGCCGAAGGCCTCGCCGCCGTCCCAGACCGCATCCGGCGTCATCAGCGTCACGATGCCGTCGGCGTCGTAGCCGGCATCGGCATAGGCCATGTAGCGGTGCTTGAGGCGACGGATCGCCTCGATGTCCTCGAGTCGCTGGACGCGCTCTTCCAGTGTGGCGTTCATGGTCAGCCCTCCACCCAGCCGTCCTTGTGCGGCTTTATGAAGTGAGTGTCTATGGTCAGCGTCTCGTAGAGCCAGGTGCCGCCCTGCCGGACGTAGCGGTCCTCGTATTCGCCGAGGAGCCAGACCGCCGTCTTCACGCCGTCCATCACGATGGTCGCCGGCATGATGATCCACCAGTGCCCCTGCGCGGTGCCGTTCTCCACGTCCACGTCGATCCGCTCGTTCATCACCAGGTGGCCGGCGAAGACGATCTCCGAGGAGACGCGAGTGAAGTGGGCATGGATCGCCGCGCGGCCCTCGTGGCGGCCGAACTCGTCGCCGCCGTCCCAGACGCCGTCCTCGACGAACTGCGCGGCGATGCCGTCGGCGTCGTAGCCGTCATCGCAGTAGGCGCAGTACTGGTGCTTCAGTCGCTTGATGGCCTCGATGGATTCGAGTGTCTCGACGCGACGTTCGAGTTCGCTCAGCGCCATGGTGCTCTCCCTTCCCTGTCTCTGCCGCCGCCCGTCAGCGGTCGAGCGCGTCGGCCTTCTCCGGGTCGACCCACCAGGTGTCCAGCACGGTGCCGTAGACCGGGATCGCCTCGGGCCGGCCGAACTTTTCCCAGTAGGCGTAGCGGTCGTCGTTCAGGTGATAGAGGGGGACGAGGTAGTGCCCCCACATCAGCACGCGATCCATGGCGCGGACGGCATCGGCGAAGTCCCCGCGCTCGCGCGCCTGGGTCATGCGGGCGATGAGGTCGTCGACGGCCGGGTCCCTGATCCCCGGATAGTTGCGCGTCCCCTCCTGGTCCGCGGCGTCCGCGCCCCAGTAGAACGCCTGCTCGTTGCCCGGCGAGAGCGACATGCCCCAGCGGTAGATGAGCATGTCGAAGTCGTAGACGTTGCGCCGGTACTGGTACTGCGCCGTGTCCACGGTGCGGACCTTCGCCTGGACCCCGAGGCGCTCGAGATTGCGGGCGAAGGCGAGGGCGATCTTCTCGTTCCCCGGGTTCACCAGCAGGATCTCGAAGGCGAGCGGCAGGCCGTCCGCTTCCCGCCGCAGCACGCCATCCTCGACGCGCCATCCGGCCTCGGCCAGCAGGCGCCTGGCCTGCGCCAGGTTCTTGCGCAGGCCGCCCTCAACGGCGGGCGCGTGGTAGGGGGTGTCGAACAGCTCGGGCGGGAGCCGGTCGCGGTGAGGCTCCAGCAGGGCGAGCTCGCCGCCCTCGGGCAGGCCGCCGAAGCCGAGCTCGGAGTTGTCGAAGATGGCGTTGGTGCGGACGTAGGCGCCCTGCAGCAGCGCCTTGTTGATCCACTCGAAGTCGAACGCGAGGGAGAGCGCGTAGCGCACCGCGCGCTCGGCGAAGACCGGCCGCCGGGTGTTGTAGGCCAGCGCGAACATGCCCGACGGCCGCCCGTGCGGGAGCTGCTCCAGCCTGACGCGGCCGTCTTCCACCGCCGGGAAGTCGTAGCCGGTGGCCCAGCGGGTCGCCGAGCGTTCCAGGCGCAGGTCGTACTCGCCCGCGCGGAAGGCCTCCAGCATCACCTCGTCGTCGCGGTAGTAGTCGTAGGAGATGCGGTCGATATTGTGCTGCCCGCGGTTGATCGGCAGGTCCCTGCCCCAGTAGTCGGGATCGCGGCGGTAGACGATGCCGCGGCCGGCATCGACGTGCTCGATCCGGTAGGGGCCGCTGCCGAGCGGCGGCGTCAGCGTCGTCTCGTCGAAGGTGACGGACGAGTAGTAGGCCTTGGACAGGATCGGCATCAGCCCCAGGATGAGCGGCAGCTCGCGGTCCGGCTCCTCGGCGTCGAAGACGAAGCGCACCGTGCGCGCGTCCGGCCGTTCGATCTCGACGACCTTGTTGTAGTAGAGGCGGTGGTTGGGCCTGCCCTGCTCCTTGAGCGTCTCCCAGGAGAAGATGACGTCGTCCACGGTGATCGGGCTGCCGTCGTGGAAGCGGGCCTGCGGCCGCAGCGTGAAGGCGATCGACGAGCGGTCGTCCGGCACGTCGATCGATTCCGCGATCAGGCCGTAGAGCGAGAACGGCTCGTCCCAGGTGCGCTTGAGCAGGCTCTCGAAGATCAGGTGCCGGCCGTGCGCCACCACGCCCTTGATGATGAAGGGGTTGAGATTGTCGAAGGTGCCGGTGGATGCGCGCCGCATCTCGCCGCCCTTGGGCGCGTCGGGATTGACGTAGTCGAGATGCGCGAAGCCAGGGGCGTACTTGGGCTGCCCGTGCATGGCGATGCCGTGGGCAGGCGCCGCCTCGGGCCGGGCGCTCCCCAGCACCAGCGCCGCGAGCGCGACCAGCGCCGCCGCCGCGAGCGCCGTTCCGGCCCTTCGCCGGCCCGGACTCCTCCCCATCAGAAGGTGACGACGCTGCGGATCGATTCGCCCTCGTGCATGAGGTGGAAGGCGTCGTTGATCTCGTCGAGCGGCATCGTGTGGGTGATCATCGGGTCGATCTCGATCTTGCCGTCCATGTACCAGTCGACGATGCGGGGCACGTCGGTGCGTCCCTTCGCGCCGCCGAAGGCGGTGCCGCGCCAGACCCGGCCGGTCACGAGCTGGAAGGGGCGGGTGGAGATCTCCTGGCCGGCGCCGGCCACGCCGATGATCGTGCTCTCGCCCCAGCCCTTGTGGCAGCACTCGAGCGCCTGGCGCATGGTCTCGACATTGCCGATGCACTCGAAGCTGTGATCCGCGCCGCCGCCGGTCAGGTCCACCAGGTAGGGCACGAGGTCGCCGTCCACCTCCTTCGGGTTGACGAAGTGGGTCATGCCGAAGCGCTCGCCCAGCGCTTGGCGCTTCGGGTTGATGTCGATGCCGACGATCATGTTGGCGCCGACCAGCCGGGCGCCCTGCACGACGTTGAGGCCGATGCCGCCGAGGCCGAAGACCACGACGTTGTCGCCCGCGCGCACCTTGGCCGTGTTGATCACGGCGCCGACCCCGGTGGTGACGCCGCAGCCGATGTAGCAGATCGACTCGAACGGCGCGTCCTCGCGGACCTTGGCGACCGAATACTCGGAGACGACCGTGTAGTTCGCGAAGGTCGACGTTCCCATGTAATGGAAGATGCTGTCGCCGCCGAGCGAGAAGCGGCTGGAGCCGTCCGGCATCACGCCGGCGCCCTGGGTCTCGCGGATCGACTGGCAGAGGTTGGTCCTGCCGCTCGTGCAGTAGTCGCACTGGCGGCATTCCGGCACGTAGAGCGGGATCACGTGATCCCCCGGCGCCACGCTCGTCACGCCATCGCCGACGTCGACCACCACGCCCGCGCCCTCATGCCCGAGGATGGCAGGGAAGAGCCCCTCCGGGTCCTCGCCGGAGAGCGTGAAGGCATCGGTATGGCAGACGCCCGTCGCCTTGACCTCGATCAGCACCTCGCCGGCACGCGGGCCGTCGAGCTGCACGGTCTCGATGCTGAGCGGCTTGCCGGCGCCGGTCGCCAGCGCTGCACGGACCTCCATGGCGCCCTCCTCATGTCGATTCGGCAACGGCGGCTACTGTCTCACCGGGCATGGACGCCGGCAAGACTCTGGGCTGTAAATCAGCGCTGCCGGGTCTCCCAGTCGGGGTGGATCCAGGGCACGTCGTTCGCCGGCGGCGGCGGGGTGCGGCCGAGGATGTGGTCGGCGCCCTTCTCGCCCACCATGATGGACGGCCCGTTGAGGTTGCCGTTGGTGATGTGGGGGAAGATCGAGCTGTCGACGACCCGGAGTCCCTCCGTGCCGATCACCCGGCAGGCATCGTCCACCACGGCGTCGGCGTCGTCGGCCGCGCCCATGCGGCAGGTGCCGCAGGGATGGTAGGCGCTCTCCACGGCGCCCCGCACGAACTCGTCGATCGCCTCGTCGCTCTGGACCGCCGGCCCCGGCGCGATCTCTTCGCCCGCGTAGTCCGCAAGCGCCGGCTGGGAGAGAATCTCCCGCGTGAGTCGGATGCAGGCCCGGAAGCTCCGCCAGTCGTCCTCGTGCGACATGTAGTTGAAGAGGATCGAGGGTGCTGCGCCGGGCTCCGGCGAGGCGAGGCGCACGCGGCCGCGCGACTTCGAGCGCATTGGCCCGACGTGGGTCTGGAAGCCGTGTCCGCCTGCCGCCGCCTTGCCGTCGTAGCGCACCGCGAAGGGCAGGAAGTGGTACTGGATGTCGGGATACTTCACCCCGGCGCGGGAGCGGATGAAGGCGCAGGATTCGAAATGGTTGGTGGCGCCGAGGCCGTTCTTGAAGGTAAGCCAGCGCGCGCCGATGAGCGCCTTCGACAGCAGGTTCCAGTGGCGGTAGAGGGTGATGGGCCGCCGGCACTTCATCTGGAAGTAGATTTCCAGATGGTCCTGGAGGTTGCCGCCGACGCCGGGCCGGTCGGCGACGACCTCGATGCCGTGCTCCTGCAGGTGCCCGGCCGGGCCGATGCCCGACAGCATCAGCAGCTTCGGCGAGTTGATCGAGGAGGCGGCGAGAACCACCTCGCGCTCGGCGCGGACGCGGCGGATCGCGCCGCCGCTCTCGTACTCGACGCCTGTCGCCCGGCGCCCCTCCATGACCACGCGGCGCACGTGCGCGCGCGCCCTGAGCGCCAGGTTGCGGCGCTGCAGCGCCGGCCTCAAATAGGCGTTGGCGGCCGACCAGCGGCGGCCCTGCCAGACGGTCATCTCCATCGCGCCGAAGCCTTCCTGGCGCTCGCCGTTGTAATCCTCCGTCCGCACGTATCCGGCCTGCTCGCCGGCCTCGACGAAGCCCGCGTAGAGCGGGTTCTCCATGGCCCCGCGGGTGACGTGCAGCGGGCCGTCGCTGCCGCGCCAGCCGTCCTGCCCGCCGTGGGCGTGCTCCATGCGCCGGTAGTAGGGGAGCACGTGGCGGTAGCCCCAGCCCGCTGCGCCCAGCGCCTCCCACCTGTCGAAGTCGCAGGCGTGGCCGCGCACGTAGACCATGCCGTTGATCGAGGACGAGCCGCCGATCACCTTGCCGCGTGGCGTCGCCAGCCGTCGCCCGCCGAGATGGGGTTCGGGCTCGGTCTCGAAGCCCCAGTCGTAGCGGGGCATGTTCATGGGGTAGGAGAGGGCGGCCGGCAT
>WTGU01000116.1 GCA_011523425.1 Alphaproteobacteria bacterium
GCCGGCCGCCGCGCCCGGCCCGCCCGCCCACCTGATGGAGTAGCTGATAGGTGCGCTCGGCCGCGCGCATGTCGCCGCCGGCGAGCCCGAGGTCGGCATCGACGACGCCCACCAGGGTCAGCGCCGGGAAGTGATGCCCCTTGGCCACCATCTGGGTGCCGATCAGCACGTCGATCTCGCGCGCCGCGATGGCGTCCACCAGCACCTGCATCTCGCTCGGGCCGCGCACCGTGTCGCTGGTGAACACCGCCCAGCGGGCGCCGGGGAAGGCATCGTCCACCTCCTCCGCCAGCCGCTCCACGCCGGGGCCGATGGGGGTGAAGCTGTCGTCCGCCTCGCAGGCGGGGCAGGCCGAAGGCAACGGCCGGCGGTGGCCGCAATGATGGCAGTCGAGGGTGCCGGCGAAGCGGTGCTCCACCAGCCAGGCGCTGCAATCGGCGCACTGCATGCGGTGGCCGCAGGCGCGGCAGAGGGTGAGCGGCGCATAGCCCCGGCGGTTGAGGAAGAGCAGCGCCTGCTCGCCCGCCTCCAGGGTCTCGGCCAGGGCGGCGCGGAGCGCGGGCGCGAGCCAGGTGCCCCGAGCCGGCGGCGTCCCGCGCAGATCGACCGTCTCGATCGCCGGCAGCAGCGCGCCGCCGTGGCGATCCGGCAGCCGGACCCGCCCGTAGCGGCCGTTCTCCACGTTGACCGCGGTCTCCAGCGAGGGCGTCGCGGAGACCAGCACGCAGGCGCAGCCCTCGAACCGGGCCCGGACCACGGCCATGTCGCGGGCGTGGTAGATCACGCCGTCCTCCTGCTTGAAGGCGGCGTCGTGCTCCTCGTCCACCACGATCAGGCCGAGGCTGCGGAAGGGGAGCCAGAGGGCGGATCGCGCGCCCACCACCACCTGCGCCCGGCCCTCGGCGACGGCACGCCAGGTCTCGCGCCGCTGCCGCGCGCCCAGCTCGGAATGCCACACCGCCGGCGCCGCGCCGAACCGCGCACGGAAGCGCGCGAGCCACTGGGCCCCGAGCGCGATCTCCGGCAGCATCACCAGCACCTGCAAGCCGGCGCCGACGGCCGCCGCGAGGGCCTCGAAGTAGACCTCCGTCTTGCCCGCGCCGGTCACGCCGTCGAGAACCGCGACGGAGAACGCCCGGTCGCAGACCGCCTCCTTCAGCGTCGTCGCGGCCTGGGCCTGGGCGTCTGAGAGGACCGGCCCGGCGCGGTGCACGTCGGGCAGGCCGAAGGAGGCCAGCTCGGGCAGAGAGACCGCCTCGATGGCGCCGAGAGCAGCCAGTCCGCTCACCACGCCGGCGCTCACCCCTGCCTCGCGCGCGATCCCGGCGGCGGTGCGCGGCGGCCCGTCCCGCAGCAGGGCGAGCACGCGCTCCCGCGCCGCCGTCATGCGCGCCTCTGTCTCTGGCCCGGGCCGGTAGGCGGTGCGCTGGCGCGGGGGCTCGACGGCGGCGGGAACGCTCATCGCCATGCGCAGCACCGCCCCCCGGTTGGCCAGCGTGTAGTCGGCGGCCCAGTCGACGAGACGCCTGAGCGGCTCCGTCATCGGCGGCGCCGCCAGCACCTCGGTCAGCGGCTTGACGCGGCTCGCGTCGATCTCGTCGACGCCCGCGCCCCACACCACGCCCACGCGCTCGCGACCCGAGAGCGGCACGCGCACGAAGGAGCCGGGGGCGACGGTGCCGGCGAGATCGTCCGGCACGGCGTAGTCGAGGGCGCGCTCCAGCGGCAGCGGCAGCAGGACGGCCACGCGCCCCTCCGCGCCGCCGCCGTTGCCGTTGCCGTCGCCGCCGGCGGGCGGGCTCACGGCGCTCCTCCGCCCGCCCCGCAATGGAAACGTCGCCGCGGACATGCTAAGAGGCCGCCCACCTGCACCGCCGGACCGGCGTCGAGTCGACTCGCAGGCGCTGTGCTCATGCGCACCTCCTGCATCACTCCCAGGGCGGCGTCCAGTCCGATATCCCGCCCGGCCGGCGACCGGCGGCGGCGCGCAGACGGAGCGGCGGCATGAAGTTCTTCGTGGACACGGCGGACATCGACGAGATCGGCGACCTCGCGGCGACCGGCCTGCTCGACGGCGTCACCACCAACCCCTCGCTGATCGCCAAGTCCGGCGGCGACTTCTTCGACGTGATCCGCCGCATCTGCGAGATCGTGCCGGGGCCGGTCAGCGCCGAGGTCACAGCGACCGATGCCGAGACCATGCTCTCGGAAGGCCGCGCGCTGGCCGGGATCGCCCCCAACGTCGCGGTCAAGGTGCCGCTCACCTGGGACGGCCTCAAGACCTGCCGCGCGCTCAGCCAGGGCGGCACCAAGGTCAACGTGACGCTCTGCTTCTCGCCCTCGCAGGCGCTGCTGGCGGCGAAGGCGGGCGCCGCCTTCATCTCGCCCTTCGTCGGCCGGCTCGACGACATCAGCCAGGACGGCATGGGCCTGATCCGCGAGATCGCGACGATCTACCGGGCCTACCCCGACACCATCGGCACCGAGATCCTGGTCGCCTCGATCCGCCATCCTCTCCACGTGGTGGAGGCGGCGAAGCTGGGCGCCCACGTGGCGACGGTGCCGCCGGGGGTGCTGCGCAAGCTCGCGAGCCACCCGCTCACCGACAAGGGGCTCGACGCCTTCCTCGCCGACTGGCAGAAGACGGGGCAGTCGATCCTGACATGACCTTGCGATGGTGGCCCGCGCCGGATCTGCAAGCCGCGGTCGAGACCTGGCTGGGGCAGCTCGCGGACGAACAGCGGCGCTCCGCCAACACCGTCGCCGCCTATCGGCGCGACGTGGAGGACTTCCTCGGCTTTCTCTCGGAGCATGAGGGCAAGGAGCCCGACCTTGCCGTGCTCGCCACGCTCAGCGTGCGGGATGTGCGCGCCTGGCTCGCGTGCCGCGCGGCGGACGGATACGCGCGGAGCTCCACGTCCCGCGCCCTGTCCGCGGTCCGCGTCTTCTTCCGTCACCTCGAGCGCGAGGGGGTGCCCGTCTCGTCGGCGCTCTCGCTCGTGCGCGGGCCGCGCACCCCGCGGGGCGTGCCCCGGCCGCTCAGCCAGGGCCAGGCCAGGGCGGTCGTCGATCTCGACCGGCGCAGCGCCGGCGCGCCGGACTGGGTAGCGCGGCGAGATACGGCGGTGCTTCTGCTGCTCTACGGCTGCGGCCTGCGCATCGGCGAGGCGCTCGGCCTCGACCGCGCGGACGCGCCGGCTGCCGACGGCGGACTGCACAGCCTGATGATCACGGGCAAGGGCGGCAAGCAGCGTCTGGTGCCGGTGCTGCCGGTGGTGGCCGAGGCGATGGCCGATTACCTGGCCGCCTGCCCGCACCGGCTGGAGCCGGGCGATCCCCTCTTCGTGGGCGTGCGCGGCCGGCGGCTCCAGCCCCGCCCGGTACAGCAGACCATGGCGCGCCTGCGCGGTGCGCTCGGGCTGCCGGCCTCGGCGACGCCGCACGCGCTCCGCCACAGCTTCGCCACCCACCTCCTCGCCGGCGGCGGCGACCTGCGCACGATCCAGGAGCTGCTGGGCCACGCCAGCCTGTCGACGACGCAGCGCTACACCGACGTCGACGAGGCCGGGCTCATGGCCGCCTACACGGCGGCACACCCGCGCGCGAACTGAACCGGGTCCTGCCCCGGCGCGAGGGAGGACACGCCGGGGCAGGAGGCGCCGCTCAGGCCGCGCGGGACCGAGCGAGCGATTCCAGGTGTGCCAGCATGGTCTCGGCGTCGGAGACCTCGAACGGGTCGCCCGGCGCGTTGTCGCAACGGCCCGGCTCCACGAACATCGTGGCGATCTCGCCGTCCTCGACCAGCATCGAGTAGCGCCAGCTCCGCATCCCGAAGCCGAGATTGTCCTTGTCCACCAGCATGCCCATCTGCCGGGTGAAGGTGCCGCAGCCGTCCGGCAGCAGGGTGACGTGCTCGACCCCCTGGTGCCTGCCCCACTGGTACATGACGAAGGCGTCGTTGACCGAGAGGCAGATCACCTCGTCGACGCCGGCGTCCATGAAGCGCTGGTGCAGCGCCTCGTAGCCGGGCAGATGGGTGGAGCTGCAGGTTGGCGTGAACGCACCAGGCAGCGCGAAGAGCACGACGCGGCGGCCGGAGAAGATGTCGGCGCTGGTCCTGTCCTGCCAGCGGAAGGGGTTCTGCCCCGCGACGCTCTCGTCACGGACGCGGGTCTTGAACGTCACCTCGGGTACACGCATGGCGCTTGCTCCTGATCCGGATAGTGTTCTGCCTGGGTCCTGAGATGCAACTTAGAACTATTATTATTTTAGTCAAGGGACAATTGTGCCGCACCCGCGGCCCTTATCCACCGCGCTCGCGACCTTGCAGGCGCGAGCTCAGGCGCGGAATCGAACGATGGCCGGCTGTCGTAAGCGACAAAGAGCCCGGAGCGTCTCCGCGTGAGACGGAAGAGCGCCGGAGGGAGTGCCCTCCCCTACTCCGCCGCGTCGGCGATGTCGTCGGCGGTCCCGAAGTGGCTGAACATGCCGGTGAAGCGCTTGCGCTCGGGCGGACGGTAGGTCTTGCGCTTGCTGGTCCTGAGCCCGAGCTCGACCAGCACCTCGGCCTGCTTGGTGGCGCAGACGACGCCGTCGAGGATGGGCACGCCGAGCTCGGCCTCGAGCTCGGCGGCGAAGCGGGCGAAGCCCGCGCAGCCGAGGCAGACCGCCTCCGCGTCGTCCTCGGCCACCGAGCGGCGCACCTCGTCCCTGAGCTGCTCCATCGAGCCCTCGGGATCGCGCTCGATGTCCAGCACGTAGAGCGGCGTCGTGCGGATGGCGACGATGCGCTCGGCCATGCCGTAGCCCTGCACCATCTCCTCGAGCAGGGTGTGGATGCGGGGGATGACCGAGACGACGGAAAACCGCGCCGCCACCATGGAGGCGGTGTAGAACGAGGCCTCGGCGATGCCGATCACCGGCTTCTCGGTCATCTCGCGCGCGGCATGGAGGCCGGGGTCGCCGTAGCAGGCGATGACATAGGCGTCGACGCCTTCGCCCTCGCCCTTGCGCACCTCGTCGAGGACGCCGCAGGCGGCGACCTGCTCGTCGTAGAAGCTCTCGATGGAGGCCGGTCCGAACGCGGGGCTCACGGCTGCGATCTCGGTGCCGGCGCGCGCGACCGAGCGCGCGGCCTCGCCGATCCCCTCGGTCATCTCCATGGTGGTGTTGGGGTTGATCACCTTGATCTTCATCGGTGCGTCTCCCTTCATATCCCTCAGTCGCCGGGCGCTCGCTCCACTCGCTTGGCTACGCGCCAATGGCGCATCGTGCGCCTGCGCACGTGGACGTGCGACGCGCAGTCGCGCCGTCCGGGCCTGCGGCCCGGTGCTCCTAACGTCCGTCGCTCTGCGGCATCTCGGCGCGGCGGGCGGCGGTGGCGGCGGCGTCGAGCGCGCCCGCTTCGGTGAGCACCACGCCGTAGCGGGTCTCCGCCGTCTCGCGCGAGATGTAACCGTCGCGCACGTCGTCCGCGACCGCTTCCGCCGCCCGCTCGGCCGCCGCACCGTAGCCGCCGCCGCAGGTGCCGGTGAGAGTGAGCCTCTCGCCGGCCTTGACCGCGCGGTTCGGCATCATCGAGGGGAACGGAATATCCTCGCCGTCGGCGCGGTGATAGACCAGCGCCGCCTCGCGCCCCTCCGCGCCGCCCTCGAAGCCCCAGGGGCGGAAGGCGTGGCCGTCGCCCTCCACCGAGATGAAGCTGTCGGCGAGGAAGGAGACCTCGCGGACCGAGCCGATGCCGCCGCGCCAGCGCCCGGCAGCGGACGCGTCGTCGCGCAGCTCGTAGCGGGCGATGCGGAGCGGCAGGTGCGATTCGATGTCCTCGATCGGGTTGTTGCGGGTGTTGGCGTAGAGCGTGTCCACCGCGTCCATCCCGTCCTTGCCGGCGCGGCCGCCGTAGCTGCCCTCGTGGATGTCCATGTGAACCCAGTGGCCGCCGTCCTTGATGCCGGAGAAGGCGATCACCTTGAGGTTGCCGACGCCGGCGGAGACCTTGTCCGGCACCGCCTGGGCGAGCGCCTTCATCAGCGTGTCGGCGACGATGTTGCCGGAGACGAAGCGCGCGATGGTGGGCGCCGGGAAGGTGGGATTGGCGATGGTGCCCTCCGGCGCC
>WTGU01000129.1 GCA_011523425.1 Alphaproteobacteria bacterium
GATATCGACCACAAGCGCGTGTCGGTCTCGGCTGTAACGAGTCCGGGCATGACGACAGAATTGGATGGTTTGTGGAGGTCAGACGGCCACTCCGAATTCGTGCGGACTTCGGAAACAGGACACTAGCGGGCGGGTCTCTCCCCCGCCCTACTCCGCCTTCGGCCGGGGCGTGCCCTGGCGATACTCGGCCACGCCGTCCGGAAAGCGCACCCAGGGGTGCTTGCTCTCGCTCCAGACCACGCGCCCGGGCCGGCCGAAGTCGGGATCGCCGAAGCCGCCGACCGCGACGCCGTAGTGATCGGGACGAAGCTCCGCGCTCCACCAGAGGCTCGTGCCGCATCCCGGGCAGAAGCGGATCGAGACGTCGAGGCCCGAATCCGCCACCCGCGAATAGACCCGCGCATCGCCCTCGACCGAGACCGCCTCCTTCTTGAAGTACGCGCCGACCCCGAAGGGACTGCCGGTGCGGCGCTGGCAGGCGAGGCAGCTGCAGGCGATGACCAGGTCGGGCTCGCCCACCGTCGTCACCCGGAGCCGGCCGCAGCCGCACGCCGCCTCGCGGGTCTCTGCGCGTGCCATCGGGAATCCTCCGTCGCTCGCTCGGATCGGCCCACCATAGCCGCCCGTCGCGCGTCCGGAGAAGGGCGAAAGCGATGCGGTTGGCGCCCGCAAACCGCCCGGATAGGGTGCGGAGGTCATGCGCCCGGCGATCCTCAATCCGCTGTTCGCGCCGGCGACGGTGCTGCCGGGGGTCGGCCCCCGCACGCGCCCGGCCTACGAGCGCCTGGCCGGGCCGCTGGTCGTGCATCTGCTGTGGCACCTGCCGTCGGGCCTGATCGACCGGCGCCATGCGCCCAAGGTGGCCGAGGCGGAGGCCGGTACGACGGCGACGCTCACGGTACGGATCGACGAGCACAAGCCATCGCCCGACCGGCGGCGCCCCACCCGCGTGCATTGCTCGGACGAGACCGGTGCGCTCACCCTCGTCTTCTTCCACGCGAAGGGCGACTGGCTGCGCCGGACGCTGCCCGAAGGCTCGGTGCGCATCGTGAGCGGGCGCGTCGAGCGCTACGGCGGCGAGCTGCAGATGGCGCACCCCGACCACATCGCGACGCTCGACGAGCGCGAGAGCGTGCAGACGGTCGAGCCCGTCTATCCGCTCACGGCCGGCATCACGCCGAAGCCGCTAGTGCGCGCGGTGCGCGCCGCGCTCGCAACTGCGCCGTCGCTGCCCGAATGGATCGAGCCGCGCCTGGTCGAGGCCAGGCACTGGCCGCCCTGGAACCGCGCGCTCGAGGCCGCCCACGCGCCGGAGAGCACCGCCGATCTCGAGGCCGACACACCCGCCCGCGCGCGACTCGCCTATGACGAGCTGCTGGCGAACCAGCTCGCGCTCGCGCTCATGCGCCGCTCCGCGAGGCGAGGTCGCGGCCGCGCCATCGCCGGCGACGGCCGCCTGCGCGCGAGAGTGGAGGAGGCGCTCCCCTTCCGCCTGACCGAAGGCCAGCGTCGGGCGGCGGACGAGATCGCCGAAGACCTCGCGCAAGAGCGGCGCATGCTCCGCCTGCTGCAGGGCGATGTCGGCAGCGGCAAGACCGTGGTCGCGCTGCTCGCCATGCTGATCGCCGTCGAGGCCGGCGCCCAGGCCGCGCTGATGGCGCCGACGGAGCTGCTGGCGAGCCAGCACGCCGCGACCCTCGGCGCCCTGCTGGAGGGCAGCGGGGTCTCGCTCGCCCTGCTCACGGGCCGCGACAAGGGTCGCGCCAGGGAGGAGACGCTCGCGGCGCTCGCCGCCGGCGAGATCGACATCCTGGTCGGCACCCACGCGCTCTTCCAGAAGGGCGTGGACTTTCGCGACCTCGCGCTCGCCGTGGTCGACGAACAGCACCGCTTCGGCGTGCACCAGCGCATGCTGCTCGCCGGCAAGGGGCCGGCGGCGGAGCTGCTGGTGATGACCGCGACGCCGATCCCGCGCTCGCTCGTGCTGACGGCCTACGGCGACATGGACGTCTCCCGCCTGGAGGGGCGCCTGCCGGGCCGCGGCGCCGTCGCCACCCGCGCCATGCCGCTGGAGCGGCTGGACGAGGTGGTCGCCGCCGTGCGCCGTGCGCTCGATACCGGCGCCAGGGTCTACTGGGTCTGCCCGCTCGTCGAGGATTCGGAGACGGTGGACCTCGCGGCGGCGACCGACCGCCACGAGCGCCTGCAGGAGACCTTCGGCGCCAGGGTGGCGCTGGTCCACGGCCGCATGAAGGGGGCGGAGAAGGACGCCGCCATGGCGGCCTTCCAGGAGGGCGCCGCCGACATCCTGGTCGCGACCACGGTGGTCGAGGTCGGCGTCGACGTTCCGGCGGCCACGGTGATGATCGTCGAGCATGCGGAGCGCTTCGGCCTTGCCCAGCTTCACCAGCTTCGCGGGCGGGTCGGGCGCGGCACGACGCCGGGCACCTGCCTGCTGCTCTACGCCCTGCCGCTCGGCGAGACCGCGCGCGCCCGCATCGCCATCCTGCGCGAGACCGACGACGGCTTCCGCATCGCCGAGGAGGACCTCCGCCTGAGGGGAGCGGGCGAGCTGCTGGGCACGCGCCAGAGCGGTGCGCCGGCCTTCCACCTTGCCGACCTCGCCGCCCACGAGGCGCTGCTGGCGACGGCGCGCGACGACGTGCGCCTCGCCCTCGAGCGAGACCCCGAGCTGGAATCGGAGCGCGGCCAGGCGCTCCGCACGCTGCTCTACCTGTTCGAGCGCGACATGGCGGTGCGCTACCTGCGCTCGGGGTAGCCCGCTCGAACGCTCAGTCGGTGAGATCTGCGAAGGGGTTGCGGCCCTCCGGGTCCTCGACCTCGACGATCCACACGTCGGGATCGAACTCGATCTCCCGCGCCAGCCGCTCCTCGGCGTCGGCCTCGGCGATCCAGCCGTCGCCGGTGGTCCGCCGCCAGGCGTGGCCGCCCTCCAGCGTGGGCATGCGGGCGAAGACGGCGGCCGTGCCGTCGAGGCGGCTCACCTTGACCAGCAGCGCGCCCGCGTCCTCGTCGCCGCGCCGCCTGAGCACGGCGGCGAGCAGCGCCTGCTGGCAATAGCGGAAGCCCGCCTGCACCAGCACCTCGGTCTTGAGCCGCGCCTCCGTCATGGCCCGTCGATGAGCGGATGGCGCAGGCGGTCGCCGGTCGCGATCCCGAGGCGCCGGGCGCTGCCGCCGATCATCTCCAGCACGAAGCGAACCGGCTGGCCCGACGGCATCCGCTTCTCGGAGAGCGGCGTGGTGTTCTCGGCGATGGTGACGACGCGGCCCGTGCCGTCGGCGAAGAACATGTCGAGCGGGATGAGGGTGTTCTTCATCCACATCGTCACCTCCCGCGCCGCGCCGAAATCGAAGAGCATGCCGCGATCGGGCGCGAGCGCCGGCCGGTGCATGAGGCCGATGGTGCGCTGGGCCGGCGTTCGCGCGACCTCGACCTCGATGGCGTGGACGCCGGCGCCCGTCTCGATCAAGAGCGCTTCCAGCGCGCCGCTGTCGGCCGCACCGTGCGGGGCCGGGCCTGCGCCCGCGATCAGAACGCCGAGCGCGAGCGCGCCGACTGCCGTCCGCCATGCGACCATCGGCGTGGTCTATCGGCTGCGCCCGCCGCCGTAAACCGGATTCGCGGGCCGGTTCCCCTCTCCCGCCCCGCGCCCCGCCCGCTGCCGACGTAATGGTTGCGGGGGCCGCGGCGATCGGGAGACAGTTGACGCCATGACGTCGGATACCATCGAGGTGCGTGCCGCGGTCTGCCGCGCCTTCGGCCAGCCGCTCGCCATCGAGACTCTGCGGCTCGCGCCGCCCGAGCGCAGCGAGATCCGGGTCCGGGTGCGCGCGAGCGCGATCTGCCACTCGGACATCACCTGCATGGACGGCGGCTGGGGCGGGAAGGACGCGTTGCCCGCCGTGTTCGGACACGAGCTCGCAGGCGTCGTTACCGACCTCGGCCCGGCCGTGCCGCCGGGCGGCACCCGTGTCGGCGACCGCGTGCTCGTCTCGCTGCTGCGCTCGTGCGGACGCTGCGAGCACTGCGAGGGCGGAAGCCCGGCCCAGTGCGCGACCGCGTTCGCCATCGATTCCGCCCCGCGTCTTGCCGATGCGCACGGCCGGCCGGTGCGGGCCGCGCTCCGGGTCGGCGGATTCGCCGAGAGCGTGGTCGTCGACGTCTCGCAGGCTGTGGCGATCCCGGCGCAGGTTGCGGACGAGGCCGCGTGCCTTCTGTCCTGCGGGGTGATGACCGGCTTCGGCGCGGCCATCAACACCGCGAAGGTGCAGGTGGGAGATGCGGTCGCGGTGATCGGCTGCGGCGGCGTGGGGCTCAACTGCGTCCAGGGCGCCGCGCTCGCCGGCGCGCTGCCGCTCGTGGCGATCGACGTGGCGGACGACAAGCTGCAGCGGGCCAGGGCGTTCGGGGCGACGGAGGCGATCGACGCCACGGACGAGGACGCCACCGCACGGGCGCTCGCGCTCACCGACGGGCGCGGCTTCGACGTGGTGATGACCGCGGTGGGAAGCGCCCGGGCCATCGAGCAGGCGCTGCCGCTGCTCGCGCCGGACGGGGCGCTGGTGGCGGTGGGCATGCCGCCCTATGACGAGCGCGTCAGCCTGAACGCGACCGATCTCGCGCACTTCGGGCAGCGGATCGTGGGCTGCAAGATGGGCGATGCCAGGCTCCGGGTCGACGTGCCGAAGCTGTTCCGCCTCTACCGCGCCGGCCGCCTCAAGCTCGACGAGCTCATCTCCTCGCGGAGGCCGCTGGACGAGATCAACGAGTCCGTCGCGCTCGCGCGGCGCTCGCAGGAGCTCCGCCACGTCATCGTCTTTCCGGACTGAGCGCGGCCCGGAAGACGCGCGCAGCGGATGAAGAGCCGGAAGATCGAGACCTTCTGCACCCGCTTGTGCGGGGCGGGCGGCGCGTGGTGACATGGCCGCGCAGTCAGCGCGAACCCAGCGGGAGGACACCGTGACCTTCGATCTGCCCAACATCCATCACTTCGGAGTCGAGGCCGCCGCCACCAGCCCCTGCCGGCTGGAGGCCCGCGCCCGCCAGCACACGGTGGTCATCGACGAGCCGGAGATCCGCGGCGGCAGCGACACCGCCGCCACCCCGCTGGAGACGATGCTCTCCTCCTACCTCGCCTGCCTCAACGTCATCGCGCACCTCATCGCCGACGAGATGGGGATCACGATCGACGCGCTCTCCATGTCGCTCGACGCCTCGTTCGACACCAACGGGGTCCGCAACACCACGCCGACGACGCTCCCCTTCCCCGCGATCGCGCTGACCATGAACGTCACGACCGGCGCGCCCGCCGGCGAGATCGCGCGGCTGCGCGAAGACCTGGAGAAGCGCTGCCCGGTGACGGTCATCCTCACGCAGGCGGGAACGAAGATCGACGCGACCTGGAACGTGACGCGGCCGTAGCCGGGCAAACCGCAGGCCGTGACCGCGGCGAGACTTGCGGGCTAGTATGCGCGCGCTCGGGCGGGCGCCTGCGCCCGCGGCCCCAAGCGACGGAGACGGCCCGTGATGGACGATGCCAGCAGCAGACCCGACAACGACGGTACGGAGAGCGCCGCGCCCGCGGCCAAACCGAACTCGCTGGGCGCGCGCAACGTGGCCCACGTCGCCCACGGCTACGGCAACCTCGACGCGCTGGAAAAGACGCCGCCGCTTGTCGTCACCCGCGGGCGGGGAGTCTCGATCGTCGACGAGGAGGGCCGCGACTACATCGAGGGCGTCGCCGGCATGTGGTGCGCCAACTTCGGCTTCAGCGAGAGCGCGCTGGTGGATGCCGCGATCGAGCAGTTCCGCGCGCTCCCCTACTACCACTCGCTGATCGACAAGACGACCGAGCCCATGGGCCGCCTCGCGGAGCGGCTCAAGGCCTCCACCCACGTGCCGATGGCGCGGGTCTTCTTTGCCAACTCGGGCTCGGAGGCGAACGACACGCTGGTCAAGCTCGCCTGGTACTACCACAACGCCATCGGCAAGCCGGAGAAGAAGAAGATCATCTCCCGCTTCATGGGCTTCCACGGCGTGACCTGCGGCGCCGCCAGCGTCACCGGCATCCCGCAGATGCAC
>WTGU01000029.1 GCA_011523425.1 Alphaproteobacteria bacterium
CTTCCACGGCGTGACCTGCGGCGCCGCCAGCGTCACCGGCATCCCGCAGATGCACACGGACTTCGACCTGCCGGTCAACGACCTCTTCCTCAAGACCGACTGCCCCCACTTCTACCGCTACGGCGAGCCGGGCGAGAGCGAGGAGGACTACGCCTCACGCCTCGCCGCCAACCTCGAGGAGCTGATCCAGCGCGAGGGGCCGGAGACGGTCGCCGCCTTCTTCGCCGAGCCCGTGATGGGCGGCGGCGGCTGCATCGTGCCGCCCCGCACCTACTTCGAGAAGGTGCAGGCGGTGCTCGACAGGTACGAAATCCTCTTCTTCGCCGACGAGGTCATCACCGGCTCGGGGCGAACCGGCAACTGGCTGGGGTCGGAGACCTTCAACGTCAGGCCCGACGGCCTCTCGCTCGCCAAGGGGCTGGCCAGCGCCTACCAGCCGATCTCGGCGGTGATGATCAACCAGAAGCTCTACGACGCCATGCTGGCCGAGAGCCGCAAGCTCGGCTTCTTCGCCCACGCGTTCACCACCACCGGGCACCCGGTGGCGGTGGCGGTGGCGCTCCGCTGCCAGGAGCTGATGGAGGAGCGCGACGTGCTCGGCAACGTGCGCCGCGTGGGCGCCCTGCTGCAGGAACGCATCCGGGGCTTCGCCGACCACCCGCTGGTGGGCACCACCCGCGGCGTCGGCATGATGGCCGCCATCGAGCTGGTGGCGGACAAGGAGACCCGGCGCTCGTTCGACCCGGCCTGCGGCGTGAAGGCTTTCGCCGTGGACCGCGCCCGCGAGCACGGGCTGATCATCAGGAGCGCGCTCGCCGGCGACAGCCTCGCCTTCGCGCCGCCCCTGGTGATGACCGAGGCAGAGGTGGACGAGATGATGCGGCGCTTCACCGCCGCGCTCGACGACACCACCCGCTGGGTGGCCGAGAACGGGCTACAGGCCAAGCAGGCGGCGTAGGGGGCCTCTCTCGCCTAATCTTTCGCAATATCCTTAGGGAAGTATGTACGAGGCTAAGCAACAGGCCTGTGCCTCACGCTGAGCGGCCGCTGTTGGGCTGCTTAGGGTGGTACATGGGCAATTGCGTAGAAGGCGTATCGCTTCGCCCAAATCCGAATAGGGAAACCATCTGAAGCCTAACTGGCCATTGGCTCTAACGATCACCTCCAAACGCAGCGTCTAAGTCATCGCGTCGCAAGGTGCCACCCATGCTCTCGTGAGACTGGCCGAAGAAGGCTCCGGTGATGACACCGTCGTCACCACTAACCTCACGAAACACGTTGCCTCGTACGGCGATCGCGTAAGCGAGGTCGCCATCGCCCCACATTGAACCCGTCCCCTTGATACCAGGTGGGCCAGACGACCAGGTTTCCAATTGGTCGAACAGGGCATTACCCTGTAGCGTGGAGAGTTCAACAACGAGCTGTGCATCACCCGCTACAGTGGCGGATTGCGGCGTGAAGCCCAAAAGATCGCCGTCCCATATGACTTCACCGCTCAACGGACTATCGGCCAAGTCCGTATCAGGCGCTTTCCCATAGGCCCAAGACTCAGTGAACCCGTTGCGGTGAGCCACTCCGAAAGACAGGGCTTCAGTTTGGGCCATGAGATGTGTCGACGTGTCCTCCCAGTCTCCGAGCTTGCGGTAGATCTCTGTCGGTGTGTCCGTCGGCTCTAGGTGGCGGTAGGCTGCCATGAGCCCCTCACGGTCTACCGGATAGATCGCTGTGCGGCTGAGGGACCAGAAGACTCGCCCGCTTTGGGGCATGATCGTATCCAGGCGATTGATGTGGGCGGCTAGGCCAAGCGCATGGATCATCTCATGCACAACCACTTTGAGCATGTGCTTGTCGGTGACGCGCGCCGGTTCAATCCAGACGTGTGAGGCGCGCCTTGCACCATCGTGAAGCAGGAAACCCTCGGCTACCCCCCCGACTTCATCATAAGGTGGCCTCCAAGACGGCCAGTCCCTCCACAGTGCAAAGTCCACGTAGATCTTCCCATCCGGAACTTCCGAACTCAGAGCGGGAGCGTCCTGACCGATACGAAGACGCCAAGCGTGCGGCAGGACCTCATTGAGGAGTTGGACAGCCCGAACAACGTATGCAACGTGCCTGGTCGCCGTCCCTTCAGCGATGTGAACCGTGGGAGGTGTACGGAACGTCTCAAGGCCCTCAAAGGATTTGTACGCGCCGATTCCGGCGTGAGCAGCCAAGTACGTGGAAACGCTGCGGCGCCCTTCGCCGTCACGCAACCGGCCATACGACACCCCGGGACGTCCTTCAACCTCCATCAGAGGTCTCTTCGGTGAAACATCCGTACCGATATGTAGTGTCGCACCGCGGTGATAGACCGGCGCTAATTCGGCATCAGAGGTCGTTAAGGGCGGGCCTGCCCCTGAATCAATATAGAACAGACCATCACCATTGCCCCCGCCACCGCATGCAGCGAGCACCAGCGCAACAGCTACGATCGCCAAGAGTCGATTCATGCCGCCTCTCTACTGCTCATTACCGTGCACCCTCCTGGGGTAAACACGGCCGGCGGCCTTTCAGGCCGGGCTGAAGCCGTACTCCGACTTGAGATCGGCAGTGAGCCTGTCGAGGCCGCGGGAGAAGCGGTCGATCACATCGTCCACCTGGTCCCGCGTGATCGTCAGCGGCGGCGCGAACGAGGTCGAGTTGTGGCCGAAGAAGCCGCGCGTGATGAGCTTCTCCTCCAGGCAGAGGTCGAAGAGCCGGTGCGAGCAGTCCCACTCCAGGTTGAGCTCTTCCTTCGTCTCCTTGTTCGCCACCAGCTCGATCGCGAGCATCAGGCCATCGCCCCTGATCTCGCCCATCAGCGGGTGCGGGCCGCAGCGCTCCTCGAGCTGCTGCTTGAAGTAGGCGCCGGTGGAGGCTGCGTTCCCCACCATGTCCTCCTGCTCCATCAGCGCGAGGTTGGCGTTGGCGGCGGCGCAGGCGAGCGGATGGGCGCTCGCCGTGTGCCCGTGGGCGAAGATCGGGATGTCCTTCGAGCCCTCGTGCAGCACCTCCCAGACCCGGTCCGAGATCACCGAGACGGAGAGCGGCACGTAGGCGCTGGTGATGCCCTTCGACAGCGTCATCAGGTCGGGGTCGAGGCCGTACTTCTCGGTCGCGAACCAGGTGCCGAGGCGGCCGAAGCCGGTGATCACCTCGTCGGCGATGAAGAGCACGTCGTGGCGCTTGCAGACCGCCTGGATCTCCTCGAAGTAGCCCTCCGCCGGTGCCACGCAGGCGGACGCGCCCATCACGGGCTCGGCGATGAAGGCGCAGACCGTCTCCGGCCCTTCGCGCACGATCATCTCCTCCAGCGCGGCAGCCATGCGCTTGGAGAAATCGCGCTCGCTCTCGCCGGGCGCACCCTCCCAGAAATAGTGGCCCTTCTTCGTGTGCAGGAAGCCCGGCAGCGGCAGGCCGAAGGCCTCGTGCATCAGCGGCAGGCCGGAGAGGTTGGTCGCGATCCCGGTGACGCCGTGATAGCCCATGCTGCGCGCGATGATCTTGCGCTTCTCGGGCTTGCCGCGGCAGCGCTGGTACATCCAGGCGAGCTTGACGTTGGCGTCGTTCGCCTCGGAGCCGGAGCTCGCGTAGAGCAGCCGGCTCATGGAATCGGGCAGGATGTCGAGCAGGCGGTCGCTGAGCCTGATCTGCTGCTCGTTGGCATGGCCCGCCATGGTGTGGAAGTAGGGGAAGCTCCGCGCCTGCTCGGCGATCGCCTCGCCGATCTCCTTCCGCCCGTAGCCCGCGTTGACGCAGAAGAGCGAGGCCATCGCGTCGATGTAGGTGTCGCCCTTGTTGTCGGTGACGTAGATGCCGTCGCCGTTGGTGATGATGTGCGGGCCGGACTTCTCGTGCTCGTGGATGGGTGTGAAGGCGTGGAGAGTCGTCTCCACGTCCATCTGCTCGAGGCTGAGATTGGTTACGGCATGGCCTTCCATCGCGCTCTCCCTTCCGCGCTCGGCGCCCGTCCTGCGCGGGGGCCTCGGCCGATGCTAGCCCAGCGGCGGCGGCAAGTCATGGCGCGGCCGATAGTGCGCGCACGGAGGCGCGTGTACCATCGGCGCCGATCCGACGCGGCAGGGAGGCCACGATGGCGGCACACGAGATTCGCATCGACCAGTCCAGGAGGCTCGCCGACGAGCCGGGCACCGGCCACAACCGCTGGCACCCCGACATTCCGCCCATCCTCACCGTCGACCCGGGCGACGAGGTGCTCATGGAGACGCGCGACGGGGGCGATGCGCTGATCTCGCGCGAATCCACCCTCGACGACCTGCTGCGCCTGGACCTCAATCTCGTGCATCCCCTGACCGGCCCGGTCTACGTCCGGGGCGCCGAGCCCGGCGACCTGCTGGTCGTCGACGTCCTCGACGTGATCCCTGGCGACTACGGCTTCACCCTCGCGCTCCCCGGCTTCGGCTACCTGCGCGACGTGTTCGACGAGCCCTTCTGCGCGAAGTGGGAGCAACACGCGGGCGGCGCCGTCTGCGAGGAGATACCGGGCGTGCGGATCCCCGGCGCACCCTTCATGGGGGTGATGGGCGTGGCGCCCTCGCACGAGATGATCGGCCGGATCGCCGCGCGGGAGAACGACCTCATCGCCGCCGGCGGCATGGCGCTGCCGCCGGCTGCCGACGGCGCGATCACGCGCAACCCGGCCATCGACGGCGAGGCGCTCAGGACCATGCCGCCGCGCGAGCATGGCGGCAACTTCGACACCAAGCAGATGATCGCCGGCACCACGGTCTACTTCCCGGTGTGGACCGAGGGCGCGCTCTTCTCCGCGGGCGACGGCCACTTCGCCCAGGGCAGCAGCGAGTGCTGCGGCACGGCCATCGAGACCAGCACGACGCTGCGGGCGCGCTTCGACCTGCGGAAGGGTCTCGCCGCCGAGCGCGGCATCCGCGACATCCACTATTCGCGCAGCGACGCGGCGCCGGCGAGGCACGCGCTCGACCGCGGCGGCTATTACGCCACCACCGGGCTCTGCATCGAGCGCGAGGGCGCGAACCGGCAGGAGGACATCAACCTCGCGACCAGGAACGCGCTGCTCAACATCATCGACCATCTCGTCCAGGAGCGCGGCTTCTCCCGCATCCAGGCCTACGTGATCGCGAGCGTCGGGGTCGACGTCACCGTGGACGGCATCGCGGCGGTGCCCAACACCGTGGTCTCGGCGATCCTGCCGGACGACATCTTCGTCTGATGGGCCGGGGAGCGGGCGAGAGATGAGCCGCGACACGGTCAACGCGATCTGCCGCACCTTCCCCGGCGCCGAGCAGTCGGACCCCTGGGGTGGCGGTCACGACGCCTGGAAGGTGGGCGGCAAGATGTTCGCCTGCATCGGCTCGAAGCTGCCGGGCGTCGCGATCAAGACCGACAGCGTCGAGACCGCCACGATGCTGATCGAGATGGGCGTCGGCCGCAGGGCGCCCTACTTCCACCGCTCCTGGATCAACCTCCCCTGGGAGATGCCGGAGGACGAGCTGCGCCTGCGGCTGGCGGACTCCTACCGCATCGTGCGAAAGGGCCTGACACGCAAGGCGCAGGCGAGCCTCCCGCTCTTCGACTGACGGCCCGGCAACCGCGGCAAGGCGCCCCTCCCCCCGCTTGCGGCCGGGTGCGCGCTCGGCCACTGTGGCCGCCGCCGCGCCGGCGGCGCGCGTGAGGCGGGAAGAGGAGGTCCCCTCCATGGACATGGTCACCATGAACATCATCGATTCGACGATGGTGTCCATCTGCCGCGAGATGGGCATCACGATGATGAAGACTTCGTACTCGACCATCTTCAACGAGGGCCTGGACTTCACCTGCGGCCTCGGCAACACGCGGGGCGAGCTGATCGGCGTCGCCGAGTTCAACCCCTCGCAGATCGGCGGCCTGCCGCTGGTGCTGCAGACCTCGGTCCAGGAGATTCCGCACGACGAGATCGAGGAAGGGGACGTCATCGTCCACAACGACCCCTACCGCGGCGGCATGCACACGCCCGAGCACACCTTCATCAAGCCGGTCTTCCACCGGGGCGAGCTGATGGGCTTCGCCGTCGCCATCGGCCATGTAGCCGAGGTGGGCGGCATGGTGCCGGGCGGCTTCGCCGGCGAGGCCACCGAGATCTTCCACGAGGGCCTGCGCGTGCCCCCGGTCAAGATCAAGGAGCGCGGCGAGGACGTGGTCGAGGTGTGGAAGCTGATGCTCGCGAACTACCGCACCCCGCGCGCCAACTATGGCGACTTCCGCGCCCTCATCAGCGCGGTCGACGTGGGCGCGGCGAGGCTGACCGCGCTGATCGAGAAGTACGGGCCCGAGACCTTCCGCCGGACCGCCGACGACCTGATGGACTATGCCGAGTCGCGCATGCGGGCGGAGCTCTCCGCCTTTCGAGACGGCGTCTACAGCTTCGAGGACTACATGGAGGACGACGGCATCGAGGACCGGCCGTACAGGATCCACGTCGATGTCCACGTCCAGGGCGACGAGGTGGTGGTCGACTACGGCGGCTCGGATTCCCAGGCGCGGGGGCCGATCAACGCCGTGCTCTCGGTCGCCTGGTCATCGGCCTACAACGCGATCCTGCACCTCACCGACCCGTCGATCCCCAAGAACTCCGGCTGCTTCCGGCCGATCAAGATCGTGGCGCCGGCGGGCTCCATGGTGAATGCCAACTATCCGGCGACCTGCGTCGGCGGCAACACCGAGACCCATATCCGCATCGCCTACACCATTATCGCCGCCCTCTCGCAATGCGTGCCGGAGCGCGCCTTCGCCACCGACGCCGGCACCCACAGCAACTTCCTGTTCGGCGCGACCGATCCGCGCTCGGGCGACTACGTGGTCTGCTACGACTTCACCTGCGCGGCCTGGGGCGGGCGACCCTTCGCCGACGGCAACGAGGTGATCAACTGCATCAACGGCAACTCGCGGATGGTGCCGATCGAGGTGTTCGAGGTGCGCTACCCGTGGCAGGTCGAGGAATATGCGCTGCAGCCGGACACCGCCGGCCCCGGCCGCTTCCGGGGCGCCCACGCGCTGGCCAAGGTGCTGCGCTGCGTCGACACCGAGATCACCGTGAGCTCGGTCTCGGACCGCCACAAGATGCGCCCCTGGGGGCTGCTGGGCGGCGGGCCGGGGGCCGTCGGCGGGCTCCTCTACCAGGCCGCGGGCAGCGACGAGTGGCGCCCCTTCACCGAGGCCTTCGGCAAGACCTCGCCCAGCAAGTTCGCCAACGCCACCATCGGGCCGGGCGACCGCATCCGGCTGATCGCGCCGGGCGCCGGCGGCTACGGCGATGCCGCCGAGCGCGACCCCGCCATGATCGCCGAAGACCTACGCGAGGGCTGGATCACGCCGGAAGGCGCGCGGCGCGACTACGGCTACGGCTGAGCGGCGGCGCGCTCGGCCAGGCGCCGCAGCTCTGCGATCGGCGGGTTCTCGGCGTCGGCCTCGGGCCGCACCAGCGTCACCTCCACCAGCAGGTAGCCGTCGCGCCTGACGGCCCCGTCCGGCCTGCCGAGCGCCCGGGTGCGGCGAAGCACGTCCGCCCACTCCCGCTCTCCCGAGAGCTTGCGGTAGCGCGCCGGCACCGCTCCGAGAGCCTCGATCCGAAAGCCGCGCTCAACCCACAATCCGTTCAGCGACGCCGCGTCCACGTCGGGACGAAGGCCGTAGAGGAACCAGGGCCCGCGCGCCGCGCCCCCGCAATCGAGAATGCGCCGGAAGGCCTCCGGCAGCAGGTGGCCCAGGGCGCCGCTCTCGACGACCAGGTCGACACCCTGAAGAAAGCGCGTCAGCCCGTCACCGGGGGCGCGCTCGACGAGGTCCTCGCGAAAGGCTCGATCGACGAACCCCACGGCAGCCGCGTACGCCAGCGCAGCCCCGGCAACGTCGACGCCGGCGATCTCGAACCCCGGCGTCTCCCTGCGACGGGCGCCGAAGAAAGCCCTGTCCGCCTCCCAGTAGCGCCGCGCCTCCTCAGGCCGCCAACGCCGCTCGCCGTAGCGCGCGTAGAGCTGCGGCAGGGTGAGCGCGTGACGCAGCAGGGCGCCGATGGCGCCGTAGCCGCAGGCGAAGTCCAGCACCTTCAGGACATCGCCCGCACCGCGCGCCGCGCGCAACGGAGTCGTCATGGCCTCGAGCGCGCCTGCCAGCACCGCAGGCATGCGGTAATCGAGCGGCCGCAACGCCGTGAAGTAGGGGCTGGGGTCGTCCAGATCGTAGAGGCGGTCGAAGTCGCTCCCACGCGGGTGCTGGCCGGCGGCGGGATCGCTCATCCGGCGCTCGCACTAAGTAGAAGGCGCGCGACGCTCCGGGTCAGAGGCGCGCGACGCCGGCCGCGGCGCACTCCTCGTCCTCCTCGCCGGTGCCGCCGCCGACCCCGCAGGCGCCGATGACCTGGCCGTTGCGCACGATCGGCACGGCGCCCCGGCCGAGGATCATGTGACCGCCGTCTTTCGCCACGATGCCGCGGAAGGTGGGGTGGTCGGCCCGCTCGGTAAGGTCGCCGCTCGGCCGGCCGAAGGCGGCGGACGCCGCGGCCTTGCCCTGGGAGCCGTAGACGGCGGCCCAGATGGCGCCGTCCATCCGATGGAACGAGATCAGACGCCCGCCCGCATCGCAGACCGCGACGCAAACCTTAATGTCGAGGCTCTCCGCGTGTTTGATCGCATCACCGGCGATTTGGTTGGCTTCAAAGAGCGTGAGCGT
Organism: Alphaproteobacteria bacterium; assembly: GCA_011523425.1. Taxonomy (GTDB): domain Bacteria; phylum Pseudomonadota; class Alphaproteobacteria; order UBA828; family UBA828; genus WTGU01. The sequence continues at coordinate 8,722 of WTGU01000029.1, forward strand.
CATGGCGGTCTCCTCCTGGATGTCTGTCGGGCCCGTCGCTACTCGGCGGCCTTCGGCAGCGGCTCCACCCGCTCGGCCGCTGGCCCGTAGCCGCCGCCCGTCGGCGTCTGCAGGACGAAGACGTCGCCGGGGCCGACACGGGTGCCGTCGCGCCCCGAGAGTTCCGTCACCGTGCCGTCCGCCCGCTCCACCCAGTTGCGGCCGCACTGGCCGGGCTCGCCGCCCGCCATGCCGTAGGGCGGTACGATGCGGTGGTTGGAGACGATGACGAGCTCCATCTCCTCGAGGAAGCGGATGCGCCGCTCGCAGCCGGAGCCGCCGACATGGGCGCCGGCGCCGCCGGAGCCGCGCCGGACGGAGAAGCTCTCGAGCATGACCGGATAGCGCCACTCCAGCATTTCCGGGTCGGTCAGCCGCGTGTTGGTCATGTGGGTGTGCACGGCGGAGGTCCCGTCGAAGTCCGGGCCTGCGCCGGAGCCGCCGCACACGGTCTCGTAGTACTGGTGGGTATCGTTGCCGAAGATGACGTTGTTCATGGTCCCCTGGCTCGCGGCGAGCACGCCAAGCGCGCCGAACAGCGCATCGGTCACCGCCTGGCTGGTCTCGGTATTGCCGGCGACGACCGCAGCCGGGTATTGCGGCGCCAGCATGCTGCCGTCTGGGATCACGATGTTGATGGGCTTCAGGCAGCCCTCGTTGAGCGGGATGTTGTCGTCCACCAGCGTGCGAAAGACGTAGAGCACGGCGGAGCGGCAGACCGCCGACGGCGCGTTGAAATTGGTCGGCCGCTGCGCGCTGGTACCGGTGAAGTCTACGGTGGCCTCGCGCCTTTCCTTGTCGAAGCTCACCTTGACCCTGATCTCGCCGCCCTCGTCCAGCGGATAGGCGAATTCGCCGTCCGCCATCACGTCGATGACGCGGCGCACCTGCTCCTCCGCGTTGTCCTGGACGTGGCGCATGTAGGCGTGGACCACGTCGAGGCCGAACTGCTCGATCATGCGGTGGACCTCGCCCACGCCGCGATTGCCGGCGGCGATCTGCGCCTTGAGATCGGCGACGTTGTGATCGGGCTGGCGCGCCGGGTAGCGTCCGGCGGCGAGATGCGCGCGCAGCCTGTCCTCGAGGAAGACGCCGCCGTCCACCAGCATGAAGTTGTCGAAGAGGATGCCCTCCTCGTCGACGGTGCGGCTGTCCGGCGGCGTGGAGCCCGGCGTGCGGCCGCCGATATCGGCGTGATGCCCGCGGCTCGCGACGAAGAAGAGGATGTCGCGCCCGGCCCCGTCGAAGATCGGCGTGATGACCGTGACGTCCGGCAGGTGGGTGCCGCCGTTGTAGGGCGCGTTCACCACGTAGACGTCGCCGGGCTTCAGCCGGCCGCGGTTCTCCTCCAGCACCGTGCGGACGGACTGGCCCATCGAGCCCAGATGGATCGGGATATGCGGCGCATTGGCCACCAGCCTGCCCTCGGGATCGAAGAGCGCGCAGGAGAAATCCAGCCGCTCCTTGATGTTGACCGAGTAGGCGGTGTTCTCCAGCGTCACGCCCATCTGCTCGGCGATCGACATGAACAGGTTGTTGAACACCTCGAGCATGACGGGATCGCAGTCCGTCCCCACCGCGAAGGTGCGCTCGAGCGGCACGACGCGGGTGAGAACGAGGTGGCCCTTCGCCGTGAGCTCCGCCCGCCAGCCGGGCTCGACGACGGTCGTCGCCGTCTGCTCGCGGATGATCGCCGGCCCCCGGACGCGGTTCCCCGGCGCGAGCGCGTCGCGATCGAAGACGGGGGTCTGGTGCGCGCTTCCGTCCATGTGGGCGGTCACGACCGCGAGAGGCGAGACCGCGTCCGCCGCCGCCCGGTCCGCGCGGTCCGGCTCCTCGGTCTCCGCCATGAGACCGATGCCCTCCACCGCCGCGGCTTCGACGATCAGCGCCTTCTCCGGCGTGACGAAGCCGTAGTGCCGGTGGTGCGCGGCCTCGAAGCGCGCCTGCATCTCGTCCGCCGTGCCGAAGTCGATCGCGTGCGGGGTGTCGCTTCCCTCGTAGCGCACGTGCGCGCGGCGGACGACCTCGATCCGCTCGTCCGGAATGTCCTGCTCCCGCAGCTCCGCCTCGGCGTGGGCGGCGAGATCGTCGAGCGCGGCCGAAAGCTGCGGCATCAGCGCGTCGTCGAGCGGCGCCTCGACGGCCTTCTCCCTGAGCGCCCTGATGTCGGCGAGTCCCATGCCGTAGGCCGAGAGCACGCCGGCGAAGGGATGGATCAGCACCGTCGTCATGCCGAGCGCGTCCGCCACCAGGCAGGCGTGCTGGCCGCCCGCGCCGCCGAAGCAGTTGAGCGTGTAGCCGGTCACGTCGTAGCCACGCTGCACGGAGATCTTCTTGATCGCGTTGGCCATGTTCTCGACCGCGATCTTGAGGAAGCCCGCCGCGACCTCGGTGGGCGTGCGGGCGTCGCCCGTCGCCGCCCGGATCTCGTCGGCGAGGCCTGTGAACCTCTCGCGCACCACGCCGGCGTCCAGCGGCTCGTCCTGGCCCGGGCCGAACACGCGGGGGAAGAACTCCGGCTGCAGCGTGCCGAGCATGACGTTGCAGTCGGTCACGCAGAGCGGCCCGCCGCGCCGGTAGCTGGCGGGGCCGGGATCGGCGCCGGCCGATTCTGGCCCCACGCGGTAGCGCGCGCCGTCGAAGAAGCAGATCGAGCCGCCGCCCGCCGCCACCGTATGGATCAGCATCATGGGCGCACGCATGCGCACGCCGGCCACCAGGGTTTCGAAGGCACGCTCGTAGTCGCCGTCGTAGTGGGCCACGTCCGTGGAGGTGCCGCCCATGTCGAACGAGATGATCCTGTCGAAGCCGGCCTGACCCGCCGTCTCCACCGCGCCGACGATGCCGCCCGCAGGGCCGCTCAGGATCGCGTCCTTGCCCTGGAAGAGCATGGCGTCGGTGAGCCCCCCGCTCGACTGCATGAACATGAGCCGGGTGCCGCCGAGCTCCGCCGCCACCTGATCGACGTAGCGGCGCAGCAGGGGGGAGAGATAGGCGTCGACCACGGTGGTATCGCCGCGGCTGACGAGCTTCATCAGCGGGCTCGTCTCGTGGCTGGTCGAGACCTGGGTGAAGCCGATCTCGCGCGCGAGCGCGGCGGCCGCCTGCTCGTGCGCCGGGAAGCGGTAGCCGTGCACGAAGACCACGGCCACGGAGCGGATGCCGTCGTCCCAGGCCGCCTGGAGCAGGGGCCGCGCCGCCTCCCCATCCAGCGCACGAAGCACGGTGCCGTCCGCCATCACCCGCTCGTCGACCTCGACGACCCGCTCGTAGAGCATCGAGGGGAGCACGATCTGGCGGGCGAAGAGATCGGGCCGCGTCTGGTAGCCGATCCTGAGAGCATCGGCGAAGCCCTCGGTGGTGACCAGCAGCGTGCGGTCGCCCTGGCGCTCCAGCAGCGCGTTGGTCGCCACCGTCGTGCCCATCTTGACCACGTCGATCTCGGCGCCCGGGATCGCCGCGCCGGGGGCGATGTCCATGAGCTCGCGGATGCCCTGGATCGCGGCGTCGCGGTAGTGCTCGGGATTCTCGGAGAGGAGCTTGCGCGTCACCAGCGCACCGTCGGGGCGGCGCCCCACGATGTCGGTGAAGGTCCCGCCCCGGTCGATCCAGAACTGCCAGCGCTGCCCGCTCTCGGCCATGGCGCGATGCTCTCCGTCGTCTCCGGGCGCAGGTGCCCGGCGCCCGCCCTCAGTCCACGAGCGCGATCTCGTCGCCGGCCCTGACGGGCCCTTCCTTGATGACCGCCGCATAGACGCCGGCGAAGCCGTCGCGCGTCCTGTTGACGTGCTTGAGCAGCGCCGGCGCGGTCTCGGCGGTCTCCGGGTGGATGGTGATGAACTTGCAGCGGGGGTCGCGCTCCACGACCATCAGCTCCACCGCATCGCCCACCGTGACCCGACGGCCCACCAGCTCGTCCTCGTAGAAGCCGCCCTGCTCGCTCCAGTCGACGTAGAGGTTGGCGCGGAACTGCAGCTTGTGGACGTCGATGCCGGTCTCGTCTGCAAGCTGGCCCACGGTCTGCAGGGAGAAGAGGGTGACGGGCCGGCAGTCGACCAGGCTGCGCTGGGTGAAGCGGAGCGAGAGCGCGCCCTTGGACCTGTCCTTGATCCCCTCCAGGAAGGCCGGGTCCTCGATGTCCACCACCGAGCCGTCGGGGCGCTCGACCTCGACCGCGAACGCGTCCGCCTCGGGGAACGGCGCGTGGATGTTGGCGGGGTGGCCCATCGCCTCTTCCATGTTGTCGGGCTTGAGCGTGCCGTCACGCTGCTTGAAGCGCGCCTGGTAGAGCACCAGGTCCTCCTGCTCCCGCGCGGTGTGCCAGGGGAAGGCAGGGTCCGCGGCGCTCGACGAGATGGCGTAGACCCGGTCGCCCATCAGCCCGGTGAAGGCGACGAAGATCTCGTCCACCTCCTCGCCGCGCATGCTCTTCACGGGATAGCGCCAGATGCTCTCCACCGTTCCCAACATCGCTCCCTCGCTTCTCGCTGCTCGAGTCCGCACTCCGCCGACGATAGCACCGCCGCCCGCGCCGGGCTTCCCCTACTCAGCTCCCTACCCCGCCCACGGGTCCTCCACCCTGGGCCAGTAGGGCGTCGCCAGCTTCGTGTAGGGAATCGCTGCGAAGTCGGGTGCGATCGCACCGGGCGCCGCGACGTAGAGGATGTCCTTCGCGATCGGCGCAAAGCCGGCGTGGAAGTGCTGGGTGGACTTCACCACCACGATCTTGCGGGCGGCGGGATCGAGGCCCACGGCCGTGAACGCGTCCGGGTGGAAGACCTGGGTGCGCAGGGTGTTGAGCACGAGATCGAGACCGCCCTCGCCGCGCACCCATACGGCGTCGCCGATCCCGTTGCGGGCCGAGCCGAAGGTCTGGGCGGCGTTCTCGACGATGCGCTCGACGGTGACGGCGAGGTCCACCGGATCGCCGGAATCGGGTCCGCACTTGCCGCCGATGCGGAGCCTGAGCCGGGCCCCCTCGCCCGCCTCCATGCAGAAGCGCACCGCCACCGGGTCCCAGTAGAGCCCGCTGGCCGCATCGCGCACGCCGCGCGCGATCAGGCGCTCCAGGATGAAGGTGGAATCGCTCGGCGCGCCGCCGCCGGCGTTGTCAGAGACGTCGGCCAGCACGACCGGCCCGCCGTCGCTCGCGAGCGCCCGGTCGATGGCCTCGTCGATGCCGATGGCGGTCGGCCGGGTCTCCTCGCGCATCGCCCAGAGCCGGTCCGCGAGATCGGCCGCGAGCGCCGCCGCCTTCTCCTCGTCGCCGTCGGCCACCACCAGCGTCTTCGCGCCGACCGCGGCCACGTCGCCCCAGGGGAAGCCGTGGCCGAAGGAGACGGCGAGGATGCCGTCGCTCCCCTCGCGCGCCTTCATGTCGGCGACGAAGCCCCGCATCGGCTCTGCCGTGGTGCGCCACATGCTGATCATGCGGCAGTCGTGGGCGGCCATCACCGGCGCCGAGCGGCCGAGGGCCGCGTCGTGGCAGAGCCTGAACAGGTCGTCGGCCCGCTCGCCGATGTCGACGTGGGGGTATTCCTTGTAGGTCACGAGCACGGTCGCCGCCTCCAGCATCGCGGGCGTGATGTGGCAGTGGAGGTCGAGCTCGCCGCCGATGACCGTGTCAGGACCGACGACCGCGCGCAGGCGGGTCAGCAGGTCGCCCTCGCAGTCGTCGTAGCCCTCGGCCACCATGGCGCCGTGCATGTTGACGAGCACGAGGTCGAGCGGCAGCGCGGCCTCGGCCTGCGCCAGGATGCGGTCGCGATAGTCCTCGTAGACCCGCCGGATCGTCCGCCCTCCCGGCTGGGCGAAGGCGCAGAGGCCTTCCGTGACCTCGTGCCCCTGCTCCTCGGCCCGCGCCCGCCAGATGTGGAGCGGCTGGCTGAAGGGGGTGGGCTCGTGGCGGGTGGCGTCGCCGTCGAAGAGGGCGGTGTCGCGATAGGTCTGCTCGCCCGTCGGCAGCGACGAGAAGGTGTTGGTCTCGGTTCCGAGACAGGCGATGAAGACCCGCATGGCCGCTCCCCCACGTGACCGTTCGGCGCCGCGAGGCTAGCCCGCATTTCTCACCAGGGCCATGGTCTGCGCGGCGCTTCCAGCCAGCCGGCGCGGGCGGCATAATCCCGGCGCGCCAGCGCCTGCGCCAACGAAGGGGACAGCATCATGGAAGTCGGGCTTTACGGAAACACGCACGGTCAGTCCTATCGCGACGACGTGAACATGTTCCTCCACCACACGCCGGTGGAGCAGATGGACCCGATCAGGGTGGCCGAGACCGCGGAGCGCGCGGGCATCCACTCCATCTGGTATCCCGACCATGTCTGCATGCCCTACGATTCGGAGAGCCACCACACCGCGAACGTCTCCGGCCAGCGCGCCTACCAGCGCCGCCACAACATGCTGGACGCCGCCGTCGTCATGGGCGCGGTGGCGGTGAAGACCACGACGCTGAAGCTCGCCACCAGCGTGCTCATCGCGCCCTACCGCCACCCGCTCTCCGACGCGCGCCAGTTCATGACCGTGGACCAGCTCTCCGGCGGCCGGCTCATGCTCGGCGTCGGCGTCGGCTGGATGGTCGAGGAGTTCGACGCCGTCGGCATCGACTACGAGGAGCGCAACCGGCGCACCGAGGAGTGCATCCAGATCTACAAGGCGTCGTGGACCGGCGACCTCGCCACCTTCGAGGGCGACTACTACAGCTTCAGGAACGTCTCCCAGGACCCGAAGCCGGCGCAGCAGGACCCGCACCCGCCCATCGTCTTCGGCGGCAACACGATCCGCGGCGCCCGGCGCGCGGCGCGCTTCTGCGACGGCCTCTATCCGCTCTTCCTCGATTCCCACGTCGACGCCGGCCGCTTCACCCCCCTGCAGGACGAGGTGCGCCGCGAGCTGGAGGCGCAGGGCCGCGGCCCGTCCGACTTCATGATGATGTGCGCGGCCACCGCGCGCATCACCGACGCCGGCGATCCGGCCTCGGAGGCTACGCCCCGCCGCACCTGCACCGGCACCGCCGAGCAGATTGTCGAGGACCTCGCCGAGATCGCCGCAGCCGGCTTCTCGATGGCGGTCTGCATGCTGGAGTGCCCCTCGGGCGAACTCTCCGAGCAGCTCGACCAGATCGAGCGCTTCGGCGCCGAGGTGATCCCCGAGGCGAAGAAGCTCACGCCCGGCGGCGAGTGGAAGCCCGTTACCTGACCGGCGCTCGGAGGACGCGGGCGGCGGAGAACATCACCCCGGCGCGGGCCTGGCGCGCTGGTTGTAGAGGAGCGCGTGGCGGCGCTGCTTCTCGTCCTCCGGGATCGTGTCGGGGTCTTCGGGCAGGTCTTCGCCCGCCGCCATGCCGCGCTGCACGGCGTCCCGCGCCGACAGCTCCTCGAACCAGCGCTTGAAGTGCCTGAACTCCTCGATGTCCTGGCCCTGCGATTCCCAGTAGACGGCCCAGGGATAGGAGATCATGTCGGCGATGGTGTAGTCCTCGCCCGCGAGATAGGCCCGGTCGTAGAGCCGGTTGTTCATCACGCCGTAGAGCCGGTTCACCTCGTTGCCGAAGCGGGTGATGGCGTAGCTCTGGTCGCCCTCCTTGTCGCCGAGCCGGCGGAAATGGCCGAACTCGCCGAACTTCGGGCCCTGGTTCGCCATCTGCCACATGATCCACTGGTTGACCTCGTAGCGGCCGTGCAGGTCCTGCGGATAGAAGCGGCCGGCCTTCTCGGCGATGTACATCATCATCGCGCCGGACTCGAAGACGCTGACCGGCGCGCCGCCGCCCGCCGGCTCATGGTCCACCATCGCGGGCATGCGGTTGTTGGGGCTGATGCCGAGGAACGAGTCCTCGAACTGATCGCCCTTGCCGATGTGGCAGGGGACGAGGCGATAGGGCATCCCGCATTCCTCCAGCAGGATGGTCACCTTCTTGCCGTTGGGCGTCGGCCAGTAGTGCAGGTCGATCATGGATGGTCCTCCTGCCGGGTTCAGTCGGTGGGCTGCGTCGCGGCCACGCTCGGCCGGCCCTGGATGCCCTCGTACCACGCCGTGAGCCGGGGGCAGTCCGCCCGCCATGCCGCATCGTGACGAAACTCCAGGTGGCCGATGCCGCAGATCACCGCGACATGGTCGATGCGGAAGGGCGCGGCCGAAAGCATGTCGGCTTCCGCGTCGAGGGCTGCCGTGATGCGCCGCATCCGCTTCTCGTAGTGGGTCTTGAGGTTCCCGCTCTGCTGGTCCGCCGGCTGGCGCTTCTGGAAGAGCCAGAGGACGCTCGTCTCCGTCAGCGCCGTGCCCAGCGTCATGCGCCGCTGCCAGTCCAGCCGGTCGGCCTGCGGGTAGAGAGTGGGGCCGCCGCCCGTCTCGTCGAGATGGGCGCAGATGACGTGGCTGTCGTAGAGCACGCGGCCGTCGTCCAGCACCAGCACGGGAATGAGCTTGATCGGGTTGAGCCGCTCCAGCTCGTCCGAGGTGAACGGGTTAACGTTCACGACGTCGAGCGCGATGCCGTGCTCGTGCGCGACGATCGCCGCCTTGCGGCCGAACGGCGTGGCCGGGCTGGAATAGAGCTTCATGGGTGTCCTCCGCGCTGGCGTGGGGGTCTTAGACCGGCCGTGCGCCGATGTACAGCGCGGGCGCCGTGGCTAGCCGTGGCGCACGCGCCGCGATAGGCTCCGGGATCGTTCAGGCTCCCGGTGCCGCGTGGAGCGATAGGAGGGCGCGATGAGGGCGAATTTCACCCAGTACGACAACGAGGACCTTCGGCAGAAGGACCTGCACCACAACATCCATCCCTGGACGGACTTCTCGACCTTCAAGCAGGAAGGCTCGGAGGTCATGGCGGAGGCTGACGGGGTCTACGTCTACAACGCCGAGGGCGAGCGCTACATGGACGGCATCGGCGGGCTGTGGTGCGTCAACATCGGCTACGGCCGCGACGAGATGGCCCAGGCGATGGCCGATCAGGTGCGTCGCATCCCCTACTACTCGACCTTCACGCATCTGACGACGCCGCCGGCGGCGGAGCTCGCGGCGAAGCTCGCCGAGCTCGCGCCCGCCTCCATCAACCACGTCTTCTACGGCACCGGCGGATCGATGGCGAACGACACCGCCGTCCGCGTCATCCACTTCTACTTCAACCGGCTCGGCAAGCCGGAGAAGAAGAAGATCATCTCCCGCGTCGACGCCTACCACGGCTCGACCTACCTCGCGATGACCATGACCGGGGTGAAGTTCGATCATGACGGCTTCGACCTCGCGCCCGACCTGGTGCACCACATCCCGGCGCCCCACACCTACCGCCGCCCGGCCGGCATGAGCGTGGAGGAGTTCTGCGACGAGAAGGTCGCCGACCTCGAGAACAAGATCCTCGAGCTGGGGCCGGAGAACGTCGCCTGCTTCATCGCCGAGCCGATCATGGGCGGCGGCGGCGTGATCGTGCCCCCGCCGGGCTACCACGCCCGCACCAAGGCGGTGTGCGAGAAGTACGAGGTGCTCTACATCTCGGACGAGGTGGTGACGGGCTTCGGACGGCTCGGGCACTTCTTTGCCTCGGAGCCCGTGTTCGACATCACCCCCGACATCATCACCTCGGCCAAGGGGCTGACGTCGGGCTACATCCCGCACGCGGCGACGCTCTTCTCCGATGCCATCTACGAGGTCATCAGCGTGCCCCAGTCCAAGGGCGCGCTCTTCACCCACGGCTTCACCTATGCCGGGCACCCGGTCTCTTGCGCTGCGGCGCTGAAGAACATCGAGATCATGGAGCGCGAGGACCTGTGCGGCCACGTGCGCGAGGTCGGCCCCTATTTCGAGGAGAGGCTGGGCGAGCTGCTGACGCTGCCGCTCATCGGCGACGTGCGCGGCAACAAGTTCATGATGTGCGTCGAGGCGGTGAAGGACAAGGAGACGCGGGAGGTCTTCGACCTCGATGCCAAGATCGGCGCGCGGATCACGCACCACTGCCGGGAGCGCGGCCTGCTGGTGCGCCCGCTCGGCCACATGAACGTGCTCTCGCCGCCGCTGACGCTCACCCGCGACCAGATCGACCAGCTCGTCGAGACCCTGCGGGAGAGCATCATCGCGACCCAGAACGACCTCGTCCGCGAGAACGTCTGGGCCGGCTGAGGCGCAATCGGGACGCGGGCGGCGGGTCGCAGCAGGGCCGCGCCCGCCCGCGCCGCCCGAACACGCCAGGGAGGACATGGCCATGACCCGCACAGTACGTCCCCTGCCGGCCCTGGCCGCGGTCGTGGCTATCGTCCTGGGAGCCTGGGCCGCATTCTCACCCTTGGCAGCTGACGATCAGGCAATGTCCGATCAGGGGCCGACGTTGCGTGACCTCGCGGACCAGCGTGGCCTCAAGATCGGCACGGCAGTATCCCCGGGCGGGTTCTACGATACCCCGTACATGGCGCTAGTGGATCGCCACTTCTCGCTGGTGGTGCCGGAGTACGGCGCCTACATGACCGACATCCGGCCGACGCCGGAGCATTGGGACTTCTGGGCGCTCGACCAGGTTGTCGCCGCCGCGCAAAAGCACGGTCAGCAGGTGCGCGGGCATACCTTGGTCTACGGGGTGTCTTCCGGTCACGACACGTATGGCGGCTGGACACCTACCCCGGCGTGGGTGCACGAAAAGGACATGTCGCGCGAGGAAGCGGTCGCCCTGCTGCAGGAGTACATCGAGACCGTCATGTCGCGTTACGCCGGCACGATCAACGAGTGGATCGTGGTGAACGAACCGATGGGTTCGCAGTTCGGTGCCCGTAGAGTCGATGGGGTGCTCTTCTCCCCGAACGTGTGGTTCGAGAAGATCGGGCCGGACTACGTCAAGCTCGCCTTCGAGCACGCGCGCCGCGTGGACCCGAATGCCAAGCTGATCATCAATGAATGGGGTGCCGACTTTCTGGGTCAGGATTACAACAAATACGACCGGCTCAAGGAATACTACAAGTTGGTCGCCTACCTGATTAAGCAGGGCACGCCGATCGATGGGGTGGGTTTCCAATTTCACCTGCAACCCGGCCTGGATTACCCGAAGTCGCAGGCGGTGGTTGAGAACTTTGAACGCTTCGCCGCCCTCGGCCTCAGCACCCACATCACCGAGTTGGACGTGCGCGTACGCGAGCCGGTAACGGCGAAGAAGCTCAAGAAACAGGCGGCTCTGTTCAGCAATGTATTCTTCGGTGCGCTGAAAAGCCCATCGACCGAAGACGTGGTGCTCTGGGGCTTCACCGACCGCTACTCCTGGATCACCGCAGGTACATCGTTCCGAGGCTACGGCGCCGGTACGATCATGAGCAAAGACTTGCGCCTCTATCCTTCTTTCGAGGCCATTCGGAAGCGACTCGCCGGATCAGGATAGCCAGACCACACGCAGGGAGTGAGAGACATGGCGCTGCCGCTTGCACCGCAACTGATCGTCAATTCCCGCATGCTCTACTTCTGCTGGGTGCCCGAGGATCCGGCGGCCGCGGCCGCGCTGCTGCCGGCGGGGCTCACGCCGGCCGAGGATCGGGCGATCTTCATCAACCAGTACGTCGTCGACAGGGACGAGCAGACCTCGCACTTCGGCGCCTATTCGCTGACCTACGCGGGTCTCGATCTCGCCGGGCTCGACCTCGAGGACGGAACGCCGGGGCGCTGGTGGACCCACTACCTGAACTCGAGCCTGGTGATGCGCGACTATGCCGCGAAGCGCGGCGTGCCGGCGACGCCCGGCCGCACCACGCTCGATCTCGACGGCGACCGGCTGACCGCCATCACCTATGCGGAGGACGATCGGCCGATCATCCGCAGCGTCGCCCGCGTGGGCGCCGGCATCGGCGAGACCGCGCGTGGCCACCTGCGCTACATCACGGCCGTCGACGGCCGCCTGACGAGCGGCAACTACGCCTATGTGGGCGAGCCCGTGGACGACTTCGAGCTTCTCTCGCTCGAATTCCTGGCGCCGGACCACTCGTGCCACGCGCTGCGGCCGAAATCGCCGCTGGAGATCACCTTCGGCTTCTACGCGCCTCGGGCGTCCTTCTGCTATCCCGGCGGAGAGGCGCCGCTCGACGCGGACTGACCCGCCCGGCGCGGCGGCTCACTCCCCGGCGTAGCCGGGGCAGATCACGTACTTGGGCTCCGTGCAGCCGCCGGTGAGCTCGCGCTGGCGCTGCTGATACTCCCAGGCGCGCACCGCCTCGTAGTGATCGACGGCATACTCGATCAGGAAGTCGACCGGGTCGATCAGCTCCTCGCGGCGCACCACGCCCTCGCCGGCATAAAGCATGACGAGGGGCGCGGGGTCGAGCACGTAGGGGCGCGCATCGAGCAGGGCATCGACGCCGAGGCCCGCGGCATCGCGCGCCGTGAAGGAGCCGAAGACCGGCAGCACGAGATAGGGGCCGTCGGCGATCCCGTAGTGGTGGAGGGTCTGGCCGAAGTCCGTGTCGTCCGCCTCCAGGCCGAAGTCGGTCGCGACGTCGAAGAGCCCCGCCACGCCGAGAGTGCTGTTGACCAGGAAGCGCCCGACGCTCGTGGCGGCGCGCTCGCCATCGGACTGCAGCAGGTGGTTCGCCGCGACGACCGGCTCCGTCAGGTTGGTGAAGGCGCGGCTCACCGCGTGCCGCGCCTCGGTCGGCATCATGCCGCGATAGAACCGCGCGAGCGGGTCGAAGAAGAGGAAGTCCAGCGCGCCGTTGAAGTAGAAGAAAACACGGTTGATCCCCTCGAAGGGGTCGTCATAGCCGTCCTCGCCGCCCTCGCGCGGCAGCACCGGCCAGTCGGCGCCGCGGCTCTCGATGGGCGGCGCCCCGTCGAGCGCCGGGGGGGCTCCCCGGTTCATCCGGTCGAGCACCGCGCAGCCCGAGATCAACGGGAGCGCGAGGAGGAGCGCGGCCACCGCCGCCGCGAGACGGCCGCGCAGGCCCCGCGACCGCGCGCGGCTAAGCGGCACCTGGACCGTCGCCCTGCTCGAGCACCGCGCGGAAGGTGGCGGGGTCGACATTGCCGCCGGAGAGGACCGCGACCACGGTGCGCCCCGCCGTCTCGACCCTGCCCGCGAGCAGCGCCGCCAGCGCCACGGCGCCCCCCGGCTCGACGACGAGCTTGAGATGGGCGAAAGCCGCGCGCATGGCGGCGCCGACCTCGCGGTCGCTCACGGCGACGCCGCTGTGCACGCGCCCGGCGTTGATCGCGAAGGTGAGCTCGCCCGGAATCGGTGCGAGAAGCGCGTCGCAGAAGCTACCGGCCTGCGCGCCGGGCGCGCCGACGCGGCGGCCACGTTCGAGCGACATCGCGTGGTCATGGTAGCCGTCGGGTTCCGCGGTGTGAAGGCGGGTCCCCGGCCACGCGTCGGCGATGGCGAGTCCGGTGCCGGCCATCAGGCCGCCGCCGCCGGCCGGCACGACGACCGCATCGGGCCGGCAGCCGAGGGCCTCGCACTGGCGCACGACCTCGTGCCCGACCGTCCCCTGGCCGGCGATGACGTGAAAGTCGTCATAGGGCTTGACCAGCACGGCACCGCGTTCGGCCGCGATGCGCGCGCCCAGCGCCTCGCGCGCCTGGCTGGAGCGGTCGTAGAGCACCACCTCCGCGCCGTGGCGGCGCGTGCCTGCGATCTTCACTTCCGGCGCGTCCCTCGGCATGACGATGACCGCCGGCACGCCGACGAGCCTGGCGGCAGCCGCGACGGCCTGGGCGTGGTTGCCCGAGGAATACGCCACCACCCCGCCCTCGCCGGCGCCGGCGGGGAGCTGCGACAGCCGGTTGTAGGCGCCGCGGAACTTGAACGAGCCGGTGCGCTGCAACGGCTCGGCCTTGAGCAGCAGCCGCCCGCCGATCCGCTCGTCGAGGGCATCCGCCCTGAGCAGCGGCGTCTCGACGGCCTGCCCCGCCAGCCGCTCCGCCGCCGCGCGCACATCGGCCGGCGTGGGCAGCGGTGCCGGCGCGGCCGCTGCGGGTGCGTCGTCGCGGTCGTCGCTCACGGGCGCAACCGGCTCCGGCCCCAGCGCCGGCCCCGGTCCGCGCGCCGCTTCCCGGCAGGCGCCGGACGGTCCGCAGGCGCGACGGCGTCGCCGATGCGTCCCCGCGCCGGCCGGCACAGAGCCCGGAAGTCGGCCCGGCCATGGCGCGCGGCGTCACTCCCCTGCCCGCAGCGGGCCGCCAGCGACCGGGCGGACATGCCGCGCGCGAGATCGTGCTCCAGACTGGACGCCGTCGGTCGCGCGCCGAGCTGCCAGCGATAGACCTGGGTCCCCTCGAGGACCCGCTGCACGTAGTTTCGCGTCTCCGAGAGGGGGATCATCTCGATCCAGTCGATCACGTCCACGTCGGGGTCGTGGCGGGGGTCGCCGTTGGCCGCGATCCAGCGGCGCACGTTTCGCGGCCCGCCATTGTAGGCGGCGATCGCCAGCAGGTACGAGCCGTCGAAGCGCGCCACCAGGTCGCGGAGATAGCGACTGCCGAGCGCGACGTTGTGGGCACGACTGGTCGTGAGCCGGGTGCGGGAGTCGCTCACGCCCATCTGGCGGGCGAGGTCGCGCGCGGTGCGCGGCATGAGCTGCATCAGGCCGAGTGCGCCGGAGGCGCTCCGCGCCTTCCGGTCGAAGCGGCTCTCCTGCCGGATCAGCGCAAGCACCAGCGCGTGCTCGAGAGAGGCGTCCTCCTGCGCAAACGGCACGTCCACCAGGGGGAACAGACGGCCCACCGAGACATAGCCGTTCCGCGCGGCCCGCTGGGCGGAGCGAATCGCCTGGTCGGCCCGTCCGATCGAGTGCGCGAGCGCCGATATCAGGCCGTGGTCCGCCTCGTTGCGGGCGAGAGCGCTGAGGCGGTTGAAGAACGGCGCCAGCAGCTCGTCGCGGCCGAGAAACTCGAGGATACGGACCGCGGCGACCAGGGCGTGGCCGCCGAGCGTGGCCTCGCCCGGGTCCTCGCGTGCGGCGATCAGCGGCGCGTCCGGCGCGGCGATACGGCCGACGGCGAGCTGACCGTAGAAGGTGCCCGGATAGGCGGCGGCCGTGTCGTACCAGAAGGCCGCGCCCACCGCATCGCCCTGCGCGTCCGCCGCCCGGCCCGCCCAGTAGGCCGCCCGCGCCCGGCTGATCGGCATGGACACCGCGTCGTGCATGCGGAGGAAGTGGGAGAAGGCGCGCGGCGCGTCGTCGAGAAATCGGAGAGCGATCCACCCGGCCAGCCACTCGGCGGCGGAGAAGGAGGAGGTCGATGTCTGCCGGTGACCGGCGACGAGCGCGTAGGCCTCGGCGCTCAGGCCGTCCTCGAGCGCGCGGCGCGCCAGGATCGCCCGCTCGTGCCACCAGAGCTTGGGGCGGGGGCCGAGGCGCTCGGGAAGCTCCTGCAGGAGCGCGCGGGCATGCTCGTCGCGCCCCTTCGCGCGCCGCCAGCGCAGCCGCTCGTAGACGAGCCCGGCATCGTCGCGAAGCGCCTCCGGCACCTGCGCGATCGCCCAGTCCACGCCGCCGGCGCGCGCGCGCAGCGCGAGCCGCGCCTGCGCCAGACGCTGCTGGCCCTCGTCGACGTAGCGGAACGTGCGGCGCGCGGCGCTCCGCTGGTTGGTCCACACCAGGCGGTCGAGGCGGGCGACATGGTCCTCCGGCCGCAGCATCGAGCGATAGCGGCGATAGGCCTCGCGCAGCTCGCGCCGGGTGAACGAGCCCTCGATCCACGCAGCACGGACGAGCGTCACCGCGCGCTCCTTCTCGCCGGCCCCGAGCAGGGCGTCGGCATAGCGCAGGCGGCCCCGGCTGCTGACCGGATCGCGCCAGCGGTACCAGGCAAGCACCTCCTCGTCGGAAACGCCCGCCGTCATCGCCTTCTCGGCATTGGCCTGCAACGCGTCGGGAGACGGCCAGTCCGGATGCTCGTCGATGAACTCCGCGATCTCGGCGAACGAGGCGCGCGTTTCCGGACGGCTGTAGTCCCACCAGCGCAGGATCGTCGCGCCGAGCGGGTCGAGGGCTCTCGCGGCGAGCCGGTGGGCCCGGCGCCAGTTGTCGTTCTTCGCCGCCCTGAAGGCCTCCACGTAGAAGGTGATGTCCACCTGCGACACGGGCGGCGGCAGCGGCGGCCCGGCATCCGCACGGGCGGGGACGCTTGCGACGGCGCAGACGATCGCCACCAACACGGCAAACGCCACCCCGCGGACGCGGCCCGGCAGGGCCTGCTCTCGTCGCGGCCTTGTTCCCATTATGATGCCAACCTATTCTCGCTCACGAGGCAATGCACGACCGTGGGAGCGTGGCATGTTCCGTGGATATCTGACTGCCCTGATCACGCCGTTCCGCGATGGCAAGGTGGATGAGGACGCATACCGTGACTTCGTCGAGTGGCAAATCGAGGAGGGCGCCGCCGGGCTCGTGCCCTGCGGCACCACGGGTGAATCGCCGACCCTCAGCCACGAGGAACACCACCGGGTGACCGAGATCTGCATCGAGGTCGCTGCGGGGCGGGTTCCGGTCGTGGCCGGCACGGGCTCGAACTCGACCGAGGAGGCGATCAGCCTGACCCGCCACGCCAGAGACTCCGGCGCAGACGGCGCGCTGCTGGTCATGCCCTATTACAACAAGCCGACGCAAGAGGGCATGTACGCCCACTACAAGGCCGTCAACGACGCCGTGGACATCCCGCAGATCATCTACAACATCCCCGGACGCAGCGTCGTCGACATGTCGGTGGAGACGATGGCGCGCTGCGCCGAGCTCCCCAACGTCGTCGGCGTCAAGGACGCCACCGCCGACGTCGGCAGGCCCACCCGCACGAGGACGGCCATCGGCGAGGAGTTCTGCCAGCTCTCGGGCGAGGACGGCACCATCCTGGGCTTCCTCGCGCAGGGGGGGGACGGCTGCATCTCGGTGACCGCGAACGTGGCGCCGCGCCAGTGCGCGGGCTTCTTCGCCGCGTGGGCCGACGGCGATACCGCCGGCGCGCTCGACCGGCACACGAGGCTGATGCCGCTTCACGACGCGCTCTTCGTCGAGAGCAACCCGATCCCGGTCAAGTACGCCGCGTCGCTGCTGGGCAAGTGCGGGCCGGAGGTGCGGCTGCCGCTGACGCCCCCGAGCGAGAGCAACTGCACGCGGATCGAGGCGGCGATGCGCCAGGTCGGCCTCCTCAACTGAGCCGGGCGCCGGACCGGCGACGGCCCGCGCGGTGAGCGGAAAGGCCGCCGCCCCCGGCGGCAAGCGCATCGCGCAGAATCGCAAGGCGCGCCGCGACTACCACCTGGAGCGCCCCTTCGAGGTCGGCATCCGGCTCACCGGCACCGAGGTCAAGTCGCTGCGCGCGGGCCGCGCCAACATCAACGATGCCTACGCCGTCGAGCGCGGCGGCGAGGTGTATCTGCTGAACGCGCACATCTCGCAGTACGACGGCGCCGGCCCCTTCAACCACGATCCGCTCAGGCCGCGAAAGCTGCTGCTGCACAAGCGCGAGATCCGCAAGCTCGTGGGCGCTCTCAGGCGCGGCGGCGTGACCCTGGTGCCGCTCACCCTCTATTTCAACGCGCGCGGGATCGCCAAGCTCTCGCTCGCCATGGCGTCCGGCAAGCGCCAGTACGACAAGCGTCAGGCGGAGAAGCAGCGCGACTGGCAGCGTCAGAAGGCGCGGCTGGTGCGCGAGCGCGGGTAGCCCCTCTCCGGGTCAGGCAGTCAGGCAGTCAGGCGGGCGGGGCGTCGAGCGCCTCCCGGATCGTCCGGAACACGTCGGCGAACATCGCGGGCGTGAGACGGCCCGTGTTCGTATTCAGCCGCGAGCAGTGGTAGCTGTCGACCAGCAGACGCGCTGCGTCGAGGCGATGGACCGCGCCGTGGGCGAAGCGGCAGGCGCCGGCCCGTCGCCCCAGCGCCCTCAGCACCGCGCCGTGGGCGACCTGGCCCAGCGCGAGGATCGCGCGAAGCCGCGACATGGCGGCGATCTCGGCGGCGAGGAAGTCGCGGCAGGCGGCGATCTCGGCCGCCGTCGGCTTGTTCTTGGGCGGAACGCAGCGCACCGCGTTGGTGATCCGGCAGTCGCGGAGGGCGAGGCCGTCCTCCGGCCGGGCGCCATAGGTGCCGGCGGCGAAGCCGCAATCGCCGAGAGTCGCGTAGAGCAGGTCGCCGGCATGGTCGCCGGTGAAGGGCCGGCCGCTGCGATTGGCCCCGCGCAGGCCGGGGGCGAGGCCGACGATCAGGAGCCGCGCATCGAGGCCGCCGAAGCTCTGCACCGGCGCGTTGTGCCAGCCGGGCTCGACAGCGCGCCATTCCTCGCGAAAGGCGACGAGCCTGGGGCAGCCGCCGCAGTCCCGGTCCGGTCCGGCCGGCGCGGACGGAGCGGACACCGGCGGGCTCACGCCGAGTGCGACACCTCGTCGACCATCTCGCCCCCGTCACCGTCGCCGTCGTCCTCGTACTCGTCGTACTCGCCGTCCATCGGCTCCCTCACGGCGCGGGGACGCTCGTTGCGCCACTTGGGCTCGCGCGCGATCAGGGGCTCGAGCTCCTGCAGCTCGATGAAGCTGTCGGCCTGGCGGCGCAGCTCGTCGGCGATCATGGGCGGCTGGGAGCGAAGGGTGCTGACCACGGATACCCGCACGCCCCGGTGCTGCACCGCCTCGACCACCCGGCGAAAATCGCCGTCGCCGGAAAACAGCACGATATGGTCGAGCGCCTCCGCCATGATCATCATGTCGACGGCGATCTCGATGTCCATGTCGCCCTTGACCTTGCGCCGGCCCATGGAATCGGTGAACTCCTTGGTCGGCTTCGTGACCAGCGTGTAGCCGTTGTAGTCGAGCCAGTCGACCAGCGGCCGGATGGGCGAATACTCCTGGTCCTCGACGAGAGCGGTGTAATAGAGGGCGCGGATGAGGCGGCCCTTGTCCGCGAATTCCTCGCGCAAGCGCTTGTAGTCTATGTCGAAACCGAGCGAACGCGCGGCGGCATACAAATTCGCGCCGTCGATGAAGAGGCCGATTCGCTCTTGCGAATTGAAGTCCATGCAGCTCTATCCTTCCTCGTTCGATCGGGCAGGACGCCTGGCAGGGACGGCGTGGAGCAATCTCCGCGCCGATGGTTCGCCATGCCGAAGCTTCATGCCCCGACCCTATAACTAGGACTTACCGGAGACGGGAACAAGTGCAAGAGCACTTATCGCTGCGATGATCCTGATCGCGCTCGGTGCGAATCTCCCGACCGCGCGCTTCGGCGCGCCGGCCCAGGGGCTCGATGCCGCGCTCGGCGCGCTCGGTGACGCTCGCTTGCAGGTCGCGGCACGGTCGCGCTGGTATCGCAGCGCGCCGCTCCCGCCTGCAGACGGACCCTGGTTCGTCAATGGCGTGATCCGGGTCGAGACGGCACTCTCCCCCGTCGCCCTCATGGCGCGCCTGCTCGAGGTCGAAGCCGCATTCGGGCGCCGGCGCGGCGTGGACGGCGCTGCGCGGCCGCTCGATCTCGACCTGCTCGACTATCGCGGCCGCATCGTCCGGCGCGACCGCGACCGGGAGGGGCCGGCGCTCGTCCTCCCCCACCCGCGGCTCGGCGAGCGGGCGTTCGTGCTGGCTCCCCTGCTCGAGGTCGCCCCCGACTGGCGCCATCCCGAATCGGGCGCCCCGGCCACGGCCCTGCTCGCGGCGGTGGCGGCGACGCAGGTCGTCGAGCCGCTGCCCCCTGCCCCGCAGCGGGAATGAGGGCGGACCGGCTCGGGCAGAAGCGCGTGCAGATGCTGCAGCGGATACGGCGCTGCAGGGACGCGCTGGTTGATCATCTTCGTCGGCGAGAGATATCATGGCCCGCGCTGACAGCGGACAGCCGGCGCTACGGTCGAAGGACAGGATGAAACGAGTTCTCGCAGCCGGCATCGCCGGCCTGATGATGGCTAGCCTCCCGGCCCTGGCACCGGCTCAGGAGGCTGCGGAAACCTACGAGCAGCTCGACCTGTTCGGCGACATTCTCGAGCATATCCGCGACGACTACGTCGAGGACGTGGACACCTCGGAGCTGATCGAGGCCGCCATCGACGGCATGATCGCCTCGCTCGACCCGCACTCCAAGTACCACGATCCCAAGAGCTTCAGGGAAGTCCAGGTCCAGGCCCGCGGTGAGTTCGGCGGCCTCGGCATCGAGGTGACGATGGAGAACGGCCTGGTCAAGGTGATCGCGCCGATCGACGACACCCCCGCCCAGCGCGCCGGCATCGAGCCGGGCGACCTGGTGACCCATCTCGACGGCGAGCCGGTGCAGGGCCTCACCCTCCAGCAGGCGGTCGACAAGATGCGCGGCCCGGCCGATTCCGAGATCAGGCTGACCATCCGCCGCAGCGGCCTGGATGAAGCCCTCGAGGTCCCGATCACGCGCGCGATCATCAAGATCCGTTCGGTACGCGCGCGGCTGGTGGACGACGACGTCATCCTCGCGCGGATCTCGACGTTCTCCGAGCGCACTGCCGACGATCTCGAGGAGATCGTCGGCGGTCTGTGGGACGAGACCGGCGAGCGGGCGCTCGGTGCCGTGCTCGACCTGCGGAACAATCCGGGCGGTCTCCTCGAACAGGCGATCGCCGTCTCGGATGCGTTCCTGGAGCGCGGCGAGATCGTCTCGACGCGGGGGCGCCGGGCCGACAGCGCGCAGCGCTTCAGCGCCGAGGGTGGCGACATCATCGACGGCGCGCCAATGGTGGTGCTGATCAACGGCGGATCGGCATCGGCGTCGGAGATCGTCGCCGGCGCGCTGCAGGACCACCGGCGCGCGGTCATTCTCGGTACCCGCTCCTTCGGCAAGGGCTCGGTGCAGACGGTTCTCCCCCTTCCCAGCGGGCGCGGGGCGCTGCGTCTCACCACCGCGCACTACTTCACGCCGGCCGGCCGCGACATCCAGGCGAACGGGATCGAGCCGGACATCGTCGTCGAACGGATCCGGCCGCAGCAGGAGCCGGAGCCCGAGCACCGCGAGGGGGACCTGAGGGGGCAGCTCGACAATACCGGCCGGGACGACGCCGGGACCGACGGGGACACCGCGCCGGAAGAGGCGGCGGACGACCCGGCGGAGAACGACTATCAGCTCGCCCGCGCCATCGACCTGCTGCGCGGCTTCCACCTGCTCTCGGGCGACGCGGTCCTGAACTGAGCGGGGAGCGGCGGCCTGCCCGGCCGGCGGCATGACGAGCCCGGACGATCTTCCCTACCGGCCCTGCGTCGGCGTGCTGCTGTTCAACGCCCGGGGACTGGTCTTCGTCGGCAGGCGCATCGACATGGTGCAGGAGGCCTGGCAGATGCCGCAGGGCGGAATCGACCGGGGCGAGAGCCCCCGCGACGCGGCCCTGCGCGAGCTCGAGGAAGAGACCGGCGTCGCGCCTGACCGGGTGGAGCTGCTCGCGGAAACCCGCGCGTGGCTGCGCTACGACCTGCCGCCGAAGATGGTCCGCCGGGTCTGGCGGGGGCGCTACCGGGGCCAGGAGCAGAAGTGGTTCGCCGCGCGCTTCCTCGGCACCGACGCCGACATCGACGTCAGGACGGCGCACCCGGAGTTCAGCGACTGGCGCTGGTCGCCCGTCGACGAGCTCGCCGTCAACGCGGTGTCGTTCAAGCAGGCGCTCTACGAAGCGGTGATTGCCGAGTTTCGTCCGCTTCTCGCGCCATCGCCCGCGCGAGGCGGCGGGCATAGAGGCTGAACCCGCGCCACACCAGGCTCTCGACGATTCTGCCGAGCCGCCCGTGCGGCTTGATGCCGATCGCCTTCAGCGTCATGCCCACGCCACGCTGGACGTGGTCGCGCCGGTAGAGCGGCAGCGTGCGCGCCGCATAGGCGCGGCTCGCGCGGCGGCGGATATAGGGGTCCGGCTCGCCGGCGCCGCAGTGGTACGCGTAGGAGAGCTCGTCGTCGGTCGATTCGAACAGCCGGCCGAGCGCCACACTGGCGCGCGCGAGCAGGCCGAGCCCCTCGCTGTCCCGATAGCGCTTCATGGCGGTGTAGAAGAGCTTGTAGTGACGGAACTCGTCGCCGGCGATGCGCGTGCAGATCGCCTTGAAGACGGGCTCCTCGGCGGCATCGCGGAGCGCGCTGTAATAGGCGGAGGTGCCGACCTCGACGATGCAGCGCGCCACCAGCTCGCCGCAGCGCGAGCCGCGAATCGATTCGCTCGCGTCCACGTCGATGGGATGGCCGGCGACGAAGCGCGCGAAGGCGGCGTCGAAATCGAACGAGGGATCCGCGAGCTCGGCATAGCGCCTGAGCACGGCGCCGTGCTGGACCTCCTCCTCCGCCCAGGCGAGCGCATCGGCGCAGAAGGCGGGATCGTCGTGGAAGACGCCGCAGAGATACTTGCCGTAGTCGGCGCTGTGGTGCTCGACCATGCACGCCGCCTTGGCGACCTTGACCATCTCGGGGTCGAGCTTGGACCGATCGAAGCGGTCCCACGGGATGTCGTCGAGGGTCCAGGTTCCCATCTTCCGATACCCGCTCTGCGACGAGTTCACGGCTCCGCATTCTAAACCGATTCCGCTCGATGCGGAATCGCGCCGGCACTTTGTCGCTCACGGCAGCCGGCCGGAGGCCCGGCCGGCCCGTCCGGCTCAGCCGACGTTGGCGGCCAGAAGCTCGGCCAGCTCCACCTCGCGCTCGTACTTCGCGCGCTCCTCGTCGCCGTCGGCGTCGCGCAGGCCGAGCTGCGCCCGCTCCAGCCTCGCCTCGGCCTCGGCCCGGTCGATGGCGCCGGTCTCGAACGCCTCGGTGGAGAGCACCGTGCAGCGCTCGCCGGTCACCTCGGCGAAGCCCTCGGCCACCACGTAGCGGTCCTTCGGCTTCTCGTTCTCGTAGATCTCGATCACGCCCGGCCGGAGCGTGGAGAGCAGGAGCGAGTGGCCCGGCAGCACGCCGAAGTCGCCCTCGGCGCCGGGCACCACGACCATTTCCACCTCGCCGGAGAAGATCAGCCGCTCCGGCGCCACCAGCTCGAATTGCAGGGTGTCGGCCATGGTGCTGCCCCGCTGCCCCCGTGCCCCTTACGCGGCCTCGGCGGCCATCTGCTTCGCCTTGTCCACTGCCTCCTCGATGGGACCCACCATGTAGAACGCGGCCTCCGGCAGGTCGTCGTACGCGCCGTCGCAGATCGCCTTGAAGCTCGCGATCGTGTCCTTCAGGTCCACGAGCTTGCCCGGCGTGCCGGTGAAGACCTCGGCGACGAAGAAGGGCTGCGACAGGAAGCGCTGGATCTTCCTGGCGCGGGCCACGGTGAGCTTGTCCTCCTCCGAGAGCTCGTCCATGCCGAGGATGGCGATGATGTCCTGCAGCGACTTGTAGGTCTGCAGGATGCGCTGGACCTCGCGGGCGACGGTGTAGTGCTCCTCGCCGATGATGCGCGGGTCGAGCATGCGCGAGGTGGAATCGAGCGGGTCCACCGCCGGGTAGATGCCGAGCTCGGCGATCTGGCGCGAGAGCACCGTGGTCGCGTCCAGATGGGCGAAGGAGGTCGCGGGCGCCGGGTCGGTGAGGTCGTCGGCGGGCACGTAGATCGCCTGCACCGAGGTGATCGAGCCCTTCTGGGTCGACGTGATGCGCTCCTGCAGGGTGCCCATGTCGGTCGCCAGCGTCGGCTGGTAGCCGACGGCGGACGGGATGCGCCCCAGCAGCGCCGAGACCTCGGAGCCCGCCTGGGTGAAGCGGAAGATGTTGTCGATGAAGAGGAGCACGTCCTGCCCCTCCTCGTCGCGGAAATACTCGGCCTGGGTCAGCCCGGTGAGGCCCACCCGCGCGCGCGCGCCGGGAGGCTCGTTCATCTGGCCGTAGACCAGCGCCACCTTGGACTGGTCGCCGTCCAGGTCGATGACGCCCGATTCGATCATCTCGTGGTAGAGGTCGTTGCCCTCGCGCGTCCGCTCGCCCACGCCGGCGAACACCGAGTAGCCGCCGTGCTGCTTCGCGATGTTGTTGATGAGCTCCATGATGATGACGGTCTTGCCGACTCCGGCGCCGCCGAAGAGCCCGACCTTGCCGCCCTTGGCGTAGGGCGCCAGCAGGTCGACCACCTTGATGCCGGTCTCCAGGATCTCCGCCTCGGTCGACTGCTCGACGAAGGCCGGCGCCTGCGCATGGATCGGCCGGCTGGACCGGGCCGCGACGTCGCCGCGCTCGTCGATGGGGTCGCCGACCACGTTGATGATGCGCCCCAGCATCTCCGGCCCCACGGGCACCGCGATGCCCTCGCCGGTATCCACCGCGTTCTCGCCGCGCACGAGCCCGTCTGTCGTGTCCATGGCGACGCAGCGCACGGTGCTCTCGCCCAGGTGCTGCGCCACCTCGAGCACCAGCCGGTTGCCCTTGTTGTCCACGTGGAGCGCGTTCAGGATCGGCGGAAGCTCACCCTCGAACTGCACGTCCACGACTGCGCCCATGACCTGGGTGATTCGCCCGACGGTGTTTTTCGTCGCCATCTTGCTCTGCTCCCGCTCGACCTGGTTCGCGATCGCCGTCTAGAGCGCTTCCGCGCCGGAGATGATCTCGATCAGCTCCTTGGTGATCTGCGCCTGTCGCGTCCGGTTGTAGTGAAGGGTCAGCTTGTCGATCATCTCGCCGGCGTTGCGCGTCGCGCTGTCCATCGCCGTCATCCGCGCGCCCTGCTCGCTCGCCGCGTTCTCCAGCAGGGAGCGGAAGATCTGGATCGAGAGATTGCGCGGCAGGAGATCGGAGAGGATCATCTCCTCGTCAGGCTCGAACTCGTAGATCGCGCCGCCGGTATCCTCGACCTCCTCGGCCGCCGCCTGCTCCGGCGGGCTGAAGGGAATGAGCTGCTGGAAGGTGACGACCTGGCTCATCACCGTCCTGAAGCGGTTGTAGACCACGGTGCAGGTGTCGAACTCGCCGTCCTCGAAGCGCCTGGCGAGGCCGCGGCCGATCTCGTCCGCCTCCTCGAAGGAGGGGCCGCCGGAGCGCCCGATCCCGTCGGTGTGGTCGACGATCATCGCGCCGAACTCGCGGCGGAGCTGCTCGCGCCCCTTGCGGCCGACGCAGATGATCTTGGTCGTCTTGCCCTGCTCGCCGAGCTCCTTGAGGCGCGCGCGCGTCGCCCGCGTGATCGAGCTGTTGAAGCCGCCGCAGAGCCCCCGGTCGGCGGTCGCGACCACGAAGAGGTGGGTCTCGTCCCGGCCGGTGCCGCGCAGCATCGCCGGCGCGTCCTCGCGCTCGCCCATGATCTGCGCGAGCGAGCCCACCATCCGCTCCATCCGCTCGGAGAAGGGCCGCGCGGCTTCGGCGGCCTCCTGCGCGCGGCGCAGCTTCGACGCCGCCACGAGCTTCATCGCCGAGGTGATCTTCTGGGTCTGGCGCACGCTGTTGATGCGCACCCGGAGGTCCTTGAGGCTCGCCATGGCGGAGGCCCGTTTCTCCCTTACCGCAGAGAGTTAGGCGAACTTCTTGGAGAAGTCGTCGAGGATCGCCGCGAGCGCCTTCTCGCTGTCCCCGCTCATCTCCTGCGAGCTGCGAATCTCGTCGAGCAGGCCCGCGTGACTGGCCCGCATCTCGCCCAGGAACTCGCTCTCGAAGCGGCCGATGTCGGTCACCTCGATGCCGTCGAGATAACCGCGCACGCCGGCGAAGATGGAGACCACCTGCTCCTCCACCGCCATCGGCGAGAACTGGTCCTGCTTGAGCAGCTCGGTGAGCCGCGCGCCGCGGTTGAGCAGGCGCTGGGTCGCCGCGTCGAGGTCGGAGCCGAACTGCGCGAAGGCCGCCATCTCGCGATACTGGGCGAGCTCCAGCTTGATCCGGCCCGCCACCTGCCGCATCGCCTTCACCTGGGCGGCCGAGCCCACCCGGCTGACCGAGAGGCCGACGTTAATCGCCGGCCGGATGCCCTGGTAGAAGAGATCGGTCTCGAGGAAGATCTGGCCGTCGGTGATGGAGATGACGTTGGTGGGGATGTAGGCCGAGACGTCGTTGGCCTGGGTCTCGATCACCGGCATGGCGGTGAGCGAGCCGGAGCCGTTCTGCTCGTTCATCTTGGCCGCGCGCTCGAGCAGGCGCGAGTGCAGGTAGAAGACGTCGCCCGGATACGCCTCGCGCCCCGGCGGGCGGCGGAGCAACAGCGACATCTGGCGGTAGGCCACGGCCTGCTTGGAGAGGTCGTCGTAGAAGATGACCGCGTGCATGCCGTTGTCCCGGAAGTACTCGCCCATGGTGCAGCCCGCGTAGGGGGCGAGGAACTGCAGCGGCGCGGGCTCCGAGGCCGACGCGGAAACGACGATGGAATAGTCGAGCGCGCCGTTCTCCTCCAGCGTCTTGACGATCTGCGCCACGGTCGAGCGCTTCTGCCCCACCGCGACGTAGATGCAGTAGAGCTTGCGCGATTCGTCGTCGCCGGCGTTCACGTCCTTCTGGTTGATGATGGTGTCGATGGCGACGGCAGTCTTGCCGGTCTGGCGGTCGCCGATGATGAGCTCGCGCTGGCCGCGGCCGATGGGCACCAGCGCGTCGAGCGCCTTCAGCCCGGTCTGCACCGGCTCGTGCACCGAGCGGCGCGGGATGATGCTGGGCGCCTTGACCTCGACCCGCCGGCGCTCGTCGCTCTCGATCGGGCCCTTGCCGTCGAGCGGATTGCCGAGCGGGTCGACGACGCGGCCGAGCAGCCCCTTGCCCACCGGCACGTCGACGATGGTGCCGGTGCGCTTGACGATATCGCCTTCCTTGATGTCGCGGTCTTCGCCGAAGATCACGATGCCGACATTGTCGGTCTCAAGGTTGAGCGCCATGCCCCTGATGCCGCCGGGGAACTCGACCATCTCGCCGGCCTGGACATTGTCGAGCCCGTAGACGCGGGCCACGCCGTCGCCGACGGAGAGCACCTGGCCCACCTCGGCGACATCGGCCTCGGAGCCGAAATTGGCGATCTGCTCCTTCAGGATTGCCGAAATTTCGGCGGCGCCGATATCCATCTCAGATTCCCTTCATCGCCAACTCCAGATTCTGGAGCTTCGTTCTGATCGAGTTGTCGAGCATGCGCGAGCCGACGCGCACCGTGAGCCCGCCGATCAACGCCGGATCGACCCGGGTCTCGAGCGCCACGTCGCGGCCGACGATGGCGCGGAGCGCCTCGTTCACCGCCTCAACGTGGGCGGGCTTGAGCGGCACTGCCGAGGTCACCTCGGCCGAGACCTCGCCGCGATGCTCGGCGAGCTTCGCCTGGAACGCGGCGATCATGTCCGTCAGCAGGAAGACGCGCCGGTTGCGCGCCAGCAGGGCCACGAAGTTGCGGACGTACTGGCCGGTGCCCAGCCGCTCCAGCACGGCGTCGAGCGCCTGGCCCTGCTCCGCGCGGGAGAGCGTCAGGCTCCGCACCACGCGCCCGAGGTCGTCGCTGCCGGCGACCAGCGTGCGGATGGCGTCGAGGTCGCCCTCGACCGCTTCGAGCGCGTCCCTCTCGAGAGCAAGCTCGAAGAGCGCAGTCGCATAGCGATCCGCCAGACCGGCTCCGCCGACCGATTGACCAGCCACCGCTACTCCTCAGGTCCGCTTGAGTGTGCTCCGGATGCGCCGCCACGCGCGGCCTATCCGGCGGCGCGGCCGCAAAAAAAGCCTCGCGGGCGCCCGTCCCGGACAAGGCGGCAGAGTGGTAT
Organism: Alphaproteobacteria bacterium; assembly: GCA_011523425.1. Lineage (GTDB taxonomy): Bacteria > Pseudomonadota > Alphaproteobacteria > UBA828 > UBA828 > WTGU01. The sequence goes on from WTGU01000029.1 coordinate 36,332, forward strand.
CACACTCACCGGGCCGGCGCAACCGGCCGCGCGGGCTGAGGAGCCGGCCGGGCCGGCGCAGGCCGGGCGCCGCTCAGGCCGCGATTGCGGGGATGAAGGTGCGCCCGGCGCCGGCCGTCAGCGGCCGCCCTTGGGCGCCCTGCGGGCGGCCCTGGCGGCGCGCTCGTGGACGCGGCGCATGAGCCTGGCCGCCTCGCGCACCTCGTCGCGGGCGACCTCGATCATGGTGAGATCGTGGCGGCCGGGGCGCTCGGTGTCTTCCAGCCCCGCCACCCGTTCGCTCGCCTGCGCCAGATAGGCGCGCGCGCCCTCGATCAGCTCGGCCAGGGTGAGGGTCTGCGGCCTGGCCGCATTCCTGCTCGCCATCTCATCCTCCTCGTCGTGTCGCCTCGCCCGTCACGCTGCGGGCGCCGTGAGCCATGCCCAGCCGCGCGTGAGCGTGACCGTCGCGCTCTCGTCCGTGCGCAGGACGAAGGTGCCGTCTGCGGCGTTGGTCTCGCCGCCGATCACGGCGAGCAGGCCGCCCGCCGGCAGGGCGATCGTCGCCGGGGCCCCGTGGACGGACTGCACCGCCCGCGACGGCGCCAGCCATGACTGGTGGAAGCAGCGCCAGCGGGTGCCGGCATGGGCCTCGTAGGTCACCGGCGCGCCCGCCGGCCAGGTCTCGCGGTCGTCGTGGTTGAAGCCGCCCGCCGCGACCGTCTCGACGTGCGCCGCTCCGCTGGCGCTGCCGCCTGTGCCCACGGTGGCGCGGTAGGAGCCGGCCAGCACGTAGGCGGTCGAGAAGCCGCTCGGCGGGTTCGGGTGCGCCATCGCGGCCGCCGCGCCGGCCGGCGCGGCGCACTCGATCAGCACGGCGTCCTGGTAGGCCCAGAGGACGCGCACCGCGATCTCCTCCGCCGTCGGCTCCCGATCGGCGACGATCTCGTGGCTGCGCAGCACCTCCATCAGCTCGCCCTCTCCCATGCGCTCTCGCCGTCGTCGGTCTCGGCCCGAATATCGACGGCGATGCCGCTGCTGTTGGCGGTGAAGCTCCACGAGGTGTCGTTCGTGTCGCTCTGCTCGCCGCCGGGGGTCCGGCGCCGGCCGTAGCGGTGGCTCGCGCCGCTGCCCCAGTCGGCGGGCGCGTCCCAGGTGACGGCGTAGCTGAACTGGCCCTTGCCGGCGTTGGTGACGGTGACATCGACGTTGCGCGGGGCGCCGGGCGCCGTCCGCACGACGTTGACGGTGAAGGCCTCGGTATCGCTCGCCGTGTCGCTCGTCTGATCTGCGGCGTTCGTGCCGGTGCCACGCGCGGTGACCTCACAGCGCACGACGACGGCGGTGGCGGCGGTCACGTCCGGCGGCTCGTAGGTAACGTCCGCCCCGGAGCCCGAGATCGAGCCGCCGCCCGAGACCACGCTCCAGTCATAGCCGAGCTCGTCGTAGGTGCCGCCCGAGACCGAGGCCGCGAGCGCCTGCGTCGCGTCTTCGTCCACCGAGCCCACGGCGGCGATGGTGACCGCCGGCGCATCGGCAGCGGGCAGCACCACGTTGACGGTGAAGCCCTCGGTATCGCTCGCCGTGTCGGACGTGCCGTCCTTGGCGTTCGTGCCGGTGCCGCGCGCGGTGACGGTGCAGCGCACGACGACGGCGGTATCTGCCGCCACGTCCGACGGCTCGTAGGTGACGCTCGCGCCGGAGCCGGTGATCGAGCCGCCGCCGGATTCGACATCCCAGGCGTAGTCGAGCGTATCGTAGGTGCCGCCGCTCACTGAAGCCGAGAGCGCCTGCGTTTCGTCCTCGTCCACCGAGCCCACGGCGGCGACGGTGACCCTGGGCGCAGCGGCGTCCGGCAGCATCGGCGGCGGTGGCGGCGGCGGAACGGTGACGACGTTGACGGTGAAGCCCTCGGTATCCGTGGCCGTGTCGCTCGTGTTGTCATTGGCGTTCGTGCCGGTGCCACGCGCGGTGACGGTGCAGCGCACGGTGACGGCGGTGTCGGCGGTCACGTCCGGCGGGTTGTAGGTCACGCCCGACCCGGAGCCGGTGATCGAGCCGCCGCCCGAGACCACGCTCCAGGCATAGCTCAGCTCGTCGTAGGTGCCGCCCGAGACGCTGGCCGAGAGCGCCTGCGTCGCGTCCTCGTCCACCGAGCCCACGGCGGCGATGGTGACCGCCGGCGCAGCGGCGTCGGGCAGCATCGGCGGGTCGGGCGGGTCCGGCATGTCCTCGACGTGGTTGACGGTGAAGCCCTCGGTATCGCTGTCCTGGTCGCTGGTGCCGCTTGCGGCGTTCGTGCCGGTACCGCGCGCGGTGACGGTGCAGCTCACGACGACGGCGGTATCGGCCGCCACGTCCGGCGGCGCGTAGGTCACGCTCGCGCCGGAGCCGGTGATCGAGCCGCCGCCGGACTCGACATTCCAGGCATAGCCGAGCGTGTCGTAGGTGCCACCCGAGACGCTGGCCGAGAGGCTGAGCGTCGCGTCCTCGTCCACCGAGGTCACGGCGGCGATGGTGACCCTGGGCGCAGCGGCGTCGGGCAGGGACGGTGGCGGGGGCGGCGGCGCGCTCGTCGTCCCGCGGAAGCCGATGATGCCCATGACGGTGACGCTGATCGAGGCGTTGGGCACGCGGAGCGTCAAGTCGCCGCCCGACGCGCCGGCGGTGACGCCGTTGGACTGGCCCGCGCGCCCGGTGAAGCCGTGCATGCCGGCGCTGGAATAGACGAGGAAGGCGCCGAAGGCGGACGCCGGCTCCGCCAGCGCGAACGCCCGCGCGCTGGTGCCGAGGGCCTGGCTCCCGGTCCACAGCAGGCGCGCGCCGCGAAGCTGCCCGCCCTCCTCCGCCAGGCCCTCGCCGAGATCGAGGTTGGCCGCGCTGAAGGTGCCGGTGACGTTGAGATCACGGAAGTCGCCGCTGATCGCGCGGATGTTCACCGCGTCGATGTCGGCGGCGCCGATCCAGTTTTCGGCCTTGCGCCAGGCGCTCGCGGCCGCCCCCCAGCTCCACCAGGCGTTGAAGCCGGGGCGCCAGAAGCGAATCCAGTCGCCGTCCACGTTGTCGCCGACTGTCTCGCCGTCGGCGATCGCCACGAAGGCCGCCGGCAGCACGCTCCCGGCCGCTTCGAGCTGCGCCCGCTCCAGCGCCGAGACGAGGTAGTGGTAGACGTTCGGCCCCCGGCTCGCGGGATCGCCCTGCTCGCCGGTGAGGTCGCGCTGGAAGGTCCAGGTGGCCGGGCCGGTCTTGAGGTAGACGAAGCCGTTGTCGGTGCGGAAGTACCAGTCACCGACGGCGCCGAGGGTGGCCGGCGGCGGGCCTGAGCCGCCGTGCCAGGTGGCGCCGTCGGCGCCGTCGATGTCGAGCTCGAAGGCCCAGGCGCCGGCGATCTTGCGATAGATGCCGGCGTTGGTCGTGCGGAAGTACCAGTCGCCGTCCTCGCCGAGGGAGGCGGGCGGCTCGGCCGCGCCGGTGTGCCAGGTGGCGCCGTCGGCGCCGGCGAGGCTCGCGACCTCCGCCCAGGCCCCGCCCGCCTTGCGCCAGACCGAGGCATCGTCCTCGTCGAGGTAGAAGTCGCCGTCCTCGCCGAGGCCGGCAGCCGGCGCGCCCGAGCCGGAGAGCCACGTCGCGCCGGCGATGCCCTGCGGCCCGGTGACGTCGCGGCGGAAGGTCCAGGTGGCGGCGCCGGTCTTCTCGTAGACGAAGCCGTTGTCGGTGCGGAAGTACCAGTCGCCGATCCGGCCCAAGCCCGCCGCCGGTGCGCCGATGCCGCCGTGCCAGGTCGCGCCGTCGGCGCCGTCGATGTCGAGCTGGAAGGCCCAGGCGCCGCCGGCCTTGCGATAGATGCCGGCGTTCGACGTGCGGAAGTACCAGTCGCCGTCCGCGCCGAGGGTATCGGGCGGCGCGCCGGCGCCGACATACCAGCGCGCGCCGTCGGCGCCGGAGAGATCGGCGATCTCGACCCAGGCGCCCGCCCGCTTCTCGTAGACGGTGTTCGTGTCGGTGCTGAGCGCGAAGTCGCCGTCGGCGCCGAGGGAGGCCGGCGGCAGGCCGGCGACGATGTGCCAGCGCTGCCCGCCGATGCGCTGGCCGCCGAAGGTGACGCGCACCGAGACCGATTCCGATTCGAGGCCCGCGGTCGAGACCGCGCGGGCCGCCACCGTCCAGGTGCCGGGGCCGGGCTCCAGCGCCTCCAGCGGCGAGGCGGTGAGGAAGCCCGCATGCAGCGGCGTCATGTCCGCCCACGCGGCCGCCGCATCCGCGGCGTAGCGCAGCACCACGCCCTCCAGGTCCGGCGCTTCGGGCGGCGTCCAGCTATAGATGCGGGTGCCGTCCTCGTGCTCGCGCACCGCGAGGTCGCGCGGCGGCGCCGGCGCGAGACCGGCCTCCAGCATCCAGGTCGTGCGGAAGCGCGGGCCGGCGGGCGCAGCCTCCGAGCCCGGCACGATCTCGACCGCCTGACCGGTCTCCGGCGGCACCAGCCAGCGCGCCACGGTGGCGCCGTCCACCAGGCGAGCGACGACCGCGAGCTCGGCGAAGCTCGGCCCGGCCCGCACCGTGGCGCCGCGCCAGTCGCCGGCGACGGTGAGCGTCGCCTCCAGCTCGGTCATGGTGCCGCGCCCGACCTGCACCCGGCGGGGCGCGAAGGCCACGGCGAGCACGCGGGGTGTGCGCGATACGATATCCGGGAAGGGCGCGCTGAGATCGCTCGTCGCGAGGGCGTAGTAGGCCTCGACCTCGTCGATCGCGACGAAGCGGACGTGTCGGTCGCCGCGCGGCTGCACCGCGATGATGCGGGCGCGCACCGGCGGCAGCGCCTCGTCGTAGAAGCGCCAGAGGATATCGAGCGGGCTGGCGCCGTCGGCATCGGGGGCTGCCGGCAGCGGGTCCGCCAGCACCAGCTCTGCGGTCTCGCCGGGGATGCCCGGCGGCCGCGTCACCGCCGTCTGGTGCAGCGTGCCGTCGGGCAGCCTGAGCAGCAGGCGCGGATCGGCGCCGGGATCGACCGGGCGATTGAGGGTCACACGGCCTGCCGTGCCGCCCGTGAGCCGGCCGGCGGCGCCGCCGTCGATCAGCGAGTGCGTGATATGCACCACGTCGCCGCGCGCGAGCGCCAAGCCCTCGGCCGCCATCTCCCACATGAGCCGGCGCCGGTGGTAGACCTGGCGCGCGACCTGGAGGTTGCAGGCCATCGCCGCCTGGTCGCGGCCGGTGACGCCGGGCAGCGTGACCGTGGCGCTGGAGGCGGGCGCGCCGATGAGCCCCGGCACCGAGCGGCGCAGCGTGTTGTACTGCCAGTCGAGCGCCGGCTCGCGGTAGCGGACCACGACCTCCTCGGCCGCCTTGCCGGTGGCGTACTCGACCCGGAAGGAGCCGGCGACGATGTTGCCGGGCGTGACCAGCGCCGTCGCCGGGCGACCCTCCGCATCCCAGATCACGCCGAGCCGGCCGCTCTGCCAGGTGACGGCGGCGCGGCCGCAGCGGGCGATCAGCGCCAGCACCTCGGCATGGGAGACCGCGCGGTCGATCACGTGATCGCAGCGGAGCCCCTGAGCGGTGCACCATGCGCCCCAGGCGACGAGCGCCGCGTCGTCGATCCGCTCCGGCGCGAGGCCGGCACCGGCGACGAGGCGGCCGCCGATGAAGACGCCCCGCGCGTACCAGCGGAATATCCAGGCGGGGTTGGAGGAGGGTTGCGGCTGCGTCCAGTGGGCGCCGTCCCAGGTCGGCACCTTCTGGCGCACCACGGCCGAGAGGCGTTGCAGGCGGCCGGCGAGCTGACCCGAGGCGCGGATGCGAACGCCGAGGCGGGTCTGGCCGGCATAGTCGGCCTCGTCCGGCTGGTAGGAGCGGAGCGCCGCCCAGGTGAGATCGTCGTAGATGCGCTCGTCGTCGGGCGGCGGGGCGGTCCGCCGCACCCGCACGGTCCACTGCGCCTCGGCGCCGAGCTCGTAGGTGAGTGTGCGGCGCAGGGCGCTCTGGCTCGCGTTCGTGAGCTCGACCGTGCGCCGCTCGACCGCGTGCCCCGGCGCCTCCCACTCGATCTCGATCTCGACGGCCTGCTCCTCGACCCCGCCCCGGTCGGTGACGCGGAAGAGCCGGCCGACGATGTCGATGCCGATGCGCCGCGTCCGCGTCCCGGTGACGCGGGCGACGAAGGCGGTATCGTCAAGCGCCGCGCCGGCCTCGGTGTCCACGTTGCCGGCGACCAGGGCGATGCGGCCGGCCGCGTCGGCCCACTCGGTCTCGACCTCCTCGTAGTCGTCGAGGGCGGCCTCGCCGAGCCTGAGCGGGTCCACGTCGAGATCGCCGAGGCCGAAGTTGAACATCTGGTGGAGGTACTGGTCCTCGCCGTCGATCTCGGTGTATTCGGCCGCGCCGAGGTCGGGGAAGACCCGGTGCTCGCCCAGCACCAGCAGCAGCGGCTCATAAGCGCGCACCCGGTTGGCGCCGCCGGTGAGGCTGTAGAGCGGCTCGGGCTGCGCCGCCGCCTCCGGCACAGGCAGCTCCAGCGGCGCGATGGCGTTGATGACGAGGCCGCCGCCGACGGCGATGGCGGCGCCGATCGCCGCCTGCCCGAGCAGACTGGAGGTGACCAGCGGCGGCACGTAGATGGTGGCGACGATCAGCGCGAGCTGGAGGACGGTGCGGAGCGGGTTCTTCTCGCCGCCGCCGTCGCCGGCGGCAGCCCGCAGGGTGACGATCTGCCCCGGCCGGAGCCGGGTCTCGCCCCAGTCCGCGCGCGCCACCGGCCGGCCGTCGATCGTGGCGTCGATCATGGGCGCGTCCGCGCTACCGCTTCGCTGCTTGAGCGCGGACGCGCCTGGGATGTCTGCGCCGAGCACGTCTTGGATCAGATCGGCGAGCGTCGTCTCCGGCCCGATCGCGGCAACCCGCGTCGCGCGGCCAGCAGCCGTCAGCGGATGCGGCCAGAGATCGGTGGTGATGAGCGCCGGGCCGCCAGGTCCGGACGGCGCGACCGCGCGTCGCACGTCCGCGTGCGCAGGCGCACGATGCGCCGAATGGCGCGTAGCCAAGCTCGCAGAGCGAGCGCCCGGCGACTGAGGGATCATCGAGAGAGCCCTATCGCCACCGATAAACCCCCTCCAGCGCGAGGCCGCGCTGGCCGAGGTCGCGGATAGGATGGAGGATCGAGCCGGCCGCTTCCTGGCAGTGCAACACATGCGCCTCGCCCTCGATCCCGGCCCAAAGCCCGAGGTGATAGCGGCGCAGCCGCCGCGCGCCGCGCGCGTGCATGAGCACGCCGTCTCCGTCGCGGGGCGAGATCGTCGGCAGCGCGTAGTCGCCCTTGAGCGTCGCGATCTGGCGGTCCCACCCGCGCGCGCTCGCGGCGTGGGCCGGCAGGTCGAGGGCGATGCCAAACTGCTCGCGTAGCACGGCGACCACGAAGTCGGCGCAGTCGTGCTCGCCGGCCTTCCACGGCCGCCCGAGCCATGCCTCGGTCCAGTGGTGGGGACTCGTCATCTGCCCATGCCTGGACCGGGCCGCAGGCCCGGACGGCGCGATAGCGCCGCGCGCGCAAGCGCGAAAGCCAAGCGAACGGAGTGAGCGCCCGGCGATTGAGGGAACATCAGAAGAGTCCCGGACTCGTCTGCGGATCGTGGCGCAGCGTCACCGCCGCGCGCCCGAGCAGCGGGTCGAAGCCGAGCCGCGCGGTGATGCGCTCGGCGTCGAGCTGCACCCCGGCGAGGTCCATGGTGAGCTCCCACTCGATCGGCGGGTCGTCGATGGCGAGCACCTGGATGACGCGCACCGTGGCGCCGGCGCCGCCGCCCGCCGCCTCGATCCACTGCGTGAGGTCGCGCCCGACATTGTCGAGCGCGATGACCGCCTGCGGCGCCTGGCCGTCCACGTCGTCGGCGAGGCCGGCGTCGAAGCGGAGCGCGATATAGCGCTCGCCCTCGATCACGCGGTCCTCGGTATCGTTCACCACGCGCACCGGGGCGCCGACGGCGGGATGGCTGATCTCCAGCGCCGTCAAGAGCCGCTCCGCCGGCGCGCTCTCGCGCAGGGTTTGGGCGAACCGTTCCGAGACCGGCGGCACCCGCAGGAGGCGGACGAGCGCATCCGGCATCCCTGCAATGGCGCTGCCGTGAAGCATCCAGGTCCGCACCAGGCGGAGCGCGAGGCGGGCCTCGGGCGCGCCCGAAGCGGCGCGGCCACCCACCATGCGCACCGGGATCGGCCGCAGGCGGGCGCGGGCCTCCGCCGGCCCGGCCGCCGCGAGCCCGGCGAGCGCACGGACGGGCGGCGTGACGGCCAGAACGTGCGCGCGCGCTTCCGCCGCGCCGGCGGCCGCCCGGCCCGCGATCCCGTGCACCGGGCGCGCCGGGCGGGTGAAGGCGACGATGAAGAGGTCGCCCTGGGCGATGCCGTCGAGGAGCGCCTGGAAGGCGACGTCGACCGGGCCGAACTGGACGAAGTTGCCGCCCGCGCTCCCGAACGTGGACGCGGGCAGCGAGGCGCGGCCGTCGCGGGTCTGGACGGTCAGCGTGAGGTCGGCGCCGGCGCCGCCCGGCCCGAAGTAGTCCGCGAGCGAGAGCGGGTCGTTGTCGTTGAAGGCGAGCATCGCGCCGTTGCGCCGCCTGATCCGGGTGATCGCTACCTCGCCGTCGCCGAGGCCGAGCTCGCCCGCGACCAGCGCGCCCACCGTGCCGCGCGGCGGCGCGGCGTAGATGATGCCGTTCGCACCGGCGCCGGCGCGGATCAGCGCCAGCACGTCGGGCACCAGCCCTTCCGCGTCGAAGTCGGCGAGGGAGAGCGCCAGCACCAGGTCGACGCCGGCTCTCGCCTCCGCCGGGCCGGCGACCGCAGCGCCGCGCAGCGCAATCGCCTCGATCCCGTCATCGAGGGTGAGCGTGACCTCGCCTTCGCCGAGCGCGCCGAGCCAGTTGCGCCAGAGATTGCCGCGCGGCGTCCAGAAGTAGGGCTCGGTCGGGTCGACGAAGGCGTTGCTCGCATGGCCGGGGCCGGGCAGCGTGACGCTCGCCCCGCCCGCCTCGGCGAAGGTGAGCGCGCCGGCCGCACTCTCCAGCGCGGCTGTCCACTCCGGTCCGGCGGCGGTGCCGTCGCCGCTCGCGGTCGCATCGAGCCGGATGCGGATGCTGCCGCCGATGTTGTCGATCTCGACCAGCCAGGCCTCCCCGCCGCCGGCGACCAGCGCCGGGTCGAGCAGGACGGCTCCACTCCATTCGCCGCTGACGGGCACGGACCCGAAAGCCCGGACGCCGAGGGAGATGACCTGGCGCGTCATCTATCGCCCCCTGCGATACGCGACGCTACGGCTCAGACGCCGGACGGAATCCGCACCACGACGGCGCCGGCCGGCACCCGCAGGATGTCGTCCTCGGTGGCCTGGGAGACCGTCGTGTCCTGCGCCGCGTCGTCGACCAGCCGACCCCAGGCGCGCACGTTGCCGCCGACCGCGGCATCCATGATCGCGAAGTGCGTGGCGTTCTGCACCAGGCCCGTCGGCGCGAAGTCCACCGCCGCGAGGTTCTTCACCTCGCCCGCCGGGTCGGCGTTCTCCCGCCCGAGGTCGATGGCGACGCGGCCGGCGGCCGCGATCAGGTTGGCGCCGTTCGCGCCGGAGTCGGCGCTGGCGAGCGCCAGGAAGTCGTCGCCGGCGTTCGCGATGGCGAGCACCGCGCGGTTCTGTTCCGCTGCTGCGATCGGCATGGTCTGTCCTTTCCGTTGCTAGAGCCCCACGCCTTCGAGCGTGAGCGTTGCCTCCCAGGCGCGACGACCGTCGCCGCCGATGCGCGCGGTGTACGCGATCCCGCCGGCGCCGCCGCGCACGCGCACCCGGTGCTGCACGCCCGTCTCCGGCGCCGTCCAGGCAAACCAGCGGTGGGCGCAGTCGCGCGCCCAGGCGCGGAAGCGCCCATAATCGTCGTCGCTCGCGATCAGCGCCGTCACGCCGAGCGCCGTGAGCGCGCTCGCGTAGCGCCGCTCCTGGCGCACCAGCCCGTCGTCGAAGGGCGAGCGCTCGACATGCGCATCGTCGGCGACGGCGTAGCCCTCCGCCTCGACCGCCACATAGTCGGGCCAGACCAACCCTGTCTGACTCATCGCCCCGCTCCCCTGCGACAGTGGGACCGGGCCGCAGGCCCGGACGGCGCGACTGCGCCGCGCGCGAAGCGCGTAGCCAAGCGAGCGGAGCGAGCGCCCGGCGCCTGAGGGATAGGAACAAGACTCATGGGCGGGCCCCGCCCATGCTGCGCCGGAGCGTCTGGGCGATCGGCCCGCCCCGGTCGAGATCGTCGGTCACGATCGAGACGACCAGGCCGCGCGGGTCCAGCTCGACGCGGCGGCTCACCTCGCGCTGGGGCGTGCCCCGATTGACGAAGCGGATGTCGACCTGCGGCGGCGCGATCTGCGCCCCGCGCGGCAGCACGGTCTCGCCGGCCTGGGCGATGATCGGCACCTCGTCCGGCCTGAGCCCGGCGATGCCGCCGCCGTGATAGCGCGCCGCGCCGACGAAGACGGCGGGCGTCACGCCGTGGCGGCGCACACCGCCGGGTGCGTCGACCGTGCCGCCGGCGTGCAGGAGCAGCGGTGCGTTGGCGTGAGCGGACGACGGCACGCCGCCGCCGCCGAGCGCGCCGAAGAACGTCCCCGCCAGCGGCTCCGTGATGGCGCGCTGCACCGCGAGGCGGGCGAGATCGGCGATCACCGAATCGACGAAGCCGGAGAAGGAGAGCTTGCCGGTGTTCACGAACTGGAGAAGCGCGCCCTCGATGCCGTGGAACACGCTCTCGGCCGCCGCCTGCGCCCGACCCAGGGCGGCGCCGGTCTGCTGGCCGAGGGCGCCGAGCGCCTGCGCCGCCCCGGCCGCACTCTCCAGCGCCCTGCCCGCCTCGCCGCCTTGGCGCGTGGTATCGCCGAGGGAGCGGTTGAGCGCCCCCATCCCGCTCAGCGCCTCGCGCATGTCGGCGCGGACGCGGAGGGCGAGCTCGAGATCACCGGGCACGGGTCGTGGTCCTCACGGCGCGGCTCCCCGGGCCTCGGCGGTGCGGTAGAAGAGGACGATCTGGCGCCATGTCAGGCGCTCGCCGAGGTCGAAGTGGCCGCGTCCGTGGCCGGCCCGGACGAGGGTGTCGAGCACCCTTGCGAGCGCCACGGGTTCGTTTCCCGCGTCGCCATCTGCGCCACGACACGGCGCAAAAAAATCCGCCGTTCGCCGCCCACATCGCCTCCGACAGCGCGCGGCCGTCGGCGTCGTCCAGGCGCGCGAGCCAGGCGGCCTCGCGGTCGCAGGCACGGGCGACCAGCTCCAGCCAGAGCGCCGCGTGGGCGGCGAGCGCCGCCTCGACCGCGAGCGCATCCGGCCCGCCCTCCGCATCGGCGTCGGCGTCCCCGTCACGGCTCGGCACCAGCGCCGCGAGCGCGGCGATCAGCGGACGCGCGAGCGCCGTCGCCTCCAACCCCTCGCGGAAGCGGAACTCCCGCACGGTGAGCGTCAGCGGCGCGCCCGTCTCCGGATCCCGCACCGGCACCGCGCGGTCGGGGAACAGCACCTCGAGCTCGCCGGCCGCGTCCATCACACGGCCCGCCCGTCGATGTAGAGCGCGGGCCTGCCGCTGCCCGGCTCCAGCAGCGAGACGGCGAGCCGGATCTGCTGTTCCGAGGAGCGTCCGTCGAGCAGGGTCAGCGGGCCGGCGGGCTGAATCGAGCAGCGCGGCGCGTAGATGTTGCGCCCCCGGCCCTCGGCCGCATCCTCGATGTAGCGGAAGGCGCCGACCACCTGCGTGAGCGCGCCCTGCACCTGGGGGCGGGCCTCGTCGGCGGGCGTGTAGTCGACGGTGAGCGCAGTGCCCGCCTCGATGCCGGCCTGGGCCTCGTGGAGAGGGTGATCCGCCGGCAGCCAGTAGAGGCGGGCACGCTCGTAGTCGACGATGAACTGGCCCGCCTGGCCGGTCTCCGTCGCGCCCTGGGCGAAGCGGCCGGCCTCTATGGCCTGAACCGCCGCCACCGGCTGCGGCGCCGTGGATGCGACGGTGACGGCCGCGATCGCCGCCGCCTGGTCCGCCGGCCGAGCCAGCCCGAGCACGCCGGCGGGGCGCGCCGCGCCGCCAAGCTGATGCCAGCGGCCGGGACGGAAGACGGCGGGCTCTCCCTGCGCCGCGTTGGCGGGATCGAGTCGCTTCACCGCGCCCACGGAGAACAGCGCCAGGTTCTCCAGGCTGATGTCGTGCAGCGTGAGCGTGACCGTGCGGGCGACGCTGCGGGCGATGCGCGCGAGCTCCGTCGCCACCGGGCCGGAGCCGGAGAAGACCGTCGTCTCCTCCGTCGTAATCTCCAGCGCGGCGCCGACCGCATCGCCCAGATAGCGCTCGCCCGTGGACGCGCCCCCCTCGTGGAGATCGAGATAGACCTCGCCGGCGCCGATCACGATGTTGTCCGTGCGCCTGTCGATGCTTCGCGCCGTCATAGGGCAGCCTCCTTGCTCGTTGCGTCCCCCACCTCCACCACGCCGGCGCGGGCGACACGGCGTATCTCGTACTCGTCCAGCCACTGCAGGCGGGCATCCTCGAGGGAGACCAGACGCCCGCGCCGGAAGGACAGCACCTCGCGCTGGCCCGGCGGCGTCCAGCCGGCAAGCCCCCGACGGGCACGGGCTAGCAGCGGGGATAGTCGCTCCCGCCCGCGCGCGCCGGTGCGGTCGTTGGGCGCCGCCAGCATCAGCGAGACGCCGATGCGCACCACGTGCTGCACCGGCGCGTTCTCCACGCGCCGCGTCGTGCTCTCCTCGGCCTCGTCGGAGACCGGCAGCACCAGCGCCGCCGGCGTCTTCGGCCAGGCGGTGAGCGCCGCGGCATCGAGGGCGCTCAGCACCGCGGCGAAGAGCGGCGCACCACCCTCGCCCTCGAGCCCCGCCAAGCGCGCGGCCATGGCGTCGGCGACGTGGATTTCGAGGGCCGCGAGCATCAACCCGCCGCCCCTTCGAGCGCGCGCGAGAGGATGCGGGCGATGTCGCTCCGGTCGCGGTCGTCGATACCGAGGAAGGGCCGGGCCGGGAGCGTCACCCTGCGCCCCTTGCCGGTCCGGCCGCCGAACTGGTGAGCGGCGGCATGGGCGACGCTCGATCCCACCTCGACGCCGCGGCCATCGGCCGCGACCGTGTGGGAGATCGAAGCGCGCAGCCGCCCGCTCGCGACGAGCGTCCGCCCGCCGTCGGCCAGCGCCCGGGCGCTCTTCAGCCAGGGCGCGCCGTCGGGCCCGCGCTGCTGCGCGAAGCGCCGCAGCGTCGACGCGACCAGATGGCGGCCGATCTCGTCCATCACAGGGCGGGGCCGGGCCAGCGGTGCCGCGATGCGCGCAAGCTGCGCCGCGGCCGCCTCGGCGCCGATCTCGATGCCTGTTGCCTGCCCGGGCATTTATAAAGCCCTACCGCTGCGATCTTCTGCCGCGAGCCTGCCGGCGCGACGCTTGAGGGTGGGGATCTCTGCCCCCTTATCGATCCGCGCGCCTTTGGCGCGACGCTGCTTGAGGGCAATCATTACAACCCCGCCAGGTTGTCGGGCGTCATGGCGGGGGCGGGGCCGGCGTGCGCCGCGCGCTGCAGGCGGGCCGCCGGCCGGCCGGCGGCATCGAGCAGGGCATCGCTGCCGGCGGCAAGCCGTGCGAGCGCTGCCCGCGCCTCGTCGGCGCGCGCGCTCACTTCGGCCGACGCCGCATCGTCGTAGAGCGCGCGGCGCGCCAGATCGCAGGCGATGCCCACGAGGCGCGGCCAGGGGCCGCCCTGCAGCGGCAGGCGATAGGCGGCGGCGAGCGCCGCATCGACCTCGGCCGCGGCGTCCGCCAGCGCGACATCGATCCGGCCCGCCTGCAGCCCGGCGAGATCCAGCGCCTCGTCCGTGCCGAAGCGGGTTTCCAGGTCCGCGCGCGTGGCGTAGGTCATGCGCCGCGCTCCGACGAGACCAGCCGCCAGAGCCGGTTGCGCTCGGCCCGCGCGATGTCGCCGAGGCCCGTCGCACGGCGCAGCGCGCGCAGGTAGGGTGCGCCGCGGTGGCGCCCGTGCTTCAGGCGCGGCCCCGTCCAGGCGCGCATGGCGGCGAGGATGGCCTGTGTGCGCGCGCCCTCCCGCACCGCCGCGTCCAGCACCGGCGCGGCGCGGGTTGCGGCCGGCTCCTCCAGCGGCCCGCCGTCCGGATCGAGCCCGGCTTCGGTCAGCACCCTCTCCCGCTCGCGCGCATAGAGGGCGATGCGCGCCTCGACGCGGGCGGTGGCGGCGGCAGCCTCCTCGGGCGTCTCGGTCACGCCGTGCTCGGCCATGGCGCGTTGGCGCCGGACCTCCTCCTCGCGCTCGCGCTCGATGGCATCCGCCATGCGGGCGGCGTAGGCGCGGGCACCGGCGCGGCGGGCGGCGAGCGCCGCCACGTCGGCATCGGCCTCCATCCGCGCGCACGCCTCGCGCACCTCGTCCGAAAGCCGCGGCTGCGGATGGTCGATGCCGAGCGGCGTGTACTGCGGCACCGCCCGGCGCGCGCGCCCGGCGTAGTCGAGCACCGTGAGCAGCGTGACCGAGGGCTCCTCCACGATGCGCCGCTCGGCGCGCTGGAGGTCGCGCATCTCCGGCACGAGCCGCTCGCGCAGCGTGCGGCCCATGGCGCCCGGGCGCAGCCATCCGGTCCACGAATCCCTGATCTCGCAGTAGGCGTGGACCAAGTTGAGCATGCGCTCTGCGTGCCGGCAGACCTCGTTCTCGGCCGCGCTCTGGCGCGCATCGCTCGGCGAATAGCCGACGCCGCAGAGGTGGTCGGGGGGTCGCGCCGGAAGGCGCGCGGACGAATCGCGTGAGGGTGCCATGGGCTACGCCACGGCGTTGCGCCAGAGGTAGCCGGCGCGGCCGTAGGCCACCAGCTCCCTGACGCATTCGCTGACCTTGACGACGGTCGAGCCCCGATTCACGCCGCGCGCCGGCGCCTCGTAGGTGCCGACCTGGAGCCCGCCGAGGGCATCGGCGGTCCAGCAGAACTTGGGCATCCGGTCGCGGGCGGACGCCATGTCGGGCCGGACGTGGATGGCGCAGGCGTGGCGCCCCCAGAGGCGGGCGAAGGAGTCCTCCTGACCGCGCCTCGCGCTCTGGTACCAGGCCATGCCGACCAGCACGCGGTCGACCTCGAAGAGCTCGGCGACCGCCTCCTTCATCACGATGCCGGAGGCCTGGTCGCCCGCGCCGGTGGCGGACACCGCCTCGACGATCTTCGGATGCTGGCGCAGCGCGGTCCACACCTTCTGGCCGAAGACCAGCGTGTTGGGGCGCACCAGCGGCACGTCGAGGGCTTCCAGGATCGCCTTGCGCGGATTGGCGTTGGCGTGGCTCCACTGCGCGTTGCCGTTGAGCGTGGCGGAGTGACCGTCGGCGTAGTTGTCCGCGGTCGTCACCAGGTCGGCGACGCGCCGCTCGCGGGCGAGCCTCACCAGCTCGGCGGTGGAGATCGCCGCCTGCTCCAGCGGGTCGTAGGCGATCTCCTGCGCCTGCGCCTCCTCGATGTCGCGGGAGGGGACCGGGTCCTCGAGACCGTAGTCGACGACGCTCTCGGTGGTGTCGGTCGCGCCGAACTCCACCTGGTTGAGGTGCCCGGCCCGGCTCGCGCGCACGTCCGGAATGGTCAGCAGGTCCTCTTCGCTGAGCGTGGTGTAGGTGAACTTGAAGCCGGTGCGGACGCGCGGGCAGACCTCGTCGGCGATCAGGCCCGAGGGCATCGCCGCCTGCGCGATCTGCGTCAGTCGGGTCTGGACCTCGTAGGGGCCGGAAGCGAGTTGGGCGGTGTCGTGTTCCATGGTGTTTCCCCTAGTGGAGGCTGGGTACGAGCAGCACCTGGCCGATATCGCCGGCGACGCCGGAGACCTCGGCGATGCCGATGACGCGATTGCCGCCGGCGGCGGTGACGGCCTTGCCGTCGCCGTCGGCGGTGAGCAGCGCTCCCCGCGCGACCGTGCCGCCATATTCGATGTCCGCGATGCCGACGCGGGCGATCTCGACGCGACCGCCCGAGGCCGCCGCCGCCCGGCCGGAAACCCCGACATGGGCATCCGCCGCGGCGGACGACTGCACCACCTTGCCGTCGGCATCGTCGTACTTGACGATCCGGCGCGGGGCGACGGCGCCGCCGGCGTCCGCCGCCCGCCACATCAGTACATGACTCATTGAGCTCCTCCTCCGGTGCCGAGCCCGCGCCTCGCGCGCGCCCGATCCACTGCTTCTGCTGGTGTGAGGGTTGCGCCCCTCTCCGCCTCCGCCGCCATCAGGGCGCGGGCTTCGGCGGCGATTCGGCCGCTGTCCTCTTGGGCGGCCTCGCGGGTGTCCGCCGGGCCCGAATCGCCCGGCAGCGGGCCGCCCGCGAGCGTGCGGTAGTCCACGCGCCGGGGCAGGCCCTCGAGAAACCGTTCCAGGAGGGCGGCAGGCTGCGCCCGTTCCTCGCCGCCGTCAGCCGAGGCGAAGACGATGGCGGTCTCCTCGCCTTCCGCCACCTCGTGACCCACGAGGGCCGCGAGCAGCGCCGCGAGGCCAGCGCGCTCGGCCGGAAGGACCCGGCCGGCCTCGACATGGCGAGCGAGCGCGGCCTCCGCCTGGCGTCGCCTCTCGTCCGCTGCGAGCGCCGCCTCCCGCATGGCGAGCTGCGCCTCGCGCTCGTCGAGAGCGGTTGCTTTCTCGGCCAGCGCGATGTCGTCACCGTCATCCCCTCCCCGCCCCGCGGGCGCGGAGAGGGGAACGAGGCTGTCGCCGTCTTCGTCCCCTGTCGCCCCGCGGGTGCGGAGAGGGTCCGGGTGTGGCGGGCGCGGGTCGCCGGGCGAGTCCACCCCGCCGTCGTCCGTGGCGCCGTGCGCGCCGTCCTCGAAGGCAAGCACCGCCTCCGGCTCGGCGGCGAAGCGCGTCGGCACGAGACCCGGCACCGCCGGCGCACGCCCGCCGAGAAAGCCGACATGGCGCAGCGTGTCGCCCTGCAGCGCGATCGAGCGGCCGGCGTAGAGCCCGGCCTCCACCGCCTCGCGGAAGGCCGGCGCGATGTCGCGCAGGGTCGCCTGCAGCCGGTCGCCGACGCGGCGCAGGCCCTCGATCCAGGCGTAGGCCGGCGCGTCGGTCTCGGGATGGCCGACCACGACGGGCGCCGGGTCGGCGGCGGCATGGGCCGCGACGATCCGGTCGAGCCGGTCGACGTCGAGGCGGACGGCGCGGCCGGCCAGGTCCTGCCAGGTGCCGGCGCGGCAGATATCGATCCAGCCGTCGAGGGCGCTCATCTCGCGCCTCCGCGGGCTAGGCAGCGATGAGTGGTGCCCCGGATGGGGCGGTGGGCGGGTGCCGAAGCGGTCAGTGCGTTCATGGCGCGGACAATGCCTCGGCGCGCACGGCCTGTGCATCGCACCATGGTCCGGGGTGTTAACCCTCCGCTTCGCGCTGCGGCACCGCCCGGCCGGCCCGCTCCGCGCTGGACAGAAAGCGAGCCGGGCTGTGAGATGGCCCGGAGTCTTCCGGCCTCCGGCCGGCCTCTCGGCGGAACGGAGATGCGGCCATGTCGGCAGAAGAACGGGGAAAGCGCGTCGTCCTCCTGGACGGCGGCGTGGGGCAGGAGCTGCACAAGCGGGGCACCGGGCCGGCTGCGCCTCTCTGGTCCGTGCAGGTGATGATGGACGAGCCGCACCTCGTCGAATCAGTGCATCGCGACTTCATCGAGGCGGGCGCCCGCATCATCACGGTCAACGCCTACACCGCGACGCCGCACCGGCTGGCGCGCGCCGGCAAGGGCGACATGTTCGATGCGCTGCAGGCCGCCGCCGTCGCCGCAGCGAAGGCCGCGCGCGATGCCAGCGGTCGGACGGTCAGGATCGCCGGCTGCCTGCCGCCTCTGGTGGGGAGCTACCGGCCCGACCTGACGCCGCCGGAGGACGTCCTCCGCGCGGACTACGGCAGGATCGTCTCGGCGCAGGCCGACCACGTGGACCTCTTCCTGTGCGAGACCATGCTGTCGGCGGCGGAGGCGTGCGCGGCGACGCGCGCCGCGCGCGCGAGCGGCAGGGCCGTCTGGACGGCGTTCTCGGTCGACGATGCGGACGGCACCCGGCTGCGCTCGGGCGAGCCGGTGGCGGACGGCGCGCGCGCGGCCATCGACACCGGCGCCGAGGCGGTGCTGATCAACTGCTCGAGTCCGGAGGCGGTCACCGCCGCCATGCCCATCCTGGCCGAGCTCGGGGTGCCGTTCGGCGCCTACGCCAACGGCTTCGTCTCCATCGGAGCCCTGCAGCCGGGCAGGACCGTCGACGTGCTGGAGGCGCGCGACGATCTGGACCCGGCGCGCTACGCGGACCACGCCATGCAATGGATCGCGGCAGGCGCCACCATCGTCGGCGGCTGCTGCGAGATCGAACCCGCCCACATCGCCGCAATCGGGCGCCGCCTGGAAGCGGAGGGCTACGACCTCGCGGCCGATCCTCGGCCTTGACCCGGCGGCACCGGGCAGGCGCCCGCCTGAGGAGCCGGGCGCTCGCTCCGGGCAGGCGGAGCAACTATTCTCGGCCCGCGACGCGCCGACCGACGACGGGTGATACAGGCATGTTCGAAGGCTTCACCGGAACCCGCATCGAGACCTCGTCCGCCGCCATCAATCTGGTCACCGGCGGCGCGGGTCCTCCACTCCTCCTGCTCCACGGCTATCCGCAGAACCACGTGATGTGGCACAAGGCGGCGCCCGCTCTCGCCGCGCACTACACGGTCGTGGCGCCCGACCTGCGCGGCTACGGCGACAGCAGCAAGCCGGCCTCCGACGAGTTGGAAGACCACTGCAAGCGCGCCTCGGCGCGGGACCAGGTGGAGGTGATGGCGGCGCTGGGCTTCGATCGCTTCCACGTCGTCGGCCACGACCGCGGCGCCCGCGTGGGCCATCGCATGGCGCTCGACCACCCCGCGCAAGTCCGCACCTTCACCTCGCTCGACGTGGTGGCCTCCCAGGCGGTCTTCGAGAACATGGACCGCGACCTCGCGTTCTCGTTCTTCCACTGGCACCTGATGCGCCAGCCGGCGCCCTTCCCGGAGACGCTGATCGGCAACAGCCCGAAGCTCTTCCTGGACTTCCTGCTGGCGCAGTGGTGCGCCGTCGCCGGCGCGATCACGCCCGAGGCCTACGCCGACTATCTCCGATGCTTCAGCGATCCCGAGACGCTGCGCTGCATGTGCCTGGACTACCGCGCCATCCAGCTCGATCTCGTCCACGACGAGGCGGACCGGGGCCGGCGCATCGCCTGCCCGATGCTGGTGCTCTGGGCCGGCGACATGGCCCGGCGGCCGGGCTGGCAGACCGGCGGGTCGCTCGACGTGCTGGAGAGCTGGCGCGAGCGCGCCGAGGACGTGCAGGGCCGCGCGCTGCCGTGCGGCCACTTCCTGCCCGAGGAAGCGCCCGAGGAGACGGTTCGCGAGATCCTGGCCTTCCTCGCCGATCGCTGAGGCGACCGACAACCCTCTCTCAGAAGAAGTCGACGAGTCCGCTCGCACGGCGGCGGGCGGCGATGCCTTCGATCCTCGGGCTGCCGGTGCGGGCGGCGGCGCAGGCGAGCGCGAGCGCCCAGAAGCGATCGGCGTGACCGTCCGTGGCGGAACGCTCCGCCATCAGCCGGGGCGCGCCCGTCGGCCCCGCTTCGGCGCGGACCGCATGCAGGTCGCGCCTGAGATCGGCGTCCGCCGGGAGGCGCAGCCTGCGGTCCTCCACCGCCTCGCGCAGCGCCGTCGCCGCGTCGAGACGGCGCGGCCCGGTCATCAGCACGCCGTCGACCGTTGCGCTGCCGAGCTCCTCCTGAAGCTGCTCCACCACCGCCTCGCCCATGCCGGTCTGATCGACGGCGATGCGCGCCGGGCGGTAGCGGGCGGCGAGCACGCCGACCAGCGCCCGCTGCGCGCTGAAGGGAATGGCGCGCCGGGTCACCAGCTCGCGCAGCCACAGCACGTCGCCCACCTGCTCGAGCACGGCCGCCACCCAGAGGTCGCGGCGCCGCGCCACGTCCACGCCGATGGTCGCGGTGCCGCCGGCGAAGGCGGCGGGATCGCCCGCCGCCGCATGCTCGCAGGCGCGGATCGCGTCCCAGCCGAGCCAGGCGCCGGCGCCGGCGGCGGGGATGCAGTCGAGTTCCTCGCCCGCATGGGTTCCGTACTCCGTCCTGAGCGCCGCCTCCCACGCGGCTTCGGCGCGTGTGGACCAGGGCTGCACCCTCTCCTCGCAGATGCGGCGGAAGAGCCCCTCGGCCAGCGCCTCCTTCAGCGTGACGCGGTGGAGCGAGCCAGGCCGCCTGCCCTCGCGCAGGTCATGGCAGAGGACGGCGAAGGGGTTGGCCTCGCCGTTGTGGGTGCTGATGACGTGCGCCCGCCCGCCCCAGACCCGGAACGCCATCGCCGCCTTGAGCACCTGGCCGAGATCGTCGACGAAGGCCGCCTCGTCGACGATGGCGAGATCGCCGGGCCGGCCCCTGGAGCGGAAGGCCCGGGGCGCGCTCGTCATGGCGAGGATCTCGCGGCCCGAGGCCAGCGCGATGCGGAAGGCCCGGAGGCTGCGCGGGCCGTCCGCGATCAGGGTCTCGCCGAGGCGGGTGGCGCCGATCTCCAGCGCCTTCGCCCAGCGGGCGCAGTCCTCGATGAAGCCGCGCGTCATCTCCAGGTTGTAGGCCTGGTAGTAGACGTTGCCGCCGCCGCGATTGCCCGCGTGCACCACGGCGCCGTAGGCCTCGGCCCAGGAGATGCCGATACGGCGCGCCTTCTCGATCACCTTGAACCCGGCATCGTCCGAGACCCAGCGCGTCTGATAGGGAAGCAGGCTGAACCTGCTCATCGTCCCCTGCCCCGCCGCGGCTCCTGCCGCGACGTTGAGCGGAGACGGGCATGCTTGCCGGCCGACGCGTGACGCATGACGCCATGGTGCCGGCGACCGTCGGCGCCGGCCACCGGACCATGGTGCGCCGGGACCGCCCGTGCGCCGGCGTCGCTACGGGTCGATCCCGAAGATGAAGTTGAGCCCGAACAGGCCGATTTCCAGGCCGTCGCCGTCCGTCTGGTAGGTCGAGCCCAGCGCCGGGCGCGCCCCCGTGCTCGCCGCGAGCGAGCCGGCGCCCTCCCAGGGCAGCGGGCCCTGCCAGACGATGTTCGACCTGATCGCATAGAGGGCGCAGTCGGGCCGGGCGCCGGGATGAGCCGCCGCGACCTCCGCACGGCAGAGCTGGAGAGCGTGGTGCTTGTAGTAGACGTCCTTGACCGAGCGGGACCAGGGATTGGCCAGGCTCTGGCAGCGGCCGGGAGCGCAGTAGACGTACCAGCCACCCAGCCCATTGCGGTCGAGGGCGAGCACGGCATAGCCGCGCCGCGCCTGGCGCAGATATTTTTCCCACCAGTCCGAGAACCACGCCGGCGCGCCCGCGTGCAGATCGTCGGCACGCAGCGCCGGCCCGGCGCCGGGCCCTTCGACCGCGCGTATGCGGTGGCCCTCGATGTAGGCGGGCGCGGCGCAGGCGGCGAGCGCGGCGAGCGCGACGCCGACGATCAATGCTCGCATGACGCTCCTCCCTGCCGATGCCGGCCCGCGCCGGCTCATTCGAAGGTGCGGGAGGCCCAGCGCACCTCGCCGATCACCTCCGCCTCGCGCGGCCAGGGAACCTCCGCCCAGGACGGGTGATCGCTGACAAGAAACCACTGCCGCCCGCGCCGGTCCAGCCGCTTGACCACCAGGCCCTCGCCGGTGCTGACGACGAAGATGCGCCCGGCGCGGCGACGGGTGCGATCCCGATCCACCAGGATCTTGGTGCCGGCGGGCAGGGTCGGCTCCATGGATTCGCCCCGCACGGAAATTACCACACAGCGCGTCGGGTCCATGCCGTGGTCGTCGAGCCAGTCGCGCCTGAACCAGACCGGCCCCTTGACCGGCGCCTCGTCGAGATTGACCGCCCCGCCGCCGGCCGCAGCCTCGACCTCGCGCGTCCCCACCGAGCGTGCGGCAGGCGGCACGCTGTCCTCGTTCGCCGCCGCGACCGGCCGCGCGTCGGAACCGCCGAAGCTGGCACCCGGCGCCGGCCGCAGCTCGTCCGGAATCGGATCGCCGCCGGCACCGGTGACGAGCCGGTTCAGGGCCTGCGCGCCCGCCTCCAGATCGCGCAGCGCGGCGGGCGAGAGGCCGCCTCGCGCGGCAGCACCCGCCTTGGGCGGAGCGCCGGACGGATCGTCGACACGGGGCTCGTGCAACGCCCTCACGCCGGTTGCGGGCGGCAGGGGTGACGGAGCGGATGCGCGCGCCTCCCCGGGCGGGCCGATGGAAAGCGAGAGCCCGAGAGCGGCGCAGATCTCGGCCGCACGGTCCACCGACGGCGCCTGCCGGCGGGTCGGGTCGAGAATGCCGCGCAGCGCCCAGGGCCGCAGACCATGCGCGGCCTCGAAGCGCCGCGCGCCCACGCCCGCCGCCTCCAGCGCGTCGCGCACGGCGCGGCGGATCTGCTCGCTCGGTCGGGGCCGACTCGACATGTGCACAATATAGCACAAACGATCGTGCAGAAAAGTGCTTGATTCGACTATGCGTGATCGTGCATATATGTTTAATGGTGCACAGCGATCAACTCCTCGTCACCCTCATCCGCACATATGCGGCGGCCCGCGGCATCTCCGTCTCCTACGCCTCGCGCCTGCTCACCGGCAGCGGCGACACGGTGGACCGCATCGCTGCCGGGATGAGCGTCACCGCGCGCCGGGCCGAGGCCATCCTGGGCCGCGCGTCCGAGCGTTGGCCCGCCGGCCTCCCCTGGCCCGCCGGCATTCCCCGCCCGGCCGCGCGCGCCGACGACGACCGGGGCGCGGCATGACCGGTCCGCGCCGGCCCTCGGGAACGCGAGGCGCGAGAAGGAGGATCAGATGACCCGACCGTCCCCGCAGTTGCCGGGCCCCATGCAAGAGATCGTCGCTCTCGCCCGCGCCTTCGCGGCCGCGCGGGAGGCGACGGAGACGTTGGCGGACGACATCCGGGCGCTGCAGCGCAAGGCGCTCAGCGGCAGGCTGCGTGCGCTCCGCAGCCGCATCGCCGAGCAGGCGGCGGCCGAGGAGGCGCTGCGCGAGGCGATCCGGGCCCGGCCCGATCTCTTCATCCGCCCGCGCACGGTCGCCATCGACGGCGTCAGGTTCGGTCTGCGCAAGCAGCCGGGCGCCGTCGCGCTCGGCGACGAGGCGCAGGCGATCAGGCGGCTTCGCGCCCGCTTCCCCGAACGGGCCGAGGCACTGATCCGGGTGCGGGAGACACTCGACCGCCAGGCGCTGCGCCGGCTCACCGCCGCGGAGCTCGCGCAGATCGGCGTCACCGTCGAGAAGGCGACGGACGAGGTGACCATCGCGACGGCACGGA
Source organism: Alphaproteobacteria bacterium (assembly GCA_011523425.1). Lineage (GTDB taxonomy): Bacteria > Pseudomonadota > Alphaproteobacteria > UBA828 > UBA828 > WTGU01. The sequence goes on from WTGU01000029.1 coordinate 59,692, forward strand.
GCGAGCTCGACGGCATCCTCGTCGCCCTGCTCGACGACACGGGCCCGGCGGAGGCGGCATGACGGAACGACTCATTCATATCCCTCAGGCGCCGGGCGCTCGCTCCGCGAGCTTGGCTACGCGCCTATCGGCGCGCGGCGCGGTCGCGCCGTCCGGGCCTGACGGCCCGGCCCTCCCCGCAGGGCCGGCCACGCGCAAGCTGCGGGCGCTCTGGATCAGCGCCTTCCATCTGGGTATCGCGCGCGAGCGCTCCGATGCGGCGCTCGCGGACTGGGTCTGCCGCCGAACGGGCCTCGACGCCGATACCGGCGCCGCGTCCGCCGATCTTGCCGGCGCCGCCCGCGCGCTCGAGGCCTGGCTCGCGCGTGCCGCGGGCGTCGACTGGCGGCCGCACCTCTCCCTCGGTCGCGACGGCCGGGTGCGGGAGACGCGCCACCCCCGGGCACGGGTGCTGGAAGCGCAGTGGCGCCTGCTCCATCGCCGCGGCCTGGTTCGCATCGGCAGCCTCGCCGCGCTCGGCGCCTATGCCGCCCGCCACGCCGGCCTCGAGCGCCTCGATTCGCACCTCGCGCTCACCGATTCCCAGGCCGATGCGCTGATCCGTCATCTCGGCAAGCGGCTGCGGGCGGCGCTCGACGCCTGCGACGAACGCGGGGCGAAGACGGCCGAAGCCCCCTGGAAGAAGCGCAGGAAGCGGCTCGGCCGTCGCGGGGCGCGGCCTGCGGCGTGCCCTCATCCGTTCGCCTCGACCGGTGAGTGACCCCCTCTACCGTCCGGGGCAGGGACGGCACGACCGGGCGCGCACGTGAGCCGGGGCAGAGGCGGCATCGCTGACATGAATGCCTGCGACCGCGCCCTTCCCGGCGTCCTCGACGAGATCGCCGGCGTCGCCGGAAAGGCGACCGCCATCAGGATGGCGCTGGCCTGGGGCGGCCGCGAGGTTCACATCCCCAAGCCGCGCCATCTCGCCCGCCATCCGGATCACCCGCTCGCCCGCCTGCTGGAGGCGGAGGGGACCGCGCTCAAGGTGGCGGACTATCTTGGCGGCTGCAGCGTCTACCTGCCCCGCGCCAGGCGTGCCTGCGCCATCCACCTCGCCGCCGCCGGCGCGACCCCGGCGGAGGTCGCCGCCCGCCTCGCCATCGCCCCCGGTGTCGCCCGCCGCTACGTCCGCGGCGCGCCCTGAGCGCCGGCCGCATGAGTGCTATGATCGGGGAGCGGGTCTTGCGCCGTTGCACGCCCGGCGTGCGATGACCACATCATCCGTGGCGGCGCCCCTCCGTCGCCGCTCCGGCCACGGACGAGGATCGGGCGACCGGCTCATCCGGCGGCAGCCTCCGAGCGCAGGGAAACGAAAGGGTACGCCGTCATGTCCCAGACACTGCACCCCACGAAGATCGACATCGCCGACAACACGCGCCAAGCGATGGTCGGCCTCCTCAACGCCCGCCTGGCCGACGCGGTCGACTTAGCCACCCAGATGAAGCAGGCGCACTGGAACGTGAAGGGCCCCTCCTTTATCGCGCTGCACGAGCTCTTCGACGGCATCCACACCGCCGTCCAGGGTCACGTCGACAACCTGGCGGAACGCATCACCGCGCTCGGCGGCACCGCGCGCGGCACGGCAGAGGTCGCGGCATCGGCATCCGCGCTCCCCGCCTATCCGCTGGACATCCACTCGGGCGCCGACCACGTGGAGGCGGTCAGCGCAGCGCTCGCCGCCTTCGGCACGGGCATCCGCGCCGCCATCGCCGAGGCCGGAGAGGCCGGCGACGCCGACACCGAGGATCTCTTCGTCGAGGTCTCGCGCGATATCGACAAGAACCTCTGGCTGGTGGAGGCCCACGCGCAGGAGCCGCGCTAGAGTACTATCCGAGCGAATGGGATCATCGCTGATTGGCGCACGGTTCAATTCTCTCGTGTACTAAGGCGCGAGAATCCCCCCACCTCACCCCGACCCTCTCCGCCCCCAGGGGCGGAGAGGGAGAATTTGCCGTTGCCGTCTACGTTCCCCCTCCGCCTTCGGGGGAGGGGGACAGGGGGAGGTGGGAGTCTTCCGACCGCAGTGATCTGGTAAGATCGGAAAGTGCTGTAGACCGGATTGCCCCAGGGCGCTTGTCGTTGCACGGCAGGCGCCCTTCAAATCCCCCACACCGTCGATACCCGCAACGTCGTCGCCGCCGCCGTCGAAGACCGTTGACTCGCCTCCGCACGATGGGTCAGGATTTTACCCAGAGTGAAATGAGGGGCGCCCCGGGGAATGGCAGAGACGTCTGGGACGGCACGGCCGGCGGAGACGGACGCCCCCCTGGGGAAGCGACTGCGCGACCGCCGCCGGCAGCTCGGGCTCACGCTCAAGGACGTCGCCGACGGTGCCGGCCTCTCGGTCGGCTTCATCTCCCAGATCGAACGCGGGCTGAACGCGCCCTCGCTCTCGTCGCTCGCCGCCATTGCCGGCGTGCTGCGCACCCACGTCACCGAGTTCCTCGCCCCGCCCCGCCCCGATGCGCCCTTCACGCTGCACGGCGAGAGGCGCAGCTTCGCCATCGAGAAGCACGCGCTCCGCTACGAGCGCGTCTCGGCGTCCTTTCCCGGCAGCGTTCTCAACAGCGTCATCATCCACAAGCCGCCGGGGCACCGCTCCGAGTGGATCAGCCACGAGGGCGAGGAGCTTTTCTACGTGCTGGAAGGGGCGATTACCGTCGAGACCGAGGACAAGAGCACCATCCTAGAGGCGGGCTCCTCCATCCATTTCAAGTCGACGCAGCGGCATTCGAGCTGGAACCACGGCACGGCGACGGCCGTGATCCTGCATGTCTGCACGTCGGACATTTTCGGCGACCACAGCAAGCGGCCGCAGGCGGCCGAGATCGAAGAGTGAGACCAGGGAGAACCATGACATGAGAACACTACTGAAACTGCTGTCGGCGGCCTCGCTGGTGGCAGCACTCGGGGCGATCCCCCAGATCGTCCAGGCCGGCGGCGTGCTGCGCCTGGACGAGGTCGCGGTCGGCGAGCTGGATCCCGCCAAGGCGTCCGACTACGCCGACTCCATCCTGATGTTCAACGTGTACGACACCCTCGTCATCCCGCAGCAGGGCGCGCCCGGCCACGATCCGCACCTGGCCGCGAGCTGGGAGGGCGAAGGCACGAGCTTCACCTTCACGCTCCGCGACGACGTGACGTTCCAGAGCGGCAACCCGCTGACCGCCGACGACGTGGTCTTCTCGCTCGACCGCATGCAGACGATCGGCCAGGGCCTCTCCTACCTGTTCGTGAGCGTCGAGGGTGCCGAGGCGGTGGACGCGAACACCGTGCGCTTCACCCTCTCGCAGCCCTATGCGCCCTTCGTCTCGTCGCTGGTGCGGCTCCCCATCGTCGACAAGCAGCTCGTCATGGCCAACCTCGGCGAGGGCGAGGGCGAGATGGGGGACTGGGGCCAGGCCTTCCTTTCGGGCAACGGGGCCGGCACCGGCGCCTATCGCGTCGTCTCCCACAACCCGCAGGAAGAGACGGTGATGGAGAAGAACGCGGGCTACTTCCTGCCCATCGCCGAGTCTGCGCCGGACACCGTGCGGCTCCGCTACGGACTGGAGGCGGCCACGGTGCGCACCCTCATCGCCCAGGGCGAGCACGACATCTCCTCGCAGTGGGTGCCGCCGGAGGTGCTCGGCGCGCTTTCCGGGGGAGGCGCGCAGCTGCTCACCGAGGGCGGCGTGACCGGCTTCTACATGAAGCTGAACACGACCAAGCCGCCGCTCGACGACGTGCACTGCCGCCTCGCGCTGGCCAAGGCCTTCGACTACGAGGGCGGCGTCAAGATCATCGCGGTCACCGACGAGGTCTCGCAGGGGACACTCTCCACCGGCGCGATCCCGGCCGCGATGCTGGGCGCCAACCCGCGCGAGAAGGCGCAGACCCGCGATCTCGATGCGGCGCGCCAGCACCTGGCTGACTGCAAGTACTCGCCGGAGGACTTCGTGCTGGAGGTCACCTGGATCGGCGAGGTGCCGCTCGAGGAGCGGTTCGCGCTGCTCATGCAGGCGAACTTCGCGGAGATCGGCATCACCTCTGAAATCAGGAAGATCCCGTGGGCCTTGTTCGCGGAGCAGGTCTCGAACGCCGAGACCACGCCGAACGTCTCGCAGGTCTATGTCACGGCCGTGACCGGCGATACCGACACGCTGCTCTACGGCATGTACCACTCCAGCGCGGCCGGCACCTGGCAGTCGCCCGAGCACCTCAACGACGCCGAGGTGGACCGCCTGCTGGATGCCGGGCGCACGGGCGCGACGCCGGAAGCGCGGCAGGAGGCCTACTCGGCGCTCAACGACCGGCTGATAGCGATCTCGCCCACCATCTACGCCCACGACTCGCAGTCGGTCTTCGCGGCGTCCAACCGGGTCAGGGTGCCGGCGCTGAGCGATCCGGCCATGGCCTTCGGTCTCGACGGCTTCGGCTTCACCTTCCGCCTCATGGAAATGACCGAGTAGACTTTCCCGCGGCGGGGCGGGCGCGCCGGCAATGCCGTTGGCGTGTCCGTCCCGCCGCGTAGAGGCGGGTGGTGACGCCGACGATCCTCGTATTCGCCAGGCGCGTCGGAACCTCATGCATCGTCCTGCTGGGGGTTTCGATGCTGATCTTCGCGGTCGCCCGGGTGATCCCGGGCGATCCCGCACGCATCGCGCTCGGCCCCAGCGCAACCCACGAGGCGGTCGACAAGCTCCGGGCCGAGCTCCGCCTCGACGAGCCGATCACCGTCCAGTACGGGCACTTTCTGAGCGACCTCGCGCAGGGCGACCTCGGCATCTCGCTCTACACCAACCGGCCCGTGGTGGTGGACATCGCGCAGTTCCTGCCCGCCACCCTCGAGCTGATCTTCGTCGCCGGCGCCATGATGATCCTGATCGGGCTGCCGCTCGGCATCGCGTCCGCGCGCTACCGAGGAAGCTGGGTGGACAATTCCATCCGCCTCGTGGCGCTGCTCGGGGTCTCGGCCCCGAGCTTCGTCTGGGCCGTGATCCTGATGCTGCTGTTCGCCTATTTCCTGCCGCTCTTCCCCATCGCGGGCCGCATCTCGGACACCTACGCCATCGAGCAGGTCACCGGATTCCTGACGATCGACACGCTGATCGCCGGCAACCTCGGCGCCTTCGGCAATGCCGCCTGGCACATCATCCTGCCCGCCTTCGCGCTGGCGCTTTCCGGGATCGGCCAGACGGCCAGGCTCACGCGCGCCAACATGGTGGAGACCTACGACAAGCCCTTCATCGAGATGGCGCGCTCCTACGGCGTGCCCGATCGCCGCATCGCCGGCCGCTACGCCTTCAAGCCCTCGCTCATCCCCTCGCTCACCATCATCGGGCTCGACTTCGCGGCGATGCTCGGCAACGCCTTCCTGGTCGAGGCGGTGTTCGCCTGGCCCGGCCTGTCGCGCTACGGCGTCTCGGTGATCCTGCGCAAGGACCTCGATGCCATCGTCGGCACGGTGCTCATCATCTCGGCGACCTTCCTCATCATGAACCTCATCGTCGACGTGCTGGTCACCTTCATTAATCCGCGCATCCGCTATTCCCGGGGGCGGACATGAGGCGCGCGGTCGCGATCCTGACCTCGAACCCGCTCTCCATGCTGGGGCTGATTCTGATCGGCATCATCCTCTTCTGCGCCGTCTTCGCCGACTTCATCGCGCCCTTCCCCGAGCATCGCGGCGCCGTCGTCGACTTCGCCAACTTCAACCAGCCGCCCAACTGGCCCCATCTCATGGGGACCGATCTGGTCGGCCGCGATCTCTTCAGCCGCGTCATCTACGCCTACCGGATCTCGCTGATCCTCGGCGCCGTGGTGCTCGCCATCGCGGTTCCCATCGGCGTGACGGTGGGGCTGATCGCCGGCTACTTCGGGCGCTACGCCGACTACGTGCTGATGCGCGTGACCGACGTCTTCCTCTCGATCCCGCCTCTGGTGCTGGCCATGTCGATCATGGGGGTGCTGGAGCCGACGCTCATCAACGGGATGATCGCGGTCACCGCGATGTGGTGGCCGTGGTACGCGAGGCTCGTCTACAACATGACCCGGGCGGAGAAGGAGGAGGGCTACGTGCTCGCGGCCGAGGTGATCGGCGCCTCGCCGCTGCACGTGATGTTCCGCGAGATCCTGCCGAACTGCTTCCCCTCCATCATCACCAAGATGACGCTCGACCTCGGCTTCATCATCCTCATCGCCTCCTCGCTCTCCTTCCTCGGCCTCGGCGTGCAGCCGCCGACGCCCGACCTCGGCTCGATGGTCGCCGACGGCGCCAAGTACCTGCCCGATTCGTGGTGGCTCACCATCTTCCCAAGCCTCGCCATCCTGGTCGCGGTATTCGGCTTCAACCTCATCGGCGACGCCATGCGCGAGCTCTTCGGAGCCGACCAATGACCGTGCCGACGCTCGACATCCGCGATCTCAGACTCGGCTTCAGGACCTACGAGGCCTACGTCGAGGTGCTGCACGGCATCTCGCTCTCCATCCAGCCGGGCGAGCGGGTGGCGCTGGTAGGCGAATCGGGCTCCGGCAAGTCGGTCACGGCACGCATCGTGCTCGGCCTTCTGCAGCTTCTGCGGTCCGCGCGCATCTCGGGCGAGGTCGTCTTCGAGGGGCGCGACCTCGACCGGCTCTCGGCGCGCGAGCGCGGCCGGCTGAGGGGCACGCGCATGACGATGGTGTTCCAGGACCCGACCTCGTCGCTCAACCCGGTCTACCGCATCGGCACCCAGTTCCACGAGGTGCTGAGGCGGGCGGAGCCGGCGATCACCGGGGCGGCGGCGAGGGACCGCGCGGCGCGGATGCTCATGGAGGTCTCCATCGACGACCCGGACCGGGTCTTCGATTCCTACCCCTTCCAGCTCTCGGGCGGCATGAACCAGCGGGTGATGATCGCGATGGCGCTCGCCAACGAGCCTGCGCTGCTCATCGCCGACGAGCCCGGCACCGCGCTCGACGTGACGGTTCAGGCCCAGACGCTCACGCTGATGCGCGAGCTGGTGGAACAGCACCGCACCGCGGTGCTGTTCATCTCCCACAATCTCGGCGTGGTGCGCGAGTTCGCCGACCGCGTCTACGTCATCTACAAGGGCCGGATCGTGGAGGAAGGGCCCACCGCGGCGGTGTTCGAGCGGCCGGGCCACGCCTACACCCGCGCGCTGATGGCGGCGGTGCCGCGCATCACCGGCGGCGGGCTGCCAGACATCGGCGACGAGCCGCGCGACTTCTCGCAGTCCCTGGTTGTGCACGACGCGCGAGGAGACGGCCCGTGAGCGTGCCGCTTCTTTCGCTGCAGGGCGTGAGCAAGCTCTTCCGGCTCGAGGATCGCGAGGTGCGCGCGCTGGTCGACGTGTCGTTCGACGTGGAGGCCGGCGAATGCCTCGCCATCGTGGGCGAATCGGGTGCCGGCAAGAGCACCGTCGCCAACCTCATCCTGGGCGTCTACCCGCCGACCTCCGGCGCGATCCGGATGCACGGCGAGCCCCTGCCCGCCCGCCGCCGGCGCGAGCACCGGCGCGCCATCCAGCTCGTCCAGCAGAACCCGCTGTCGACCCTCAACCCGAAGCGCACCGTCGGCGCCTCGCTCCGCCTCGCGCTCGACGTGCATCGCATCGGCGAGCGCCGCGAGCGGCCGGAGATCGTGGCGACGCTGCTGGAGGAGGTCGGCCTGCCCGCCGACTTCGCCAGGCGCTATCCGGCGGCGCTCTCCGGCGGGCAGCGGCAGCGCGTCGCCGTCGCCCGGGCGCTGGCCTGCCGCTCGGAGCTGGTGGTGCTGGACGAGCCCACCTCGTCGCTCGACGTGCTGGTGCAGGCGCGCGTGCTGCAACTGCTGGAGGAGCTGCAGCCGAGGCGCGGCCTCACTTACCTCTTCATCACCCACGACCTTTCGGTCGTCCGCAACTTCGCCGACCGCGTCGCGGTGTTCGAGAAAGGCCGCCTGATCGAGATCGGCGTCACCGAGACGCTGTTCGCGGCACCCGGTCACGCCTACACGCGGCGCCTCATCAGCGCAGTGCCGGTCGTCTCCCGCGAGGAGGAGATGGTGCGGGACCGGCTCGCAGAGGGAGGTCTCCAGCCGTGAATTCGCATACGCCCCGCACCCGCCCCAGCTCTCAGGGAGACCGTTGATGGCCAGGACCATCCGTGTCGCAACCGACGTCGGCGGCACCTTCACCGACCTGCTGGTCTTCGAGACCGACGAGGCCACCGGCGAGGCGTCGGTCCGCACGGCGAAGACCGACACCACCTCGCCCCGCTACGAAGAGGGCGTGTTCGACGTCATGGCGAAGGCGGGGGTCGCGGCCGACGCCGTGGGCTTCCTCGCCCACGGCACCACCGTCGTCATCAACGCCCTGACCGAGCGCACCGGCGTGAGCGTCGGCCTCGTCACCACGGAGGGCTTTCGCGACACGCTGGAGATCGCGCGCGGCAACCGGCCGGACTTCTTCAACCTCCACTACGAAAAGCCCGAGCCCTTTGTGCCGCGCCGCCTGCGCCGCGAGCTGCCGGGCCGCATGGACTACCACGGCAACGAGCTGCGTCCCCTCGACCTCGCGCCGCTCCCCGGCATCGTCGCGGACTTCCGGGCGGAGGGCGTGGAGGCGGTCGCGATCTGCTTCCTCCACGCCTACGCCAACCCGGCGCACGAGCAGGCGGCGCTGGCCACGCTCGAGCGGCTGTGGCCGGAGGTCTCCGCCATCTCCTCGCACCAGATCACGCGCGAGTGGCGCGAGTACGAGCGCACCAGCACCACCGTGCTGTCGGCCTACGTGCAGCCGGTGGCGGAGCGCTACCTGCAGCGCCTCGACGCGGGCCTCGCCGCGCGCGACTTCGCCGGCGGCCTCTACATCATGCAGTCGAACTGCGGCGTCGATTCCGTCGACACGGTATCGCGCGTTCCCATCACCATGGTGGAATCGGGGCCTGCGTCCGGCGTCTGGGGCGCGGCCGAGCTCGGCCGCCTGATCGGCGAGCCCAACGTGCTGGCGTTGGACATCGGCGGCACCACCGCCAAGTGCTCGCTGATCGAGGACGCGCGCGTGCGGATCAAGACCGACTACTGGATCGGGCGCACCCGCGCCTCGGCCGGCTACCCGATCATGGTGCCCGTCGTGGACCTGGTGGAGATCGGCAACGGCGGCGGCTCGATCGCCTGGGTCGACGACTACGGCAAGCTGCGCGTCGGCCCGCGCTCGGCCGGCGCCGTGCCGGGCCCGGCGGCCTACGGGCGCGGCGGGACGGAGGCCACCACCACCGACGCCAATCTCTGGCTCGGGCGCATCAACCGCGACTACTTCTGCGGCGGCGAGGTGGAGGCCGACATGGACGCGGTGGAGAAGGCGATCGAGGCGGTGGGGGCGCGGCTCGGCGTCGACGCCGACGAAGCCGCCCGCGGCATCGTGCGCATCGCCAACAACAACATGGTCAACGCGCTCAAGCTGGTCTCCGTCAACCGCGGCTTCGACCCGCGAGACTTCACCCTGATCGCCTTCGGCGGCGGCGGTGCCATGCACGCGGCCGCGCTCGCGCAGGAGCTGGGCGTCGCCAAGGTGGTGGTGCCGGCGGACGCCTCGGTGTTCTCCGCGTGGGGCATGATGATGTCGGACCTGCGGCGCGACGATGTCCTCACCCTGCTCGTGGACCTGAACGCGGAGAATGCAGATGCCATCGAGGCCGCCTTCGGCGAGACGGAGGAACGGGCGCGTGCGCGCTTCGCCGCCGAAGGCATCGAGGCGTCGGCCGTCACGCTCGCGCGCTTCGGCCGGTTCCGCTACCAGAACCAGGAGCACACCACCGAGGTGCCGCTCGAGGGCGGCCCCGTGACGGCGGATCGCATCGCCGCCATCGAGGCCGCCTTCCACGAGACCTACGAGCGGGAGTACACCTACAGGCTCGCGGCCCCGGTGGAGATGGTGGGCCTGCACGTGGTCGCCCGGGTCGAGATCGGCAAGCTCGCCATGACGCGGCGCACCGCCACGGGCAGGCCGGCGGGCGAGGCGCAGAAGGGCGTGCGCACGGTCGACTATGCCCTCGAAGGGCTGCGTGAGGCGGCCATCTACGACGGCGCGGGGCTGGAGCCCGGCATGGCCTTCGCCGGCCCCGCCATCGTCGAGGATTCGGGCACCACGGTCGTGGTCCATCCCGGCAGCCGGGCCGAGGTCGACGGCTTCGGCAACATCCACATCCATATCGCGAACCGAGCGGAGCGGCAGTGAGACGATGACGGCAAAGACAGCGAAGACGACGATGACCAACGATCCGATCACCCTCGAGATCATCCAGAACTCGCTGCAGAGCGCGGCCGACGAGATGTTCGCGGCCATGAAGAAGACGGCGATGAGCTCGATCATCTACGAGGTGCTCGACATGGGCACCGGGATCACCGACGCGAAGGGCGAGATCGCCTGCTCCGGCGCCGGAATCCCGGCCTTCGTCGGCGTGCTCGACAAGGCGGTGACGGTGATCGTGGAGAAGTTCGCAGCACCCGGCGCGGTCGAGCCTGGCGACGTGTTCGTCACCAACGACCCCTATTACGGCGGCGTGACGCACCTGAACGACATCGTGGTGGTCATGCCGGTCTTCGCCGAGGGCCGCATCATCGCCTGGACCGCGAACATCGCCCACAACTCCGACGTGGGCGGCATGGCGCCCGGCTCGCTGACCGGCGAGGCGACGGAGATCTTCCAGGAAGGGCTCCGGCTGCCCGCCGTCAAGATGATCGCGCGCGGCGAGCCGATCCAGCCGGTGCTGGAGATCATCACGGTCAACTCCCGCATGCCCGACGTGCTGGAAGGCGACGTGTGGGCGGCGATCGCATCGGTCCGAATCGGCACCGCCCGCCTCGAGGAGATCGCGGAGAAGTACGGCGCCGCCACCTTCGAGCAGGCGATGGCGGCGTTCATGGACTATGGCGAGCGGGTCTCGCGCACGGAGCTCGCGAAGCTGCCGAGAGGCACCTTCGCGCTCACGGAAGAGCAGGACGACGGCCAGCTCTTCAACGTCAGCATCACCATCGGCGAGGACGAATTCGTCGTCGACCTGCGGGACAACCCGGACCAGGCGAGCGGCCCAGTGAATACCAGCCGCGACGGAGTGATGGTGGCGGCGCAGATGATCTTCAAGTCGCTCACCGATCCCTACTCGCCCTGCAACGCCGGCTCGTTCCGCCCGATCCGACTGCTGACGCGGGAGGGCTCGGTATTCCACGCGAAGGAGCCCGCGCCCGTCGGCTTCTATTACGAGATCGACCTGCGCGCCTACGACGTCATGTGGCGCTGCCTCGCCCAGCACATGCCGGAGCGCCTGGCGGCGGGGCACTTCGCCTCCGTGTGCGGCACCTTCATCGGCGGCATCCACCCCGACACCGGGCGCCAGTACACCATCATCGAGCCCCAGCTCGGCGGCTGGGGCGGCCGCGAGGGGATCGACGGCAACAACGCCATGTTCTGCGGCTTCCACGGCGAGACCTTCAACTGTCCGGCCGAGATCAACGAGGCGCGCAACGGACTCTACGTCGACCAGATGGCGCTCAACCTCGAGCCCGGCGGCGAGGGCGCGTTCACCGGCGGGCGCGGCATCGTCATGGACTACCGCGTGCGCGCCGACGACGGCTACCTCACCGTGGGCTACACGCGCTCGAAGCACCCCGCCTGGGCGCTCGACGGCGGCAACGAAGGCTCGCCCAACTACGTCGAGTTCATCCCGCGCGAGGGGGAGCGCCAGCGCTTCGCCTTCGTCTCCGGCCTCAAGACCCGGAAGGACGACGTGATCCGCGTCGTCACCGGCAACGGCGGCGGCTTCGGCGACCCCGGACGGCGCGAACCCGAGCGCGTGCGGCGCGACGTGAGCAACGGGCTCATCAGCGCCGAGCGTGCGCGGGAGGTCTACGGAGTGACAATCGATTCGGACGACGGGAGGACCGCATGAAGGCCAACGCCCCCCTCAAGCTGATGTATCTCAACCCGGTCGGCACCGATGCCTACGATGCCGTCTTCGCCAACATGGCGCGCAGCTACAAGCTGCCGGGCACGGAGGTGCACATCACCTGCCTGGCGGACCCGGGCGGCGGTTTCACCCACATCGAGTACCGCGCCTACGAGACCATCGTCTCGCGCGGCATCATCCAGGCGACGCGCCAGGCAGCCCGCGAAGGCTTCGACGCGCTCGCCATCGGCTGCTTCTACGACACGGGCCTGCACGACGCCCGCGAGATCTCGGGCGAGATGGTCGTGACCGCGCCCTGCCTCGCGTCGTGCGAGATTGCCGCCAGCCTCGCCAACCGCTTCGGCATCATCGTCGGCCGGCGCAAGTGGGTGAACCAGATGAACGCCGTCGCCCGCGAGCACGGCTACGGCGAGCGGCTCTCGGGCTTCTATCACGTCGAGCTCGGCGTCAACGACTTCCAGACCGATCACGCGGAGACCGAGCGTCGCCTCGTTGCGGCCGGCCGCAAGGCGGTGGAGGAGGACTTCGCCGAGGCGCTGATTCTCGGCTGCACGCTGGAGATCGGCTTCTACCGCGAGGTGGAGAAGGCCGTCGGCGTGCCCGTGATCGACCCCTCCATCGCGGCGCTGAAGCGCGCCGAGTATGCCGCGAATCTCAAGCGCCAGTGCGGCTGGGTGCCGAGCCGGATGTGGTCCTGCGAGCCGCCGCCGGAAGACGAGATCGCGCGCTTCGGCGGTTTCGACGACGGCGACGCCTTCGCCCAGCGCCTGGTCGTCGAGGCGGAGTAGAGCGTAGCCGTCTTTGGCGAAGGAGCGACCGATGCGCGTGGTGAGCTGGAACGTGAACGGAATCCGCGCCTGCGTGAAGAAGGGGTTCGCGGAGTTCCTCGCGCGCTCGCAGGCCGACATCCTCGGCGTGCAGGAGGTCCGCGCGCTCCACGAGGAGATTCCCGACGAGGCGCGGGCGCCGGCCGGCTGGCACACGGCGTTCGTCGCGGCCGAGCGGCGCGGCTACAGCGGCGTCGGGCTCTATTCGAGGCTTGCGCCGGAGCGGGTGGAGACCGGGCTCGGCGAGGCCCGGTTCGACGTCGAAGGCCGCTACATCGCCGCGCACTTCCGCAGCGAGCGCGGGCGCTTCGCCGTGGTCAACGCCTACTTCCCCAAGGGCAGCGGCAAAGACCGCGACAACAGCCGGGTCCCCTACAAGCTCGAGTTCTACGATGCGCTCTTCCAGCGGGTGCAGCGGATGCGCCGGCGCTGCCCGGTGCTGGTGATCGGTGACTACAACACCGCGCACCGGGAGATCGACCTGGCGCGGCCCAGGGACAACGTCAGGAACAGCGGCTTCCTGCCGGAAGAGCGGGCCGAGCTCGACCGCTGGCTTGCGGCGGGCTGGGTGGACACCTTCCGTGCGCTGCACCCGGACGCGCCGGGTCATTACACCTGGTGGACGCAGCGGGGCGGCGCGCGGGAGCGCAACGTCGGCTGGCGGATCGACTACGTGCTGGCCTCGCCGGCGGCGATGAAGCGCGTGCAGGGCGCCTTCGTCTGGCCCGACGAGCGGGGCTCCGACCACTGCCCGGTCGGCGTCGACATCGACCTGTAGCGCAATTTCTGACCTGCCGGGTTCACGACAGGCCGAACGACTCCCACCTCCCCCTGTCCCCCTCCCCCAAAGGCGGAGGGGGAACGTGACTGTACACACCCCAAATTCGGGTCGTAATGACCACTATATCGGGATAGTTCCCGGACTTAGCCAGATATAGATGGACATAGATGGACGGTACGGCGCGTTGGCGCCACAGACGATGGCTGAGGCGCCGCCGATTCGCTCCGGCGGCGCCCCTGGGTCAGGCTGTCAGGGTCCGAGCCTTGCGTCAGCCGGCTCTCTGCGCCGCCGTGCCTTCGTCGACTGCAGTTCCCTCGTCAGCAGCGGCGGTGATGTCGGCGGCCTCGATCGCGTCCCGGTCCGCCGCCTGCGTCACCATCCAGGCGCGACCCAGGAGGCGGCGCATTGCGTGAAGACCGCCGGGGCCTTTGCCGACGGCGTTCAGGATCTTGAGTTCCGCTTTGGTGGGCCGGCGCCCCAGCACGCCGGCGGCGATGTCCTCAACATCCGATGTGGGCTGTGTGGCAAGGTCGATCCTGAGGCCGATGCGTCCGTCTACCTGTTGGCAGCGGGCAAGGGCCATGCGGATCGTCTCGTCGGCCACCAGTGCCAGGCCACAGCCGGCGCGGTCGCGGATGATGCGGAGTTCGTCCAACAACTTGTCGCGCAGGTGGTGGGCCTCATCCACCACGATCAACGCCTGGCGATCCCGCAGGCGGTCGATGATGGTCCTCTCCGCGTCCAGCGCCGAGCGGTGGTGCCGGCCGGCACCGATCGCCTCGCCCACCAGGGATAGAAGACCGGGAAGGGAGAACACCGCGCTTGAGACGGAGAGATAGAAGGCGTTGGTTCTGCCGGCGCAGTAGCGCTCCGACGCCCATGTCTTGCCCCGGCCGGGCTTGCCGATGATGGCGACGATATCGCCTGCGGCGTGGGCATAGGCCAGGGCAGAGGTGATCTGACGTGAAGCGCTGGTCTCCGCGTGACGATCGAGGCCGGCGCCGTCGAGGGAGCGCTTAGCAGCATCGGCACGGGTATCCAGCCAGCGCTCGACATCGGCTGCGACGGCGTCGTTGTCTCCGGTGTAGGTGCCGTTCAGCCAGCGTGTGATGCTGGAGGCGTGTCTGCCGATCTGGTCTGCGGCACGGGCGGTGCTAAGGCCGGACTGTTCCAGCTCGATCTGAAAGGCGGCGCGCAGGTCGCGCTTCTCTCCTTGTGACTCAATATGTGTGATAGTTCCCATTCACGGTTCTCCTCTGATCAAGGCCGCACTGCGGCGGCGGGAAAGGGCCGCCAATGGGCGGCCGGGCGCCGGCTCCTGCCGGCTCCTTCGGGGCACAGACGAAAGCGCCGTCTACGCGGCAGACATAGGTTCAGTCGCCCCCGACGGGGTCGCGCTGGACGCATATGATCTCGCCCGCCAGCGGCGTGAGGTCCGGCGCGATACGAGGAGCGCTGATAAAGGAGACGCCGGCCTTGCCTGCGGGGTGCCGGATGTCACCAACGGGACGATGAACTGGTGCTGAACGGAAGACGTTGCCGATGCGGAGAGTGAGGTTGCCTGGCGTAAGCGCTGTGCGTGCCGCGCTCACTCCTCGTCTTTCAGGAACAGCGCGCCTGCGGCGGCCACGGATGCGCTTGTCACGGTGTGCTTCGGTGATACGGCGGCCTTACTGGTTTTGTCTGCCGCCTTCGCCGCTCGTCCGGCCTGCGTGAGTGCCGGTGTCCGATGCGCCTTGCCCTGGTTTGGCAGGGCGACGACGCGGCCAGCCTCGATCCCGGCACGGGCAAGAACCTGGTCCATCGTGTCGCCGGGCTTCTGGCGCTTCACGAGATCGCGTGCCCGCTTCCGCGCCGCCGTGCGGCTGGCCCTGTAGCTCTCCGTCATGCGGGCGGCGATGGCCGCGCGATCCGCGCCGGTCCGGCCCGGATCCTCGGCCACGCAAACGAAGGTGCCGTCCTCTCGGTATACGAATATGCGGTCAGGGTCGGCGGCATCACTGCGGATTCTCACGCGCTCGCCTACCAGAGGCCCGAGCTCGCCCGCGATGTAGTCGGCGTTGTCGAGGCGGATGCCGGCCTTGCGGACCGTACGCCAGCCCCCGCCTGCCGGCTCCGCCAGCAGAGCGTCCAGCGCGCGCTCGTCGTGGACCCGGCGCACCGGGTGTGCCCACGAGGCCCGGCGGGCAAAGGGGGAAACCCCGCCGAGGCCGCCATGAGGCCGGCGGCCATAGACCGCGTCGCACCAGGCGTCGCAGCGCTCCTGCAGCTCTTCTGCAGTGAGTTCTGCACCAAAGGTGGCAGCGTCATCCTCGCTTTCTCGATTCCGCGCGCGTCCCGCGCGACGCCTGTCAAAGAAACTCTTGCGCGCGCGAAGGGCCTGCGCCTGAGCGACGTCATGCCCGGTGAAGCCCGGTAGGGTGGCGAACAAGTCGCGCGTCAGGGTGCCGAGGAAACGCTCGACGAAGGGTTTTGCTTCGGGCGTATAGGGTGGAGAGCGACGGTGCTCGATCTCAAGGTCCGTCAGGACGCCCAGAACATGGCGTGAGGTGTAGTCCTTGCCCTCATCGGTGCGTACCGCCTCCGGCACGCCCCACTCCAGGATGCAGCGGCGCAGTAATGCTGCGATCGCCGTGGCCCGGCTGGTGGGTACGACCAGCACCCGTGCCTGCCGGCTCCAGACGTCGATCGCGGCAACGATGGCGTAGCGCTTGCCATCGGCGCAGATCACATCGGCCGGCGTGCTGTCCAGCTCCCACAGGTGATTGAGACGCAGGACAGAGGCGGCTGCATCGCCGCCGGCCGGCCTGTGACGTGAGCGGTCGAGGTCGGGATTGGTGACGGCGAGCAGGTCTCGTGCGTTCTCTCTCCGCCAGCGGCGAAGCCATGCGCGGACGGTCTGGACCTTCGGTGCCCGCCCGTGCCTTGCGAGCAACGTACGGTGCGCGTGCACGGCGGTCAGGTGACCGCCAAGGCCGAAGAGGAGGGCCTCCAGCGTCTCGCGCATCTCGGCATCGACCAGGGAAGGCCGGCCAGGGCGTCTGGCATCGAGGAGCGCGGCGGCGCGGGCGCCTCTGGGCAGACCCCGCACCTTGCGGCGCCAGCGGCCGAGAACGCCGCGGGCAATGCCGGCCTCCTTCGCCGCCACTGCATCGGCCTTGCAGCGCGGCACACCGAGCGCGATCAGGTCCTCGGCACGACGGACGGCGGCGAGCCTCCCGCGGGCCTTGGCGCGCTGATCCTCACTGGCGAGCTCCCACGCCGCTACATCTGCCAGGAGCATGCCCGTCTCGGCGTCATAGAAGGCGCGGGCTTGCGGATCGTAGACAGCACGCTCGCACTCGCCGGGCGGGGCTGTCGCGCCGGAGGCGCGCGGAATAGGAGAACCGGCAGAGCGGGGCCCTTGCACGGGTGTTGAATCATGGGTGCCGCTCGGACTGTGCAAGGGCCTTGCAACAGAGAGGCGGGGCGAGTGTGCGGGGGCTCCTTCGCCTTCATTCGGACCCCGTGCAGAAGGATGATTGCCCGGAACGGGCGCGGAAGGATGTTCAGGTGGTTTGTGGGCGGAAGAATGGTCCGGCGCGATCTGAGGGTAGAATCGAGCAGCAGTCATGCCGACTCGCGCAGCTCCGGTGCGATTGTAGGCATGCTGGTCTCCGGTACGGCCCCCGCCAGCCAGCTCCGGAAGCTGCCCGAGCCGACGGCATGAGTGGAGACCGCGCGCCGCTTAAGGCCAGGGGTCTTGTCGTAGGGGCACATCAAGCTCGTCTTCAGGTCGCAGCTCATCACGACGCTTCCACGAACGTTGCAGGTCGTCATCGACTACAGGACTTCGGGGTGGGTTGCGACATCTTTCATGCTCCCATGCGCAAGAAAGGATTCGTCGGAAGGCGTGGAAGCGATCCGTAGGGCGCAGCACAAGCGAAGGCTCACGCCCTTCTGCGCTGTCATGGATAGCCGCAGCCCCGCCCAAGCGAGCAGCCGCCTGCACCAAGTTCGCCGAATCGACGCCCCAGCCGCAGCAAAATCGGTCGACATCGCCCAGTCGGCCGGCGGACCCAGCGGCCAGTTTTACGGGCGGCTCTCCAATGGCGATCAGATCAGGTAAGCAGCCGATCCGCCCGGTCAACGCCCCCGGCTCGCTCGTCGAAGCGCCGGCGGTGCGGGGGCATGCCATATGACCTGGTAGGCCTCGATGACGTTTGGTGCCGTCACCGCCAATCCGGGCAGGGCGACCCAGGACGGCGGCCGCGCCCCGGTCAGCGACATAATGGTGGCCTCGGCGATGGCGGAGCCTTGGTCGTAGGGTCGCTGTGCGCCGATGCCCTTGATCAGTCCGCCCTTCGCCATTTCGATCGCGGCGTCGTTGCCCAGGTCGATGGTCGTGATTGGCACCTTGAGCCCCTTGCTCCGCAGCGTCGTCAGCGCGCGGATCGCCGGCTCGTCCCACACTGCGAAGAGGCCGTGCAGGTGGGGCGTCGAGTCGAGGATCCCTGAGATCGCACCCTCGACACCGTCCAGGTCGGCGAACTCCGCACGCACGAGGTGCACGTCCGCTCGCTCGCTGTCCATCCAGCGTCGAAAGGCGATTTCCCGCTCGTTAGTCGCGAAGAAATCGACGCCGTAGGCGAGGACCCCGACGATTCCACCGGGCGGGGTGTAGTCGGAGAGAACCTTCGCCGCGATCTGACCGAGGCCGAAATTGTCCGCCGACACCACGGTGACATAGTCGGTGCCGGGCAGGAGCCCGACCGGCGCATTATCCATCAACAGGAGTCTGATGCCGGCGTGCGACACCTTCCGATGCGCTTCGGCCACGGCGGTGTTGCCGATGGGGATGCTGATGACCGCGTCCGGCGCCACCTCGATGAGGCGATCGAGCGCGCCAACCTGAGCGTCGATGCTGAACTGACAATCGATCACATCGACGACCACCGCGGAATAGTGGCCGAGCGTGGTGACGATGCCGGCAAGCTGCTGCTTGGACCAGTCGCTCTCGGTCGTATGGAGAACGACGGCGGCGGTGAAACGCCGCGCACGCGCGGCGTGCTGGTCCTCTTCGCGAAGAGCCAGCCGCTCCGGCGGGGCCGCGATCTCGCCATGCGGTCCCAAACCCCAGATGGTCGTCGGTCTAGACTGCATCGGCCGTCCCGCAACGACAGCGCCCCGCCACTATTGCACCGCAGGGGGGGGCGAGGCCAGCGGGGCGCAGCTGCGCATTTCGGACCCTACCTGGTTGAAGACATCTAGCTGCCGGTGTTGGCCGCGGGTCTCGGCTCGATGCTCGGCGTCTGATGGCCGGCATCGGTTGCCTCCAGCAGGCGCTCGGCCCGGGCCAGCGCCTTCTCAAGGTCGGGGTGGGCGAGCGGTGAGCCGGCGGCGATCCAACCGCGCAGCACGTCAAGCTCGAACAGCTTGTCCGCCGCCACGAGTGCCGCTCCGACAAGACCGGCCGATCGCCCGAGTTCCGACCGCACAATTTGGAGGTCTCGGGTCACCAGTGGGTGGGAGTGCCGGTACACCGTCTCCCGGACCGAGGCGAGGAGGATATCGCCGGACTGCGCGATCGTGCCCGTCAGAACCACGAGCGACGGATTCAACGTGTTCACGAGGCCCGCGATTGCGCCCCCCATCAAGCGACCGCAGCGCGCGAGCAGGTCAGCGCTGAAGGAATCCCCCTGTTGGGCCGCGATCAAGACATCGGTGGCGGTGAGCCTACCGTTCTCGTCTAGCGCCAGAGCGAGATCGTCGCTGCTTCCCTCGCGCGCGGCGCGGAGGCCCTCGGCTGCAATGGCGCTCGCCCCCGCCTGGGCTTCGAGACAACCGGTGTTCCCGCAGGTGCAAAGCGCCGTGCTCTTCTCCGCGGTGGCGATGTGGCCGATCATGCCCGCTACCCCTTGGGCGCCCGCATGGGGCTGCCCGTTGGAGATCACCCCCGCTTTGATCTCCCGGCCGATATCAATCACCAGAAGATCCTTGGCACCCTTACCGCCACCGGCCCGGAACTCGCCGAGGGCCGTCATCTGAATGCGGCTCCGCAGGCAGACGCTCGCCCGGTAACGGACCATGAGGCGTTCCACGAACGGGTAGTTTTTCCAGGCAGGCACGTTCGTCAGGCCGGGAGCGCCGAAGACGCTGCCGGGCGTTTCCTCGACCGGTCCCGGCACCGCGATCGCAATCGACCAGACGTCCTCGCTCCCGCACTTGAGTTGCTCCAGTGCCCAGTCGAACAGAGTTGTGAGGCGCCGCTCGATCTCGGCAGGTTCGAGATCGCGCTCGGTGGCCTCGTGATGCTCGAAGAGAAGGCGGCCGGACAGATCCGCAACGCCGATGCCAAGGGTCGACTGGCCGAACACGGCGACCGGGACGAGTCCGGCCTCCCGCCTGAATCGGAGCAACCGCGGCGCCCTGCCGCCAGAGGTCGGGCCGAGCCCGCCTTCCTCGATGAGGCCGAGATCAAGTAGCGTTGTCAGACGTTCGGCGACCGCAGCGCGGCCCAAGCCGGCGTGCCGCTCGATGTCGTGGCGCGTGCACGCGTCCCTGGATCTGAGGAGCCCCACGATCGATGCCAGACCGTGCCACGCTGGATCGGCGCGACGCGTCTGCCGCCTGGTGTTTCCACGGCTTACGGGCAATTCCTTCGTGGCTTCCTGCATCGCGCTGATCGCCTCGCTGTTCTGTCAGAATTCAACATAAGGCTATTTTGAGACGACAGAACACGGTCTTGAGTCAACATATAAATGGCCATACGCGCAAGTGCCAGCGGAAAGGCACATCTTTTGCCGGATTTCAGTTGCCATGAGCTTGAGGAAGTGCCTAACCTTCGATGGTCATCGCTGTGCGACAGAGTGATCGAAGGGGAGATGCACCGTGAATGAGCTTGTCTGGCGCAGTGCGGCTGCGTCCGCTCCCCTCTCGCCGTATGTTGCAGCTACCGTATCGATCGGTCTCGCCGAAGCTCCTGCCGCCAAGACTTGCGCGGCCATCCTCGTATCCGACGGCATCGTAGGGCCCAGCTAGGCAGGAGACCTGACTACAGATCCCGCGCTGGCGTGGCTGACCGACGAAGACTCTGCTGCCGCTAAGGAGAAGAATTACAAGATTGGGATCAAGATGCAGACCATGAACATCGATTGGTCGTCCGAAAGTCAGGGGCTTGGCGCCGTTTACGCTCCGATCCCGAACAAGTACCTGTCCGAGGACGCCGAGGTCGGCATCATCACCTTCGGCATTTCCCCTTGCGTGACCGTTGAGCGCACCAAGGGCTTTAGGAACGTGCCGCTCCCGAACCCGAACGACGCCGACAAGGTGGGCGAGAG
Organism: Alphaproteobacteria bacterium; assembly: GCA_011523425.1. Taxonomy (GTDB): domain Bacteria; phylum Pseudomonadota; class Alphaproteobacteria; order UBA828; family UBA828; genus WTGU01. Next base: position 80,589 of record WTGU01000029.1, read on the forward strand.
CTTCTCGCCCGCCAATCCGAACATCGCCGGCCTCTTCAGCGAGTGGTGGGCGCCGGGCCTCAACGCCGCGAAAGGACGATCATGACCACCTGGAACAAGGCCTATCACGCCAATTGCTGGGGCGGCCTCGGCGGTGATGCGGTCGGCGTGACCTCGATCACTCAACTCACCTACCGCACCTTCGGCGACATCGAGCAGGCGATCCGCGAAATCGGCGCGCTGGGCTATCGCGGCTGCGAGATATTCGACGGCAACCTTCTCGACTATGAGGGCCGCCTCGGCGACCTGAGAGCGATCCTCGAGGCGAACGGGCTCCGACTGCTCGCCACCTATGCGGGCGCAAACTTCATCTTCGAGGAAATTCTCGAGGAGGAGCTGATCCGCATTGAGCGGGGAGCAGCGGCGGCAGCCGAGTCCGGTGCCTCCTATCTGGTGGTCGGTGGCGGCGCCAAACGCGCAGGCGGAACCAAGCCGGACGATTTCAAGCGCCTCGGAGCGGGTCTCGAAAAGGTCGTCGCCATCGCCAGGAAGCACGGGCTGACAGCGCATTACCATCCGCACCTGACGACCATCACCGAAAACGCCGAGGAGGTGCGAGCCGCCCTGGCCGAGACCTCGATTGACCTCTGCCCGGATACCGCCCACCTCGCAGCCGCCGGCGCAGACGTTCCGGCGCTTATCCGGGAGCATCGGGACCGCATCTCCTACGTCCACCTGAAGGGATACCAGGCGGAACCCTTCGCCTTCACGCCGCTCGACGAGGGCAGCCTGGACATGGACGCGGTCATCGAGGCGCTACGCGACATCGGCTATTCCGGCTGGGTCCTCGTGGAACTCGACAGCTGGCCGGATCCCGGGGAGGCCGCCGCCCGAAGCATGGCCTATCTGGAGCGTTCGGAGGCAGCCGGGGCCTGACGCGAGAGGGTGGTGCACACAGGCACTGAAACGGTGACCCGGCTTCCAGCGAACGGTTGGACAAAATGACTAGGACGCTCAATATCGCCATGATCGGCGGCGGATTCATGGGCAAGGCGCACGCGATGGCGTATGCCACCATGCCCATGTTCTTCTGGCCCGCGCCTGCCCTGCCCTGCAGGAAGGTCTTGGCCGACGTTTCGGAGGACCTTGCCGCAGAAGGTGCCATCCGCTTCGGCTTCCAGGAATCGACCGCAGACTGGAGGGAAGCCGTCACCCGCGACGATATCGATGCGGTCGACATCGTTACGCCGAACGACAGTCACGCGGAAATCGCCATTGCGGCGCTCGGTGCGGGCAAGCACGTGCTGTGCGAGAAGCCGCTCGCCCGTTCCGGCGCCGAGGCCAAGACCATGCTCGACGCGGCCCGCAAAGCGGGGACGGTGACCATGGTGGCCTTCAACTACCGCCGCACACCGGCCGTCGCGCTCGCCAAGAAGTACATCGAGGAGGGCCGCATCGGCAGAATCCTCAACTTCCGCGGCACCTATCTGCAGGACTGGTCGGCCGATCCCAACGGCCCTCTCTCATGGCGTTTCCAGAAAGAGATCGCGGGCGCCGGCACGGTCGGCGACATCGGTACGCATGTCCTCGATTTCGCACGCTACTTGGCCGGCGAAATCACCGCCGTCAACGCCATGGTCCACACCTATATTGCAGAGCGTCCGCTCCAGTCCGGCGGGCTGGACAAGCTGGGCGCGTCCGACAAGTGCGGCGGCGGGGCGCGCGGGGCGGTCGACGTCGACGACGAGATGGTCGCGCTGCTACGCTTCGAGAACGGCGCGGTCGGCTCGATCGAGGCGACACGCAACGCCTATGGACGCAACAATTTCCTGACCTTCGAGGTGCATGGCAGCGAAGGCTCCATTGCGTTCAATTATGAGCGGCTCGACGAGCTGCAGGTCATGTTCGCGGACGATCCGGCGGACGCGCGCGGTTTTCGCACGGTCTACACGGGCCCTGCCCATCCAAATGGCGAGGCGCTTTGGCCCATACCCGGTCTCGGCATCGGCTATGGCGAGACCAAGATCATCGAGTGCCACGATTTCCTCTCCGCCATCGTGACCGGCGGGGAGGCAGAGCCCGACTTCGAGGACGGCTGGCGCATTTCCGCGATCGCTGACGGGATACTCGAATCCGGTGAAACGAACCGCTGGGTAACGCTCGGCTGATGAGCGACACAGATACGGAACCGACTAGCACTCTAGCGATCCAACACGCTTGGCAGACGATGATCGCGTCGGGCGACCTGGTCGTCTGGTTCGCCATCGCCCTCGGCCGAAGGCGCGTCCGGTGAGCAGGCAAGATATCCCAAGGCGATTGTGATGAGCGGGTCCGTCTCCGGTTCGATCAGCACGTCGGCGGGGCCTGCCGAGCAGGCGGTATCAACCCCGCCGCTGATCGAGCTGGAAGGCGTCGTCAAGCACTTCGGCAATGTGCACGCGCTCCGCGGCGTCCATTTCGACCTGCGCCCCGGCGAGGTGCACGCGCTGCTCGGCCAGAACGGCGCGGGCAAGTCCACCCTCATCAAGATCTTCGCTGGCGTGCTGGACAAGGACAGCGGCACCATCCACATCGAGGGGCTGGAGACCGCGTTCAAGTCCGCCGCCGCAGCCCGCGCCGCCGGCGTCGCCGTGGTCTACCAGGAGCTCAGTCTGGTGCCCTCGATGCGGGTGGCCGACAATCTCTACCTCGCGCGCGAGCCGAGCCGCTTCGGCCTCGTCAACCGACGCAAGCTGGTGGCCGACGCCCGGCGCTTCCTGGAGGAGCAGGGCCTGCCGCTCAATCCGACTGCGCGGGTCGAGCATCTGCCCTTCGCCTACCGCCAACTGACCGAGATCGCCAAGGCGCTCTCCGGCGAGGTCCGCGTGCTGGTCCTGGACGAGCCGACCTCGTCGCTCTCGCGCGGCGAGGAGGAGATTCTGTTCGACGCGGTGCGCAAGATCAGTCGGCAGGGGGTCGGCGTCATCTACGTCACTCACCGGCTGGAAGAGGTGTTCAAGCTCTCCGACCGGGTGACCGTGCTACGCGACGGCGCCAACGTCGGCACCTTCGCGACCAGCGACGTGACTATGGAACAGCTGGTCGGCGCCATCGTCGGTCCGTCCGGTACGGGCGCGTCCGGGAAGCCCGAGAGCTACAAACGTCCCTCGCCCAGCGAGACGGGCCAGCCCGTGCTCGAGCTCGTGGATGTCCGCAACGATCGACTCAACGGCGTCGATCTCGTGGTGCAGGCCGGTGAGGTGGTGGGCCTCGCCGGCATGATCGGCAGCGGCCGGACCGAGATCCTCGAGAGCATTTTCGGCCTGCGCCGCATCGCCTCAGGCAAGCTCCTCATCGATGGCGAAAATCGGAAGGTGCGGGCACCGATCCAGGCGATTGGGCTCGGCGCCGGTCTGGTGCCGGAGGATCGTCACCTCCAGGGGCTCGTGCTTGATCACTCGATCGAGCGCAACGTCGCCCTGCCCCGCCTCGACCGCCTCGACTTCTTCGGCCTCTTCCGCCAGCGCGAGTCGAAGGCGCGGGCGCGGGCTGCGATCGACGGGCTCTCGATCGTGGCGCCGTCCACCGGGACCCGGGCCGCCGAGCTCTCCGGCGGCAATCAGCAGAAAGTGGTGTTCGGCCGCTGGAGCGATCCGACGCCCAGGCTGCTGCTGCTCGACGAGCCCACGGTGGGCGTCGATGTCGGCGCCCGCGAGCAGATCTACGAGGTCGTGCGCACCATGGTTGCGAACGGCGCGTCGGCGCTCATCGTTTCCTCTGACCTGGGCGAACTGCTGATGCTGACCGACCGCATCGCCGTGGTGGCGGGTGGGCGCGTGGTCGACGTGATGCCGGTATCCGAGATCCGGAACGAGGAGCACCTCCACCAAATTGTCCAGGAGGCACAACCGTGAGCCGCGAGCCCCATATGACGACGGAGGCGATCGACATCATCCGTCGACGGGTTCTCTCGGGCGAGGGCATGATCTACATCGCCTTCGTCGTCCTGATCATCGTGTTCTCGGTCT
>WTGU01000072.1 GCA_011523425.1 Alphaproteobacteria bacterium
TCACCCCGGCCCTCTCCTCCCCGCCGGGGAGGAGAGGGCCGGGGTGAGGTGGGGGTGTCCGGGCCGCACTGCATGCAAGCAGGTGGACGCGCGGGAACCGGCCGTGAATTCGCCAAGTACGGATGCGCTCTAGCCGCGCAGGTACTCTTCCGCGAGGCTGCAGGCGAGCGCGGCCACGTCCGGCGCGAGGCTCTGCGCGCTCTCGGTTTCCGAGCGGGTGTGGACCCAGCCGAGGTAGCTGAACGCGCGCACGAGCTCGAAGAGCGGCATCTGCGCGAGCGCCTCGTCGGTCAGGGCGCGCACCTCGCGGTAGCCTTCGACGACGCCCGTGCGAATCTCCTCGGCGAGCGCGCTGCCGATGAACATCGTCCAGACCGTCGCGAGGTCGAACAGGTGCCAGCCGAAGCCGCAATCGTCGAAGTCGAGGATGATGACCCGCTCGCCGTCGAGCAGCATGTTGTCGAGGTTGCAATCGGCGTGGATCAGACCATAGCGTCCGGGCGCGTGCCCGCAGGCGGTCAACTCCCGGTGCGCGCGCGTACGTGCGCGCTCGATCAGGCGGCGCTCCCCGGCGCCCAGCACGGCGGCCTCCCAGAACCGGCCCCAGAGCGGATCGGGGCCCACCAGCCCGTCGCGGTCCCAGGCATGGCGGACGAAGCCCGCGGGCCTGGGCCAGGCATCGGCCTGATCGTGGAGACGCGCGAGGAGCCGACCGACTCCGGCGAAGGCCGCATGCGTGTCCGCGATCGCGGGGTTCAGTCCCTCCTCGAGCGTGCCGATGGGGATGCCGGGCATCCAGCCGAGCATGTCCACCTGGCGCAGCTCCGGCACGCCCGCCGCCTCGACCCTCTCGAACGGCGCGCCTGCTGCGCTCGGAATCACCGCCGGCACGTCGATGCCGGCCTCGCGCAGGCTCTCCGTCCAGGCCAGCTCCGAGCCGAGCGCCGCGTCGCTGTGGTAGCCGTGGCGGTGGACGCGGAGCACCGCCTCCCGCCCATCCGCGGCACGCACGCGGAAGACGGCGTTCTCCCGAACCTTGACGATCTCGGGCGCGCAGCCCGTCACCCCCCAGCGGACGAGCGCTTCGGTGGCGAGCGCGCGCAGGCGCTCGGCCCGCTCGGCCAGTGGCAGACGGTAGAAGTCGGTCACGGCCGCCCGGTCACGCGGGCTGCTCGAGGGACTCCAGCGTCTCGTCGAGGGCGGCGAGAAGCTGATCGGCGTCGGCGGCCGAGAAGGGCATCGGCGGGCGGATCTTGAGCACGTGGTCGTGCCGGCCGGTGCGGCTGATGAGCACGCCGCGCTCGCGCATCCCGTTCACCGCGGCCTTGGCCGCCGCCGGCGCCGGCCTCGCGGGATCGCCGTCCGCGAGGAACGGCACGCCCGCGAAGAACCCCCGCCCGCGCGGCGCGCCGATCATGGCGTGCCGCTGGGCGAGCGCCGCAAGCCCGGTCCGCAAGTGCTCGCCGACCCTGCGCGCGTTCTCCATGAGGCTTTCCCGCTCGATCACCTCCAGCACCGCATGGCCTGCGGCGCAGGAGACCGGATTGCCCCCGAAGGTGTTGAAGTACATGGCCTTGGCCGCGAAGCCGTCGATCAGCGCCGGGCGCGCGACGACGCCCGCCAGCGGGTGGCCGTTGCCGAGCGGCTTGCCGAGGGTCACGAGGTCCGGCACCGCGTCGTATAGCTGGTGCCCCCACATCGCGGCGCCGGTGCGGCCGAGGCCCGGCTGCACCTCGTCGGCGATGTAGAGGCCGCCGGCCGCGCGGGTGAGCGCCACCGCCCGCTCGACATAGCCCGGCGGCACCGCCGGCATTCCCTCGGTGGCGAAGATCGTGTCGAAGAAGATCGCAGCGGGCCTCATGCCGGCCTCGGTCAGCGAGGCGATGGCGGCCTCGACCTCGGACGCCGCCAGATCGGCGTCGTCGTCCGCTTCGGGCACTCTGATCGTGCGGACCCTGGGATCGATGCCCTCGGGCATCTCGAACGCGGTGCAGAGCCCGGCCACCACCGCCGAGTTGCCGTGGTAGCAGAAGTCCGTGACGATGACGCCGTCGTTGCCCGTGCAGGCGCGTGCGATCCTGAGCGCGAGCTCGCTCGCCTCGGTGCCTGTGCAGGTGAGCGAGACACGGGAAAGGCTCTCGTCGAAGGTGCCGGTGAGCGCCTCGCCGTAATCGAGGATGCGCTCGTCCAGGTAGCGGGTGGAGAGGTTGAGCCTCCCGGCCTGATCCGCGAGCGCCTCCACCACGTGGGGATGACAGTGGCCGACGTGGGGCACGTTGTTGTAGGCGTCGAGATAGATCCGGCCGTCGCTGTCCCAGACGCGGACCCCCTCCCCCCGCACCAGATGAAGCGGCCGGTCGTAGAAGAGCGGCGCGCCGGCGCCGAGCAGCCGGTGCCGGCGTTCGAGCAGCGTGTCGTCGGACATGGATCGAGCCCTCGCTCGCTCTTCGGCAGGGTACCGGCCTCCGCCGGTGGAGCGATTCGGCTTTGCCAGCAAGCGCGGGCCGCGCTAGAGACGGCCCATGAGCATTACGGTCGCGGCGCGCGGCGTGGTCAAGCGCTTCGACGGAAAGGCCGTGCTGCGAGGCGCCGACCTCGACGTGCCGGAAGGGCAGTCGACCGTCCTGGTCGGCCCGTCGTCGAGCGGCAAGTCGGTCCTGCTGAAGTGCCTGCTCGGCCTGCTGCCGATGGATGCCGGCCACGTCCGCTTCGGCGATGCCGACATCGCGGACCTCGATGCGGGCGGGCTCGAGCGCCTGATGCGCGACGTGGGCGTGCTGTTCCAGCAGAACGCGCTCTTCGACAGCCTGAGCGTCTGGGAGAACGTGGCCTTCACCCTGATCCACGGCCAGGGGATGGGCCGGCGTTCAGCGCGAGGCCGCGCGCTCGAGGTCCTGGCCTCCGTCGGCCTGAAGCCCGATGTCGCCGACCTCTCGCCGGCCGAGCTTTCCGGCGGGATGCAGAAGCGCGTCGCCCTCGGGCGCGCGATCGCCGCCGAGCCGCGCTTCCTCGTGCTCGACGACCCGACGGCCGGCCTCGATCCGATCCTGACCGGCACCATCGTTGCGCTCATCCGCAGCGCGATCGAGCGGAGCGGCGCGACCGCGCTTACGGTGACGAGCGACATGGCGGTCGCGCGGCGCGGCTTCGACCGGCTCGCCATGCTGCATGACGGCGCGATCCTCTGGCAGGGAGCGGCGGGCGACATCGACGCCAGCGACAACGCGTACCTGGATCAGCTCATCAACCAGCGCGCCCAGGGCCCCATCCGGATGCGCATCACCGCCTAGGCGGGACTGCCCGACGCGGGGCGGAGCGGGGCGTGGCGACACCGCGCCCCTGTCCGCGATCAGCGGATCAGCAGGAAGAGCGCCCCGTCGCCGCGCCTGATGTTCAGCAGACGCGGCGGGCCGGTCTCCTCCACCACGCGCAGGATATCGTCGGGCTCCTCGACCGGTTGCTGGTTGACCGAGACGATGACATCGTTCTCGCGCAGGCCCGCGTTCCAGGCGGGCGATTCCTCCTCGACCTCGACCACGAGCACGCCCTTCACCTTGTCGTAGAGCGGCGAGGATGCGGTGAGCGGGCCGAACACCGCGCCTTCCAGTTCGGGAACCTGGCTGCCGGCGCCGAGCGTTACCTTGCCGGCCTCGCCCACGGCGAGGTCGATCGTGATCGACTCGCCCTCGCGCACGACGGTGAGCCGTACCGCATCGCCGACCCGCAGCAGGCCGACCTTGTTGCGAAGGTCTGACGAGCCGGTCACGGGCTCGCCGTTCATCTCGACGACCACGTCGCCGGCCCGGATCCCGGCCGCCTCCGCCGGCGTGCCGGGGAGCACCTGCGTCACCAGGGCGCCGTTCTGATGGGTGGTTCCCAGGGCCTCGGCGAAATCGGGCGTCAGGTTCTGAATCTGCACGCCGATGCGGCCGCGCTGAATCTCTCCGTGAGTCAGAAGCTGGTCCATGATCCGCCGCGCCATGTTGATCGGGATGGCGAAGCCGATGCCGATATTGCCGCCGGCGCGCGAGATGATCGCGTTGTTGATGCCGACGAGCTCGCCCTCGAGGTTGATGAGCGCACCGCCCGAGTTGCCGAAGTTGATGGCGGCGTCGGTCTGGATGAAGTCCTGGTAGGACTCGGGGCGAAGCCCGATGCCCGAGCGGCCGACGGCGCTGACGATACCGGCGGTGACGGTCTGGCTCAGCCCGAACGGGTTGCCGATGGCGACGACGTAGTCGCCCACCTGCAGGTCGTCCGAATCGGCGAGCGGCATGGCCGTGAGCGACTCCGCCTCCACCTTGAGCAAGGCGATGTCGGTCTGCGGGTCGGCGCCTACCAGCGTGGCTTCGAGCTCCCGGCCGTCGGCAAGGGTCGCGACGATCTCGTCCGCATTCTCGATCACGTGGTGATTGGTGAGCAGGTAGCCGCTCTCCGCATCCACGATGACGCCCGAGCCGACCGAGCTGAAGCGTCGCCGCTGCTGGGGCGGGCGCGGGCGGTCCTCGAAGAAGCGCTCGAAGAACGGGTGGTCGAAGAAGGGATTCTGCTGCATCTCCGCCCGGCCGCTGGTGGCGATGCTGACCACCGCCGGTCCGATTTCCTTCACCAGTGGCGCGAGCGAAGGCAGCTCGCCCTTGGCGGGATGCGCCTGCGCCGGGACCGCGACGGCGACGGCTGCGACGATCGCTGCGGCGAGCAGCACGGGGGTGAGAAGCTGGAGCGGGAAGCGCATCGGTCTCTCCATCGAATCCTCAGACGCCAATGTGGTCATATTCGGGCGCGCGTCCAGCCCCAATGCGCTGAAAGCGGCAGGATGGCGCCTCCACGCCCCGGCCACTGGCGTGCTACCCTCGTGCAAAGGGGAAGAAGCCGTGGCGAAGACGCTCCATTTCAGCCATCCCGTGTGCGCCGACCACGACCCCGGCGCGCGCCATCCGGAGGCCGGCACGCGGCTGCAGGCGATCGAGGACGCGCTGGCAGCCGATGCCTTCGAGGGCCTGGAGCGCCGCGAGGCGCCGCCCGGCACGCCCGACATGCTCGCCTGGGCGCACGAGAGGAGCCTGGTGGACTCCATCCTCGCCCACGTGCCGGACGACGGACGAGTCGCGATCGACGCGGATACGGTGATGTCGCCCGCCTCGGGCGAGGCGGCGCAGCGCGCGGCCGGGGCGGTCGCGGCCGCGGTGGACGCGGTGATCGGCGGCGAGGCGGACAACGCCTTCTGCGCGGTGCGCCCTCCCGGCCACCATGCCGAGCCGCGCCGGCCGATGGGCTTCTGCCTCTTCAACAACGTGGTGATCGGCGCCGAGCGGGCCAGGCGCGCCCACGGGCTCACGCGCATCGCCGTGGTCGATTTCGACGTCCATCACGGCAACGGCACCCAGGCCGCCTTCGAGCGCGACGGCGACCTCTTCTTCGGCTCGACCCACCAGTCGCCGCTCTATCCGGGCACGGGCGCAGCATCCGAGACGGGCGTCGGCAACATCGTCAACGCGCCGCTCCCGGCAGGCACGGGCTCCGCCGGCTTCCGCGACGCGATGGAGAGCCGCCTGCTGCCGGCGCTCCGCGCGCATCGGCCGGAGCTGATCCTGATCTCGGCCGGCTTCGACGCGCACCGGGACGACCCGCTGGCGAACCTCGAGCTTCTCGAGGAGGACTATGCGTGGATCACGACGGAGCTCACCCGGCTCGCGGGCGAGTCCTGCGCGGGCCGCGTCGTCTCGACCCTCGAAGGCGGCTACGACCTGCGGGCGCTCGGCAGCAGCGTCGCAACCCATGTCGAAGCGCTGATGGCCGCAGGCTGAGCCCGGGCAAGAGCAGATTCTGGCCGGACGGGGTCGCGTCCGGTTGTCGCATGCTCCCCGTTCGCATGCAGACTCCCCCACCTCTCCCCGACCCTCTCCTCCCCGGCGGGGAGGAGAGGGAGAAGGGGCGGCGCCGCTGTCGTTCCCCCTCCTCCTGGGAGGAGGGGGACAGGGGGAGGT
>WTGU01000006.1 GCA_011523425.1 Alphaproteobacteria bacterium
CCCACATGCGCACCCATCTGGAGGTCGATCCCGGCATCGGCATGCGCGGCTTCGAGGGCGTGCTGCCGCTGATCGACGCCTATCGCTGGGCGATCGACCTGGAGATCTGCGTCTTCCCGCAGGAGGGGCTGCTCAACAACCCCGGCACCGACGAGCTCATGGTGGACGCGCTGGAGCGCGGCGCCCGCGTCGTCGGCGCCGCCCCCTACACCGACAGCGACCCCGCCGGCCAGATCGACCGCGTCTTCGCGCTCGCCCGGCGCTTCGACGTCGACATCGACATGCATCTCGACTTCGGCGAGAGCGCGGATGCGCTCGACCTCGACCAGGTCTGCGCGTTGACCGACCGTTTCGGCTGGGGCGGGCGGGTCACGGTCGGCCACGTCACCAAGCTCTCGGCTGCGACGCCCGAGCACCTCGCGCGCGTCGCGGACCGCATGGCGGATGCCGGCGTCGCCTGCACGGTGCTGCCGGCGACCGACCTCTTCCTCATGGGGCGCGGCGACGAGGCCAACGTGCGGCGCGGCGTCACGCCCGCGCACCGAATGCTCGGCCACGGCGTCAACTGCTCGCTCTCCTCCAACAACATCCTCAACCCGTTCACGCCCTTCGGCGACTGCTCGCTGGTGCGGATGGCGAACCTCTACGCCAATGTCGGCCACGTGGGCGCGCGCTCGGAGATGCTCGACTGCTTCGAGATGATCACGCGCCGCTCCGCCCGCATCCTCGCCCTCGACGACTACGGCATCGAGCGGGGCAAGGCGGCCGACCTCGTGGTCCTCGACGCGGCAGACGCGGCGGAGGCGGTGGCCGCCATCGCCCAGCCGCTCTACGGCTTCAAGCGCGGGCACATGACCTTCCGGCGCCCGCCGGCCGAGCTGCTGGGCCCGTGATACCGGCACCGCCGGGCCGGCCCGGCGAGCCCGACAATGGGTCGCCTCGTTCGGCGGGCGGGCCGGTATAATGGATCGCCCCCCGGTGGCGCCGGGGGTCTCTCGCGCGCAGGAGCGGGAAGGGGATTGCCGGTGAGGCGCTGGGGCTACATCGCACTCATCGTCGGCATCGCGCTGGTCATCGGCCTCGTGGTCTTCCAGGGGGCAGGCGACGTGGCCGCTGCCGTGGCCGCCGTGAGCTGGGGCATCGCCGTGGTCGTCCTGGTGCGCCTCGTGCCGATCATGCTCGACGGCTACGTCTGGCGCCTGCTCTTCCTGAAGGAGCACCGGCCGTCGGTGTTGACGGCGCTCTGGGCGCGCTGGATCGGCGAATCGGTGAACACCCTGGTGCCGGCGTTCCAGGTCGGCGGCGCGGTGGTGCGCTCGCGGCTCATGGTCATGCGCGGCGTGCCGGGCCGGGTCGCGGGCGCGAGCGTCGTGGTCGATCTCACGCTGAGCACGATCACCCTGCTCTTCTTCACGCTGGTCGGCATCGGCCTGCTGATGGCCCACCACGGCGAGAGCGAGATCGCGCGGGCCATCGGCTACTGCGTCGCGGGCGGCTTCGTGGTCGTCATCCTGCTCTGCGTCTTCCAGCAGCGCGGGCTCTTCGGCCGGATCATGGGCCTGGCGGCGCGCTTCGCCCGAGGGCGGGCCTGGGACAACGCCATCGGCGGCGCCCAGGCGCTCGACGAGGCGGTCCTCGATCTCTACCGGCACCGCTGGCTGCTGGCGGGGAACGCGGCAGGCCAGCTCGCCGCCTGGACCCTCGGCGCGGCCGAGGTCTACGCCGCGCTCTACTTCATGGGCTACGAGATCAGCATCGCCGATGCGCTGCTGATCGAGAGCCTCATCCTGGCGACCCGCACCGCCGCCTTCTTCGTGCCCGGCGCGCTCGGCGTGCAGGAGGGCGTGATGGTGCTGCTCGGCAGCATGGTGGGCCTCGGGCCGGAGGTGGCGCTCGCGCTCTCGCTGGTCAAGCGGGTGCGCGAACTGGTGATCGGCGTGCCCGGCCTGCTTGCCTGGCAGCTCGCCGAGGGGAAGAACCTGCTCTCCCGCGGCGGGGCGCGGCGGCGGGCGGGCGATGCGCAAGGGCCCTCCCCGGAGCCGCCGGCGGCGGCAGGTCCGATTGTCCGCGGCGGCCGGCGCGCATTATAGTGCCGGCACCCGCACGCAGGGGGGCGCCACGGGCGCAGGAGGCCTGCCGTGACCGTCAGCGCCGCAGAGTTCGAGGTCGGCCAGGTGGTTCACCACCGCCGCTTCGGCTACCGCGGGGTGGTCTTCGACGTCGACCCCTGCTTCCAGGGCAGCGAGCAGTGGTACGAGCAGGTCGCGCGCTCGCGCCCGCCGAAGGACCGGCCCTGGTATCACGTCCTCGTCCACGACGCGGCGCACACGACCTACGTCGCCGAGCGCCATCTGGAGCCCGATGCAGACGGCGGCCCCATTCGCCACCGGCTGCTGGCGCAGCTCTTCGGCGGCTTCGAGAACGGCCGCTACCGCGCCGTGCGCAGCCTCAATTGAGACGATGAGACCGTGGCAGGGTCATGCTGCACTGCAACAATCCGTTCACAAACGCGTTGAGCCTGTTACAATGAGTAATTGCTGCGGCGCAACATAGCGCGCCGGGGTGGCCGCGGGAGACCCGCAGGCCTCGCCAGGGAGGCAGTGAGATGCCAGACCACAGCGCAGTCCGGCGACTGACCGTCCGGGACATCGCCCGCGCCAAGGGTGGCGCGCCCATCGTCTGCCTGACCGCCTACACCGCGCCGGTGGCGCGAGCCGTCGACGAGGCCTGCGACCTCATTCTCGTGGGCGATTCGCTCGGCATGGTGCTCTACGGCATGGAGTCCACGGTCGGCGTCACGGTGGAGACGATGATCGGCCACGGCCGCGCCGTGGTTCGCGCCACCAGGCGGGCCTGCATCGTCGTCGATCTGCCCTTCGGCTCCTACGAGGGCTCGCCCGCCCAGGCCTTCGAGACGGCCGCCCGCGTCATGGCGGAGACCGGCTCGACCGCGGTCAAGCTCGAGGGCGGGCAGGAGATGGCCGAGACGATCGCCTTCCTGACCGCGCGCGGCGTGCCGGTGCTCGGCCATGTCGGGCTGATGCCGCAATCGGTCAACGCCGCGGGCGGGTTCCGGGTTCAGGGCAGGACCGAGGAGAGCGCGCGCCGCATCCTCGCCGACGCCCGCGCGGTCGAGGCCGCGGGCGCCTTCGGCATCGTCATTGAGAACACGGTCGAGCTGCTCTCGCGCACGCTCACCCACGAGCTCGCGGTGCCGACCATCGGCATCGGCGCCTCGCCGGCCTGCGACGGCCAGATCCTCGTTACCGAGGACATCGTCGGCCTCGCCGGCGCCTTCACGCCCCGCTTCGTCAAGCGCTACGCGGCGCTGGGCGACGGGCTCGCGCAGGCCGCGCAGGACTACGCCGCCGACGTGCGCGCGCGCCGCTTCCCGGGGCCGGAGCACACGGCGAACCCGGCGGCACCCCGCAAGGAATCCAAGGCCTGACAAGGGCCGGCGCCGGCTCCCGCCCAAGGTTACGGCCGGTGACGGCGCCCGCGATCCTCCCGAGCGTCGCCGGCCTGCGCGATGCCGTCTCCATCTGGCGGGCGGGCGGGCTCCCGGTCGCGCTCGTGCCCACCATGGGCGCGCTGCACGAGGGTCACCTGGCGCTGGTCCATGCCGCGCGCGCCCATGGCGGGCGCACCGTCGTCAGCCTCTTCGTCAACCCGACCCAGTTCGCGCCCGGCGAGGACTTCGCGCTCTACCCGCGCGACGAGGCGGACGACCTCGCCAAGCTCGCCGCCGCCGGGGTCGACGCGGTCTTCATGCCGCCCACGGAGGCGGTCTATCCGCCGGGCTTCGCGACCACGGTGACGGTCGACGGCGTCAGCGCCGGGCTGGAGGGCGCCGCGCGCCCCCACTTCTTCGCCGGCGTCGCCACGGTCGTCACCAAGCTGCTGCTGCAGTGCCTGCCCGACGTCGCGCTCTTCGGCGAGAAGGACTACCAGCAGCTCATCGTGGTGCGCCGGCTGGTCGCCGACCTCGACATCCCCTGCCGGATCGAGGCGGTGCCCACGGTGCGCGCGGCCGACGGGCTCGCGCTGTCGTCGCGCAACGCCTATCTCTCGGCGGACGAGCGGCGGATCGCGCCCCGGCTCTTCCAGGTGCTGAGCGGGATGGCGGCGGCGCTCGCAGGCGGCGCCGCGGCGGCCGATCAGATCGCGGACGGCACCGCGACGCTCGAGGCGGCGGGGTTTACCCGTATCGACTATCTCGCGGTCTGCGATGCCGAGACGCTGGAGGCGGTGGACCGGGTCTCCGGCCCGGCGCGGGTGCTCGCGGCCGCGTGGCTGGGCGAGACGCGGCTCATCGACAACGTGCCGGTGAGCCCGGCGGGCCGGGCCGGCTGACGACGATCACGGGGTGGCGAGGAGCGGCCCGCGGCAGGCGGGCGGCGGCGAAGCGCTAGTCGTGGGCGCCCGCGTCGACGTCGCCGGGGCCCGCGTCGGTGCCTTCGCGCCGGCGCGCATCGAAGAGCAGCGTCTTCGCCGACCAGAAGATCCCGATCGAGAGGATGAGCGTCGCGAGCGCGACCAGCAGCGGCAGTCCAAGGTCCCAGGGCATGGGTTGCGAAGCCCCCGGTTGGCGATCCTGCAGCGCTGAATAGCCAAGCGCCCCGGCCGCGTCAAGGCGTGCGCGGCTCGCGACCCTTCGGGCGCGAACTTTCTTTCGGCGCTCGTGACCTTGCAGGCACGAGCGACTCAGGCGTGAGCGACTCTTCTTCCGCGCTCGCGACTCTCGGTACCGCGCTCGCGACCCTTCGGGCGCGAGCGACCCCGGACCATGGTGCGGTGCACGGCGCGCGGCGTCTGCGTCAGGCTCGCGTCATGGGTCGGACGAGTCAGCGAGCGACGGCAGGCGGAGGCAGGATCGGCGGCGAGCCCCGTACCGCCGCCGTTTGCCCCCCCAAATTGTGCCGGTTCGTGCCGCTTTGTGCCGGGTTGTCCCGGGATATTCCGCATAAAAAACGAGGGGGGCTGTGTCACTTGGGGCCTAGCCGGGCACGATCATGGTGCCGGTGCCGTGCTCGGTGAAGAGCTCCAGCAGGACCACGTGGGGCAGGCGGCCGTCCAGGATGTGGGCCGCCTCGGTCGAGCGCTCGATCGCCGCGAGGCAGGTCTCGAGCTTGGGAATCATGCCGCCGCTCACGGCCCCGCTCCCGAGCAGGCGCCCGGCATCGGCGGTCGTCATCCGGCTGATGAGCGCGCCGTCCGCATCGAGCACGCCGGGGACGTCGGTCAGCAGCAGGAGCTTCGCGGCCGAGAGCGCGGACGCGATGGCGCCCGCGGCGGTGTCGGCATTGATGTTGTAGGTCTCGCCGCCTGCGCCGACGCCGATGGGCGCGATCACCGGGATGATGTCGGAATCGCCCAGATGGTCGAGCAGCGCGGCGTTGATGCGGCGGGGCTCGCCGACGAAGCCGAGCTCGGCCAGGCGCTCGGCGCCGGTCTCGGCATCGCGCGTGCGCCGGGCCAGGGGCTCCGCCTCGATGAGCTTGCCGTCCTTGCCGCTGAGGCCCACCGCGGTGCCGCCCTCGGCGCCGATGGTGGTCACGATCTCCTTGTTGATGGCGCCCGCCAGCACCATCTCGACGACCTCGATGGTGGCCGCGTCGGTGACGCGCAGCCCGTCGACGAAGTCGCTCTCGATGCCGAGCCGGGCCAGCATCCGGCCTATCTGCGGGCCGCCGCCGTGGACCACCACCGGCCTGATGCCGATCTGCTTCAGCAGCACCACGTCGCGCGCGAAGCTCCGGGCGAGCGCCGCGTCGCCCATGGCATGGCCGCCGTACTTGATCACCAGGCTCCGGCCCGCGAAGCGCCGCATGTAGGGCAGCGCCTCGGAGATCGTGGCCGCGGTGCGCAGCCAATG
>WTGU01000009.1 GCA_011523425.1 Alphaproteobacteria bacterium
TCGGCCACTTCGACCTCTCGGTCTCCATGGGCATCGCCGGCCAGTTCGACCACCCCGATTTCACCGCCGCCGTGGCGCGCATCGCCAAGGCCGCGCACCGCAACAACAAGTCGCTCGGCCGGCTGGTGCCGAACGTGGAGACGGGCGCGGCACTCTTTGCCGACGGCTTCGACTTCATCTGCTATTCGGGCGATGTCTGGCTGCTGCAGCAGGCGATGCGTGAGGGCGCCGAGGGCTTGCGCGCCCAATGCAAGCGCGGTCGCAGGCGGAAGAAGAGATAAGGGAGATCAGACGGTTATGGAAGACAAGTTCAGAGTCGCATTGAGCAGGGATTTCCTCACCGCTGACGGCGAGCCGCTCTTCCCCATGTTCGACCGCACGCCGCTCGACGAGGACCCGGACATCGACTGGCGCTACCTCGAGAACGGCGACGGCCCGGTGGACGCGGCCGAGCTCGCCGGGCACGACGCGCTGATCCTGCTCGCCCAGCGCTTCGACCGCTCCAGCGTGCCGGCGGACGGCCGGCTTGCCATGGTCGCGCGCTTCGGCGTCGGCTACGACACGGTCGACGTCCCCGCCTGCTCCGACAACGACATCGCGCTCGTCATCACGCCGAACGGCGTGCGCCGCCCGGTCGCCGTCGCCATCATCGCGCTGATCCTCGCCGTCACCGGCAAGCTGCTGCTCAAGCACCAGCTCACCCTTGAGGGGCCGCCCGGCTTCGCCCGCAAGGGGGCGCACATGGGCGTCGGCCTCGTCGGCAAGACGCTCGGCTCGGTCGGCATCGGCAATATCGGGGCCGAGATGTTCCGCATGGCCGCCCCCTTCGACATGGACTTCATCGCCTGCGATCCCTATGCCGACCCGGCGGTGGCGGCGGAGCTCGGCGTGCGGATGGTGGATCTCGACACGCTCTGCCGCGAGTCCGACATCTTCACCGTCAACTGCCCGCTGAGCGAGGAGACACGCCACATCGTCGATACCCGCCTGATCGGCCTGATGAAGCCCACCGCCTACTTCGTGAACACCTCGCGCGGCGGCACGGTCGACCAGAAGGCGCTGACTGCGGCGCTGCAGGAGGGGCGGATCGCCGGCGCCGGCCTCGACGTGCTCGACCCCGAGCCGCCGGACCCGGACGATCCCATCCTCAAGCTCGACAACGTGGTCTTCGCCCCGCACGCGCTGGCCTGGACGGACCAGTGCTTCGCCGGCCTCGGCGCCGACGACGTCGCCGCCTGCAAGGCGCTGATGCGGGGCGAGGCGCCGCAGGGCATCGTCAACGGCGATATCCGGGACAATGAGGCATGGCGCGCCAAGCTCGCGCGCTACGGCCAGACCTTCGGCCGCTGAGCGCCCGTCATGCCGCGCGTGAGCGCCAAGCGCCAGATCACGCTCCCCGTCGATCAGTGCAGGGAGGTCGGCATCGGGCCGGGGGACGAGTACCGCAGCTATGTCGCCGATGGCCGCATCACCATCGTGCGGAAGACCGCCGGCGCGGCCAAGGGGGTCCTCCGCCACGTGGCAGACGATCCTGCCCACGGCGACGAGGAGTCCCTGCAGGACGCGCTGGACGAGTCCAGGCATTGACCGGCGTCTACACCTTCGACGCGGTCATGCGGCGGTTGCCGCACGCCGCATCGCCCTGACGGCGCCGCGCGGATCATGGCATTGGTCGGAAGTGCGGGCTGAGCACAAGCCGTGACCGGGTTCGACTTCCCGCCGCCCGTGATGCCGCCCGGCGTGGAAGCGCTCCGCGCCGAGGTCCGCGCCTTCCTCGCCCAATCGCAGGCGGAAGAGGGCTGGCGGCCCGATTCCGATTTCGGCTCCGACTGGTCCGCCTCCTTCAGCCGTGCGCTCGGCGCGCGGGGCTGGATCGGCATGACTTGGCCCGCGGCCTATGGCGGGCACGAGCGCTCCGCGCTGGAGCGCTACGTGGTGATCGAGGAGCTGCTGGCCGCCGGCGCGCCCGTCTACGCCCACTGGGTTGCGGACCGGCAGAGCGGCCCGCTGCTGCTCC
Organism: Alphaproteobacteria bacterium; assembly: GCA_011523425.1. Taxonomy (GTDB): domain Bacteria; phylum Pseudomonadota; class Alphaproteobacteria; order UBA828; family UBA828; genus WTGU01. Next base: position 2,018 of record WTGU01000009.1, read on the forward strand.
GCTTCGGCAGCGAGGCGCAGCGCCGGGCCATCCTTCCCCGCATTGCCGCCGGCGGGTGCTACTTCGCCATCGGCATGAGCGAGCCCGATTCCGGCTCCGACCTCGCCTCGGTGCGCACCCGCGCGGTGCGGAGCGGAGACGGCTGGCGCATCGACGGGACCAAGGTGTGGACCAGCAACGCCCACCGCTCCCACTACATGATCGCGCTCTGCCGCACCGGCCCGGCCGGGGAGAGCCGCCACGAGGGGCTCAGCCAGTTCCTGATCGACCTGGAGGGCGACGGCGTCGAGGTCAACCCCATCGTCAACCTCGCCGGCAAGCACGACTTCAACGAATGCGTCTTCGACGGCGTCACCATCCCCGCCGACAGGCTGATCGGCCGGGAAGGCGACGGCTGGCGCCAGGTGACCGGCGAGCTCGCGCTGGAGCGCAGCGGGCCGGAGCGCATCCTCAGCACCTTCCACCTGCTGGCTGCGCTGGTCGAGGCGGCGGGACCGGCGCCGGAGCCGCGGCTCGCCGAGGCGATCGGCCGTCTCGTGGCGGAGTTCTATGCGCTGCGTGCCATGTCGCTCGCCGTTGCCGGCCGGCTCGAGGCCGGCGCGCTGCCGGACGTCGAGGCCGCCATCGTCAAGGACATGGGCACCCGCTTCGAGGCCGAGGTCGCCGAAACCCTACGCCGCGCCGTGCCGCTCGAGCCCGTTGCCGGCGATCGCGACGGTGCCGGCGGCAATGCGCCGTCTCTCGCGTCGGCGCTGGGGGCGTCGGTGCTGGGGCTGCCCTCCTTCACCCTGCGCGGCGGCACCAACGAGATCCTGCGCTCGATCATCGCGCGCGGCCTCGGGGTCAGGTGAGGGGGAAAGCCAGTGAGCGACGAGACCCTGCGCCTGATCGAGCAGACCGCGGACGACCTGTTCGCGGCGGAGAGCGGCGCGGCCCGCGCCGCGCTGGCGAAAGGAGAGTGGCCGGAAGGCGCGTGGCAGGCCTTCGCCGCGACCGGGCTGGCCCAGGCCGCCCTCCCGGAAGACGCGGGCGGCGCCGGGCTTGCAGCGGGGCTCGCCGTGCTGCGCGCGGCAGGCCGCCACGCCGCGCCGCTGCCGGTCGCCGAGACGATGATGGCGACGCTGCTCTGTCACGCAGCCGGGATGGAGGCGCCGCCCGGCCCGCTCGCCCTCTCTACGACGGCGGCGGGCGAGGACGGCGATGGCTCCACCGTGCGGCGGGTGCCGTGGGCGCGCTTCGCCTCGGCGGTCGCGGTCGTCGGGCCGGAGGGGACGCTGACGCTCCGCACGCCGGCCGATGTTGTCGAAGGCGCCAACCTCGCCGGCGAGCCGCGCGACGACATGGCTCTCTCAGGCCCGCCGGCCGCCGCCGGCACCCTGCCGCCCGATACCGACGGCACCCTGCTGATGGCGCTCGCCCGCGCCGCGCAGCTAAGGGGCGCGATGGAGCAGGCGCTCGCCATGACCGTGCGCTATGCCAGCGAACGGGAGCAGTTCGGCCGGCCGCTGGCACGGTTCCAGGCGATCCAGCACCACCTCGCGGAGATCGCGGGCGAGGCGGCGGCGAGCGGTGCGGCGGTGGACGCAGCGGCTGAGGCGCGCACCCCCTTCGCCTTCGCCGCGGCCAAGGCGCGGGCGAGCCAGGCGGCAGGCACGATCGCCCGGCTCGCGCACCAGGTGCACGGCGCCATCGGCTACACCGCCGAGCACGACCTGCACCACTGGACCAAGCGGCTCTGGGCCTGGCGCGACGAATGCGGCAACGAGGCCCACTGGTGGCGGGTGCTCGGCACCGACGCCGGGCAGGGCGGCGGCGCGGCGCTCTGGCCGATGCTGGTCGCCGCCGGCACTGCCGGCACTGACGCCGCCGCAGCAGCAGGGGAGGGAGCCCGCCCATGAGCGACGACATCCGCCTGGAGATCGCCGACAGGATCGCGACGATCACGCTCGACCGGCCGGAGCGGCGCAACGCCTTCACCCGCTCGATGATCGACGCCTGGGCCGCGGCGCTGGCCGAGTGCCGGGCGCGCGAGGACGTGCACGTCGTGGTGGTGACCGGGGCAGGCAAGGCCTTCTGCAGCGGCGGCGACATCAAGGAGCTGATGGGGGAGGGGCTGGAACGCTCGGCGGCGGAGCAGCGGGCGCTGATCGGCGAGCACGTCCACCGCATTCCCCTCACGCTCGCCGACATGGACAAGCCCGCGATCGCCGCCATCAACGGCGCTGCCATCGGTGCCGGCCTCGATCTCGCGCTGGCGATGGACCTGCGCTTCGCAGGCGCCTCGGCCACGTTCGCGGAGACCTACGTGAAGGTCGGCCTTGCGCCCGGCGCAGGCGGCGCCCACTGGCTGCCCCGGCTGGTGGGGCAGGCGAAGGCGCTTGAGCTGCTCTGGACGGGCGATGCCATCGACGCGGCGGGGGCCGAGCGCATCGGCCTCGTCAACCGCGTCTGGCCCGACGACGAGCTGATGGAGCGCACCATGTCGCTCGCGCGCCGGCTCGCGGACGGCCCGACGCTCGCCATCCGCGCCATCAAGCGGCTGGTGCGGGACGGCATCGGCGGCGACCTGCGCGCCGGGCTCGACCGGGCGTCGGCCACCTACGGCGTGCTCGGCGGCAGCGCTGATCACCGCGAGGCGGTGGAGGCCTTCGTCGCGAAGCGCCCGCCGCGCTTCAGCGGGGCATAGGCGTCCCGGTGGCGGAGGAAGGCGCGGCCCCGCCGGACCTCGCCGCGATCGAGCGGGCGCGGGAGACCCTCGGCGATCTCGTCGACGAGACCCCGGTGCAGCGCTGGCGGAGCGAGACGCTCGCGGCGGCACTCGGGGAGGAGAGCGCGGTCTTCCTCAAGCTCGAGCTCTTCCAGCGCACCGGCACCTTCAAGGCGCGCGGCGCGCTACTGAACGCGCTCGCCCTCGACGAGGCGGCGCGGGCCCGGGGCGTCACCGCGGTGAGCGCCGGCAACCACGCCATCGCCGTTGCCTACGCCGCGCACCGTGTCGGCGCCTCGGCCAAGGTGGTGATGATGGAGGGCGCCGATCCGTTTCGCGTCGCCCAGGTGCGCCGCTACGGCGCCGAGCTGGTGCAGGTGCCGGACGTGCACACCGCCTTCGAGACCGTGCGCGCCATCGAGGCGGACGAGGGGCGCACGCTGATCCATCCCTTCGAGGGGCCCGTGACCGCGCTCGGCACCGCGACGGTGGGCCTCGAACTCGCGCGCCAGGCGCCCGCTCTCGATGCGGTGATCGTCCCCATCGGCGGCGGCGGTCTCTGCGCCGGGGTCTCCTGCGCCATCAAGACCCTGCAGCCGGGGTGCCGGGTCTACGGCGTGGAGCCCGAGGGCGCCGACACCATGCACCGGAGCTTCGCCGCGGGCGCGCCGCAGGCGATCGAGCGCGTGAGGACCATCGCCGACAGTCTCGGCGCGCCCCATGCCGCGCCCTATTCGTTCGGGCTCTGCCGGGCCTACGTGGACGAGCTGGTGAGGATCGACGACGAGGCCATGCGCCGTGCCATGGGGCTGCTCTTCGCGGAGATGAAGCTCGCGGTGGAGCCGGCGGGCGCCGCGGCGACAGCGGCGCTGCTCGGCCCGCTCGCCGGGCGCTTGCGGGGCAGGCGCACGGCGGTCGTCGTCTGCGGCGCCAACATCGATGCGCGCATCTTCATGGCCCAGGCGCTCTTCGCCTGAGCGCTGGAGCACGTTCTGACCACACGGGGTCGCGCCCGGTTGACGCACGCTCCCCCCGCTCGCATGCAGTGCGGCCCGGAATCCCCCACCTCACCCCGACCCTCTCCGCCCCCCCAGG
>WTGU01000087.1 GCA_011523425.1 Alphaproteobacteria bacterium
TTGTCGACGTATTCGTCGAGGGGCTCGACCGCGCCGGCGCGCACCATGTCGCCCAGCCAGGCGGGGACGATGTTCAGGACGTCATAGGCGCCGGTGCCGCCCCGATGCTCCTGCAACATCTTGGGGAACATCTCGTCATGCTGGGCTTCGATGATGTTCACCTTGATCCCGGTGAGCTCTTCCCACATCGGTCCCGAGAAGTTCTGCGGACCCAGCGCCTGCAGTCCCGCTTCCCAGAACACGTTGATCTCGGTGCCGGCATACTGCTTGGCCTCGCGCACCGCGATCTCGGCGGCGCTCTCCGCCCAGGCGGCAGATGACCCGCCAGCGAGCACCGCAAGAGCGGCGAGCCCGCCGATCATTGACCGCATCGACCTGATTGCCATGGATGGCCTCCCGTTATTCGGCGCGGCGGGCGCCGCGCCCTCCTCCAGTCAGTTATTCGCCGCGGCGCCTGAGCGCGGGCCGCGGCAGGCCTTGCGCAGCGCGGCGATGCCCTCCGCGAGGCCCCGCTGCACCAGCCAACTGTCCCCAGAATAGCATAGGAAGTCGAAGCCCATGTCATGCAGCGCCACCCCGGTTTCGGTGTCGTCGCAGATGCGGCCGAGCGACTTTCCGTGCCGCTTGCAGGCGGCGCTCGCCCGCTCCATCGCCGCCTGGAATCGCGGGTGGTCGAAGCGGGCCGGGATCCCCATGGCGACCGAGAGGTCGAAATGGCCGATCCAGATGCCGTCCACGCCGTCGAGCGCGGCGATGGCCTCGATCTCCTCGATGCCCTCGGGCGTCTCGATCTTGGGGAAGAACACCACGTCGCGGTTGGCGGCGCGGAGCTTCGGCGCCGGCGGGCCGGGGACGTAGCGGTCGTGGGCGATGCCGACGGCGACGCCGCGCGCCCCTTTCGGCGCATAGCGGACGTGATCGAGAATGGCGCGCGCCTCCTCGGCGCTGCCGACCTTGGCCGGCTGGATGCCGTCCGCCCCCATGTCCAGCGCGCGCGCCACCATGTCGTAGTCGCCGCCGACGGTGGAGACGATCACCGGCAGGTCGGCCGCCTGGTAGAAGCGCAGCATGCGCTTGAGCTGGTCGTAGCCGAAGCCGGAGTGCTCCATGTCGAGCAGCGCGTACTGGCAGCCGGCGGCCTTGAGCGTCTGACCCATGCCGGGGCTGTCGAACTCGATCACGAAGGAGCCGAACTTGGGCTTCTTCGTGCCCATCATCGCGCGCAGAGCGGTGCTCGGCATCGCTTGCCCCTAACGCCGCCGGCGGCCGGCGAGCGCAGCCTTCAGGTCGCCGATGCCGCGGCTAAGCGTCTCCCGCAGGAGCCAGACGTCGGCGGAGTAGCAGATCATGTCGAAGCCCTGGTGATAGGCGGCGATGCCGCCCTCGACATCGAGGACGAGACAGCCGAAGGATTTCTTGTGCCTCGCGCAGGCGCGCGCGACCCGGTCCACCGCCGCAAGGAAGTCCGGATGATCGAAGCGGCCGGGAATGCCGAGGGAGGTGCTGAGGTCGAAGTGGCCGATCCAGAGGCCGTCGATCCCGTCCGTGGCGGCGATCTCCTCCACATTCTCGAGGCCCTGGCGGGTCTCGATCAGGAGGAACACCGCGACATGGCGATTGGCGGCGCGCATCTTGGTGACCGGCGCGCCCGGCGCGTAGCGGTCGTGGGCGATGCCGAGGGCGACGCCGCGATTGCCCAGCGGCGGATACTTGGCGTGCGCCGCGATTCGCCGGGCTTCCTCCGCCGTGCCCGCCATCGGCGTCATGATCCCTTCGGCCCCCATGTCGAGCGCACGGGCGATGTGGTGGTAGTGACGCGAGGGCACACGCACGAACGCCGGCAGCTCGGCCGCCTCCATGTAGCGCAGGAGCTGCTTCACCGTGTCGAAGCCGAAGCCGGAGTGCTCCATGTCGAGGAACACGAACTGGGCGCCGGCGGCCTTGAGGATGTGGCCGATGCCGGGGGAGGCGAGCTCGATCAGGACCGTGCCGAACTTGGCCCGCCGCGTCGCCGCCATCTCCTTCAGCGTGGTCAGCGCCACCCGAGACCTCCCGCTTGCCCCGCGCAAAGGGTCTGCCGACGATCGATTTCGCCAGTCCGCGCCGCATGTTAGCAGCAATGCGGCAGGCCGCCCAATCGGGCATGCGGAGGGGCGCCGCGCTCTCGCTCGCTGCAGGGAGGGGGGCAGGCGCGGCCAGGGACGCGGAAGGAGTTCTTGAAGCGCGTCATCGGCTGATGCACGATTCCGCGATACCGATTCGATGCCGCCAGTGACAGGGAAGCGGCCATGGGAATCGTGACAGACATCGTCCTCCCGATCGCCCTTGCGATCATCATGTTCTCGCTCGGGCTGGGACTCACCGTCAGCGACTTCGTCCGGGTCGCGAAGCGGCCGCGCGACTTCCTCGTGGGCGCCGTGTCGCAAGTGGTGCTGCTGCCGGCCGTGGCCTACGGCCTGGTCAGCCTGTGGTCGCTTCCGCCGGAGCTCGCGCTCGGCGTCATGATCATCGCCGCGGCGCCCGGTGGGGTGACCTCGAACCTGCTGGCCGCCTTCGGGCGCGGCGACGTGGCGCTGTCCATCTCGCTGACGGCCATCATCAGCCTGCTCTCCGTCATCACCATCCCGCTCATCGTGGTGTTCGCGCACGAGCGGTTCATGGGCGGCGATGCGGGCGAGATCTCCGTCCTCGAGACGGCGCTGAGCGTCTTCCTGATCGTCACCCTGCCGGCGCTGATCGGGCTCGCGGTGCGACGCTGGGCCGAGGGCTTCGCCACACGCTTCCTGGCGACGGCGCACCGTCTCTCCGCGCTGCTCTTCGCCCTGGTGCTCGCGGGCGCCATCTACCAGGAGCACGAGAACGCGCTGGACTACCTGGACCAGGCGGGGCCGGTGACGGTGGTGCTCAACGTCGTGATGATGGCAATCGCTTATCTCCTGGCGCGACTCTTCGCCTCCGGCCCCCGCCAGCGTGTCACCATCGCCATCGAATGCGGCATCCAGAACGGCACGCTGGCCATCGCCGTGGCGACGCTCGTCTTCGGCGGCGGCCTCGCCACCGTGCCGGCGGCGACCTACAGCATCCTCATGTTCGGGACCGCGCTGATCTTCGTCGCCGTCCTCAGGCGCCAGGTGCCTGCGGAGTAAGGGCCGGCGGCGCGTAGAAAGGACGACGAGGGGCTAGCCGGAGGCTCCCAGCGCCGCGAGGGCCTCCTCCGCGCTCATCACGTCGCCGAACTGCTGGATGACGGTCTCCAGCGCGTCGCGGTGCTCCTCGTCGGTAAGCGCTGCGCAGCAGTCGGCGATCATCACGGTCTTGAAGTCGAGCATCATGGCGTCGCGCGCCGTCGATTCGCAGCAGACGTCGGTCTTGGTGCCGCCGATGAGCAGCGTGTCTATGCCGCGCTCGCGCAACTTCCCCTCGAGCGGCGAGGAGCCGGCGATCAGCGCGCTGTAGCGGTTCTTGAAGAGGAGGGTGTCCTCGTCCGCGACCTCCAGCTCGGGCCAGAGTTTTTGGCCGTCGGCACCCGGCGCAAGACCCGCAATGGTGCGGGCGCGCGCCTCGTCGGAGACGAAATGGTCGAAGAAGCCGGGCCAGTCGGAGGCGCCGTCGTCGCGGCGCGCGTTGGCGTGGGCGACCCAGAAGACGGCCACGCCGAGCGCCCTGAGCCGCGCGTTGAGAGCGTTGATCCGGGGCACGACGGCGCGTGCCATCGGCACCTCTACCGGCGCGCCTGGCGCGAGAAAGGTCACCTGCATGTCGATGTAGACCGCCGCGCTGCGCGCGGGATCGAGCCGCTCGAAGAGGCGCATCCGCCCGCGCCGCTTCACGACCCGCTCGACGATCTCCGGACGGATGGCGATATCGTGCACGGGATGGTCCTCTACACCCGCACGATGTCGGTGAGGAAGGGATCGCCCGCGAGCGCCGATTCGGTATCCAGCAGGGCGCTGCAGCCGGGGCAGTAGAAGCGCCGCAGCAGGACCCGCTCGGCGTTGCTGTAGGGCGCGCCGCCGGCGCCCTGCATGGGCTGCTCGTCGAGCCGGGCGTGTTCCTTCCAGGGCGCGCCGGCAGGGCCCAGCGCATGGCCGCACGCCAGGCATGCGATGGCGCGATCCTCGTTCACCGCGAGGGTGGCCGATATGCGGGTCGCGCTCATTCGGCTGCCACAGGCGTCGCGAGCCGGGCTTGGCGGAGCGCCTCGCGGCGGGCCCGGGTGGCGTCCTCGTCCACCCCGCCGGCCGTCGTCACCACGCCGTAGACCCTGGCCGCCACTTCCGCCGAGACCGCGCCGGCCTGGACGTCGGCCTGCACCCGCGCAGGCTCCCGCTCCAGAGGGTCGCCGAAGCCGCCGCCGCCGTCGGAGCGGACGTAGAGCGCGTCGTCTCCCTTGAGCGGGAAGACGCCCCAGGAGATCGTCTCCGCCTCGCCGGTCATCTCGTCGAGGGAGGTGGGGAAGGGGTTGACGTTGCGCCCGTCCTCCCTGGCGCGGTTGTTGTGCACCCAGCGGTAGGCGCAGGGCGCGCCGGCATAGCCGCCGCCCAGCCCCTCGCTCATCGAGAACTCGGTGCCCTTGCCCGAGACCACGTAGTTGATGCCGCCCTCCGGCGAATCGTGCTGCACCAGGGCGAACTCGATCCCGTTGCCGCCGCGCCAGCGTCCGGGCCCGCCGGTATCCGGGCGCGCGCGGCGGAAGAGGTAGCGCACCGGGAAGGTCGCCTCGGTGGTCTCGACATTGGCCATGCGGCCGATGGGGTTGGGGATCTCGCCGCCGACGTCGATGCCGTCGGCCCAGGTGCGGGCCCCGCCCGCGCCGCCGAAGGTCTCGGTCAGGATGCCGATGGCCTCCTGGCGGCGCTGGTTGAGGCCGAACATGAAGATGGCGAAGTGGCTGCCGTGCCAGACGGCCGTGGCCTCCTTCGCGTAGGCCTCGCTCGCGGACAGCATCTTGGCGATGCAGGTGCAGGCGGCGTTGTTGACCGACTGGATCGCGCCCACGGTGGCGAGCGAGACCGGCGCAGGGCGCGTGCAGTTCACCACCGAGCCTTCCGGCGCGATCATACTGATCGGCCTCAGCACGCCGTCGTTCCAAGTGATGTCGTAGCAGAGCAGCGGGAAGAGGGGGGCGAAGAAGCCGCCCCACGAGGCCCAGTAGGTGCAGTTGATGCCGTAGTGCGACTGCGGGCTCGAGCCGGTGAAGTCGAAGGTGAGTTCGTCCCCCTCCTTGGTCATGGCGAGCAGCACCCGGCAGGTCTCGCCCTCGATGTCGAAATACTGCCGCGCCTCCCAGCGGCCGTCCGGCAATTCCTGCAGGCGCTTGCGGAAGAGCGTCTCCGACTGGTCGACCAGCGCCGCGCAGGCCTCGTCCACGGGCTCCGCGCCGTACTTCTCGATCAGCGCCACCATCCGCTCCCGCGCGACGTTGTTGGCCGCGATCATCGAGGAGAGGTCGAGCGCCACCATCTCCGGCGCGCGCACCATGTTGAGCAGCGTGTCCATCACGTCGCGGCGCATGGTGTCGCCTTCCACCAGCTTGATGCCGGGCGATGAGAAGCCCTCGGTGAAGATGTCGCGCGAATCCGGGCTGAAGCCGCCGGGCACCATGGCGCCGATGTCGTAGACGTGGACGAAGCAGGCGCTCCACGCGACCAGCCGGCCGTCGTGGTGGATCGGCGCCACCAGGTAGATGTCGGAGGTGTGCAGCGCGGCGGTGTAGGGGCAGTTGGTGAGGAACACGTCGCCCTCGCCGATGTCGCCCTCGAAGCGGCGGATGACCGCCTTGCAGGCCTCCGCCGCGCTGGTGAGATGGTGTAGGAAGCCCACGCCGCCCATGAGCAGGGAGCCGTCGGCGCGGTAGAGCGAGACCATGAGATCGTGGCCCTCGTTGGTGATCGCGCTGCCGGAGACGTGCTTCAGCGTGATCACGGCCTCGTCGATGACGCGGAACAGCCGGTGGCGGATGATCGAGAAGGTGATCGGGTCCATGGCGGGCCTCAGCCGAGCTCGATGACGATGTTACGGTAGGCGTCCATACGGCCGGCCTGGCCGGCCTGTAGGACGATGGTGGTGATCGGCGTGTGGATCACTGCAGGCCCGGTGACGACGTTGCCCGGCGCGAGCCGCTCGAAGTCGTAGATGTCCGCCGGCGCAAGCGCGCCCGCGGCCTCGACGAAGATGTCGCGCCGGCCGATCAGCGCGGGCGCCGGATCGCCGTCGCCGGGCGGGGAGCGCTCGATGGGAGGGCGCTCCACCAGGCCGCGCGCGGACAGCCGGAACATGGTCATCTCCATGCCGGCGGCGCGATAGGCGGAGCCCTTGCCGAACTTGCGCTCGTAGAGCGCCTCGAAATCGGCCGCGAGCCAGGCGACGGCGGCATCGTCCATCGGCCCGCCGTCCGCCACCGGTGTCGTCACCTCGTGCACCTGGCGGCCGTAGCGCAGGTCGACCGACCAGTCCAGCGCAATCGCGTCGCCGGTGAATCCCTCGGCGGCGAGCTGGGCGCGGGCGCGCTCCACCATCGGCGCGTAGATCGCGTTGATCTCCTCGGCAGGGCTGTCCGCCGGCAGCGTCCTGGTGACGCTGTATTCGTGGACGATGTCGGCGGCCAGCAGGCCGAAGGCGGCGTTTACCGCGGCGGTGTGGGGCACCACGATGCGCTTTACGCCGAGCTCCGCGCCGAACACGCCGCAGAGCAGCCCGCAGCTTCCGCCGAAGGCGTGCAGCACGAAATCGCGCGGGTCGAGGCCGCGCTCCACCGTGATCTCGTGGATGAGGTCGGTGATCTGCGCCGCGGCGATGCGGTAGATGCCGATGGCCGCCTCTTCCACGCTCATGGCGAGCGGCCTGGCCACCTTCTCCTCGAATGCGTGCCGGGCGGCTTGCGCATCGAGCGTGATGGTGCCGCCGAGGAAGGTGCCGGGGTCCATGTAGCCGACCAGCAGCATGACGTCGGTCAGCGTCGGCTCGGTCCCGCCGAGCCCGTAGCAGACCGGGCCGGGCCGGGCGCCGGCGCTTGCGGGGCCGACGCCGGGCACGCCCGTGACGGGGTCCAGCGCCACGATGCTGCCGCCGCCGGCGCCGATGGAGACCACCTCGATCTTCGGCGCCACGTAGTGGTAGCGGTCGACCATCGGCTCGCGCGCGTACTCGATCGCCCCGCCCTGGATGACGCCGACCTTGAAGGTGGTGCCGCCCATGTCGCAGGCGATGATGTCGTCGTCCTCCATGAGCTGGCCGAGATGGCGGCTGCCGATGACGCCGGCGGCGGGGCCGCATTCGAGCATGCCGACGGCGCGTCCGGCCGCCTCCTCGGCCGGCAGCAGACCGCCATAGCCCTGCATCACCAGCAGCGGCCCGTCATAGCCGCGCGCCTTGAGCAGCCCCTGCAGGGTGGTCACGTAGTCGCGGGCGATGCGCCCGGCATAGGCGTTGATGACCGTCGTCGACGCGCGCTCGTACTCGCCCGGCACCGGCGCGATCTCGCTCGAGAGCGTGACGTAGACGGATGGCGCGATCTCGCGGATCAGGTCGCCGACCCGGCGCTCGTGGGCGTCGTTGTAGAAGGACCAGAGGAAGGAGACGGCCAGCGCGTCCACGCCCGCATCCTCGACCAGCGCGCAGATCGCCGCGCGCACCGCGTCCTCGTCCAGCGGGCGCAGGACGGCGCCCTTGTAGTCCACCCGCTCCGGCACGCCCCTGGTGCGGGTTCCCGGCACCAGCGCGGGCGCCCGGTCGGTCGCCACGGGGTGCTTGATTCCGTCCTCGGTGAGGCCGGCCCAGCGGCCGTAGGCGCCGCGGGTGATGGTCAGCGTGTCCTCGAAGCCCTCCGTGGTGATGAGCCCGGTGCTGGCGCCGGTGCGGGTGAGCAGCGTGTTGTCGACCACCGTAGATCCGTGCACGAAGAGCCCCGTCTCGGCCAGCAAGGCATCCGTGGCGATGCCCATGCCTTCCGCCGCGGCGGCGACGGCGGCGAGCACGCCGTCCGCGAAGTCGGGCGGGGTGGAGAGCGCCTTGCCCAGGCGCACCGGCTCGCCGGCGGCGAAGAGCACCGCATCGGTGCAGGTGCCGCCGACGTCGGTCGCGACCACGTAGCGGGCGCCGTTCCTCTCGCTCATGCCGTGCCCTTCGTCCGTCGCCGGCCATATTGCCGCCGGCGGGGGCGAACGCAAGCCGGCGCAGCGCGCGGGTCGGAACGGCGGACGGCAATCGGCGATGGCGGGAGGCGGCTTGGGAGAGTAGGATTCGCGCAGGGAAAGAAGCCCGGACGGCACGGGCAGGGGGGCAGACGATGACGAGACGCGCACTGATTTCGGCTGCGGCGGCACTGGCGTTCGCGCTGGTGGCGTTCGCCGGCACCGGCACGGCGAGCGCCCAGGAGGACCACTCGGGCGCAATCAAGGCCCGCCTAGCCTACATGCAGCTCAACGGCTTCTTCATGGGCCAGCTCGCGGGCATCGCCAAGGGCCAGGTTCCTTACGACGGGGCGCAGGCGAGCGGGATCGCCAACAATCTGCTCGCGCTGTCCACGATGGACGTGGGCGCAATGTGGCCGCCCGGCTCCGACAACGGTGCGCTTCCCGGCAAGACCCGGGCCAAGGCGGAAGTCTGGACCACCTTCCCGGCGGTCGTCGAGAAGGCCGATGCGATGACCAAGGCGCTGGAAGGTCTGGTGGCGGCGGCAGGCACCGATCTCGCCAGCCTGCAGGGCGCCTTCGGCGCGGTCGGCGCCGCCTGCGGCGGCTGCCACCGCCCGTTCCGCGCCGAGAGGTTTTGAGAGGGACTCTACCAAGAATCCTCAGGCGCCGGGCGCTCATGCGCGCGTTGCCGCGCGACGCGCTCGCTCCGCTCGATCGTGCGCTCCGCGCGCGTGGACGTGCGACGCTACGCGCCTTCGGCGCATCGTGCGCCTGCGCACGTGGACGTGCGACGTGCGGTCGCGCCGTCCGGGCCGCCTGGCGGCCCGGTTCTCTTGACGACAGTCATCTCGCGCTGGCCACCATAATGAGAACATCTGGCGTCTGAGGGGGGGATGTGCTCCTTCAGAAGCTGACCTGATCGCCGCCCTTGAGGCCCAGCATCTCGCGCGCCTCCGCCGGCGTCGCGACCTCGAGGGAGAGCTCCTCGACGATGCGCCTGGCCTTGGCGACCTGGGCGGCGTTGGAGGGCGCGAGCTCGCCCTTGCCGATGAAGAGGCTGTCTTCCAGGCCGACGCGGATATTGCCCCCCATCATCGCGCCCATGGTGACGAAGCTCATCTGGTGGCGGCCGGCGGCCAGGATCGACCAGCGGTAGTCGTCGCCGAAGAGCTTGTTGGCGATGCGGCGCATGTGCATCAGGTTCTCGTGGTCGGCGCCGATGCCGCCCAGGATGCCGAAGATGGTCTGCACGAAGAGCGGCGGCTTCACCAAGCCCCGGTCGACGAAATGGGCCAGGTTGTAAAGGTGGCCGACGTCGTAGCACTCGAACTCGAAGCGCACGCCGTGGCCTTCACCCAAATCCTTCATGATGTATTCGATATCTTTGAATGTGTTGCGGAAAATAAAGTCCTTCGTGCCCTCCAGATGGGCCCTCTCCCAGTCGTACTTGAACTCCTTGTAGCGGTTCAGCATCGGGTAGATGCCGAAGTTCATGGAGCCCATGTTGAGCGAGGTCATCTCCGGGCTCGCGCGGCGCGGCGCGGCGAGGCGCTCGTCCAGCGTCATGCCGAGCCCGCCGCCGGTGGTGATGTTGATGACCGCGTCGGACTGCTGCTTGATGCGCGGCAGGAAGGCCATGAAGACGTCCGGGTCCGGCGTCGGCCGCCCGTCCTCGGGGTCGCGCGCGTGCAGGTGGAGGATGGAGGCGCCGGCCTCAGCCGCGGCCACGCCGTCGGCCGCGATCTCGTCCGGAGTCAGCGGCAGGTGCGGCGACATGGTGGGGGTGTGGATCGATCCCGTGACCGCGCAGGTGATGATGACTTTGCTCATTGGCCCGTGACCTCCCGCTCTCGTCCGGCACGCGCCGTGCCGGCGGCTGCGAGGGTTCTACCCGCCCGCCGCCCGCTCCGACAAGCGCGCCGGCATGGACGAATCAGGCGTGTCCCGCCGGCTCCCGGCCGCGTGCTGCCCAGCGGATGGCGGCGAAGGTCCCCGCGCCGAAGAGCGCGAACGAACCCAGCAGGACGTAGAGGGTGCCGTCGAAGGCATAGCCGATCAGCCCGCCGAGCGGCACCGAGATGAGGGTGGAGAGCAGCGAGACGAGCGCCGCGCCCACGCCCGCGACGTGGCCGAGAGGCTGCATCGCGAGTGCGTTCAGGTTGCCGAAGAGAAGGCCGACCGCCGCGAAGACGAGCATCAGGGAGACCACGAACAGCCAGAGCGGCAGCAGCCCGTCGAAAGCGAAGGTTCCCGCCCACGACGCCAGCGAGACGAGGGTGGCGCCGAACGCCGCGACGCTCGAGAGGCGGACCATGCCGTAGCGCATGACGAGATGGCCGTTCACCAGCGCGGTGACGCCGAACGCCAGCGCCAGCCCGCCGAAATAGGCGGGGAAGAGAGAGCCCACGCCGTAGGCGTCCTGGAAGATCTGCTGGGCCGTGCTCAGGTAGGCGACGAAGGGGGAAAAGGCGAAGCCGAGCGCAAGCGTGTATCCCATCGACTGCCGGACCCGCAGCACCTCCATCGCCGATCGTCCGAGCGCGCTGAGGGAGAGGCGCGTGCGCCGCTCCGCCGGCAGCGTCTCGGGCTGGCGCAGCATGAGCCAGATGCCGGCGATGGCGGCGGCGGCGAAGAGCGTGAGGAAGATGGCGCGCCAGCCCGCGATCGCCTGGATGCCCTGGCCGATGGCCGGCGCGAGCGTGGGCACGAGGATGAACACCGCCATCGCGAACGACATGATGCGCGCCATCCGGCGGCCCTCGTACTGGTCGCGCACCAGCGCCACCGAGACGATGCGCGGCGCCGCGACGCCGATGCCCTGGAGCACGCGGCCGGCGAGCATGGATTCGAAGGTGGGTGCGAGGATCGAGACGACGCAGCCGGCCATGAAGAGCGCAAGGCCGGCAAAGATGGCGGGCTTGCGGCCGATGACGTCGGAAAGCGGGCCGAAGAGGAGCTGCCCGAAGCCGAGCCCGAGGAAGAGGGCGGTCACGACGAGCTGCACGTCGTTGCGCCGCGCCGCGCCGAGGTCGCTCCCGATGGCCGGCAGCGCGGGCAGCATGGCGTCGATCGAGAGCGCGACGAGCGCCATCAGCAGGGCGACGAGCGGGACGAACTCGGCGGCGCTCGGCATGGGCCGCCCCGTCGTCTCTCCGGCTGCCGCCGGGACCGCGTGCCGACCGGAATTCAGAGTAGGGTCTCCAGCAGTGCGGCGAGCGCGGCCTTGTGCTCGAAGCCCGCGCCGGGCGCATCGCCGAGGCTGACCCGGCCATCCTCCACCGGGGTGTCGTCGGCGAAGCCGCCGAAGGGCTGGAAGACGCCCGGATAGGATTCGCAGCCGCCGAGCGCAAGGCCGCCGGCGGCGGCGAGCGCCAGCAGGTTACCGCCGTGGGGGAGGAAGCGGCGGGGCGACCAGCCTTCCGCCGCCATCATGGCGACGATGTCGATGGTCTCGCCCACGCCGTAGGCGAGCGCCGGGTCGAACTGCACGAAGTCGACGTCCGGCCGCATGCCGCCGAAGCGGAGCAGGTTGCGCGCGTCCTGCAGCGAGAGCAGGTTCTCGCCGGTCGCGATCGCGCCGGGATAGGCTGCCGCCACCGCCGCGTTGAGGGAGAAGTCGAGGGGATCGCCGGGCTCCTCGTACCAGGCGAGGCGGTAGGGAACGAGCGCGTCGGCGTAGCGGAGCGCGGTCTCGGCGTCGAAGCGGCCGTTCGCGTCCACCGCGAGCCGGGCGCCGTCGCCGCCCAGCAGCGCCAGCACCGCCTCGATCCTGGCGCGGTCTTCGTCGAGGGTGGCGCCGCCGATCTTCATCTTCACCTGGGTGTAGCCCTGATCGAGATAGCGTCGCATCTCGGCGACGAGGCCTTCCGTGCCCTTGTCGGGGTCGTAGTAGCCGCCGGCGGCGTAGACGGGGACGCTCCGCTCCGGTGCGCCCGTGCCGGCCGCGTCCGCGATCGTCGCCCAGAGCGGCATGTCGGCGATCTTGGCGGCCGCATCCCAGACCGCGATGTCGAGCGCCGCCACGGCGACCGCGCGCTCACCGTGGCCGCCGGGCTTCTCGTTCCGCATCATCAGGCTGCGGATGGCGCGCGCGTCGAGGGTGGTACCGTCCGTGCTCGCGTGCTCCTCCGGCGCCTCCAGCACGCGCGGCGCGAGGCGCTCGCGGATCAGCGCGCTCTGGGCGTAGCGGCCGTTGGCGTTGAAGCCGAAGCCCACCACGGGCCTGCCGCCGCGCACCACGTCCGTGATCACGGCGACCGCGCTCACGGTCATCCTGCTGAAGTCGATCACGGCGTTCCGCATCGGCGCGCCCATGGGCACGACGGCATCGCGGATCTCGACGATCCTCATGCCCGGCCGCCGTCCTGCTCCCCGGGTGCCAGGGAGTCCTCGGTGCACAGCGTGGCGATGCGGCGGCGCTCGGCCTGCGCGGCCGCCACCGTGACCTCGCGGAAGCGGTAGATCTCGTTGGGTCGCGACTGGCCGAGCTTCCACCAGGCGCAGGTCGGCACCGTGTAGGGGTTGATGAAGCCGCCGAGGGTGAGGGTGTCCACCATCAGGATGATGGGGGTCTGGCCGCAGAGGTTGATGGCGCCGATGGGGTAGCCGTGGTCGATCACGTTGGAGGGGTGCTCGCCGTTCTCCGGTGCCTTGTCGGTCGCCTTCGCGGTGAAGGTCCAGTCCGGCCCGTCAAGGCGGAAGCCGACGCGATTGCTCTTGGACGAAAGCCGCCAGTCGCTCGTCAGGAAGCGCCGCTTGCCGGCCTCGTCGATCCAGTCGTCGTTGGGACCGGCGACGACCTCGATCTCCCAGACGCCGCCGGCGGGGGAGGGCGGGCGCACGCCGTCCCTCAGCCTGCGGCTGGGCGCCGTCGCGCCGACGTCTCGCAGGGGGATGGACTGGCCTTCCTTCAGTGCGGCCCCCTCGAGGCCGCCGCAGGCGCCGATGACGAAGGTCGCCCGCGATTCGAGAAAGGGGGCCACCTCGATGCCGCCGGCGAAGGCGATGTAGGTGCGGGCACCGGTGACGGCGGAGCCCAGCGCCAGCGTCTGCCCGGCATGCACGGCGATGCTCTCCCAGAGCGGCACGGGCGCGCCGTCGAGGGTGGCCTTCATGTCGGCGCCGGTGAGCGCGATCACCGCGTCCCGGTCCGCGCGCAGCACCGGCCCGATGAAGGCGCATTCCAGCGCCGCCGCGCCCGGCGGATTGCCGACCAGGACGTTGGCGAGGCGGAATGACCAGTGGTCGATGGGCCCGGACGGCGGGAAGCCCATGCCGAAGGCGCCCTTGCGGCCCGGATAATCCTGCACCGTGGTCTCGAGACCGCCCTTGATGACCGTGAATCCCATGGTTCAGAACCGCTCGCTCGCATCGAGGGAGGCGGCCCATGCCTTGTAGGCGCGGACGGAGAAACGCTGATAGCCGGTCACGTTGAAGGTATAGGTGCCGTCGGCCACGCGGCTCTCGATGTAGTCGAACTCTTCGCGCTCGACGGGCACGAACTTGACCCTGTCGGCGGCATCCAGCAGCACCACCCGGTCACGGTAGGCCGGCAGCCTCGCCTGCGTGTCCCAGAGCGGCACCGGCGTGCGCCCGATCAGGTTGTAGCCGCCCGGCCCCGGCGTCGTGTAGATCGAGGTGGAGAGTCCGCCGACGCCGATGGCGCCGAGCGTCGTCCAGGTGCGCGGCGGGTTGTACTTGGGCGAGGTGATGGCGCAGCGCGGATCGAGCGCCACCATCAGCGGCAGCCCCGGCGTGGAGCACACCGCGACCACCCAGTGCTCGGTCCCCGAATGTACACGCGCGAGCTGAGCCGCGTCCTCCAGCCCGTTGATTCGGGCCACGAATTCCGGGTCTCCCTCGCGCGGCGCGATGCGCTCGGCGTAGTCCTCCACGCAGGCCTTCGTCCACGGGTCGCGGTACATGACGGGGAGGTAGGCGAGGCGGCTCTCCAGCTCCAGGTCCTCGACCGGGCCGAGCCCCTCGATGAGGCGGCGGAGCTCCCGCTCCAGGTCGTCCGCGCCGATCAGGTCCGGGTCGTACTCCACCACCACCGAGTTGTAGGAGGGGTTGGTGTCGATCACGCCCTTGGTGCGGTCCTCCCGCAGTGCCGCCGTCAGCCCCAGCGCCATGAAGTTGAGGTCGATGCGCGCATCGTCGCCGAATTGCACCAGCACGAAGGTGTCGCCGCCGGGCAGGAAGCGCGGCTCGTCGAAGATCACCCGGCGTCCTCCAGGCTTGCTTCGGCGCAGAGCGCGTCGATCCGCTGCCGCTCGGCCTGCGCGTCGGCGACCGAGACGAGATCGAAGCGGTAGACGTCGTTGGGCTTCGACTGGGCGAGCTTCCAGAATGCGGCGGACGGCACCGTGAAGGGGTTGATGAAGCCGCCGGCCGACGGCCCGTCGTTGACCAGGATGATCGGCGTCTGGCCGCAGAGGTTCACCGCGCCCACCGGATAGCCGTGGTCGAGGATGTTGGAGGGATGTTCGCCGTGCTCCGGTCCCTTGTCGGTGGCGCGGGCGGCGAAGGTCCACTCAGGGCCGGAGAGGCGGTAGCCGGTACGGTTGCTGCGGGCCTGCAGCGTCCACGCGCTCTCCAGGAACATGTGCTGGCCGGCCTCGTCGATCCAGTCGTCGTTGGGGCCGGCGACGACCTCGATCCGCCACTCCTTGCCCGCAGGGATCGGCGGCCGGCAGTCGGCCCTGACCCGCCGGCCCGGCCTGCCGGCCCCGGCCCTGTCGCCCAGCGGCAGGCGCTGGCCGTCCTTGAGCGCGTGGCCCTCCATGCCGCCGACTCCGGCCATATGAAAGGTCGAGCGCGAGCCCAGCACCGGGGCCGTGTCGATGCCGCCGGCGACGGCGAGGTAGGTGCGGGCGCCGGTGCTTGCGAAGCCGGTCTCCAGCACCGCTCCGGCGGGCACGGCGACGCTCTCCCACTGGGGCATGGGCACGCCGTCGAGGGTCGGCGCCATCGTGGCACCGGTCAGCGCGATCAGCGTCTCGCTCTCGAAGCGGAGCGTCGGCCCGAGGAACTGGATCTCCAGCCCCGCAGCGTCGTCCGCGTTGCCCACCAGCAGGTTGGCGAGGCGGAAGGACCACATGTCGAAGGGGCCGGACGGTGGGAAGCCCTGCTCCCAGAAGCCGTAGCGGCCGGGAAAATCCTGCACGCCGGTCTCGAGCCCGGCCTTGACCACTTCGATCACGGCCGTAGCCCTCCACCCCGTTCCGTCATGGCCGGGCTTGTCCCGGCCATCCACGAGAACACCCCGGCCTCGCCCGGCGGGAAGAGATGCCCGGAACCAGTCCGGGCATGACGGCGAGGGGTAGGCCGAGCTGGCACGAATTCGCAGGCCACGACGCTAGAACCTGACGCTCATGTCGAGGGTCGCGAGCCACTCGTGGTAGGCGCGGATCGAGAACTTCGCGTAGGCCGCGACCTGGTGCTCGTAGGCGCCGCTCTCCACCTGCGCCGTCACGTGGTCGTACTCCTCCCGGCCCACGGGCACGAAGCGCACGCGGTCGCCCGGCCGGAGCAGGGCGAGGCGATCGCGGAAGGCGCGCAGCCGCTGCTCCAGGTCGAACACCGGCACCGGCGAGTGGCCGATGATCTGGTAGCCGCCGGGAGTGCGGGCCGGATAGAGGCAGGTGACGGAGCCGCCGTAGCCGAGCGTTCCCTTCGGCGTCCAGGTGCGCGGCGGGTTGTACTTCGGCGCCGTGAGGCGGCAGCGCGGATCCAGCGCGATCAGCGACGCGAGGCCGGGGTAGAAGCCCAGTGCCGCGACCCAGTACTCCGTGCCGGAATGGATGCGCGCGAGCTGCGCGCGGCTCTCCAGCGCATTGAGCCGCACCATGAGGTCGGGGTCGTACTCCTTCTCGCCGATACGGGCGCAGTAGTCCTCCCAGCAGGCGCGGGTGAGGTGGTCGAAGTAGAGCACGGGGAAGGTGTAGAGCGGGCTCGGCAGTTCCACGTCCTCGAGCGAGCCGAGGGAGCCATGGAGCGCTCCGATCTCGCGCAGGACGTCGTCGTAGCCGATCCGCTCGGGCGCGTAGCTGATGACGATGGAGGCCATGTTCGGCAGCAGCTCGACGATGCCGTCGAGCCGGGCCTCGCGCACCCGCGCGGTCAGCGCATGCACCAGGAAGTTGAGATCGAAATTGAGCTCGTCGCCGAGCTCCATCTCGATGAAGCGGTCGCCGCCCGGCCTGAAACGCGGCTCGTCGTAGATCATCGCGTGCCGTCGGCCTCTCCGCCGCGTCATCCCGTCCGGCGAAGCCGCCGGTGCGTGCGCGCGGTTCTAGCCCGGATGTCCGACCGCTGTCACGGCCCGCGTCGTGCGAAACGCATGCGGAGGGCGTCCGACCTAGCTGCCCCTGCCGAGGCGCGCCGGCCCTGCCATCTCTGCTATAAGAGCCGGGCGCTTCCGGCGCCGCCGAGCGGACGTGCGCCGGAGCGGGCAGGGGAGGGCGCCATGCCGACGATGGAACCGCTGACCTCGGAGACTCCGTGGCACCGGCTGGTGGCCGACGAGGCCGACTGGCGGGACGAGGATCCGCGCATCCTGGCCTATCTGCTCGAGCAGCTCCTCCTCGTCCGCCGCTTCGAGGAGCGCATCCTCGCGCTCTTCAAGGCGGGCTGCGTGCACGGGCCGGCGCACGCCAGCATCGGCCAGGAGGGCGGCGCGGTCGGCGCCATGTCGACGCTGACCGACGACGACAAGATCAACGCCACCCACCGCGCCCATCACCAGTTCCTCGCCAAGTTCCTCAACCACGCGGTGCCGCTCGGCTACGACCCGCTCAGCAGCGACTGGCCCGAGCCGATGCAGGAGGTGGTGCACCGCTCCATGGCCGAGATCATGGGGCTCACGCCGGGCTACTGCGGCGGGCGCGGCGGCTCCATGCACATGCGCTGGGACGAGGCCGGCGTGCTCGGCACCAACGCCATCGTCGGCGGCAACCCGCCGCAGGCGGTGGGCTACGCGCTGGCCGAGAAGCTGAAGCGCAGCGGCAATCTCACTGTCACCTTCTTCGGCGACGGCGCGATGCAGAACGGCGCGGCCTACGAATCCCTCAACATGGCCGCCCTCTACGACCTGCCCATCGTCTTCTTCGTCGAGAACAACCTCTACGGCGTCTCCACCCACGTCTCCGAGACCACGCGCGAGACGCGGCTCAGCGCGCGGGGGCAAGGGGTCGCGGTGCCCTCGGTCGAGGTCGACGGCATGGACGTGATGGCGGTGCGCAAGGCGATGCAGTGGGCGAGGTCCGAGATCGAGGCGGGCAACGGGCCGGTGCTGATCGAGTCCCTCACCTACCGCTACTTCCACCAGCACGGGCCGATGAAGGGCAGCGCCTTCGGCTACCGCGACAAGGACGAGGAGGAGGCCTGGCACGCCCGCGACCCGGTGAGCACCATGCCGAAGCGCCTGGTGGAGCTCGGCATCCTGGGCGAGGCGGCCGTCGCCCGGCTGGAGGGACGGGCGGGCGAGGCGGTGGAGAGGGCCGCGCAGGCATTGACCGAGACCGAGCCCGGCTCCAACCGGCTCCGCGTGGTGCCGGCGCTCTGGCCCGACGCCGCGGCGGTGGACCGCGGCATCCGCGGAGACCTCTCGGAGCTCGACGGCGTGCGCGCCATGGAGCCGGAGGAGGTCGATCCCGCCGACGCCCGCGAGATGACCTACATCGAATCCATCGCCGCCGCCCAGTTCCACGCGATGGAGCGGGACGAGAGCGTGATCGTGCTGGGCGAGGACGTGCACCGGCTGAAGGGAGGCACGGTGGGCGCCACCAAGGGGATCGCCGAGGCCTTCCCCGAGCGCCTCATCGGCACGCCCATCGCCGAGAACGGCTTTTGCGGCATGGGGTTGGGCGCGGCGGTCAACGGCCTCAGGCCGATCGTCGAGATCATGTACGCCGACTTCTGCCTGGTGGCGGCGGACCAGCTCTTCAACCAAGCCGCCAAGGTGCGCCACATGTTCGGCGGCGACCATACGGCCCCGCTCATCCTGCGCGCCCGCGTCGCCGCCGGTGGCGGCTACGGCTCGCAGCACTCGATGGACCCGTCAGGTGTCTTCGCGCTCTGGCCGGGCTGGCGCATCATCGCGCCGACCACGCCCTTCGACTATGTCGGTCTCTTCAACAGCGCCGTCCGCTGCAACGACCCGGTGGCGATCATCGAGTGCCAGGCGCTCTATCAGGAGACGGGCCCGGTGCCGGATGACCTCGACTACTGCATCCCCTTCGGCAAGGCGCGCATCGTGCGCCCCGGCAGCGCCTGCACCCTGGTGACCTGCGCCAACATGGTGCCGGTGAGCACGGCGGCCGCGGACGCCGCCGGCATCGACGCCGAGGTGATCGACCTGCGCACCCTCGACCCGCTCGGCATGGACTGGGAGACCATCGGGGCGAGCGTCAGGCGCACCAACCGCCTGCTGATCGTGGAGCAGACCGCGCGCGGCCCCTCGCTCGGCGCGCGTATCGCCCAGGAGGCGCAGGAGCGGCTCTTCGACTGGCTCGACCACGAGATCCTCAGGGTCTCGGGCTCGCAGGCAGCGCCCGTGGTCTCCAAGGTGCTGGAGACGGCGGCGCTGGCCCAGCAGGAGGACGTGATCGCGGGCCTCCGAGCGGTCACCGAAGCCGCGCCGCTGCCCGACGCCGCCGAGTAGCCCAACTCACCCTCTTCCCCCTCGGGAGAAGGGGCGGGGCGAGAAGGGTGGCGGCCCGCGGCTGCCGGGTGGGGGCTCGCACGCCGGCCCGACTCCACCGAAATCGCTAAGTTAATCGACCGCCGCGTCCCCGGCCATAGAGGGGTCGCCACGCGCTCGGGCAGCCGCGTTGGCAGCGCCTGCGCTTTCATGCTATATCAAAAAAGTCCAATGTTAGATCGCAAAGCACACTCCCTCTGCTTATGTGACTTGCGACGTCTTTTGCGGAAATCGGACGATTTCCGCTCGATATCGGCAGACACGCGCTTCATGACCCTGCGATCCGACAGATCAAGTTAGCCATATCGAGGCAGGCACCATGCCCTTCCTTCCGAAATGTTCGCCTCCGATACCGTTCAGCCGTTCGACCTGTGCGGCCTTGGCAGCCATGGTGATCGCGCTCAGCCTCGGCCTGACTGCCTGCGGCGGCGGGGGCGGTGGAGACGGCTCCGGCGGAGGGCCGACCGTTCGCGACGACCATGGCGACGGGTTGAGAACCGCCACGCGCGTTGCGCCGGACTCGAGCACATCCGGCGTGTTGACGTCTGGCGACGAGGATTGGTTCGAGATCCCCCTGAACCGGGAAGGCACGCTCTTGGTCTACACAACCGGCGGCACGGATACCCAGGGTCAACTGTATGACGAATTCCAAAGAGTTGTAAGCGAAGACGGCGATGGAGGCTCAGGCCTCAACTTCCGGATCGAGACGAGCGTCAGGGACCTCACCCATTACGTCCGGGTGCGGGGCCACGGCGGCCGCGCGAGCGGGCCCTACACCCTGCACGTGCGCTTTACCTCCACCTCCACACCGGGCGACATCCATGGGGACACGCGGCAAACCGCCACGCCCATCGCGCCGGGATCGGTCACGGCGGGCAATTTGACGCGAGGCGACGAGGACTGGTTCCGGTTCACGGTGGACGTGGCCGGCAGGCTGGATGCCCACACCAGCGGCAGCCACGATACCTCTGGCCGCCTGTATGACGCCAACGGCGGGCTGTTGGACGACTACTGCTGTGGGGGTTCCAACCGCAACTTCCGGATGATTCGCGACATCACCGCCGGCACCTACTATATCCGGGTGACCGCGGATTTCGCAGGCAGGACGCCCGACTACACCCTCAACGTGAACTTCACGCCGGGAGGCGCCGACCACGGCGACTCGCGGCAATCCGCTTCGCTCGTCGAGACGGGGTCGGACACGGACAGCCTGTTGACGAGCGGCGATGTGGACTATTTCCGGGTCGTCTTGGATCGTCCCGGCGAACTGACTGTCTATACCAGCGGCGGCACCGATACCGTCGGTCGCCTGGAGGATTCCGGCGGCTCCGCGCTGGCCAGCGACGACAACGGGGGCAGCGGCAACAACTTCCGAATCGTGCGCGACGTCGCGGCCGGCACGTATTACGTGCGGGTGACGTCGGGCCCCCGGTTCAGCACCAGTTTCGGGTCCTTCACCCTGCACGTGCGCTTTGCACCCGCCTCGACGGGCACCGACCACGGCGACAGGCCGTCGGACGCCACGGTCATCACCACGACGTCGGACACGCCCGGAGAGGTGACGATCGGCGACAGGGACTGGTTCCGGGTCGCCGTGGATCAGCCGGGCAGACTGACGGTCTACACCAGCGGCAGCACCGATACCGTCGGTCGCCTGGAGAACGCTCGCGGCAATCAGCTTGCCTATGACAACGATGGGGGCACCGGCAGCAACTTCCGGATCGAGTACGACGTCTTTGCCGGCACCTATTACGTCGAGGTGCTGGGCCGTTACGGTGCCAGCACGGTCGGGTCCTACACCCTGCACGTGCGCTTCACGCCCGCCCCGACGGTCGATGACCACGGCGAAAGACCGTCGGACGCCACGATCGTCACCACGACGTCGGACACGTCCGGCGAGCTGACCGCCGGCGACGAGGACTGGTTCCGGATCGTCGTGGATCGGCCCGGCAGACTGACGGTCTACAGCAGCGGCAGCACCGATACCGTCGGCCGCCTGAGGGACAGCAACCAAACGCTGCTGGCCCAAAGCAACGATGAAGGCAGCGGCAACAACTTCCGGATCGAGCATGACGTTTCCGCAGGGACGTACTACGTCGATGTTCGAGGCCGCATCAGTGCGAGTACGGCCGGGCCTTACACCCTGCACGTGCGCTTCAACGCGACCCCGAGCGGCGGCGACGATCATGGCGACACGTGCACTGGCGGCACCGCCGTCGACCTGGGCTCGACCACGTCCATCGAACTGCAGCGAGACGGCGAGCTGACGGCGGGCGATACGGACTATTACCGGGTCACCGTCGGCGCCGGCAGGCTGCGGGCCTTCACCAGCGGCACCACCGATACCGTCGGCCGCGTGGAAAGCACCGGCGGTACGACGCTCGCCAGCGACGACAACGGGGGCAGCGGCAGCAACTTCCTCATCGAGCAGAGCGTCTCCGGCGGCACCTACTGCGTCCGGGTGACGGGCGCCGGCGGCCGTACCGGGCCCTACACCCTGCACCTGCGCCTTCTCGAAGAGATCATCGTCGGCATGAGCGGTGACGTGCGGGTCAACATTACGTGGACCGCCGACGTCGACCTCGACCTCTACGTCACGAATCCATGTGGCCAGACACTGGGCTACAGGGAGGGCGACAGGAACACCTGCCGGGGCTTTACGGGCGAGTGGGACATCGACGACAGGGGGAACGGAACCCCGCCGAACAGCCCGAACGCGGAGAACATCGCGTGGCCGAACGGAGCGCCGTCCGGGCGCTATACCGTCCGAGTCAATTACTTCCGTGGAGTCGTTCCTGCCGGCTACACCGTCAGGATCTTCCGCGGGACTCGGCTCACCGGAACCCACAGCGGCCAGCTCGATCCGACCGATCGCGGAATAAGACGACACGTGACCGACTTCACGTTCACCGGGAGCTCGTCCAGCCAGAGCACGGAGACATCGCGCTTTGAGGCCGGCTCCCAGGCGCTGTCGCAGGCGGCGCGGTCCCTCGGCATGTCCGCCGTGGCGGCGATGAGCAGCCGGGGTCGGTCGCCGGGCGGCTCGTCGCTGACGCTCGCGGGCCAGCCGGTCTCGTTCGCGACCGGCGTGGCCGATACGGCGGCATCCCCGCTTGGCGAGCTCTCCTTCGCCGGGGCTGGCCCGGAGCCGGCGGGCCTCGAGGGGCCGGAGCGCGCGGGCAGCTGGCGCGAGTTCCTGCACGGCAGCCGCTTCGATGTCGCCGTGGGCGAGGAGATGCGCGCCTGGGGCGAGGCCCGCGGCACCGAGGGCATCGACGAGAGCCGCTTCCTCGGCTTCGAGCGGGACTTCGGCCGCGGGCTCGTGGCCGGGGTGGCGTTCTCGGATACGGTGAACGAGGGCAGCTTCGGCCTCGCGGAGTCGGAGTCGCTCGAGGCGTCGCTCGCGAGCGCATACCAGTACCTGCACCTCTCGCCGGGCGCAGCGACCGAGCTGTGGAGCCTGGTGGGCGCGGGCGAGGGGGAGCTCCTGCTGAGCGACGATGTCGGCACGGTCGCGACCGACCTCTCGATGCAGATGTTCGCCTTCGGCAGCCGCCACGGACTCGCGCCGCTCGTGGCGGGCCTTGCGCCGACGGTGTCGGCCGACGGCTTCCTGGTGCGGCTCGAGGCGGAGGGCCGCGCGGGGCTCGGCCCGCTTGCCGGCGACGCGAGCCGGCTGCGCACGGGCGTGCTGTTCGAGCGTTCTCTCGAAGGCGGGGGCTGGACGCCCAGGATCGGGTTCGGCGTACGCCATGAGGACGACGAGCGAGGCGTGGCGATGCGCAGCGAGGTGATGGCGGGCTTCGGCTATGCGCGCGACCGCTTCCGGATCGACGGGATGACGCATCTCTGGCCCGGCGGCTCGGGCGAGGCGGGCGCCGGCGTGGACGGCCCGAGGACGCAGGACCCGGGGACGCGGCTGACGGCGCACTACGGGGAGGCGGCGGACGGCCGGGGCCTTGCGGTGTCGGTGGATGCGCTGGCGGGTCCGGTGCCGGATGCGCCGGTGTGGAGCAGCGACGAGGCCTCGGGCGGCTCCTCGGGCCTGCGCCTGCAGGCGGGCTACGGCCTGGCATCGGGCCTGGGGCAGGGCCGCTGGACGCCTTACGGCACGATGCAGCTCGACGGAGACGAGCGGCGTCTGCGCGAAGGCATCCGCCACGACATCGGCGCCATGAGCCTCGACCTCTACGGCGAGCATCGGCTCGGGGCGGCGCCCGAGCACAGGATTCACGTCGGCGTCCGCGCCCGGTTCTGAGTGTCGGCGCCGGCGGGAGGGGAGGAGGCGGCTCGGCGGCTAGTCGCCCTGCACAGGGTCGGGAGGCGGCTTGCGGGCAGGGCCACGCTCGGCGCGCTTGGCGTCCTCCCACAGCCGATCCAGCTCGGCTAGGCCGACATCGTCGGCGGTGCGGCCCGATGCCGCCAGCGCCGCCTCGATATGACGGAAGCGCGCGGTGAACATGGCGTTGGCGCCGCGCAGGGCCCCCTCCGGATCGACGCCCAGATGGCGCGCGAGGTTGACGCAGGCGAAGAGCAGATCGCCGAGCTCGGCGGTCATGGTCGCCGAATCCCGCTCCGCCGCCGCTTCCCTGAGCTCGGCCACTTCCTCCAGCACCTTGTCGAAGACTGGCGCGGCCTCCGGCCAGTCGAAGCCCACGCGCGCCGCCCGCTTCTGCAGCTTTTCGGCGCGCAGCAGGGCAGGAAGGGCGAGCGCCACGCCGTCGAGCGCGCTGGGCGTGCGGCCTTCGGCCTGCGCGCGTGCGTCCCGCTCGGCGGCCTTCTGGGCCTCCCAGGCCCGCATCTGTGCCGGCGCCGAGTTGCGCGCCTCGGAGTCGTCGTCGCCGAAGACGTTGGGGTGGCGGCGGATCATCTTGTCCGCGATGCCGTCTGCCACCTCGTCGAAGTCGAAGCTGCCGTCCTCGCGCGCCATCTGGGCGTGAAAGACGACCTGCAGCAGCAGATCGCCGAGCTCGTCCCGGAGCGCCGCCCGATCGCCGAGCCGGATCGCCTCGGCCACCTCGTAGGCTTCCTCGATGGTGTAGGGCGCGATGGTCTCGAAGCTCTGCTCCAGGTCCCAAGGACAGCCACCCGCCGGATCGCGCAGCCGCGCCATGACCTTGAGCAGGCGTGCGATGCCGGAGCCTGCGTCGGGCGGTCCGCCGCTCATGGCTCGGCCGCCGCCGCGAGGGAGGGACGAGAAGGGGCCGTTCGGGAACAGGCGCGGGCCGCCTGAGGTGCCGCGACTGCCCGTGGGATAAACCGCATAAGATATATTATGGGAAATAATAGACCATCCAGGACGATCGTGGCGGTACAATGGGTTACGGGGCGCATTGGAGATCTTCCATCTCGATGACGAGCCCGTCGTGGCCCGGCACCACGCCCGCCGGCAAGCTGGCGCGCAGCGTCTCGTAGTCGAACTGGTGGGACATGTGCGTGAGCACCGCGAGCCTGGGTCTCACCCGTGCGATCCATTCGAGCGTCAGGTCCAGATGCGCGTGCGTCGGATGCTCGCGGTAGCCGAGACAGTCGACGATCCAGAGCCCGACCCCCTCGAGCGCCGCGAACGCCTCCCCCGGCAACACCTTCACGTCGGTCGAGTACGCCATGTCGCCGATCCGGTAGCCGGTGGTGATGCCGCGCCCGTGGGTCTGCGGAAACGGCGTCACGCCCACGCCGCCCGCGGCGAACGGGCCGTCGATGACCACCGGGTTGAGGCTGGGCTTGGCCCATCCCTTGGTGCCCATGGGCTCGAACGCATAGGCGAAGCGCTTTCTGATGGCCGTCAGCGTGGCGGCCGAGCCATAGGTATCGAGCGCCCGTCCCGTGTGGAAATTGATCGAGCGCAGGTCGTCGATCCCGTGCACGTGATCGGCATGGCCGTGGGTATAGAGCACGGCGTCGAGGTGCGAGACACCCGCATCCACCAGTTGCGCGTGCAGGTCCGGCGGCGTGTCGATCAGGAGCTGCGCCGAACCGGTTTCGACCAGCGCGGAAACCCGCCGGCGGCGGTTGCGCGGATCGGGCGAGCGGCACACCGCGCAGTCGCAGCCGATCATCGGAACGCCGCTCGATGTACCGCATCCGAGGATCGTTATTTTCATTGAATACCAGCGCTGTCTGGCCGCGCCTTCGCGAAGAGTCTGAAGAAATTGTCGGTCGTCGCACGGGCCAGCGCGGCCTCGTCCAGGCCCTTCAGCTCGGCGAGTCGCGCGGCGGTGTGGCGCACATGGGCGGGCTCGTTGCGCCGGCCCCGGTGCGGCACCGGCGCGAGGTAGGGCGCGTCGGTCTCCACCAGGAGCCGGTCGGCCGGCACGTCCCGGGCGACGGCCCGCACCTCGTCCGCGTTCTTGAAGGTGAGGATGCCCGAAAACGAGATGGAGAGGCCGATCTCGAGCGCGGTCTCGGCGACCGCGCGGCCTGCGCTGAAGCAGTGGATGACGCCGGGGAAGGCCCCCTGCCCCGCTTCCTCGCGCAGGATTCGGCAGGTCTCCGCATCGGCGGAGCGCGTGTGCACGATGAGCGGCAGCCCGGTCTCCCGCGCAGCCGCGATATGGCAGCGGAAACTGGCTTCCTGCGCGGGCCTCGGGCTGTTGTCGTAATGAAAATCCAGCCCGGTCTCGCCGATCCCGATCACCTTGGGATGGGCGGCCATCCGGACCAGGTGCTCGGCGGTGATCGCCGGCTCCTCGGCGACGTGGTGCGGATGGATGCCGACCGAGCACCAGACCTGGGGGTGGGCCTCTGCCAGGCCGCGCACCGCATCGAACCGCGTCACCCGCGTGCAGATGGTCTGCAGGGCGCCGACCCCGGCTTCGGCCGCGCGCGCGAGCACGCCGTCGATGTCGGCGGCGAAGTCGGGGAAGTCGAGATGGCAGTGGCTGTCGACCAGCATCCGTAGCAATATTTCCCCTCAGGTTTCCGCCGTATCCTCTTCGTATCGCGGGAAGATCGGTGCGGGCTTCGGGATCGGTGTTCCGGGCGCGAGTCGCCCCTCCGGCCCGAGTGCCGCGAGCGTGCGCGCCTCCGCCGGCACGCCGAGCTGATCGAGCATGCGCCCGCTCGAGGCCGGCATGAACGCGAGCGTCAGCACGGCGAGGTGCCGCAGCGTCTCGGCCACCACGTAGAGCACCGTCGCCATCCGTGCCGGGTCAGACTTGCGCAGCACCCAGGGCGCCTGCTCGTCGACGTAGCGGTTGGCCTGGCCGACCACCTCCCAGACGTGGATCAGGGCCCGATGAAAGGACTGCGCGCCGAGGTCCGCCCTCACCGTCTCCACCAGCCCCTCGGCGGCGCCGAGCAGGGCCTCGTCCGCCGCCTCGAAGGCGCCCGGCTCCGGCACGGCGGCGTCGCAGTTGCGGTGGATCATGGTCAACACCCGCTGCGCCAGGTTGCCGTAGTCGTTCGCCAGATCGTCGTTCATGCGGCCGACGATCGCCCGGTGCGAGAAGTCGCCGTCGCTGCCGAAGGGCAGCGCCCGCAGCAGGAAGTAGCGGACGGCGTCGAGCCCGTAGCGCGCCACGATCTGGTGTGGGTCGATCACGTTGCCGAGGGACTTCGACATCTTCTCGCCCTCGTTCGTCCACCAGCCGTGGGCGAAGACGCGCGTGGGCGGCTCGACCCCGGCGGCCATCAGGAAGGCCGGCCAGTAGACCGCGTGGAAGCGCAGGATGTCCTTGCCCACCATGTGCAGATCGGCGGGCCAGTAGGTGCGCCAGGTCTCGCAGTCGGTGTCGGGGAAGCCGGCGCCGCTGATGTAGTTGGTCAGCGCGTCGAGCCACACGTACATGGTGTGGTCCGGATCGCCCGGCACGGGGATGCCCCATGTCAGGCTCGCGCGCGAGACGGAGAGGTCGTTCAGCCCGCTCGTGACGAAGCTGATGACCTCGTTGCGCCGGCTCTCCGGCGCGATCGCATCCGGGTTCTTTTCGTAGAACTCGAGCAGCGGCTCCTGCCAGGCGGAGAGGCGGAAGAAGTAGCTCGGCTCCTCGACCCATTCGACCGGCGAGCCGTCGCCCGCCGTCACCTTGCTGCCGTCGGCCGCCGTCGTGACCTCCGAATCGGCGTAGAACGCCTCCTCCCGCACCGAGTACCAGCCGGCGTACTTGCCGAGATAGATGTGGCCGTTGGCCGCGATGCGGCGCCACAGCTCCTCGCAGGAGCGCGTGTGACGATCCTCGGTGGTGCGGATGAAGTCGTCGTTGCTGTAGCCCATCACGTCGCCGAGGGCGCGGAATCGTTCCGAGACCCCGTCGACGAACGCCTGCGGCTCCATGCCGGCGGCCGAGGCCGACTTTTGCACCTTCTGGCCGTGCTCGTCGGTGCCCGTGAGGAACAGCACGTCGCGGCCGTCGAGCCGCATGAAGCGGGCCAGCACGTCGCAGGCGAGCGAGGTGTAGGCATGCCCGATATGGGGCGAATCGTTCACGTAGTAGATCGGGGTGCTCAGGTAGTACGCCGCTCGGGGCGCCATGGGCTCGCCTCCCTGCCGCTCAGGCCCGCGCCCGCGCGGCCTCCTGCAGCGTCGTAAAGGCGCCGATCAGGACCTGCCTGGGCTCGAGATTGAGCCCGTCCGCGTCGGCGAACGAGCGGCGCAGGTTTTCCCACACGCCGACCCAGCGATCAAGCGCCGCTCCGTCCAGCATGGCCGCGCTCGCCCTCTCGCCGGGCACCACCTCGGCCATCGTGCCGAGCTCGCCCCGTGCCGCGGCGCGAATCGAGCGGCCGAGCCACCAGAGGATCAGCTCGGCGAGCGTGCGCAGGCGATCCACCCCGTCCCGTCCCGCGAGCCCGTCGGCAAGCTGGTGCAGCGGTTTGGCGTCGAGCGCGGGAAGCGTGCCGACGAGCCCGATCACGCGCCGGTAGAGAGCAGCCCCGCCCTGCTCCGCCAGTGCCGCGGCGCGCCCCGGACTACCTTCGGCGAGCAGCCCCAGCACGCGGCGCTCGTCAGCCGCAAGGCCGGGCATCGCCTCCGCGAGCAGCCCCTCCAGCGCCGGCGCCGGCAGCGGCGCCAGGGTGAGGACGCGGCAGCGTGAGCGCAGCGTCGCCGGCAGGCGGCTCGGCGCGTGACTCACGAGGAGGAAGAGCACCCGGCCGGGCGGCTCCTCCAGGCGCTTGAGGAGCGCGTTGGCGGCGTTGCGGTTCATCTCCTCCGCCGCATCGACCACCACGACCCGCCAGCCCCCCTCGCCTGCGGTGAGCGAGAGAAAGGCGTTGGCCGCGCGCACGTCGTCGACCACGATCTCGGCGCGCAGCCGGCCGCGCTCGCCCAGTCCGCGCTCGATGACGGCGAGATCGCTGTGGCCGCCGGCCGCGACCCGCCGGAAGACGGGATGGTCGGGCGGCATCGCCAGGTCGTCGGCGCCGCCCTCGCCGCCGCTCAGCGCAAAGCGGGCGAAGCGGTACGCCAGCGTCGCCTTGCCGATACCGCGCGGACCCGCGATCAGCCAGGCGTGGGCAAGCCGTCCGCTTCGCCACGCCGCGGTGAGGGTGGCGGCGGCGGCCTCGTGGCCGACCAGGTGCGGGTTCTCGCGCGGCGGCGGCCAGGCGAAGGCGGGGGGCTCGCTCTCAGCCATCGGAGGGAACCGGGAGGCGTGCCGCCACGACCGCGAAGATCGCCCGGCCGACCGTCTCCGGGTCTGCTGCTGCATCCACCACCGCGAAGCGCTCCGGCTCGGCCTGGGCGCGGGCGAGAAAGCCCTCCCGCACGCGCTCGTGAAAGTCCGCCCCCATGCGCTCGTAGCGATTGGAGCCTGCGCGCGCGCCGGCCCGCCCGAGCCCCTCCGCCGCCGCAATGTCCAGCACGATCGTCAGGTCGGGCGCGAATCCGTCTAGGGAGAGCTGGCTGAGACGCTCCATGACGGCGAGGTCGG
Source organism: Alphaproteobacteria bacterium (assembly GCA_011523425.1). Classification (GTDB taxonomy): domain Bacteria; phylum Pseudomonadota; class Alphaproteobacteria; order UBA828; family UBA828; genus WTGU01. The sequence continues at coordinate 28,710 of WTGU01000087.1, forward strand.
CGCCCTGGCCGTGGCCCTGGTAGACCATCATCGAATCGACGAAGCGGTCCGAGACGACCCAGAGGCCCCGCGCGAGCGCCGGCTCGATGGTGTGCTGCAGGTGATCGCGCCGCGCCGCCGCGTGCAGCATCGCCTCGGCGAGCGGGTCCCAGCGCTCGGCCGGGCCCGAGACCAGGAGCTTGCGGATCTCCTCGGCCCCGGGCGAGCCGCCGGGCTCGCGGGTGGCGAGCGTGCCCACACCGTGCGCCTCGAGTGCCGCGCAGAGGCCGGCGGTCTGTACGGTCTTGCCGGCGCCCTCGCCGCCCTCCAGCGTGATGAAGCATCCGCGCGTCATGCGGCGTAGGCCGTGACCATGGCGGGAAGTCCGGGCTACCCGCCCCGGCCCCAGATCAATGCGTCGATCGCGGCACCGATTCGCCCGAAGCCCGAGAGGCTGTCCACCGTGGCACCCGCCAGCAGCGGCCACTCGCGCGTCTCCACCTCCGGCGCACTCACCACCAGCCTGGCCACCGGCGCGCCGCTCTCGACCGGGGCCGCGATGGGGCTGTCGGCCACGATCTTCACCTCCATGTGCTTGCGGGACGAGCGCGGCATCATCACCATGACGTCGCGATCCACCACCAGCGGCACCGCGTCTTCCTCGCCGAGCCAAACCTCGAACTCGTCGACCACCTCGCCGGCTCGGAACAGGACGTAGGTCTTGAACGCCCGGAAACCGTAGTTCAGCAATCGCTCGGACTCCCGGGCGCGGACGTTGACGCCGTCGAGGCCGTTCACCACCAGCACCAGGCGCTGCTCGCCACGTTTCGCCGATGCCGCGAGACCGTGGCCGGAAACGCTGGTGTAGCCCGTCTTCAGGCCGTCGGCACCGTCGTAGCGGTAGAGCAGCGGGTTGCGGTTGCCCTGGCGGATACCGTTGTAGGTGTAGGTCTTCTCCGCGAACATCGGATAGTACTCGGGGAAGTCCGCGATGATCCGCCGCGACAGCTCGGCGACATCGCTTGCCGTGGTCACGTGGTCCGGGTCCGGCCAGCCGGTGGCGTTGGTGAAGTGGCTGTCGTCGAGACCGATCTCCGCCGCCTTGTCGTTCATCATGTCGGCGAACGCGCTCTCCGACCCGGCAATGCCTTCGGCCAGCACGATGCTGGCATCGTTGCCCGATTGCACGATGATCCCGCGCAGCAGCTCGCCGACCGTCACCCTGGAATCGACTTCGAGAAACATCCGCGATCCCTTCATCCGCCAGGCCTTCGGGCTGACCGTGAAGGTGTCCTCCATGGCGAGGCGACCCTCCGCCAGATGCTCGAAAGCGATGTAGAGCGTCATGATCTTGCTCATGGACGCCGGATACATCGGCTCGTCCGCATTCTTTGCGGCGAGCGTCATGCCGGTCGCGGCATCGACCAGGACGAACTGCTTTGCGCTGGTTTCGATCGCGGCGGACGGGCGAGGGTGCGAGACGGCGACGAGCGCGCCGAGCCCCAGGGCGCAGCAGAGAGCGCCGAGCCAGGGATGGCGGCTCATTCCACGACGGTCGGCCATCGTGTATCGGCTCCTCGGTCCGGGAACATGGCGACCACCAAGATGTACACCCTCGCCATGGGCCGGGCCAAGCGCCACAGGGTCGTCAGCGGTATTTCGCGGCGACGATCTGCGAGCCGGTGACGCCGGCACGGGCCAGCCGCGCCACGATGGAGGCGGCCTCGTCGTCGGAATCGACCGGGCCGATGCGGACCGCGTATACCAGCCGGCCGCCGCGCCGTTCCGGCTCGACCGCGACGCTGCCGAAGGAGCGCACCCGGGCGCCCAGGCGCTGGGCCGCATCGTGTCCTTCGAGCACGGCGGCCTCGATCAGGAATGCCTGCGAGGATGCATCGCCGCCGGCCCCGATCCGGGCCCGGGGAGGGCGCGGCGCCGGCTCCGCCGTCCGCACGGGCTTGACTTGCGGCACGGGCTCCACCCGGGCTGCGGCCGCGAGCTCGTCGCGGCGGTTGCGAGGCTTGAAGACGACGGGCGGCGCGTCGGCTGTGGCGACGCGAACCGGACGATCCGCAGGAGCCGGCGGCGCATCGGGCAGCGGGTCGTCGAGCCCCAGATACTCGACCCGGACCCGCGCCAGCCCCTCGCGATGGAAGCCGAGAAGTTGCGCCGCGCGGCGCGACAGGTCGATCAGGCGGTCGTCGATGAAGGGGCCGCGATCGTTCACCCGTACGTCCAGCTGGCGCCCGTTCTCGAGGTTGGTCACGCGGACCCGGCTCGGCAACGGCAGCGTGGGGTGGGCGGCGCTCACCGCGTTCATGTCGAAGCGCTCGCCGTTCGCCGTCGGCCGGCCGTGGAAGCCCGGTCCGTACCACGAGGCGATGCCGGTGCGGTCGTAGCTGGGATCGTAGCTCGGATAGTACCAGTTGCCGCTGATCGCGTAGGGCGCGCCCAACTTGTAGTGGGACTGGGCGCCACGGGGGAGCGGCCGGGTCTCCGGGACGACGGCGGCGGTCCTCATCGTCTTGGCGACATGGGACGCGAGCTGCACGCTTTCGCACCCGGCGAGCGCAAGCAGGCAGAGGGCGAACGACGCGAGGAGAAGGCGGTGCAGTCTCATCGGCCTGGCCGGCCGGCGCTCACCGCCCCCCGATTCTGTCGGCCAGCGTGCCGACAGCGGTCGCGAAATAGAAGGAGCGGTTCCACCGCATGATCGTCCGGTAGTTGCCGTAGACGAGGTATGCCGGCCCCTCCTCCCCGCCGGGCAGGACCACGGAGCCGCTGATCGCCACCTGCGGCAGATCGCTCCCGTCGGCCCGCCGCAGGCCGAGCGCGCGCCAGTCGTCCAGCGACTTGCTCACTTCGAGCCCGACCAGCGCGGGGTCGAATCCCTCCGGCAGCCGCACGGCACGCCCCCAGGTTTCGCCGGTGCGCCATCCGGCCTGCACGAGATAGTTGGCGGCGGACGCGAACACGTCGCCCTGGGTGCCCCAGATGTCGCGTCGGCCGTCGCCGTCGTAGTCCACGGCGTAGCGCACGAAGCTCGACGGCATGAACTGGCTCTGCCCCATGGCGCCCGCCCAGCTCCCCACCATCGCCTCGGGCGCGATGTGGCCGTCCTCCAGGATGCGGAGCGCATGCATCAGCTCCTGGCGGAAATAGTCGCTGCGCCGTCCGTCATGGGCGAGCGTCGCCAGCGCGCCGATCACCGGGAACCCGCCCAGATAGCGGCCGTAGCTCGTCTCGATGCCCCATAGTGCGACGATGAAGCGGGGCGGCACGCCGAACTTCCGCCCGATCGGCTCCAGCAGGTCGCGATGGGCGGCGAGAAGCTCCCGCCCCTGCGCCACGCGCGACTCCGGGACCACGCGCTCCATGTACTCGGCGAAGGTGATGGTGGTCTCGGGCTGGTGGCGGTCCAGCTCGATGATGCGCGGAATCGGCTCGATACCTTCGAACGCCCGATCGAAGGTGGCCGCGCTGATGCCGAGTTCCAGCGCCTCGCTGCGCACGCCCTCGCGCCACTGGGCGAAGCTCTCGACGTCGACCTCCTGCGCCGCCCCGCCGCCGCCGACCAGAAGTGCCGCGACGAGCGCCGCGCCGGCGGCCACACGCAGGGAATTCAGCCCGAATCGCGACTCGCGCCGTTTCATGGCGGCCCCCTATGCCACGCGCGGCGCCCGCGCGCCAAGCCCCGTCTTCCCTGCGGCGGCGTGCGTGCGGGCGTGGGACCGGCTGCGGCGCGCGGCTCAGGCGCTTCGGTCGAGCGCCTCGGGATTGACGACGACGGACCGGTCCAGCCGGCCGTCCAGCGCGTCGAGCACGTTCTGCGCGCACCGGGTCGCCATGCGGATGAAGGCGCCGCGCGAGGAGCCCCCCATGTGCGGCATCAGCACCGTTGCCGGGTGGCTCAGCAGCGGATCGTCCGGGCGCGGCGGCTCCTCGTCGAAGACGTCGAGGCCCGCGCCGGCCAGACGGCCCGATTCGAGCGCCGCATGGAGCGCCACGCCGTCGACGATCGGTCCCCGGGCGGCGTTCACGAGGATCGCGCCCGGCTTCATCCGCTCCAGCGCCGCCCGGTCGATCAGGTGGCGGGTCTCGTCGTTGAGCGGCACGTGCACGCTCACGTAGTCCGCGCGCGGCAGCGCCTCGGCGAGGTCGGCGACCGGCACGCAGCCGGCGTCGATGATGTTCATCTGCGGAATGTACGGATCGCAGCACTCGACGCGCATGTCGAAGGCCAGGCAGCGCGCCGCGACACGCCGCCCGATGCGCCCGAAGCCGACGATCAGCACGGTCTTCCCGTAGAGCTCGAGATGATCGGCGGCCTCGCGCACGAGGAAGTCGCCGCGCCTGACCGCCTCGTCGTAGTGGCGGGCTCGCTTCGCAGCCGCCAGCATGAAGTAGAGGGTGAGCTCGGCGACGGTGACGGCGTTGGCGTCGCCCACGGTTGCGACCGGAATCCCGCGCGCGGTCGCCGCCGCCATGTCGATGTTGTCGCAGCCGACGCCGTGACGCGCGACCACCTTGAGCCGTGTCGCGGCCTCCAGAATCCCGGCGCGGAGCGGCAGGTAGCGCAGGATGAGGCCGTCGGCATCGGCGATCTCGCGGCGCAACGTGGCCTCGTCGTCCCGCTCGACCGCCAGGACGGCGAGGTCGCTGCGCTCCGCCAGCAGATCGGTGCCGGCATCGTCGATCGCGTCGTGTATGATCACCTTCGGCATGGTCGCTCCGCGGTTCGCGCTCGCGCGCGGCGTCGGGCAGGGCCGGCCACCACCGACGGAACGGTTCGAGGTCCCGAGCGATGGCGCTGAACTCCCCCGACGCGCGCGATCTTGCGCATCATCTTCATTCCTACACCCATCTCCCCAGCCTGGAACGGGACGGCCCGCTCGTGCTGGAGCGGGGCGAAGGTATCTATGTCCACGACACGCATGGCAAGCGCTATCTGGAGAGCGTCTCGGGCCTGTGGAACGTGGTCGCCGGATTCAGCGAGCCCCGGATCGTGCAGGCGGCGCACGAGGCCATGCAGCAGATGCCGGCCTACCACACCTTCTTCGGCCGCACCGCCCTGCCGCCCGTCGTGCTGGCCGAGAAGCTGGTCGAGATCGCACCGATGGAGGTCGCGCGGGTCTATTTCGTCAACTCCGGCTCGGAGGCGAACGACACCGCGATCAAGATGCTCTGGATGATGGCGCGGGGAGCCGGCGAGCCGGCGCGGCGCACGCTCATCTCCCGCTCGATGGCCTATCACGGCACGACCGTGGCCTCCTGCAGCCTCAACGGAAAGCCCTACATCGGCGCCTTCGGCCTGCCGCTGCCGGAGGTGCGCTACGTGGAGGCGCCCCACTACTGGCGAAACGCCCATCCCGGCGAGAGCGAGGCGGCCTATGTCGAGCGCCTCGCGGCCGAGCTGGAAGGGCTGATCGAGTCGGAGGGGCCCGAGACCATCGCCGGCTTCTTCGCCGAGCCGGTGATGGGGGCGGGCGGCGCCGTGCCGCCGCCGGCCGGCTACTTCCCGCGCATACAGGCGATCCTGAACCGCCACGGCATCCCGTTCGTCGCCGACGAGGTGGTCACCGGGCTGGGGCGCACCGGCAACCTCTGGGGCGCGGAGACCTACGACTTCACGCCGGACATCCTGGTCACCTCGAAGGCGCTCACCTCCGGCTACGCCCCGATGGCGGCCGTGCTGCTGTCTGCCGAGATGGACCGCCGACTGCACCGAGCGGCTGAGGAATACGACGAGTTCCCCCACGGCTTCACCACCGGCGGCAGCCCGGTCGCCGCCGCCGTCGCGCTGGAGACCATCGCGCTGATCACCGAGCCGGGCGGCCTGCTCGACAACGTGAGGGCGGTGGCGCCCGCCTTCGAGGCGGCGCTCGGCGCCTTCGAGGACCATCCGCTGGTAGGCGAGGTGCGGCATGTCGGCCTCCTCGGCGCCCTCGAGATCGTCGCCGACAAGGCCGGCAAGCGCCCCTTCGCGCCGGAGCACGAGATCGGCGAGCGGATCGTGAGCCTCGCTTACGAGCGGGGCCTCGTGACGCGGCCGATCGGGGATGCCGTGATCGTCGCCCCGCCCTTCATCATCACGGAGGCGCAGATCGGCGAGTTGATGGGAACCCTCGGCGACGTGCTGGACGCGCTCGCCGACGCGGCCTCCCGCGAAGGCATGGGCCCGGAGCCCCTCGCCGCTTCCGCCGAGTAGCCGGCCGGCGCAGGGGCGCAGCAGGCCTACCGAAGACCCTTAGATAGTACACGCGAAAAGGCGGTTACTTTATTGATATGAAATAAAGACAAGGCGGAGGAGATAAGCCCGCAACGGCCGTTCAGCCCGCCTTTCGTGCCTCCCTCTCGTACCCTTCGTCCGCGTCTTCGGAGAGCACGCGGGCACGCTCGCGCAGCTCGTACTTCATGATCTTGCCTGTCGCCGTCTTCGGCAGGTCGCCGAAGACGAACGTGCGCGGCACCTTGAAGCGGGCGAGATGCGCGCGGCAATGCTCGACCAGCGCTTCCTCCGTGGTCGCCCCGGCGCCGGGCTTCAGAGCGACGAAGGCGCACGGCGTCTCGCCCCACCGCTCGTCCGGCCGCGCGACCACCGCCGCCTCGAGCACGGCCTCGTGGCCGTAGAGCGCGTTCTCCACCTCGATGCTGGAGATGTTCTCGCCGCCGGAGATGATGATGTCCTTGGCGCGGTCGGTGATCTGGATGTAGCCGTCGGGATGGGTCACGGCGAGGTCGCCGCTGTGGAACCAGCCGCCGCGGAAGGCCTCGGCGGTGGCGTCGGCATCCTCGAGATAGCCCTTCATCACCGTGTTGCCGCGCAGCATGATCTCGCCGGTGGTGGCGCCGTCGGCCGGCACCGGCGCGAGCGTTTCCGGGTCCGCCACCATGGCGCCCCGGATCGCCTGATGACGCACGCCCTGGCGCGCCATCAGCGCCGCGCGGTCGGCAAGCGGGAGCTCCGGCCAGTCTTCCTGCGGCGCCGCCACGAGCGCCGGCCCGTAGACCTCGGTGAGCCCGTAGAGATGGGTGACGTTGAAGCCCATCGCCTCCATGGCCGCGATCACCGGCGCCGGCGGAGCCGCGCCCCCGGTGGCGACCTCCACCACATGGTCGAAGCGGCGCTTCTCGCTCTCCGGCGCGTTGATCAGCATGCCGAGCACAACCGGTGCGCCGGCCATGTGGGTCACCCCCTCCTCGGCGATCAGCCGGAACACCTCCGCCGGCTCCGGCCGGCGCAGGCAGACGTGCGTGCCCGCCGCCGCGGTCACGGCCCAGGTATGGGTCCAGCCGTTGCAGTGGAACATCGGCAGCGTCCAGAGATAGACCGCATCCCGGGTCATTCCGTTCATCAGTACGTTGCTGAGCGCGTTCAGGTAGGCGCCGCGGTGGTGATAGACCACGCCCTTCGGCTGGCCCGTGGTGCCAGACGTGTAGTTGAGCGAGATCGCCCGCCACTCGTCTTCGGGCCAGGGCCAGTCGAAGTCCGGCGCGCCGGTGGCGAGCAGCGCCTCGTAGTCCTCGTCGGCGAAGCCGCTCCCCGTTCCCGTCCCGCCACCCTCCGCCTCGTCGTCCTCGATCGCCACCACGTGCGGGCAGCGGTCGAGTCCTGACAGCGCCTCCTCCACCACGCCGGCAAGGGCCGAATCGGCGATCAGCACGCGGGAGCGCGCATGCGCGAGCATGCCTGCGATGGAAGCGGGATCGAGGCGGGTGTTGAGCGCGTTCAGCACCGCACCGGCCATGGGCACGCCGAAATGGGCCTCCAGCATCGCCGGCACGTTCGGCGCGATGATGGAGACCGTATCGCCGATGCCGATACCGCGTCCGGCGAGCGCGCTGGCCAGCCGCCGGCAGCGCGCATAGGTCTCACCATAGCTCCGCCGCAGTGCGCCGTGCACCACGGCCGTCCGCGCCGGGTAGATCGCGGCCGCCCGCGCCATGAAGTCGCAGGGCGTGAGCGCCGCATGGTTGGCCGATACCCGTTCGAGCCCGCGCTCGTAGCGGTTCTTGTCCGACACGCCTCCGCTCTCCTTCGCAACCGATGCGCCCATGGTCGGCGGTGGGCAGGCGCAGCGTCAAGATCGGGCGCCCTCGCGGCAGGCGGGGCGCGCGCTCGCGCCGCCCCGGGCGGGCAGCTATACTCGGCCGATGCAGGTTGCCATCGTCTCCGACACGATCTGTCCCTGGTGCTACATCGGCAAGCGCCGGTTCGAGCGTGCCCACGCGGGCCGTCCGGCCGATCTTGCGGTCGAGTGGCGCCCGTTCCAGCTCAACCCGGACATGCCCGCCGAAGGCGTCGACCGTCAGCGCTACATGGTGGCGAAGTTCGGCTCCGAGGAGCGGGTCGCCGAGATTTTCGGCATGATAGAGCAGGCCGGTGAGGCGGAAGGCATCCGCTTCGCCTTCGACCGTATCGCGCGCACCCCCAACACGGTGGATTCGCACCGCCTGATCGCCTTCGCAGGCGAGCGCGGGGTGCAGGACGAGGTGGTCGAGGCGCTGTTCCGCCGCTATTTCGAGCAGGCCGAGGACATCGGCGACGGCGCCGTTCTCGCACGAGCCGGTGCGGACGGCGGCCTCGACGAAGACGAGGTGCGCCGCTTCCTGGCGGGAACCGGGGGCGTCGACGAGGTCCGGCAGGAGAGCGAGGCGGCCAGCCGCACGGGCATTTCGGGGGTGCCCTGCTTCATCTTCGAGGGGCGCTACGCGGTGACCGGCGCGCAGGAGCCGGACATCTTCGAGCGGGTCTTCGAGCTTGCGGCCTCCGGCAATGTCGGGGTCGGGAGCGAGGCTGCGCCCTCCCCGCCACGGGCAGGCTAGACGCGCACGACGGCGGCGTTCGCCGGCTTATTCTTCCTCGTCGCTTCTCCCGCCCAGAAACGAGAACAGGTTGCGGAGGAAGCCTGGCGTGAGCACGGTGAGCGGGTTCACCTGGATTTCCGGCTCCTCGGTCGTGCCGCTGACCTGGTAGGCGGCCGCGAACAGCCCCTCGCCCTTCCCGCCGGTCAGCAGCTCGCCGATCACGGGAACGACCTCGACGAGGGTGTTGAGCGTATGGGCCGGAACGATCGTGCCCCGCATGTTCACCCGCTCCGTTTCGAGATCGACGGTTCCTTCCGCATTGACGCCGACGACGAAGCCGGACGTTCGAGCCTCCCGGATGGTCAGGACGTCGTCTTCGATCGAGAAGGGCATCTCCAATTCCGAGAACGCGATGCCATCGCCCCGCAGGATGTCCACCAGGCCGAACAGCGTGGCGATGGAGAGGAGCTGCGCGAGGGTCGGCGCGTTGATCACGCGGTAGTCGTCTATCCTGACCGTGCCGGTAATGGGCACGCCCGGCCGGTCATCGTGCAGCACAGCCTCGAGCAGAAGCTCGCCGCCGACGGCATTGTCGTAGATGTCGAAGGCGTGGGCCACCGCGCCGGCGTCGCTGGAACGCACGGTCACCCTGCGCTTGTTCTCGTGCGGTTCCACCGAGAAGTGCATGGGCACGCCGGTCGCGAGCGTTCCCTCCATGAAGCCGGCGTGGCGGCCCCCGGAATCCGATTCGAAACGGGCGCGGACATTGGTCAGCTGCCCGTCGTCGTCGACCACGAGCCGCTCGATATCGAGATCGAAGGCAAGTGCGCCGGATCGCGACTCGCTCTCGTCCATCAGACTGTCGAGATAGGGCCGCGCGTCGAAGCTGGACCCTCGAATCGAGACCCGCGTGATCCCGTCGTCGATCTCGATTCGGCCGGCGATGTCGTTCATCCCGTTGCGCAGGCTCTCGATGGTGATGTCGCGCACCGTGCCGAGTCCGGGTGCGAGCGTCGCCTGGCCGACGGCGCTGAGCGTCTCCGTGTCCACCTCGACCCGGGTGAGCTCCACCGAGCCGTCGGGGGAAAAAGCGGCGAGGACGTGCACGCTCCCGGGCTCGCCGGCGGGCTTGAACCAGTAGAGATCCGGAATCGAGAACTGCGCTTCCGTCGCGTCGAAGTGGAGCTCCGCCCGCGGCGCCTCGTCGCCGCCCGGATCGTCGTACTGCGCCTCGATCGCCAGGCTCCCCTGCACATGGGGCGCGAGATCGAGCCCCAGCGCGGCCTGTCCCTCCGGCGTCACCGTCGTGGATACGTCGAAGCGGCGCGCGAGCGGGGCATCGTCGCCGATCCCCTCCTGCCACGAGATCGTCGCCGGCATGCCCTGAAGGCGGGCCGTGCCGCGCACGTCCATGCTCCTGTTGTCGACGCCGAGGCTCAGCGCCCCCTCCGTCAGGTCGACGAGGCCGGCGATGCCGTCCAGCCGGGCATCTTGCAGCCGCGCCACCGCGCTCACGTCGACCTGCTCGGCCGTGAGCGAACCGATCAGCGGCAGAGAGACCGTGAAGAGCGTCTGCACCCGGCCGCCGGCCCCGCTCGGCTGCAGGCCCGTCTTCGTCACCAGCGCGAGCCGGGGATGGTCGAGCAGCGCCAGGGCCTCGTCCACCGGCCCTTCGGCCTCGATCATCGTGGAGAGCCGGGGCTCCGCCGAATAGAAGTCGCTCAGGAGGGCGCTGCCGCGGGAGGCCGTGACGTCCCCGATGCGCCCGCCGCTCATCTCGAGCGCGAGCGAATTGCCGGTGAAGCGCCCGGTGCCGTCGACCCCCTCTACGGGCGGCAGCGGGCGCAGGTAGTGCATGCTCGCATTCTCGAAGGCGAGCATGCCGGACGCCGCATCGGCGTCGAATCGACCGTCCTCCAGCGCGCCGGGCGGAAGATCGAGCGCGGCGTCGAATTGGCTGATCACGCCGTCCTCGACGTTCTTGACGATCCAGTTGCGGCCCGGACCGAGAAACGCCGTCGGCCAGTAGGTTCCGAGTGACTCGAACGGCACGTCGCGCATGCGGAAATTGCCGCGCACCCCGATGCCTGCGTCGGCCTGCCAGATCTCTCCGTCGAGGAAGAAGCTCGGGCGGTCGGATTCGACGGTGAGCGAGTCGAACTCGAGCCGCGTGAGCGTGTCGTCGACCGAGCCCCGGGCGGCGAGCCGGCGTATCGGCACCGGCGCGCTGAACACATCCGGCAGGATGATCTCGCCGGGCCCGCCCGTGACGCCGAAGGTGGCACCGCCGGGGGCGCTCTCCGGCGCCAGATCGAAGGTCACGGTGCCGGAGAGCGGGAGCCGGATGCTGTCGCTCCCCTCGGCCGCTGGTGTCGTGCCCGCGTACCGGATGCCCGCATTCTCGAACACGAGCGTGCCGGACGCAGACGCGCCGCCGGCCGCGCCCTCCTCCAGCGCGCCGGGCGCGACATCGAGCGCCGCGTCGAGGCTCGTGATCGTGCCGCCCTTGATGCTGTCGACGATCAGGTCGCGGCCCTCGCCCAGGAAGTCCTCGGGCCAGTAGTCGCCGAGCGAGTCGAACGGCATGTCCCGTATCCGGACGTTTCCGCGCATGCCGATGCCCGCGTCCGCCTCCCAGATCTCTCCCTCGAGGGAGACACTCGGGCGGTCGGTGTCGACGGTGAGGGAATCGAGGACCAGCCGCGAGAGCGTCTCGTCGACGGAGCCCGAGATGGCGAGCGTGCGTATCGGCACGGGCGCGGGAAAGACCGCCGGCAGGACGACCTCGCCGGGCCCGCCCGTGATGTCGAAGAAGGCGCCGCCGGCGCCCTTCTCCGGCGCCAGATCGAAGGTCACGGTGCCGGTGAGCGGGAGCTGAATGCTGTCGCCTCCCTCGGCTGCCGGCGCCGTGCCCGCGTAGCGGATGCCCGCATTCTCGAACGCGAGCGTGCCGGCTGCCGAGGCGGCGCCGGCCCCGCCCTCCTCCAACGCGCCGGGCGCGATATCGAGCGCCGCGTCGAAGGCGGTGATCGTGCCGCCCTTGATGCTGTCGACGATCCAGCTGCGGTCCTCCTCGAGGAAGTCCTCTGGCCAATAGTCGCCGAGCGAGTCGAACGGCATGTCGCGCACCCGGACACTTCCGCGCACGCCGATGCCCGCGTCCGCCTCCCAGATCTCTCCCTCAAGGGAGACGCTCGGGCGGTCGGTGCCGACGGTGAACGAATCGAGGACCAGCCGCGTGAGCGTGTCGTCGACGGAGCCTGAGGCGGCGAGCCTGCGTACCGGCACCGGCGCGGGAAAGACCGCCGGCAGAGCGACCTCGCCGGGCCCGCCCGTGATGTCGAAGACGGCGCCGCCGAAGGCGCTCCCCGGCGCCAGATCGACGGTCACGGTGCCGGAAAGCGGGAGCCTCCACCCGCCCAAGTCCCCAAACTCGGGTGCGATGGCGGCGAGCTGCGACGGTTCGAGCCCCGCGAACGTGACCGCGGCGCTGCCCATCCCGGTCTCCCGGTGGTGGAAAAGCTGCACCTCCAGATGCGCTTCGGCGTCCTGCACGTGCAGGTCCGTCGAGAGGTGGCCGACGATCGAGGCCTCGTCCAGATCGAGGGTGAGGTCGGTGGTGGGAGACGTCCAGGTGAGACCGGACGCCTCGTCGTGGAGGTCCACGGCGGCGTCGCTGAGGGCGACGCGCCGGAGCCGTGCCATCGGGTGGTCCTCGCGGGGCGGGTCGAGCAGGTCGGCCACCAGATCGTCGGCGGCGTCGCTGGAGTCGGTGGCGCCGGCAGCATCGGCAGCGCCCGCCTCCACGCGGCCGTCTCCGCTGCCGGCGAGGTGAAGCTGGCCGTCGAGGCTGCGAACCAGGCCGAGGCGCGGCTCCCGAAGCTCGATCGAGGTCGGCGCGACGACGCCTCGCAGAAGCGCCGCGCCGCTCAGTCCGATCGCCGCCGCCGGCACCTGTGCCAGGGTTTCGCCCTCGGTATCCGCGATGCGCAGATCGGTCAGCTGGATTTCGAGCGGATGGCCCCAGCCGGCCCAGACCAGGAGAGTGTCCTCGAATTCGAAGCGGTAGGAGAGGTCCTCGCCATGCAGGGCCTCCTCCACGTAGGGAGAGAGGAAGCCGAGCGAGAGCGGCCCCTCGGTCAGGCGCCAGGCGCCCAGGCCGAAGACGACGGCCAGTGCGCCGAACAGCGCGCCGAATACGTGGAGAGCGACGCGGGCCGTCGATCTCATCTCGGTGGTCCGGAGACGGCCGCTGCTGCCGCGCCCCTGCGCCCCCTTTGCCTGTTCCCGCCGCCGATCCTTGTAATACAATCGGTGCGCGGTGTCCCTCTTGCCCTTCCTTAGAGACGATGCGGAGCATCCCGTCCCGGCCCCGGCCGAGCGCGCCCAAGCGGGTCGGGAAGCATGGCTGCAGGCCGCCGCCGCGCTCGGCGGCAGCGACGAGACGTTTGCCGCCGCCCTTGCCGGCGAGCGGCGCGCCGGCGCCTTCCTCGACGGCGTGTTGGGCTCGAGTCCCGCGCTCGGCCGGGCGCTCGCCCGCGAGCCAGGCCAGCTTCGCACCATGGCGGAAAACGGGCCCGAGGCAGCGCTCGGCGGCGCGCTCGACGAGATCGCCGGCCATGCCTGCCTGAGCGATGACCGTCGCGCCGTCGCCATCCGGCTGCGGACGGCCAAGCGGCGGGCGTCGCTCGTCATCGCGCTCGCCGATCTCGCCGGCGCCTGGCCGCTGGAGACGGTATCGGCGGCGCTGACCCGCACAGCCGAGGCCGTGCTGGCCGGCACGCTCAACCATCTGCTCCACGTGGCCATGGCGCGCGGTGCGCTCGCGCCGGCGGACCGGGACGAGCCGGCAGCGACCAGCGGGCTGACGGTTCTCGGCGTCGGCAGGCTGGGAGCGGGCGAGCTCACCTATGCGAGCGAGCTCGACCTCGTCGTGCTGTTCGACCCGGAGCGGGTGCAGAGCGGCGGGCGCGGCGAGCCGACGGAGATCCTGCACCGCCTGGTTCGCGATCTCACCGCCATTCTGGAAGACCGCACCGACGAAGGCAGCATCTACCGGACCGACCTCAGGCTCAGGCCCGACATCGGCGGCACGCCGCTCGCGCTCTCCACCCTGGCGGCCGAGCAGTATTACGAGAGCCACGGCCAGAATTGGGAACGCGCCGCGATGATCAAGGCGCGCCCGGTCGCCGGCGATCCGGCGGTCGGCGCCGCCATGATCGAGCGTCTGCGCCCCTTCATCTGGCGCAAGTACCTGGATTTCGCCGCCATTCAGGACATCCAGTCGATCAAGCGCCAGATCAACGCGGAGCCCGGTCGCCGCCTGGCCGACATCGCCGGCCACGATATCGAGCTCGGCCGGGGCGGCATTCGCCAGATCGAGCTCTATGCCCAAACGCAGCAGCTCATCTGGGGCGGCCGGGATCCGGCGCTCCGCGCGCGCGCGACCTGCGACGCGCTGGAGGCGCTCGCCGCCGCCGGCCATGCGAGCCGGGAGACGGCGGACGAGCTGATCGCCTCGTACCGCTTTCACCGCCGGCTCGAGCAGCGCGTGCAGTTGATCGGGGGCGAGCCGGTCTGGCGGGTGCCGGACGACGCCGAGAGCCGCGCCGCGCTCGCCCGCTTCGCCGGTCTTGCCGACGAGGGCGCCCTTGCGGACGCGCTGCTCGCCCGCGTGCACGCCGTCGAGCGGCACTATGCCGCGCTCTTCGAGGACGAGCCGGCACTCGGCGGCGAGGACGGCAACCTGGTGTTCACCGGCACCGACGACGATCCCGACACCCTCGCGAGCCTCACGCGGATGGGCTTCGCCGATGCGCCGGCCGTCTCCTCGACGATACGCCACTGGCACCACGGCCGAATCCGGGCGACCCGCAGCACGCGGGCGCGCGAGCTTCTGACCGAGCTGATGCCGGCTCTCCTGCGTGCGCTGGCCAACACGGCCGATCCGGACTCCGCCTTCCGCAAGCTCGACGAGTTTCTCGGCAGGCTGCCGTCCGGCGTGCAGCCCTTCCTGCTGCTCCACGACAATCCCGGCCTGCTCGCCACCCTTGCCGAGATCCTGGGCAGCGCGCCGCGCATCGCCCTGCATCTCAGCCGCAACCCGTCCCTGCTCGAAGGACTCATCAGCGGCGACCTCCACCAGCGGCTGCCGGAGCGGGACGAGCTGAACGACGATGTCGAGCGCACGCTCGCGCCGATGGCCGAGTTTACGCACATGCTCGACGGCGTGAGGCGCTGGCAGCACCAGCGCGAGTTCCAGGTCGGCATGCAGATCCTGCGGGGCGACGTGCCCGTGGACAAGCTGTCGGGCGCGCTCTCGGATATTGCCGATACCGTCATCGGTGCGCTGCTCCCCCGGGTGCAGGAGGAGTTCGCCCGGCGGCACGGCTCGGTGCCGGGCACCGCCTTCGCCGTGCTCGGCATGGGCAAGCTCGGCAGCCGCGAGCTGACCTTCGACAGCGACCTCGACGTCGTCTTCCTCTATGGCGCACCGGACGGGGGCGACACACACTCGGACGGAGCACAGGCGCTCGCGCCCAGCCACTACTACGCCCGCTTCAGCCAGCGCCTCTCGCACGCCGTCAGCGCGCTTACCGCCGAGGGACGGCTCTACGAGATCGACACGCGGCTCCGCCCGTCAGGCGAATCGGGGCCGCTCGCCACCGAGGCCGCCGCCTTCAGCCGCTACCACGAGCAGGACGCCTGGACCTGGGAGCACATGGCGCTCACCCGGGCCAGGCCGGTGGCGGGCGACGATGCCCTCTCGGCTGCGGCGATGGAGGGGATCAGGGCGGTCCTCTGCGCCCGCCGCGAGCCGGAGAGGCTGCTCGCCGACGTGGCCTCGATGCGCGAGCGGGTGGCCGGCGAGCGTGAGACCGGGAACCGGTGGCGCCTCAAGCATGTGCGGGGCGGCCTGCTCGACCTCGAATTCATCGCGCAATACCACCTCCTGCTCCACGCCACCCGGCACCCGTCGATCCTGGTCCAGTCGACGCAGTCGATGTTCAGGCGGCTGGGGGAGGCCGGCATTCTGGACAACGAGGAGGCGTTCGACCTCGCCGACATGGTCGCCTTCCTCCAGCGCCTCCAGGGCCTGCTCAGGCTCACCGTCGGCACCAATCGCGACGTCGAGCGCTTCACCCCCGGCGTCCGCGAGACCCTGGCGCGGGCCACGGGCGCAGATAGCTTCGCCGCCCTGGAGGAGAGGATCGTCGCCGTTCAGGATCGCGTCCGCGCCGTCTATCATCGCCTGATCGCAGGCCCGGCGGCGGCGCTCGGCGGAGAGTGACGGGAAAACGAGGGGAAATCGCACATGACGACGGTAATCGACGCGGGCCAGCCTGCGCCCGCATTCACGGCGCCAACCGACGGCGGCGGCTCGCTCAGCCTCGAAAGCCTGCGCGGCAAGGCGGTGGTGCTCTACTTCTACCCCCGCGACGACACGCCGGGCTGCACCCGCGAAGCGCAGGAGTTCACCGAAGCCCTGCCCGCGTTCGCGGCTGCCGGCGCCGAGATCGTCGGCGTCTCCAAGGATTCCGCCGCGAAGCACGACAGGTTCAGGGAGAAGTACGGTCTCCCCTTCACCCTCGTCTCCGATGCCGACGGCGATATCTGCGAGCGCTACGGCGTCTGGGTGGAGAAGAAGAACTACGGCAAGACCTACCTGGGCATCGAGCGCGCGACCTTCCTCATCGACGCCGACGGCACCGTTGCCGAGGTCTGGCGCAAGGTGAAGGTGGCCGGCCACGTGGAGAAGGTGCTGGAGGCGGTCAAGGACCTGAGCCGGGCCGGCGGCTGACGGCCGCAGCGCGATCTCGATGTAACCCGCCCGTTCCCCCACGGTGTCACGCCCGGCGAGGCCGGACGCGCCGGCTTAGCCTCCCTTGAACGGCCGGAAGAGGCTGATGGTGTCGTCGGGCGAAAGGGGGGTCTCGGGCCAATAGTCGCGGGGGACGGCCTCGCCGTTCACCATGGCGAGCAGCGCCGGATCGCCGTCCACGCCGAGGCCCGACAGCGCGTCCGCGACGCTCGCGCCCGCCGCGAGGTCGAGAGTGCGCCTCTTCGCGCTGCCGAACTGGGGGAGCTCGATGGCGACGAGCTCCACCGTCACCTTCATCCGAGGCCGAGGCGCTGCATGGTCTCCGCCGTCGGCTTGCCGTCCGCCGTCCAGCCGCGCAGCTCGTAGTACTGCGGCAGCATGGTGTCGAGCTCGCAGACCTTGCCCTTGCCGGAGCCGCTCTTCACCGCCTCCTTGAGGATGCGCTGCGGCAGCGTGTCGTCGTCGGCGGTCATGCCGGCGTCGAGGTTGAACTGGCGCTCCATGTTCCAGATGCGCTCGCCCGTCTCGTTTAGCCGGTCCACGGTCCACTCGCCCGCGCAGGCGGAATCGACCAGACTGGCCACGTCCTCCAGCCCCCAGATCATCATGGGGAAGGCGCAGATGCCGACCGAATCGATGGCGGCGTTCGAATCCTGGCTGTCCTTCACGATCTTCGCCTTGCCCTCCAGCTTGCCGCCGGAGAAGTCGTCCTCGTAGGGGTCGGCGCGCAGGTGGCATGCGCCGCGGTTGCTGGTGGCATACGCGAGCCCCATGCCCTGCATGGAGCGGCCGTCATAGCCGGGGAACTCCTGCCCCTTGGCGACCATGGCGAACTCCGGCCGGCGGTACTTCTCGCAGAGCAGCTTGGCGCCGAGGCCGAGATCCTTGCCGAACCCGGTGCCGGTGCCGGCCTGCTCCGCCGCGTGGCAGAGCGCCTCGGCCGAGCCGAAGGTGTAGGCGACGCCGCCGGTCTCCGCGTCGCCGATCGCGCCCTCCTCGTAGAGCTCCATCGCCGCGGCGACGGTGGCGCCGAAGGAGATCGGGTCCATCCCGTCCTCGTTGCAGACGAAGTTGGCGAAGGTCGCGGCCTCGATGTCGTCCACGCCCACCATGGGGCCGAGCGAATAGGCCGATTCGTATTCCAGCCCGCCGCTCACCTTCCGGTAGCGCTCCCTGCCCTCGCCCCGGGCCGCGAAGTGCGAGGGGTCCATCTTGGAGGCGCGCTGGCAGCCGATGGTGCAGGCGAAGCAGGCGCGGTTCGCGACCAGATTGGCGGAGCCGTCGGAGCGCCGCACCTTCGCCATCGCGTCGGGGCCGAGGTTGTCGGTGCCCTCGAACTGCACGTCCCGGTTGTTGCGGGTGGGCAGGCTGCCGAAGGCCTGGGTGACGTCGATCATGGAGAGCGTGCCGGTGCGCGCGAGGTCGGCGCGGGTCTGGCTTGCCGCGAGCTTCGCCTGGGCCGCGCCCGTGGCCTCGGCGAAGGCGTCGTCGTCATCCACCGCGACGCCGCGTGTGCCGCGCACGGCGATCGCCTTCAGGTTCTTGGACCCCATCACGGCGCCGACGCCGGAGCGCCCGGCGGCGCGGTCGAGGTCGTTCATCACGCAGGCGTAGCGGCACAGCGTCTCCCCTGCCCTGCCGATGGAGGCGATCTTGATGGCGCCGTCCTGGTGGCGCGCCTTGATCAGCGGCTCGGTATCCCACACCGACTTGCCCCAGACGAAGCCCTCGGCGTCGACGAGCTCGGCGTG
This sequence comes from Alphaproteobacteria bacterium, assembly GCA_011523425.1. GTDB lineage: Bacteria > Pseudomonadota > Alphaproteobacteria > UBA828 > UBA828 > WTGU01. The sequence continues at coordinate 47,070 of WTGU01000087.1, forward strand.
GTCGTCCTTGATGTAGAGATAGACCGGGCGCGGCGAGCGGCCCTCGCAGATCACCATGTCCCAGCCGGCGAGCTTCAGCTCGCCGCCGAAGTAGCCGCCCGAGTTGGAGCAGGCGATGGCGTTGGTCAGCGCGCCCTTGGTGACGACCGTGTAGCGGCCGCCGGTCGGCGCCGTGGTTCCGGTCAGCGGGCCGGTGGCGAAGATGAGCTTGTTATCGGGCGAGAGCGGATCCGCCTTCGGGTCCATCTCCTCCACGAGATACTTGCTGGCAAGGCCCCTGCTGCCCAGGTAGGACTGCGCCCACTCCATGTTGAGAGGCTCCTCGGTGCAGGAGCCGGCGGTGAGGTCGACGCGTAACAGTCTGCCTTGCCATCCCATGACGTCCTCCGCGCAGTCGATTCGGCCGGGCCGGGCCGCATGGCGGGAAGGTACCCGCCGGCGTCGCGTTCGCCAAGAGGGCGACCCGGACTTGCTCCGTCCTGTCGCATCCCCTTGGGCCGCTCGCCTCTCGTCGCCCGCTCGGGCGCAGGCGGGAGCAATCGCCGCTCAGCGCTGAAACGATCTTCAGCCTCGCCGGTCTTACCTGATGCCCCGCAGCAAATTTTTTCCCGAAAATCCCCAATGTTGGGGAAGCGCCCGCGCGAACGGAGCGTCTATTCTCCCGCGCCGGCAACGATTCTGGCGAAGGAAAATCCGAAGGACGGACGCCTGCTGTCGAGGGTCGAGGTTCTTTATGGCAACACGCGTTGAAAGCGTTGGGAGAAGCAGTGGAAAAACGGCCCTCCCCGGGCACACCGGGTTGGCTGGCGCGGAGCTTGCGGCACCCGCTGCCTCGAAAGGGTCGGCCAGCGAATCGGGTTGCGGCATCCCGAAGCGCCGCGAACGCTCGCGTTTCAAACGTCCCTGTTCTGTCGGTGCTTCAACGACATCCGCGTCTCCCAACCCAGAGACCGCGCGCTTCGTCCCGCTCTCTTGGCGCCGCCAACAGAGCGGCCCGGCGCTCCGTCAACGACAGGCCCAAAGAGAGCGTTGCTTGGTTTCCAAAAAGGGAGAGTCACCGCTGCTGCCAACGAGTAGGAGGCTGCGAGCGAGCTCATGAAAAACAATTCCGGATTGTTCGTGACGACGAATGTTTTTCCTGCCTGCGAGGGCTTCCTCAAGCGGAGGGAGACGCATGTGGCGCGCTGTCCGTCGGGCCAATCGGGTGCGGAGAATGTCATGCACAGCCTTGAGGAAATGAGTTCGCCTGCCGCGCCGCCTTCCCACCCGCCACCGCCATAGCTCCCGTCGCGCTTCGAGACGGGCCGACACCCTGCCGGCGCGCCTCGCACCCCTCGTCCCGTATCGATTCATCAGGACCAGCCGACCATGTGTTTGTCCATTCCGCCGCTGGCGACACGCGTCCTGCTCCCGGTCTGCCTCATCCTGTGCCTCGCAGGCCTGTTCGCCGCCACCGCCCGGGCGCAGACGGTCGATACGCTCGTCTCGAACACGGGCCAGAGCGCTCTCTCCGGCGCCACCCCGTCGATCCAGGCCCAGAGCTTCACCACCGGCCCGCACGGCACCGGATACACGCTCTCCTCCATCAGCCTCCTGCCGTTTCGCGACTTCGCGGGCGACTCGGGCACGTTCGTCGCCATCAAGGAAGACAGCGCCGGCCGGCCGGGCACCCTGGTGGCCGCGCTCGCGACTCCCGACGACGCTTACGTGCCGGGGGACTTCTTCTCCTACACGGCTCCGGCAAACACGGTCCTGCAGGCGAACACCACCTACTGGATCGTCCTGAACGAGGAGCAGGCACAGAGCGACTGGCAAGGGTGGGGAAAGACGGCTTCGCGTGGGGAGGACAGCACGTCGCTGCCGGGCTGGAGCATCGGAAATGCCCGCCTGCAGCAAAGCGGAACCTCCTGGAACACCGCAGCCGACCCCCTGCGGATCGACATTCGCGGTTACAAGAACGCCAACCCGACGCTGAGCATCGCCGCAGCGTCCGCGCTCGAGGGCAGCCCCGTGCGGTTCGCCGTCTCCCTCGACAATGCGACCGATGGCGTGGTGACGGTGCAGTACGACACCGGCGACGTTACCGCGATCGCGGGAACGGACTACACGGCCGCCTCGTCCCAGACGCTCACCATCCCAGCCGGAGACACCGTCGCCGAATTCAGCATCGCCACGACCGAAGACAGCGTCGACGAGGCCGACGAAACCTTCACCGTGACGTTGTCCAACCCCTCGTCCAATGCCGACCTCGGGACCGTCAAGTCCGCCACCGGAACGATTCTCGACGGCGACGGCAAGCCGGCCGTCAGCGTGGCCGGCGCGTCGGCCACCGAAGGCGCGAACCTGAGCTTCACCGTCAGCCTCAGGTTCGTGACGGACACCGACGTCACGGTGGAATACAGCACGTCGATCGGCACCGGCGACACCGCGTCCGCGAGCGACTTCACCGCCGAAAGCGGCGAGACGGCGACCATCACCGCCGGGCAGACCGAGACCGCGATCAGCATCGCCACCACCCAGGATTCCGTCGACGAATCCGACGAGACGCTCACGCTCACGATCTCGAACCCCTCGTCCAACGCCGAGCTGGGCACGGCGACCTCGGCGACCGGCACCATCGAGGACGACGACACGGCAGGGCTCGTGTTCTCGGCGCCGATCCTCGGCGTCACCGAAGGCGCCAGCAACAGCTACACGGTGGCGCTGGCGACCGAGCCGAGCGCAACCGTGAGCGTCTCGATCGCCGCCGGCGGGAGTGCCGGGCTGACGCTCGGCACGAGCCAGCTCAGCTTCACGCCGACGAACTGGGGCGAGGCGCAGACCGTAAGCGTGAGCGCGGACCACGACGACGACGCCTCGCCCGGCAGCGCTACGCTGACGCACACCGCCAGCGGCGGGGACTACGGATCGGTCGCCGCCACGTTGCCGGTCGCGGTGACGGACGACGACACGCCCGCCATCGTGCTCTCCCAGACCGCCCTGCCGGTGCCCGAGGACGGCAGCGCCACCTATACGGTCGCGCTCGCGACCCTGCCCACGGAGAAGGTGACGCTGGAGCTTGCCGGCACCGCCGGCACCGATCTCACGGTCGCGCCGAACGCCATCGAATTCGAACCCGGCGACTGGGACACGCCCGTGACGGTCACGGTCGAGGCCGCGGCAGACCTGGACGCCGACAACGACCCGGAGACCCTGACCTACACCGCGAGCGGGGGCGACTACGGGGGAGTCTCCGCGAGCGTCGCCGTGGAGGTCGTCGACACGGTCGCGGCGTCGATCGTGCTCAACAAGACCCGCCTGCACGTCAAGGAAGGCGGAGCGGCCGTCGCCTACAGGGTCGCTCTCGGCCTCCAGCCCGCGAGCGACGTGACGGTTCAGGTCACACGGGTCAACGGCGCCCCGCTGTTCATCGGCACCTCCTCCGCATCGGGTCAAAGCGCGACGCTGACCTTCACGCCGGATAACTGGGATCAGTCGCAGAGGATCGTCGTCGCTGCGTCCAGCAACGTCGTGACAGGGAACCGGGAACACGAGCTGCGCCACCGGGCCGCGGGCGGCGGGTACGGCTCGGCGCCGGTCGTCGATCTGCCGGTGCTGATCCAGGACGAGAACGCACAGAATAGCTACGTGTTCTCGGAGACCGCGCTATCGCTGGCCGAGGACGGGACTACCAGCTACACGCTGAAGCTCGGCAAACGGCCGTCCGCGAACCTCAGCGTGACCATCGCGGGCGGCGGCAGCAGCCTGACCGTCGAGCCGGGCAGTCTGTCGTTCACGCGGGACAACTGGAACGACGGGCAAACGGTGAGCGTGACGGCGGTGGCGCAGGTCTCCGCTCAGGATGCCACGAAAACGCTCACGCACACGGGCGACGGCGGCGGGTACGACTCCGGCGCGCTGGCGCCGGGAGAGCTGCCGGTAACCATCGTGCGCGACGTGCCGAAGATCGCGGACACGGGCGGCGTCACGGTCACCTCCCGGCCCCTGCACACCGGCAACACCTACGCGAGTGGCGAGACCATCGCCCTCTCGGTGAAGTTCGATCGGGACGTGGTCGTGGATACCGGCAACGGCTCGCCCGATCTCGAGGTGGACATCGGTTCGTCGTCCAGGATCGTCGGCTACGCCGGCATGGCCGGAAACAGGACGCTGACGTTCGAATACGTAGTTCAGGCCGGCGACCTCGACAGTGACGGCATCAGCGTCGGGGACGACGCCCTCGTGCTCAACGGCGCGACCATCCGGGCCGGTGCCGACCAGCGCGACGCCGAGCTCGGCGGGACCGCGCTGTCGACGCAAGGGGGCCACCGGGTGGACGGTAGCCAGACGCTGGCCGCGGCGACGCTCGCCTCGCTGGGGCTCGCCCACGGCACCACATCGCTCGACCTGACGCCGCCATTCGCCTCCGGGACGACCGCGTACGAGGCCACGGTGTCCGCCAGCGTCGAGTTCGTGACTGTGTCGGCCTCCGCGGCGGGAGGCGGCAACGCGAGGATCCTGCCCGCCGATGCGGACAGCAACGCCACCGGACACCAGGTGCGGATCGACGGCGCGGAGACGGAGATCACCGTCACCGCGGTCAGGGCGCCGCGGCCGGACGGGACTTATACGGTGACGGTATCGCAGGTGAGGCCGAGCGTCTCGATCGCCGCCGACGTGTCCACGCTCGCCTTCCACCTCCAGGGCTTCACGCTCACGGTCACGCGGGCCGCGGCGACCGCCGAGGCGCTTGCCGTGAACCTCGCCTTCACGCAGGACCAGGACTTCCTGCCGTCCAGCAAGCTGTCCCGGACGGTCACGATCCCGGCCAACCAGACCTCCGCCACGCTCACCCTCGAGCCGGGCGACTTCACCGGCGGCGCCACGGCAGACGGCACGCTCACCGCGAGCATCGCGTCGCACTCGACCTATGCGATCGGGAGCGACGGCTCCGCGAGCGTCGCGATGGTGGCCGCCGACCCGGCGATCACCGTGCGGCCCTCCAGCGCCGCGCACGTGTTTCCCGAAGACTCCGGAACGCATTCGATCGGGTTCGTCGCGGAGACCGCGGCGGGGGTGCCCGAGCCGGCCGGGATATCCTTCAGGCTCATCGTCAGCACCCAGAACGGAACGGCGGTGGGAAACCTGGACTACGAGGCCCTCGGCACCAGCTTCGTCAGCTTCCAGGCATCGGACTTCGCGGCGCAGGACGGCCGGTACGTGGCCACCAAGTCCGTGGACGTGACCCTCACCGATGACGACCTCGTCGAGGGAAACGAAGGTTTCTCGCTCCGGCTTATCAAGAACAACTTTCCTGCGGCGGTGGCCCTGGCCGGCTCCGACGGCTCCACATGCGGCACCGTCTGTGCATGGAACATCGTCATCGTCGACGACGACAGTCCGCCGGCCCAGGTGACCGGGGTCGCGCTGACACCCGCCGGCGGCTCGCTGGGCGTGAGCTGGGACGGGGTGCTCGGCGCCGATGGCTACAAGGTGCAGTGGAAGTCCGGCGACCAGACCTTCGCGACCGCCTCCTCCGACGGGCGCGAGGCGAGCATCTCTTCGGGCTCGACCACCAGCCACACGATCCCCTCGCTCACCGACGGCACCGACTACACCGTGCGCGTGCTCGCGGTTCGCGGCAGTCTCGAAGGGGCCTGGTCGACCGAGGTCGCGGGGCGCCCCGACCTGCCCACCCTTACCGTCGCGGCCGCATCGGCGACGGAGGGCGCCGCGGTCGAGTTCACGGTCAGCCTCAGCCGGGCTGCCGCGAGCGCGGTAACGGTCCAGTACGACACCTCCATCGAATCCGGCGACACGGCGTCGGCGGACGACTTCACCGCCGCGAGCGGCGAAACGCTCACCATCGGCGCCGGCCAGACCTCGGGCACGGTTTCCATCGCCACGACCGGCGACACGGCCGACGAAGACGACGAGACGTTTACGCTGACGCTCTCCAACCCCTCGTCCAACGCCGCGCTCGAAACGGCGCGATCGGCGACCGGCACCATCGTGGACGACGACGTGACCGCGGCGTCGGTCGCTTCCGTGACCTTCACCGACGTGCCGTCGTCGGGGAGCTACGGGCTGGGCGACACCATCGAGGTGAGCGTGACCTTCGACGCCGCGGTGGACGTGACGGGCACGCCGCGCGTGGGCCTGTCCATGGACGGCACGCCCGCTGCCGGCAGCTACGCGCTCTACGACGCCGGCGCCAGCTCGGCCACCGTGCTGGTGTTCCGCAAGACGGTGACGGCAGCGGACGACGACGACACGGATGGGATCGGCGTGCCCGCCGACGCACTGGAGCTCAACGGCGGCAGCATCGTCAACGACGGCACCACGGTGGCGGCGACTCTCGGCCATACGTCGGTCTCGAACGGCGCGAACGTCGCCACGCGGTGGATCGAGGGCATCGCGGTGACGTCCACGCCGACGGTGCCCGAGACCGTGACCGGGGATCCGATCTACGGTCCCGGCGAGACGGTGCGGCTCACTGTCACGTTCGAGAACGCGGTCACGGTGGACACAGCGTCCGGCACGCCGGCGCTGAAGATCGTCGCCGGCAGCGGGGGGCGCCAGGATGCGGAATATGAGAGCGGGTCCGGCAGCACGGCGCTGGTGTTTGCCTGGGCGGTGCCGGCGGCCGTCGCGGGCGACGGGACGCCGATCGGCGTTCCCTCCAATACCGCCGCCGACCGGACGCTCCTGACCAACGGCGGCCTGGTGCTGAACGGCGGCACCATCGAGGACGCCGGCGCCAGGGCGGTAAACCTCCGGCACGGGAGCTACGTGACCGCCTCGCAGGTCGACACCACCGGGCCGGTGTTGGCGACCGGGCCTGCCGGCGCGGTCGTGGACGGAACCGAGCTGGTGTTTAGCTTCGAGCGGTCGAGCGGCGTTCCGGACCATCTGGATGAGGACTCCGAGCCGGCGCCGGGCGATTTCACGGTCACGGTCCTGAGCGTGGGCACGAGGACGGTGTCGGGTGTGGACCTGGACGGCGCGACGGTGACGCTGGCGCTCGCGTCGCCCGTCGGCCATGCGCAGACGGTGACGGTGGGCTACGCGCCCGGGACCGACAGGATCAAGGACCGCTGGGGCAACGAGGCGGCAGGCTTCTCGGGCCGCGCGGTGCGCAACGACAGCCCCGAGCCGACGCTCTCGATCGCGAGCGTCACGGTGGACGAGGACGACGGCACGGCCGCGTTCGCGGTGACGCTGGATGTGGCGAGCGGCGAAGAGGTGACGGTCGACTACGCCACCTCGGACGTGACGACCACAGGGGGTTCGGACTACACCGCGGCGTCCGGCACCCTGAGATTCGCGCCGGGCGATACGTCCGAGACCATCACCGTCACGCTCGGCGACGACGCGCTCGCCGAGGGCGACGAGACCTTCAAGGTCACGCTGAGCAACGCGGCGAACGCCAGCATCGCCAATGGCGAGGCCACGGGCACCATTGCCGACAACGAGGGAACGCCGACGGTGACCATCGCCGATGCCTCGGCGACCGAGGGCGATGCGGTCGAATTCGCCGTGACGCTGAGCCCGGCGTCTCAGACCGACGTGACGGTGCAGTACGCCACCACCGACGGCAGCGCGACGGCAGATTCCGCGCACGCGGACGGCGCCGACTATACCGCGCCGGCCAGCAACGCCACGCTCACGATCGCCGCCGGGAAGACGTCGGAGACCATCTCCATCGCCACCGGGGACGATACGGTGGACGAGGACGACGAGACCTTCACGATGACGCTCTCCGGCCCGTCGTCCAACGCCGCGCTCGGATCGCCGAAGACCGCGACGGGCACCATCGAGGACGACGATACCGATCCGGCGGTGGTCACGAACGTCGCCTTCACCAACCGGCCGTCGAACAACGTCTACGGTCTGGGCGACGTGATCGAGGTGCGCGTCACGTTCGACATCGCCGTGGAGGTCGGCGGAACGCCGCGGGTCAAGCTCTACTTCATCGACGCGCACAGACTCAACGAGTATGCCTATTACGACGCGGCCTCCAGCACAGAGAGGGTGCTCGTTTTCAAGCGCGTCGTGACCGGCAACGACGACGACGATTCCAGCGTCCGGGTCGCGACGAACGGTCTCCAGCGCAACGGCGGGACCATCCGGAACAAGGGGACGACCGTCAACGCCCGCCTCGACCATGTGTTTCACGACGGCGGCCTGAGCCTCGACACGCGGTGGGTGAAGAGTGTCGCCGTGACCTCCACGCCGACGGTGCCCGAGACCGTGACCGGCGATCCGGTCTACGGCCCCGGTGAAACCGTCCGCTTCACCGTGACGTTTGAGAATGCCGTCGATGTCGACGAGACGAACGGCACCCCGGCGCTGAAGTTCCGCTCCGGCAGCGACTCGACGGTCCACACCGCGCCTTACGAAAGTGGCACGGGAACCACGGCGCTAGTGTTCGCCTGGACGGTGCCGGCTCAGGTGCCGGGCGACGGCGCCGCCCTCGTGGTTCCGACCAACGTCCGGGGCATCGGACTCAACGGCAGCAGCGGCCTGACGCTCGGCGGCGGCACCATCGAGAACGACGACGGTATCGCCGTGAACATCCGTCATCGCCAGCGCACCGCGGCCGCGCGGGTGGACACCACCGGGCCCGTGCTGGCGAGCGCCGCCGACGGCGCGACGGTGGATGGGACCGAGCTGGTCCTGGCCTTCGAGCGGGCGAGCGGCGTGGCGGAGCATCTGGACGAGGACTCCGAGCCGGCGCCGGGAGATTTCGAGGTCGCCGTGGCGGGGGCGTCGCGGTCGGTGACCGGCGTGGACGTGGACGGCGCGACGGTGACGCTGACGCTCGCGTCGGCCGTCGGCCATGCGCAGGCGGTGACGGTGGGCTACACGCCGGGGACCGACAGGATCAAGGACCGCTGGGGAAACGAGGCGGCCCAGTTCTCCGGCCGCACGGTGCGCAACGACAGCCCCGAGCCCGCGATCTCGATCGCGAGCGCGACCGCGGCGGAGAATGCCGGTAAGGTCGCATTCGCGGTGACACTGGACATGGCGAGCGGCGAGGCGGCAACCGTCGACTACGTGACCTCGGACGACACCGCGGAAGCGGGTTCCGACTACACCGCGGCGTCAGGCACCCTCGATTTCGCGGTGGGCGAGACGGCGAAGACCATCGAGGTCGCGCTGATCGACGACTCGGTCGGCGAGGGCAGCGAGACCTTCAAGGTCACGCTGAGCAACACGTCGAACGCCACCGTCGCCGTCGCGATGGCCACGGGCACCATCACCGACGACGAAACCCCGACGCTGACGATCGCCAACGCCTCGGCGACGGAAGGCGATGCCGTCGAGTTCACGGTCACGCTCGACTCGGTCGCATCGCGCGACGTCACGGTGCAGTACGGGACCAGCGACGGCACGGCGACATCGGACTCCCAGCACGAAGACGGGGCGGATTACTCCGCGCCTGCAAGCGGCGCCACGCTCACGATTTCCGCCGGCCAGGCGTCGAAGACCGTCTCCATCGCCACCGGGAGCGACACGGCGCACGAAGACGACGAGACTTTCACGCTGACGCTCTCCAGCCCGTCGTCCAACGCCGCGCTGGGAACGCCGAAGACGGCGACGGGCACCATCGTCAACGACGATGCGGCATCGACGGACGCAACCCTGACGTCGCTCACGGTCAAGGTGGGCGGCAGCGACGTCGCCCTGACGCCGGTCTTTGCGTCGGGGACGTCCAGCTACGAGGGGGAGATCGAGAACACGGCCGCCACGGTGAGCGTCGCCGTCGCGAGCAACCACGGCAAGGCGAGGGTCGCGATCGCGGGAGACGACGACACGAGCACCCCGAACCAGGCGGATCTGGCCATGGCCTTCGGCGAGAACACCGTCACGGTGACGGTGACCGCGGAAGACGGGGAAACCGAGCAAGCCTACACGATCGAGCTGACGCGGGCCGCCCCGGTGATCGAATGGGAGCACACGGGCCTCTACAAGGGGGAGGACGCCGGTGACGTGGAAATCGGGGTGATCCTGACGCCGGCGCTCGGCGAAGCCGTCAGCGTGGACTACGCCACATTGAGCAGCAGCCTCGGGTTGCCCGGAGAGGACTACACGCCGGTCAGCGACACCCTGACGTTCGCGCCGGGCGAGACGCGAAAGACGTTCACCCTCTCGATTCTGGACGACTCGGTGTACGAGCCGGCCGGCGCGGGAAATGTCACCCTCGCCCTGAGCAACCCGACGGACCCGGCGGTATTCGGCATCAACGGGACGATATTGGTGGTGCTGGTGGGGCCCGACAACGAGTCCCCACCCACGGCGACCATGGAGGACGTGTCGGTCGACGAAGACGCGGGAACCATGACGTTCGTTCTCGAGCTGAGCCATCCGGTCGAGGGAGAGGTGGTCTACAGAACCCAATCTAACCGCGTCCAGGGCACGGCGACGGTGGTGGCTGACTACGAACGGTTCGTCGAATTCGGAGTTGACACGGACATCTCAATACCGTCCCGGCAGACGTCGGCGAGCTTTCAGGTGACCATCGTCGACGACGATATCGACGAGGAAGACGAAACGCTCGCCATCGACTGGCGCTTGTCCTGGTCGGGGGTGGCGCCCACGGCGACGAATACGGTCAACGTCACCGGCACGATCGTGGACGACGACACGCGCGGGGTGACGGTGTCACAGACCGCGCTCCCGGTGCCGGAGGGCGGCACGGCGACCTACACGGTGGTGCTCGACAGCGAGCCCACGGGCACCGTGACGGTGACGCCGTCACGCTCGAGCGGCGATACGGACGTGACGGTGAGCGGGGCGCTGACCTTCACGCCGTCGACCTGGGACACGGCGCAGACGGTGACGGTGAGCGCGGCCGAGGATGCGGACGCGGTCAACGACACGGCGACCGTCTCCCACGCGGTGGCCGGGGCCGACTACGGCTCCGAGACGGCCCCGGACGTTGCGGTGACGGTGACGGACGACGAGGCGGCGCCGGACGTTCCGGGCCGGGTGACGGGGCTGACCACCGACGCCACCGCCAGCAGGGTCGCACTGAGCTGGACGGCGCCCTCCTCCGGCACGGTCGTCGGCTACCGGGTCGAGGCGTCCTACGATGGCGGCTCCTCCTGGGCCGAGGTGATGGCCGACACGGGCGGAACCGGCATGGCCTACACGCACCGCTCGGGCCTGATGGCCGGCGAGACCCGCCACTACCGGGTCTCGGCCATTTTCGGCGGAGGCGACGGCACGGGCCCGGCGTCCGACGCGGCGGAGGCCAACGCGACGATCACGGTCGGCGGGCTGACGGTCACGGGTCTGGCAGTCGAGGACGCGCCGCACGGAGTGCCGACCGTCGATCTCTGCTGGAAGCCCGCCGATGTCGCGGCAAGCGACCTGGGAAGCTTCGCGATCCAGAAGAGAAAGCTCCACCCCTCGATGCCGGGAGAGTGGAGCGATGAGGTCTTCTCTCCCTGGTCCCCGTCGGATGCAGCCGACTGCGAGGCGGGCAGCATCGGTCTCCGCGTGAGCAGCGGCATCGTCGCGAATGTCCGCTACGCGTTCAGGATGCGCGCCAGGCACGAAGACGGCTGGGCGCTGTCGAACGATGCCGAGGCGGCATCGGTCGACATGGCCAGGGATGTTCGCACCGAGGTGATGGCGGGCAATTCCGGCGAGGCGGGAGACACCGAGGTGCCCGCCACCGTGTGCCGCGACTACGACGATCCGGCGACGCCCGAGAACGACGCGGGCACCTTTATCGTCAATATCGGGTTCACGACGGGGCCGGAACTCTTCCTTTACTACGAAGAGGTGGACGGATTCGTGCTGGGCGATGACGTGACGCTCGTGAACGCGTCCGCGCAACTCATCGATCGTCCCTACAGCCGGAACCTGGGGTATCGGATCCGGGTCACCCCCACCGACTGGGGACAGCCGGTGGCGGTGAGCGTTCCCGCAGGCGCGGTGACCCATTCCGAAACGGGGACACCGAACCTGGCCTCGAACGTCTTCCGTCGGAACACGTCCGACTCAACCGATTGCGACGCGAGCAGCACCGCGACGCTCTATCAACCGTTCGTCAGGAGTGTCGAGATCCTCGACGACGACGATCGGAACGGAAATTGGGCGGCAGGCGAGCATGTCGGCGTCGCGATCGACTTCCGCGAGGACGTGGTCGTGGCGACGGAGGGTGGAGTCCCCTCGGTCACTCTCACCGTCGACGGCGAAACGGTGCAGGCGCCCTATGCCCGGGGGTCGGGTGGCGAAACGCTCGTCTTCGCGCATGCGGTGACCGCCGCCCAGAGCCCGGTCTACAGCGTGGCCCTGCTGGCCGACAGCCTGTCGTTGAACGGCGGCACGATCGCGAGTCCCAACGGGCCGTCGGCAGAGCTCGGCCATGCGGGGGCTACGAAGGAGAGCCGGAGGCCGCCGCCGCCGCCACCCGGGCCCTCGCTGACCGCCCAATGGGCGAAATTCCCGCCCGGCCATTCCGGTGACGGCATGAAGTTCGTGGTCCGCGTGAAGTTCAGCGAGCCGGTGACCGTCAGCGCGCGGAGCCTTCGCAACCATGCCCTGACGGTGACCGACGGCGTCATCGACGGCCTGTGGCAGGTCGCGAACGGCAACGGCGAGAAGAAAGGCGACCTGTGGGCGATCAGGGTGATGCCGACATCCACCCGTCCCCTGGCGCTGACGCTGGCCGCCACACCCGACTGCGCTGCGCAGGGGGCGATCTGCACCGCGGACAAGAGGCCGCTCTCCAGTGCGATATCCCTCACGGTGCCGGGGCCGGCACACGAGATCACGGTGGCGGACTCGGAGGTCCAGGAAGGGCCGGGCGCGGCGCTGGGGTTCGTCGTGACGCTGAGCGGCACGGCGCCCTATCGGGTCAAGGTCGATTACCGGACGGTGGACGGTACGGCAACCGCGGGCCTGGACTATACGGCTGTCTCGGGCCGACTCATCTTCGAGCGCGGCGAGACGTCGAAGACCATCGCCGTGCCGGTGCTCGACGACACGATCGACGATGACGGCGAGACCCTGACGCTCGTGCTGAGCAATCCGAAGCGGACGACGATCGTCGATGGCGAAGCCGTGGGGACGATTCGCAACAGCGATGCGATGCCGCAGGCGTGGCTGGCGCGCCTCGGGCGCACGGTCGCGGACCAGGTGCTCGCGGCGGTCGAGGACCGCCTGGCGTCGGTGCCGGTCGCGGAGACGGAGCTGAGCATCGCGGGGCAGCGGGTCGACGGCAGCGCCGCATCGGATGACGCCGAAGCGCGGGAGGCGGAAACCGGCCTCGAAACGCTGGCGGGATGGCTCGGCGGCGGGAGTGACGAGGACGAGGCGCGCGGATTCGCGTCGCGGCAGGTGACGGAGCGCGACTTGCTCACCGGCACGTCCTTCACCCTGACGGGACGAACGGCGGAGGATGGCGTCACCGCTGTGTGGGGCCGGGGAACGGTCGGTCGGTTCCACGGGCGCGAGGGCGCGCTCGCTCTCGACGGCGAGGTGCTGAGCAGCATGCTGGGTGCCGACTGGACGCAAGGGGCCCGAACCGCAGGGGTCTTGATCGCTCATTCCCGCGGCGAGGGCGGCTACCAGGCGGAGTCGGGCAGCGGCGCGGTCTCCTCGACCCTGACCGGGGTCTATCCCTACGGCCGTCTTGCGCTGAACGAGCGCGTGTCCCTGTGGGGCGTCTCGGGCTACGGCGCAGGCGCGCTTGCGCTCGGGCCGGAGGGCGGCGTGTCGCTCAACGCCGATATCGATCTCGCCATGGCGGCCGCGGGTGTCAGAGGCGTCGTTCGCGACGGCGGCGACGCCGGTGCCACCGTCGCGCTGACCGCCGACGGACTGATCGTGCGAACCGGCTCCGAGAGCACGACGGGCCTGGCGTCCTCGACGGCGGACGTGACCCGCCTGCGTCTGGGCATCGAGGGATCGCAGCCGCTCCCGCTGGAGGGCGGCGCGCTGCTGACGCCAAGCGTCGAAGTCGGGCTGCGCCACGACGGCGGCGACGCCGAGACCGGTTTGGGGGTCGACATCGGCGCCGCGTCCGTCTGGGAGGAGCCGGCGCGGGGCCTCAGGGCGGAACTCCAGGGGCGCGGGCTACTGACCCACGCGGACGGGGATCTTCGGGAGCGCGGCTTCGCCGGCTCGCTCGTCTGGAACCCGAGGCGGGCCTCCGGGCTCGGTCCGTCGCTCACCGTGCGCCAGACGATCGGGGCTTCGCCGAGCAGCGGCATGGATGCGCTGCTCTCTCGGGAGACGCTTGCGGGCCTCGCCGCGAACGACAACGGAGCGGATTCCGCTCGCCGCTTCGACGTGACGCTGGGCTACGGGCTGCCCGTGCTGGGCGGCTGGTTCATCGGCACACCCGAGATCGGGCTCGGGCTCACCGACATGGGCCGTGAGTACCGAATGGGCTGGGGGCTCGGACTCGCGCGTCACGACCGCCCCTCGCTCCATCTCGAGCTCGAAGGCACACTGCACGAACGCGCGGACGAAGACCGCGCACCAGAGCACCGAATCGATTTCACCCTGAGGGCGCGCTGGTGAATGGGGGGCGAACCCAGGCGGGCATCAGACTGCCCCGTTGCCGCGCCTCTCAGGGGGGCCATACTGCGCGCCGATCACCCCCAGTAGGGGGTGCGAGTACCACTACGCGGCGGTGGGGCGGTGGACGGGCACCAGGTAGGGCCCTTCGGGAATCACGGCGATGCGGTTGTCGCGGTGCCGGGCGACACTGTCGGCCACGGCACCGGCGAGCGACTCGGTCATCCGGACCCCGGTGAGCGCGCGCTCCTCCGGCGCGAGGCCCTCGGTGAAGAGGTAGACGGTGCCGGCCCGCATCGGGCGGAGCTGCATCTCGGTCTGCCACTCGTCGACCGCGGCATGGATCTTGCCGCTGATCTCGTCGAGGAAGCGCTCCGGCCCGTTCTCCACCAGGCGGCGCTGGGCGTCGGCGTAGTGGACTGAACCGAGCCCTTCGGAGCATGCCGATGCGACGATGAGGTCGCCGCCCGGCTCCAGGATCTCCAGCGGCCCGACCATGCCCTTGACCGTCTGGTAGTAGGTGGCGTCGAGAGGGTAGCCGGCGGCGCTCGTCAGCACCGTGCTGAAGCGCTCGGCGACGGGAACCGTGGCGTAACGTGCGGCGAAGCGCACCGCCGCCTCGTGGCTCGCCACGACCTCGCCGTAGTTGAGAAAGGCGATGCGGCGCTCGTCGTCGATGACGCTGTTCACCGCCCGGGCGCCGCCGAGCATCGCCATGATCTCCAGTTGCTCCTCGTGCAGCGGGTTCCCCTCCAGCACACAGTTAGTGCAGTTGGGATGCTCCATGAAGCGCGCGCTGTGGAAGGTGGTGATGGTCTCGGCGTGGGCGACGCCGGGCGCGATCACCTTGCGCCCGCCGGACCAGCCGGCCATGAAGTGCGGCTCCACCAGGCCCGTCGCGATGCGCAGGTCGGCGTCCACGAAGCGCCGGTCGAGCCGCACGACCGTGCCGCGCCGGGTGGTGCCGAGAAGCACGTGGTCCTCGTCGTTCCGGGCGAAGTGGTTCGCCACCTCCACCGTCTCCAGCACCCAGGGATCGCCCACCAGGGAGGCGAGCTCCTCTCCCTCATTGGGGCGGTGCAGCCCGGTCGCCACCAGCACCGTGATCTGCGCCGGCTCGACCCCGGCAGCGAGCAGGGTGCGGACGAGCGGCGGCAGGATCGTGCCGTTGGGCACCGGCCGTGTGAAGTCGCAGATGAGGATGCAGACGCGCCGCGCCTCTGCCGCTTCTTCCGCGAGCGGCGGGCAGCCTACGGGCCGGGCAAGCGCATCCTCCATCGCCAGTGCAGGCTGGGCGAGCAGCGGCATGGCCTGCTTCTCGATCAGGGTAAGGTCCAGCGACTCGGGCAGATCGACCGCGCGCATGCCCCGGCCATAGTTCAGGTGGACGCGCATCGCCCCCCTACTTTGTGCCTGCGAGAGGGATACCGGTTGCGGTTGCGGTTGCGACGGTGAGCGCGCGCAGGTCTTCGGGCTCGACGTTCTGGAGGTTCGTCTTGCCGGTACACCGCGCCATCATGGAGGCCTCCGACGCGGTGGCCTTGAGGATGTTGGTGGTGCCGTGGGAGCGGTCCTCGTCGCTGCGGTCGGCCTCGAAGGCGAGCTCGCGGGTGCCGGTGATCGCGCCGCCGGCGGCCAGCCCCACGGCGACGCCGAGCACCACGGCGACCGCGCCCAAGGCAATCACCTTCGCCGCATCGGTGCCGGAGCGCACGCCGCCGAAGTAGACGAGGTCGATCTCCTCCTCGCGGTCCAGCCGGCGCAGGATCGCCACCGCATCGCGCAGGATGGTGAGGTCCGGCGCGCCGCCCAGCTCCGCCCAGGGCGCGCCGAGGCTGGCGCTGCCGTCCAGCAGCAGCATGTCGAATCCCTGATCGAGGGCGTAGGGGATCGCGTCTTCCAGAAGCTGCGGCGAGGAGACGGCAAGCCCCAGCACCTGGCCCGGCGCCGCCTTCGCCGCCTCCACCGGGGCGAAGCGGTGGCCGAGGGAGTAGACCAGCCCGGCCGCGTCCGCGCTCGGCGCGAGCTGCCCCGGCAGCACCAGCTGGAACCAGCGGGTATCGACGCCGATGGGCCTGACCCCGAGATAGCTCGCATCCGCCTCCGCAATCCCGCGCGCCACCGCAGCCCGCACCTCGGCGGGCGCATCGTCGAAGCCCGTCACCAGGAAGGGCAGCGCCAGATCGACCGCGCCCACGGTGGTGCCGATGCGGCAGGCCTCGCGGTAGGGGTCGATCACCAGCCGCGAGAGATTGGCCGGCAGGAAGGCGAGATCGTCCAGTACCCCCGGAAGCGCGTCCGGGAAGGGGTCGTCGCGCTCGGCCATGCGCTTGTCCAGCATCGCCTTCTGGCGCACCGTGTCGTCCGGCCCGGTGCGCGCCATCACGAAGATGTCCTCCCGGTGCCCCACCGCATAGTCGGCTGATCCCGTCTCCGCGTCGCAGCGGAAGCAGCGTGCCGCCTCCTTGCGCGCCGCCTCCCAGCCATAGGTAGTCTCGATCTCCGGGAACGACACCGGGTCCGCGCCGAGCCCGAGGAAGTCCGGGTGCTGCACCGGCAGCAGCTCCCACTCCAGATCCTGCGCCACCGGCACGCGGCGGGTGCGGTAGGGCGTGCGGTAGGGCAGCGGCTCCGCGCGCCCCTCCAGATAGGCCTTCACGTAGTAGGCCACGCGCTGGCCGTGGTTCATCGCCATCACGATGGTGGAGCCTCCGAAGGCCCCGTCGCCGGCCGCGAACACCCGCGGATCGCTGGTGCGCATGCCTTCCCACGCGGTCCGCACCCGGTCCGGCTCCATCATGCCGCGCCGCTCCAGGTCCTCGCAGAGACCCTCCTGGCCCACCGCCGCGATCACCATGCCGCAGGCGATGTCGTGCTCCGTGCCCGGCACGTTCACCGGCGCGCGCCGGCCCGATTCGTCCGGGTCCCCCAGCGTCGTCGTCACGCACCGCACCGCGAGCCCGTTGCCCTGCGGCACGATCGCCGTCTGCTGGGTGTGGTAGACGAACTCGATCCCCTCCTCGATGGCGCCCTCGAGCTCGATCTTGCGCGCCGGGATCTCCGCCGGCCCCCGCCGGTAGATCACCTTCACGTGGCGGCAGCCGGGAAGGCGCTTCGCCACCCGGCAGGCGTCCATCGACACGTCGCCGCCGCCGATCACCACCACCGTCTCCGGCATCTCGGGGCGCGCGCCCTCGTTCACGTCGCGCAGGAACTGCACGCCGTCGATCACCCGCGTGTCGTCCTCGCCCGCGATCCCCATCTTCTTGCCCCACCACGCGCCGATGGCGAGAACCACCGCGTCGTGCCGGGCCTTGAGATCGTCCAGCGTCACATCGCGCCCCAGCGCGGTGTTCAGATGCACCTCCATCCCCGGGCAGCGCCGGGCCATGCGGTCGATATCCTCCTGGATGATCCCCGGCGGCAGGCGGAACGCCGGGATCCCCCAGATCATCATGCCCCCGAGGCGGTCCGTCATCTCGTAGACGTGCACCGCATAGCCCGCCACCGAGAGGTCGTGCGCCGCCGTCAGCCCAGCCGGGCCCGAGCCCACCACCGCCACGCTCTGCTCATGCCGCACCGGCACCGCCGGCGGGTCGTAGTCGTGTCCCACCTCGTCCATGACGAAGCGCTTCAGGTTGCGGATCTGCACCGGCCCGTCGGAATCCGTGCGCCGGCACGCCGGCTCGCACGGCGCATCGCACACGCGCCCGCAGATCGAGCTGAACGGGTTCGTCGCCGTGATCGCCTCGAAGGCTTCGGCGAACTTCCGTTCCCAGATGTAGGCGATATAGGAGGGCGCGTCCGTTCCCACCGGGCAGGCGATCTGGCACGGCGCCGGCACGAAGTGCGCGTCGTCGGTGTCGTCCGGAAGCTCCGCCAGCAGCCGCCCGCCCGCCTCCATCTCGCCCGGAACCGCCATCGCTCAGCCCATCCTGCCCTGCAGCGCCTGCTCGCTGGCGCGATACTCCGGCGCGTAGGGAAGCCCCGTCATCTCCGCCGCATCCCGGGTCAGCGCCACCAGGTCGTCGCGGCAGAGCTCGGTGGTGCTGCCGTAGCCGAGCGCCTGGGTCAGCGCCGCCATCTGCCAGCGCACCCCCTCCAGGTAGCGGTGGATGTTGCGGGCTTCCGCCACCGGGTTGTAGCGCCGCTCGTGCTCGGGATCCTGGGTCGCGATCCCGGTCACGCATTGCCCCACGTGGCACTGCATGCAGGCGATGCAGCCGCCGGCGATGATCACCGCCGTCCCCATCGCCACCGCGTCCGCGCCGAGGCAGAGGCCCTTCACCGCGTCGATCCCGTCGCGGATGCCCCCCATCAGCACGAGCTGCATCTTGCCGAGCCCCTCGACCTCCTCCAGCGCCGCGATCGCCTGGGTGATCGCCGCCAGCGTCGGCACGCCCACATGCTCCATCACCTCGGCCCCGCCGGCGCCCGTCGAGCCCTGCATCCCGTCCAGCTCGACGAAGTCGAAGCCGTCCTTGTAGGCGATCTTCACGTCGTCCCGCACGCGGCCCGCGCCCAGCTTCACGCTCACCGGAATGCGGTAGCCCGTGGCCTCGCGGAACTCCTCCACCTTGATCACCAGGTCGTCGGCGCCGAGGATGTCCGGGTGGCGCGAGGGCGAGCGCAGGTCGATCCCCTCCGGGATTCCCCGGATCTTCGCCAGCTCCTTCGTCACCTTCTTCGCCATCAACTGGCCGCCGAAGCCGGGCTTGGCCCCCTGGCTGATGTAGATCTCGAGCCCGTCCGCCCGGTTCATGTCGTGGATGTTCCAGCCCAGACGGCCGCCCAGGCACTGGAAGATGAGCTGCTCCGCCGCGCCCCGCTGGGCGTCGCTCATCCCCCCCTCGCCCGTGTTCTCGGCGATGCCCGCCATCGACGATGCCATCCCCACCGCCTGCTTGGTGGAGCGCGACAAGGCGCCGTAGCTCATCGGCGCGATCATCACCGGCATCGAGAGCTTCAGCGGCTTCGCCCCGTTCAGGCCGCCGATCTCGGTCCGCATCTCCACCGCCGCCACCGGGTCGCCGGCGGCGCCCGCGGCAGAGAGATCACGCCGGAACGCCAGGTCCGAGAGATGCGGCAGCGCCCGCGCCCCGCCGTAGCCCCGCACCCGGTAGCGCCCGATCTGGGACTTGATGTAGACGTCCTCCTGCACCTTCGGGTTCCAGTACTCGGACGCGCCCGAGAAGGTGAAGAAGGGGATGCTGCGCACCTGCCGCTCGCTGGTGGCGTAGCGCAGCCGCTTGCCCGCGTTCACCACCTTGCTGAAGGAGCCCTTGAAGGAAATCTCGTGGCGGTCGAGGAAGGCGCGGACGTCGTCGAGCTCGGCCTCGGCTATGTCGGAGAGCTCGGCGTCGGAGCCCAGCGAGCGCACCGCACCGCCGATGTAGATCTCGCCCGCCGCCATGTCCTCGCCGACCCGCTCGCCCGATTCGCCCAGGATGATGATGCGCCCGCCATACATCATGTAGCCCGCCATGAAGTTGGCGTTGCCGGCGCAGCAGAGCGTCCCCTCCTTCATCACCTGGCCGGCGCGGGAGCCCACGTTGCCGTGCACCACTATCTCCGCGCCCCGGATCGCCACGCCCGCGATCGCGCCGGCGTTGCCGCGCACCGTCACGGTGCCGGCGTACATGTTGTCGCCCAGGCCCCAGCCGACGTTGTTCTCGATCTCGAAGCGCGCCTTGTCCGCGAGGCCGGCGCAGAAGTAGCCGGCGGAGCCCTTCACGTGCACCCGAACCGGGTGGATCAGGCCGACGCCGATGTGATGGCGCGCGTCGGGGTTGAGGACCTCGATGTCCTCCCCCTTCGCACCGTACTCGCGGATCTGCTCGTTGGCGTCGCGGACGGAGATGCGTCCTAGGTCGATCTGGACCATGTACCGTAGCTCCCGGGCGGCGGTTCTCTGGTATCCAGCGCGCGGCCCGGGAAGAGGCGGTTCAGCGAGACTTCCTCCGAGGCGATCGCGATCAGATCGTCGTTCTCGTACATGATCATCGGCTTCGCCGCGAGATGATCCTTGGCGTAGCCGATCTCGTCCCTGGTCGACACCAGGAACGAGAAGGTGCCGTCGAGATCGTCGATCGAAGTCTTGAGCGCCTCCTCCAGCGGAACCTCGTTCGCGAGCTTGTCCGCCAGATAGACCGCGATCAGCTCGCTGTCGTTGTCCGTGTGGAACTCGAAGCCGCGACGCTCCAGGCGGCGACGCATCTTCCAGTAGTTCGTGATCTGGCCGTTGTGCACGATCGCGATGTCCGTGAACCCCGTCGCCCAGAACGGGTGCGCCGCCTCCGGCTTCACCTCCGATTCCGTCGCGAGTCGCACGTGGCCCAGCCCGTGCGTGCCCTGCACCTCGCGCACGTGAAAGCGCTCGTCCACGTCGTGCGCGCCGCCCACGTCCTTGCGGATGTCCAGGCTCTCCCCGATCGAGATCAGCGTGCCCGCGTGCTCCATGTCGTAGGTGAGCTTCTGCACGTCGCCGGCAAAGCGCACCACCACGCGGTAGCTGTCGCCCACCCGCTCGTCGTCGACGATCTCCGCCCCGTGCGCCTCGAGCTCCGAGCGGATGTCCGCGATCGCGCCCTCCGCGTCGCGGTTGTGGCCCACGCCGCCGCCGGACCCGTTGCCCGCGCCGTCCGCATCCTCCTCAACCAGGAAGCGCAGCCTGAGCTCGCCAGGGCGCGCCTCTTCGTACAGCGCAAAGCCCGTCGAATCCGGACCACGGTGCTGACAGCCGTCCAGCATGTCGATCAGCGCCCGACCCGCCGACAAGCCCGTCTCTCCGTGCTTAAACATCACGCCTGCTATCCCGCACATGCGTGCCGCTCCGTTCAGTCGACCCGAATAGCTCTAGGATCATACCACGAAACGGGGACTCGCGCCCCGCCGGTCCGCTATCATGAGCCGCGCCAGAGGAATGTCAGCCATGCCCCATGCGCCGTCCCCGGACGGAACCAGGCTCTACTACGAAGAGGCCGGCAGCGGCCATCCGCTGCTCTTCATCCACGAATTCGCGGGCGATCACCGGAGCTGGGAGCCGCAACTCCGCCATTTCGCGCGGCGCTACCGCTGCGTCGCCTACAACGCCCGCGGCTATCCCCCATCGGACGTGCCGGCGGACGCGGACGCCTATAGCCAGGCCCACGCGGTGGCGGACGCGATCGCCGTGCTCGATCATCTCGCCATCGAGCGCGCCCACGTCGTGGGGCTCAGCATGGGCGGCTTCGCTACCCTCCATCTCGGCCTGACTCATCCGGCGCGCGCGACGGCGCTGGTCGTGGCCGGCTGCGGCTACGGCGCGCCGAAGGGAGCCCGGGACGGGTTCCGCCGCGAGACGGAGGCGGTCGCGGACCGTCTCGACAGGGAGGGCGCGGCCCCGGTCGGCGCCGACTACGCGCTGGGGCCGACGCGCGTGCAGTTCGAGACCAAGGACCCGCGCGGCTGGGCCGCCTTCCGCGACAGCCTGGCAGAGCATTCCGCCAGAGGCACCGCCAACACCCTGCGCGGCGTGCAGGCCCGCCGCCCGTCGCTCTACGACCTGGAGGAGGGCCTCGCCACGCTCGCCGTGCCGACGCTGCTCATCACCGGCGACGAGGACGAGCCCTGCCTCGACGCCAACCTCTACCTCAAGCGCACGATCCCCGCGGCGGGCCTGCTGGTGCTCCCGAAAACCGGCCACACCATCAATCTCGAGGAGCCGGACGCGTTCAACCAGGCCTGCGCGTCGTTCTTCGCACAGGTCGAGAACGGCCGCTGGCCGGCGCGCGATGCGCGCTCGCTGACCGACGCGACGATCACCCGCGCGGACGCAGGCGCGGCGGCAGAAGCATGACGGACCCGGCCGCCCTGCTCGCCGAGACGTTGCACGGTCTTCTCGCCGAGCTGATCGCGATCCCGTCGGTCACGCCGCCGGGCGACACCCAGGCGGTCTGCGCGGCTGCGGCGAGGCATCTGGAGGCGGCCGGCTGCGCAGTCTCGATGCCGATGCGTACGCCGCCCATCGCCAACCTGGTGGCGCGGCTCGGCGAGGGCTCGCCCTGCGTCGTGTTCAATTCCCACATCGACACGGTCGCCACCGGGGACCGCGCCGCCTGGCGCACCGATCCCTTCGCCGCGACCATGGAGGGGGGACGCATCTACGGCCTCGGCGCCAACAACTGCAAGGGCTCGGCGGCGGTGCATCTCTGGCTCGCGAGCGAGGCGGCGCGGCGCGGCGGGCCGGCGCGGGGGAGTCTCGTCTTCGTGCTGGCCGGCGACGAGGAGCGCCTCGGCCCGGAGGGCACCGCGTACCTCCGCGAGGAGGGGCTGATCGCACCCGACGCGCTGGTGCTCGGCGCGCCGACCGAGAACCAGCTCATCGTCCAGGAGCGCGGCATCCTCTGGCTCGAGATCGAGACCGCCGGCAGGGCCGCCCACGGCGGCGACCCGCCGGCCGGCGACAACGCCATCCTCCGCATGATGCGCCTGCTCGAACGGCTCCGGACCGAGCTCGGGCCGAGACTCGCCGCGAGGCGCAGCGGCGAGAAGGTCTCGACCATGAACATCGGCACCATCCACGGCGGGGAGAACCCCAACGTGGTGCCCGACCGCTGCATCGCCCGGATCGACCGCCGCCTTCTGCCGAACGAGCCAGTCGAGGCCGCAGCGGCCGAGATGGAGGCGGTGCTGGCCGGTGCCGGCGAGCCTGCAGGCTCCTATGCCGTGCGCCGCCCCGTCGGCACCGACGGCTTCTCCGCGCCGCTGGACGGCCCCTTCGTCTCGGCGCTGGCGGCGGCCATCGAGGAGCACCAGGGCAGGCCGGCGGCGGTGCTCAACGCGCTCGCCGCGAGCGACGGACGCTTCTTCGCCCGCGACGGCATCGAGATCGTGAACTTCGGTCCCGGCGACGGCGCCGTGAGCCATGCCGCCAACGAGTTCGTGCCGCTCGCCGAGATGGTGGATGCGGCGCTGATTCTGCGCGCCTTCGTCGAGCGCACCCTCGGCTTCGCCCGCTAGGTGCCGAAGGTGCGCCCCGACATTGCGCCGGCGACGCGCTGCGCCTAACCTTCCGCCGGGGCGCGGAGGGAGCGCGTTCGCGGAACAGTCAGGGGAGCTTGAGCTCATGTTCGATTCGACAAGGAGAGGTTTCCTCAAGGGCACGGCGGGCACCGCCGCAACGCTGGTGGCAGCGGGCCTCGCGGCATCGCCCAAGGCCTATGCCGACGACGACGAGATCGTCATCGCCAGCATCTTCGATCAGTCCGGCGGGCTCGACATCTACGGCACGCCGATGACCCAGACCTGCGAGCTGGCGGTCGAGGAGATCAACGCGGCCGGCGGCCTGCTCGGCAAGAAGGTGCGGCTGATCAAGTACGACCCGCAGTCCAACATGGAGCTCTACGCGCAGTACGCCCAGGAGGCGGCGCTGAAGGAGCGCGTCGACCTGGTGCACGGCGGCATCACCAGCGCGTCCCGCGAGGTGATCCGGCCGATCCTCAGGCGCTTCCAGACGCTGCTCTGGTACAGCGTGATCTACGAGGGCGGCGTCTGCGACATCAACAACTTCGTCAGCGGGGTGACCGCCGTGCAGTGGGTGAAGCCGATGGCCGACTACGGCTTCAAGACCCACGGCAAGCGCTGCTACTACATCGGCGCCGACTACAACGCGCCGCAGATCATCGGCAAGTGGACCGAGGTCTTCGCCAAGGAGCAGGGCTCCGAGGTCGTCACCAAGGACTTCTTCCCGCTCGACGTGGCCGAGTTCGGCCCGGCCATCGCCAAGATCCAGGAAGCGAAGCCCGACTGGCTCTCGACCTGCCTGGTCGGCGCGGCGCACACCGGCTTCTACCGCCAGTGGTACGCCGCCGGCATGCTGAACGAGATTCCGATCGTCTCGGTGACCTTCGGCGTCGGCAACGAGCACGTGCAGCTCAGTGCGGAGGAAGGCAACGGCATCGTCAGCGCCCAGCCCTACTTCCAGGAGCTGCAGCTCCCCGCCAACGTCGATTTCGTCAAGCGCTATCAGGAGCGCTTCGGCGACGACGCCCAGTACCTCAACTCGGTGGGCATCGGCGGCTACCTCGGCACCATGCTCTGGTCGCTCGGCGTCAAGGCGGCCGGAAGCCACGAGCGCGAGGCGGTGATGACGGCGCTGCGCAGCGGCGACATCGCCTGGGACGGTCCGGCCGGCCACATGGTGGTCGACCCGGTCACCAACCACGTCATCCAGGACATGCACATGGCCGAGTGCCAGAACCAGACCTGGAACATCTTCGAGAGCTACTCGCAGATGTACCCGAGCGACGTGATCGACCGCTGCGACCTCACCAAGACGCCGGACATGAACGCCCACCTGGGCCCCAACCTGTAGGCGTCACGCGAACCGCAGCGAAGCGAGAGCGACTGCACGCTTGACGACGGGCGCGCCGTGGATACCGCCGCGCTCCTGATCATCGAAGTGCTGAACGGGATTGCCAGCTTGGCGCTCGCCTGCGCCGGGCTGGCGATCATCTTCGGCATGATGCGGGTGATCAATTTCGCCCACGGCGAGTTCATGATGCTCGGCGCCTACACCACGGTCGTCTGCACCAAGACGCTGGGCATCAACATCTGGATCTCGATGCTGATCATCTCGCCGATCGTCGTCGGCATCATCGGCATCATCGTGGAGCGCACCTTCATCCGCTTCTTCTACGGCCGGATGATCGACACGCTGATCGCCACCTGGGGGCTGAGCCTGCTGTTGATCGGCATCGTCACAGCGATCTTCGGCAACATCATCGAAGGCGTGTCCGCGCCGATGGGCAGCTTCGAGGTCGGCATCTACAACGTCGCCCAGTACCGCATGGTGCTCATCGGCATCGTGATCCTGCTCTTCATCGGCATCTTCCTGGTGCTGACCCGCACCAAGCTCGGCCTGATCGCGCGCGGCACCATGCAGAACCCGGCGCAAGCCTCGGTGCTCGGCATCAGCACCCAGCGCGTCTACATGGTGACGTTCGCGCTCGGCGCCGCGCTGACGGGGCTCGCGGGCGGCCTGCTGGCGCCGATCTCGCAGGTCATCCCGACGGCCGGCGCGGCCTACGTCGCGCAGACCTTCATCACCGTCATCACCGGCGGCACCGGCGCGGTGACCGGTACGCTGGTCGCCTCCGGCGTCTTCGGCACGGTGCGCCAGCTTTTGAGCTACGAGTTCACGCCGGTGCTCGGCGGCGTCGGGCTGCTTATCGTCGCCGTGGTGCTGCTCAGGCTGCTGCCCCAGGGCATCACCGGCAAGATCTTCAGGCGGTCGCTGTGACGGTGCTCGGCGTCAACCTGCGGAACTGGGAGACCTGGGGCACCATCCTGGTCGGGATCGCCATGGTGGTGCTGCTGTTCGCCGGGCCGCACATCTTCGACCTCTTCCTGCTCTTCAAGGTGACGCTCTTCGTCGCCATGGCGATCCTCGCGCTCTCCATGGGCTTCATCTGGGGTTACGGCGGCATCCTCTGCTTCGGGCAGTCGGCGTTCTACGGCCTCGGCGCCTACACCTATGCGATCGCGGTGGGCAATATCGGTGAGAGTACCGCGCCCTTCCTGCTCGCGATCGTCGTGCCCGGCGCCTTCGCTGCGCTGCTGGGCTACTTCGTGTTCTACGGCCGTCTCAGCGACGTCTATCTCGCCGTGGTGACGCTCGCCGTCACCCTCATCCTCTACAACTTCATGCGGTCGACGGCCGGCGAGGAATACGTCATCGGCGCGCAGCGGCTCATGGGCTTCAACGGCATCTCGTCGATCCAGCCCATCAACTGGCCGGGAGACGGCAGCGCCTGGCTCTTGCCCGACGAGATATTCCATCTCGCGATGTTCTGCCTGATCGCGTGCTATTTCGGGCTCAAGCTCCTCAACCGCTCGCATTTCGGCCGGGTCGCTGTGGCGATCAGGGAGAACGAGCTGCGCGCCGAGCTGCTCGGCTACGACGTCCGGCTGCACAAGCTGCAGACGTTTACCATCGGCGGCGCCATGGCCGGCCTCGCCGGCTGCCTCGGCGTCAACTTCAATTCCTTCGTCAACCCCGACGTGTTCGCCCTCAACTTCGCGGCCGAGATCATCATGTGGACGCTGATCGGCGGGCTCGGCACCCTGGTCGGGCCGATGATCGGCTGCATCGGGCTGCTCATGCTGAAGTTCGAGATCGGCCAGCAGCAGATCACCAACACCTATCTCATCTTCGGCGGGATCATTATGCTGTTCGTCCTGCTGGTGCCGGCCGGGCTGCTGCCGACCGCGCGCCAGCTCGGCGAGCGTTATCTGCCCATGCTGCGCGCAGACGGCGCAGGCGACGGGAGAGGGCGGGAGGCGGCGCAGTGACGGACGCAGCGACCGAGACCACGAGCGGCACGGCCACCGGCCAGACAGCCGGCGCGGTGCCCATCCTGGAGACGCACGGGCTGACGATGCGCTTCGGCGGCGTCGTCGCGGTCGACGACGTGGACTTCTCCATGGCCGAAGGCGAGCTCCGCTGCCTGATCGGCCCCAACGGCGCCGGCAAGAGCACCTTCTTCAAGTGTCTCACCCATCAGTACAAGGCATCCGCCGGGCGGGTGCGCTTCCGCGGCACCGACATCACCGGCTCCCACACCTACCAGATCGCGCGGCGCGGCATCGGCATCAAGACCCAGGTGCCGAGCGTCTTCGACGGGCTCAGCGTGCACGAGAACATCTGGGTCGCGGCGCGGCGCCATCACGGCCGGCGCGAGGCCAACCGCATCGTCGACGAGATCCTCGAGCGACTCCGCCTCGAGGGTCATGCCCGTCGCGTGGTGGGCCAGCTCGCCCACGGAGAGCGGCAGCGGGTCGAGCTCGGCACCGTGCTCACGGGCGAGCCCGAGCTGATCCTGCTCGACGAGCCCACCGCGGGCATGACCCACGAGGAGGTGAACCAGACCACGGACCTGATTCGCGAGATCAACAGGACCACCTCGCTCATCGTCGTGGAGCACGACATGCAGTTCATCAAGGCGATCGCGGAGCGGGTCACGGTGTTCCACCAGGGCGCGATCCTGATCGAGGACACCATGGCGAACCTGGAGAAGAACCAGCAGGTGCGCGACATCTACCTCGGCAAGCAGCACGCGGCCTGAGCGATGCTGAACGCCGAAGGCATCCGCGCGAGCTACGGCAGGATCCCCATCCTGCACGGCATCGACCTCGAGGTCGCCGAGGGCGAGTTCGTCGGCATCCTCGGCCACAACGGGATGGGCAAGACGACCCTGCTCAAGACCCTGATCGGCCTGGTCAAGACCACCGACGGCTCGATCACCTTCGAGGGAGAGACGATCACCCGGGAGCCGCCGCACAAGCGCAGCCGGCGGGGCATCGGCTACGTGCCGCAGGGACGCGAGATCTTCCCCAACGTCAGCGTGCGCGACAATCTCAGGCTCGGCCTGGCGGTGCAGAAGGTCGACGAGCAGGAGGTGCTCGAGGAGGTGCTGGAGGAGTTCCCCCGGCTCAAGCCGCTGCTGGACCGCGCCGGTCGGGTGCTCTCCGGCGGCGAGCAGCAGATCCTGGCGCTCGCGCGCTGTCTCTGCGCCCGCCCGCGCCTCGTTCTCCTCGACGAGCCGACCGAAGGCATCCAGCCCTCGATCGTCGAGGAGATCGTCGAGATCCTCAAGACCCTGCAGGCCAGGCGCAAGCTCACCGTCGTGCTGGTCGAGCAGAACCTCGATTTCATCGCGGAGCTCTCGCAGCGCGTGCTCATCATCCAGCGCGGGCAGTTCACCAGCGAGGTGGCGCCGGGGCAGCTTTCCGATCCCGACCTGGTCGCCGAGTTCGTCGGCATGGGCGGCTAGGAACCCGGCGGGAAGCCCGGCCGTGGCCGCCATCAGCGACGCCCAGCGGCGCGAGTTCGAGGACCACGGCTTCCTGCTGCTGCCCGCCCTCTTCTCCGAGGCCGAGATCGCGGCCGTGCGGGGCGAGGTGGAGGCGGTCGCGGCCCGCGAAGGCCCCGAGGTGGTGCTCGAGCCGGAGGCGGACGCGGTGCGGCTCGTTTACGGCGCCCACCGCTTCAACGAGGCGTTCCACCGTCTCTCGCGCCATCCGCGCTGGCTGCGGGTGGCAGAGGAACTGATGGGGGGCCCCGTCTACATCCACCAGTCGCGGCTCAACCCCAAGTCCGCCTTCCACGGCGGCCCGTGGGCCTGGCATCAGGACTACGCAACCTGGTCCGACCGCGACGGGCTCAAGGAGCCCCGCGCCTTCATGGTGGCGATCCTGCTCGACGAGGCCAACGCCGCCAACGGGCCGCTCATGCTGGTGCCGGGCTCGCACCACTACGGGCTGATCGCCGAGGCCGTGGACAACCACGAATCGCCCGGCTACACGCTTTTCCACATCACGGAGGAGCACCTTGCCCACATCGTGGACGCGGGCGGCATCGAGACCTTCACCGGCCCGGCCGGATCGGTCCTCATCAGCCACGCCAACATGGTCCACGGCTCGGCGGGCAACATCACCCCCTGGCCCCGGCGCATCTTCTATCTCAACGTGGCCGCCACCGATAACCCGCCCACCCGCTTCGAGCGCGCCGAGCATCACTGCACCCGCGACTGGTCGGCGATCGAGCCTCTCGGCGACGACTGCCTGCTGACGCTTTCGCACGACGCCACGACGCACTGAACGATCCCATGAAATACGGCTTCTTCATTCGCGGCCAGTTCCGCCGCGGCGAGGACATGAACGCACGCTTCGCGGACCTCTGCGCCCAGGCCAGGCTCGCCGACGCGCTGGGCTACGACATCCTCGCCACCGGCATGCACTACGCCGCCTACCCGCTGCAGCAATACCAGCAGCTCCCGCTGCTCGCGCGCCTCATGGCGGAGGCGCCGCGCTGCCGGCTGCTGCCGGGGATCATCCTGCTCTCGCTGCACAAGCCGCTCGACATCGCCGAGCAGGTCGCCACGCTGGACGTGATGTCGGGCGGGCGCATGATCTTCGGCGCCGGCCTCGGCTACCGCGAGGTCGAGTTCAAGGGCTTCGGCACCACGCAGGGCGAACGGGTGGCGCGGCTGGAGGAGAACCTCGAGGCCGTCGTCCGCCTCTGGCGCGAGGACGGGGTGACGATGGCGGGCTCCCACTTCACCCTCGACGACGCGACGCTCTCGCTCAAGCCGATGCAGAAGCCGCATCCGCCGATCTGGCTCGGCGCCAATGCGGACGCCGCGGTGGAGCGCGCGGCCCGGCTCGGCGACACCTGGTTCATCAACCCCCACCAACGCATGGAGACCACCGAGCGCCAGCTCGCGATCTACCGGCGCGCGCTCGACGAGGCCCAAAAACCCTTCCCGGCCGAGCTTCCGCTCATGCGCGAGATCTTCGTCGCCCGCACCAGGGCGGAGGCCGAGCAGCTCGCCCGCCCCTACCTCGAGGAGAAGTACAAGACCTACCACGCGTGGGGGCAGGACAAGGCCATGCCGGCGGGCGACGACGACCTCTCGCTCGACTTCGAGGAGCTGATGCGCGACCGCTTCCTCTTCGGCTCGCCCGCCGAAGTCGCGGAGCAGATCGCGGGCTACAGGCGCCGCCTCGGCATCACCACGTTCATCCTCGGCATGGACTGGCTCGGCATGCCGCACGCCCAGGTGACCGAGAGCATGACCCTCTTCGCCGAGGAGGTGGCGCCGCTGGTGGACGGCGCGGTCTAGAACGGCCGCCCTCTCCCCTCCCCGCCTCCGCCATGGCCGAGAGCCTCCACCACGTCCATATCTTCGCCCGCGACATCGACGCGACCATCGCTTGGTGGCGCGACATGCTGGGCGGCGAGCTGGTCCATGACGGCGTGCTCGCCGGCTCCCGCAACGTCTTCATGCGCATCGGCAGCGGGGGCCTGCACCTCTACGACCAGCCGCCGCGGGACGAGGGCCGCGGCGCGGTCCACCATATCGGCATCCGCAGCGACGACCTGCGTGCCCTGGCCGCGCGGATGAGGAAGCAGGGCGTCACCTTCCGCAGCGGGATCCGCGAGTTCGGCACCTGGCGCTACATCATGTGTGCGGCGCCCGACGACGTGCTGCTGGAGCTCTTCGAGTTCGACCCCGAGCACGAGCCGGCCGAGGCGAGGCGCTGGCTGCGGGAGGAATAGCGCCCCCTACCCCGCCTGCCGCCGCTCCTACACCAGCAGCATCCCCGCGAGGCCGAGGAAGGCCAGGAAGCCCACCACGTCCGTGATCGTGGTCAGCACCACGCCGGCCGCCGTCGCCGGGTCGATCCTGAGCCGCCAGAGCGCCACCGGGATCGCCAGGCCGAAGAGGCCGGCGACCACCATGTTGATGATCATCGCGGCGCCGATGACGATGCCGAGCGCGATATTGTCGTACCAGGCGGCGGCGGCGACGCCGATGAGCAGGGCGAAGACGACGCCGTTGAAGCCGCCGACCAGCACCTCCTTCCACAGCACCCGGAGCACGTTGGCGGTGGTGAGGTCCTTGGTGGCGATGGCGCGCACGGCGACGGCCATGGTCTGGGTGCCGGCATTGCCTCCCATGGAGGCGACGATGGGCATCAGCACGGCGAGCGCCACCATCTGGTCGATGGTCCCGTCGAACTGGTAGATCACCAGCGACGCCAGGATCGCGGTGCCGAGATTGACCAGCAGCCAGGTGAAGCGGCCGGTGGCGGTACGCAGTGCCGCACGGTAGATGTCGGGCTCCCGGACGCCGCTGAGGCGCAGGATGTCCTCCTCCGCCTCCTCCTGGATGACGTCGACCACGTCGTCGACGGTGATCACGCCGATCAGCCGCCCGCCCGCGCCGATCACCGGCGCCGAGACGAGGTCGTACTGCTCGAAGACGTGGCCGACCTCCTCCTGGTCGGTCTCGGCGGGGATCGCCTTGAGGTCCTCCGCCATGATGTCGCGCAGCAGCACCGGACGGCGGGTGCGGAGCAGGCTGTGCAGCGGAATGCGGCCGATCGGCCGGTGGCGCGGGTCGATCACGTAGATCTCGTAGAAATCCCCCGGCAGGTCGTCGCCGGTCTCGCGCATGTGGTCGATGGTCTGCCCCACGGTCCAGAAGGCCGGCAGCGCGACCAGATCGTGCTGCATCAGACGGCCGGCGCTGTCCTCCGGGTAGGTCAGCGCCTCGGCGACCTCGGCGCGCTCCTCGCTCGAGATCGCGTCGAGGATCTCCTTGCGCTGCGGGTCGTCGAGGTCCTCGAGCACGGCGACGGCGTCGTCGGTGTCCATGTCCGCGATCGCCTCGGCGACCCGTTCCGTCCCGATCTCGCCGATCAACGCCTCGCGGATCTCGTCCTCGAGCTCGGCGAGCACGTCGCCGTCCAGCACGTCGTGGGCGACGGCGACGAGGCGGCGACGCTCCTCGGGACGGAAGCGCTCGATCAGGTCGGCGGTGTCGGCCTCGTGCAGCGGGGCTACGAGGGCGCGGACGCGGTCGCCGTCGGAGGAAGCGAGAGCCGCGCGGACGGCGCTCACGAGCTCGGTGGTGAGGCCGTAGAGGCCGTCCCGCCCGCCCCGCTCGGCCGCGGCGCCCGTCTCCGGCGGCAGGTCGGGCCGTGCCATCGCCTCCCTCGCTCCGTTCGCCGCGCCGGCGGGACTTTGGTCGCAACGCCGGCGGATGGCAAACAGATTCACGCCGGAACGTGTAAGATCGGCCGCTCTGGGCGGCGAGGCTGACGAAGGGAGGTGGTCATGGCTTTCACGGAGGTCAACGGCGCGAGGCTCTGGTACGAGGAGACGGGCACAGGCGCGCCCGTGGTGCACATCCACGGCGCTGGCTTCGGCCACTTCAACTTCGCGACGGCGACGCCGATCGCCTCGCGCTACTTCCGCTGCATCGACTTCGACATGCGCGGCTACGGCCAGTCCGACAAGCCCATCCAGCCCTACGACATGGAGGTCTGGGCCGACGACGTGGCGGGCCTCATGGACGCGCTGAAGGTCGAGCGCGCCCACATCCACGGCACCTCCATGGGCGGCATGATCGCTCAGGTCTTCGGCGCCAAGTACGCGGACCGCACCGACCGGCTGGTCATCAACTGCTCGGCCGCGAAGCTCGATCTCGCCGGCCGCCTCACCTTCCAGAACTGGATCGACATCTCCGAGGCCTACGGCTGCGGCAGCCGCACGCTGGCCGAGCTGATCGCCGTGCAGGCGCTCTCACGGAAGTTCCTGGACGGGCCGAACGGCCCCGGCGCCGTCGACATGATCCAGGACATCCTCGAACGCTCGAACCGCAGGGAGGTCTATCAGCGCGCCTGCCGCGCCATGATGGAGATGGACCTGCGCCCCTACGCCGCCGAGATCAAGGCGCCGACGCTGGTGATCGGCGGCGACGAGGACATCATGACGCCCTGGGAGGTGGGCGAGACCGGCGCCGGCCAGACCTGGCTCGCCGAGAACATACCGAACGCGGTCAAGCACGTGATCCGAGGCTCCAACCACTCGACCCTCTTCGACAACACCGAGGAGAACATGCGGGTGGTGGTGAACTTCCTCGGCGGCCGCAACGACCTCCTCGCCCCGCTCCCGGACTGACGCGGGGGATCGGCGCGCCGGCCCGGCGACCCCTCCTCACCCCGACCCTCTCCTCCCCAGGGAGGAGAGGGAGAGAAAGCCGGTACCGCCTGCGTCCCCTCTCCGCCCTTCAGGGGGGAGAGGGACAGGGAGAGGTGGGTCTCTTGCCGCGCGACATGGATGTCCGGATACCCAGAACGGGTCCGGCCATGACGTGTCAGGGTTGCTGCGCCGCTGCTTCCGGACCTTGCGAGCCAGGCCGCCGGCGCGCGTCTCAGCCCCCGAGCGCCGCCTGGACCTCGGCGCAGGTCACGCGCTCGGCGATGTTCTCCAGCGCGTAGTTGAGGCCGGCGTTGTGCCACTCGTCGTTGATGGTCGACGTCCCGTCGGTGAGCACGATGGCGCGGTAGCCCGCATCGGCGCCGTGACGCGCCGTATGCTCGACCGAGAAGTTGGTCCACGCGCCCGAGATCACGATGGTGTCCACGCCGAGCCCCTTGAGGATGGTCTCGAGGTGGGTGTCGTGGAAGGCGTTCATGCGCATCTTCTCGACCACCAGGTCGCCCGCCTGCGGCTCCAGCCCCGCCACCGCGGCGACTCCCCAGGTCCCGCGCACGAGCGCCTTGGCCTCGGCGACGCCCTGGAAGAGCGGCGCGTTGAGCTTCAGCCCCGGCGCCCCTTCCTCGACGACGTAGTGGACGTGGATCACCGCCATGCCGGCCCCGCGCGCGGCCGCGGCGAGCGCCTTCACGTTCTCCACCACGTTCTGCGAGGTGGCGTGTGCCGGCGCTCCGGAATCGGCGAAGGCGCCGCCTTCCGCGATCACGTCGTTCTGCAGGTCCTGGATGATGAGGGCGCTGCGGGCGGGGTCGAGTTCGAGAGCCATGAGTCGGCCTCCTACATGTAGGCCAGGCGATTGCCGGCGACCTTGAGCGCGATCCGGTAGACCGAGGTCGAGCAGGTGCAGTAGAGCTCGTTCCAGCCGGTGCCGCCCCAGTTGAGGTTGGCCGAGTGCTCCGGCATGCCGATGACGCCGAGATGCTCGCCGTCCGCGCCGAAGACCCAGAAGCCGCGCGGCCCGGTGACGTAGACGTTGCCCTGCTCGTCGCACTTCATGCCATCGACGACGCCGTTCTCCAGCACGCCGTCGCCGATGTTCTCGGCGAACATGCGCCCGTTCGAGAGCGAGCCGTCCGTGCCCACGTCGAACAGCCGGATGTGGGCCCGCGTGGTGTCGTTGACGTAGAGCAGGCTCTCGTCCGGTGAGAAGCAGAGGCCGTTCGGCTGGTCGAAGTCGTCGGCCTCGCAGTGCAGCGCGCCGTCGGTCGAGATGCGGAAGAGCCCCTGGAAGCCCAGCTCCCGCTCGCGTTCCAGGCCGAAGACCGGCATGCGGCCATACCAGGGATCGGAGAAGTAGACCTGGCCGTCGGACTTCACCACCACGTCGTTGGGGCTGTTGAGCTCCTTGCCGTTGTAGTGCGAGGCCAGCACCTGGCGCTCTCCCGCCGGCGTCTCGCGGGCCAGCGCGCTGGTCACGTGTTCGCAGATGTAGAGGTTGAGGTCGGCATCCAGCGTCATGCCGTTGCCCTTGTTGTTGGGCTGGCGCACGTCGCTCGCGCCGTCGGCCGCGCTCCAGCGCCGGCGCGTGTCCTCCGGGATGTCGCTGAAGTAGAGGCACTGCTCGCCGGGGTGCCAGATCGGCCCCTCGGTGAACGTGAAGCCCGTGCAAACCTGGTCGACGGTGGCATCCTCGGCCACGAGATCCAGCAGCCTCGGCGAATTGACCTCGATCATCCCTTCCTCTCCCTCTGCGGCGCCGCGCCTCGCTCGCGCCGGGCGCGGGCCGATCCTATCACGGCGCGGGTCGGATGCTATGCCGCGCCGGCGCCGATGATCGCGTCGGCATCGACCTCGACCAGCATCTCCGGCGAGACCAGCGCCGCGACCTCCACCAGCGTCGAGCACGGGAAGTCTCCGGTGAAGAACTCCCGGCGCGCGGCGAGGAACGCCGGCCGGTCGCGCTCCAGGTTCTGCAGGTAGACCCGCATCCGCACCACGTCGGCGAGGCTGCCGCCGGCGGCCTCGAGATAGTGCCGGATGCTGCGGAAGATGATGCGCGTCTGCTCGCCCGGATCGCCCACCGCGAGCACGTTGAAGTCCGCGTCCACGGCGACAAGGCCTGCGATGTAGACGTTGTCGCCGTGGCGCAGGCAGTTGGACCAGAGGCCTGGAGACGGCTCCGCCACGTGGGGCGTCAGCACGCGTTCGATCGCCATGGTCGCTTCTCCCCTTCTCGTCGTCTCCCGACCCGCGGCCGGCCGGTCAGAGCCGGTAGAGCCGTCGCGCGGTGCCGGCGACTATCGCCGCCCGGTCCGCCTCGCTCAAGGGGGCGAGCGCCTGCCGGTAGGCGCCCAAGAGGCTCGCATAGTCGCACCACAGCTTCTCGATGGGGAAGTTGCTGCCCCAGAGGCAGCGCCCCGGCCCGAAGAGGGCCACGGTCTCGCGCACCGTGCGCGCGATGTGGGCCGCATCCAGCCGGTGCACGAAGGTGCCGAGGCCCGAGAGCTTGACCGAGACGCTCGGCACCGCGGCGAGCCGCGCCATGCCGGCGCGCCAGGCCTCCCACCCCTCCGCCGTGAGATCCTCGGGCATGCCGCAGTGGGCGAGCACCATCGGCACGTCGGGGAACGAAGCGGCGAAGGCGGCGGCATCCTCCATCTGCGCGGTGAAGACCTGCAGTTCGAAGAGGAGGCCGAGGTCTGCCAGCAGCCCCACGTGGCGGCGCAGCGCGGCGTCCTTCATCACCGCCGGCCCGTCGGCGAAGCGGTACTGCGGGTTCTCGTGCCAGTGGAGCTGCATGCGGATGCCGCGCAGCAGCGGGTACTGCGCCTGCGCCTTCAGCACCGCGCCGACCTCCGGATCGCGCAGGTCGGCATAGCCGACGATGGCATGCGGAAAGCCCGTGCGGTCGGCCTCGGCCTGCACCCATGCCACCTCGTCGACGGCGCGCGTGGGCGCCCAGTTGGCCTGCACGTAGACCGACTGCGCGACGCCGCTCCCCTCGATGTCGCCGAGATACTCCTCGATCGGGTAGTCGCGCCGGATCGGTTCGTAGGGGCCGAAGATGCGGGGCTGCATCGGCCCTTCGAGCCACGGCAGGTCGCGCTGGCGCCAGATGTGGTGGTGGGCGTCGACGATCCGGTCCATGGTGGCCTATGGTGGCCCGGGAAGGCCGCAGGGGCCAAGGGGCATGACCGACAGCCGGGGAAGATCCTCCATGAACAGCATCGACCTGAAGGGCCGGCGCGCCATTGTCACCGGCGGCGCCCAGGGGCTGGGGCGGGCGATCGCCGAGCGGCTGCAGGCCTCCGGCGCCGCGGTCCACGTCTGGGACCTCGATCCCGCCGCCACGGCCGCCGCCGGGACCTGGCCGGCGGGCGGTCCGGCCGGGTGGATCGAGGTCGACGTCTCGGACCCGGACGCGGTCGCAGCCGCGCTCGACGAGACCCGCGCAGGCGCCGGCAGCGCAGGCGTCATCGACATCCTGGTCAACAACGCGGGCATCTCCGGCCCCAACATGCCGACCTGGGAATACCCGGTGGACGACTGGCGCCGGGTGATCGACATCGACCTGAACGGCCCCTTCCTCGTCAGCCGCGCGGTGGTGCCGGCGATGCGCGCGGCCGGCTGGGGGCGCATCGTCAACATCGCCTCGGTAGCGGGCAAGGAGGGCAACCCCAACGCGCCCGCCTACAGCGCCGCCAAGGCAGGCCTGATCGGCCTCACCAAGAGCCTCGGCAAGGAGCTCGCGGGCTCGGGCGTGCTGGTGAACTGCGTCACCCCGGCGGCGGTGGAGACCCGCATCTTCGACCAGATGACCCAAACCCATATCGACATGATGAAGTCGAAGATCCCGCTCGGCCGCTTCGGCCTGCCCGCGGAGATCGCCGCCCTGGTGGCCTGGCTCTGCTCCGAGGACTGCTCGTTCTCGACCGGCGCGGTGTTCGATCTCTCCGGCGGCCGCGCGACGTACTGATCGCGCGCGCCAGGCTTACCGCGGGCGCGCGACATATTGACCGGCCCCGCCACCGCCCCCACACTCGCCGCGCCGCAGCCAGCCGCCGCGGCCGCAGCCACGCACGAGAGGGAGACCATGAAGGAGCACGAGGAAGGCTACTCGATGCCGCTCGCGGCGCCGACCTTCACGAAGCCGCCGTTCTACGCGACGCCCG
>WTGU01000130.1 GCA_011523425.1 Alphaproteobacteria bacterium
CTGGGAGGAGGGGGCAGGGGGAGGTGGGTGCCGTTCAAGCCGTGGTGACCTCGTACGGTCGGATAATGCTCCAGCCGGCGATCGACCGCGGCCCCCTCCTTTCGCCTGCACGGCATCGTGCCTAGTCTGTGAGCCGTCATGTACCCGGCACCCATCGAGGACTATTGCGCGCCCAAGAGTGTCGAGGAGGCGCTCGCAAGCCGTGCCCGCGCAGGCGCAGGCGCCGCGTGGATCGCCGGCGGCACGAGCCTGATGCAGGCGATGAGGGCACGCCAGATCGCGCCGCGGGCGCTGATCGACCTGACCGAGATCGAGGCGCTGAGGGGCATCGCCAAGAGCTCCCGCGTCGTCACCGTGCGCCCGCTGACCCGCTACCGCGAGCTGGCCGCCACGACGGCCCTGCACGGGGCTCTGCAGGCGATATCGGACGCGGCCGCCACGCTGGGTGACCGGCAGGTGCGCAATGCCGGCACCATCGGCGGCAGCCTGTGCTGGAACGACGTCGCCTCCTGCATGCCGGCCGTCTGCCTCTGCCTCGACGCGACGCTCGTTCTCGCCTCGCTGGCGGACGGCGAGCGCGCGGTGTCGGTCGCGGATTTCCTGATCGGGCCGAACGAGACCGCGCTGCGGGAGGACGAACTGCTGGTCGAGATCACCTTTCCCGCGGGCCGGCCGCACGGCACGGGCAGCGCATACGCGAAGTACGGCGCGACGGCCGACGGGGTGCCGATCGTCGGCATCGCGGCCCAGGTCGAGATCGACGAGGCCGCCCGTTGCACGGCCGCCCGCTTCGGCGTCGGCGGCATTCTGCCGACGGCACGGCGTTTCGAGGGAATCGACGAGCTCCTGCGCGGCCGGCCGGGCACCGCCGGGACCTTCGCCGCCGCTGCAGCGGCGGCCGCAGACGCGATCGAGACGCAGACGGATCACCTCGCCGGGGCCGGCTATCGCAAGGTCCTGATCCGCACCCTCGGTCGCGACGTGCTGGCCGAGGCCTACGCGCGCGCCGCCGGCGGGTAGTGCCGTGAGGAAGGCGATCACCGTCACCGTCAACGGCCGGGCCTGCGCGCGCGAGGTGCCGATCCGCCTGCTCCTCGTCGACTTCATCCGCGACGGGTGCGGCCTCACGGGCACGCATGTCGGCTGCGGCCACGAGGGGCGCTGTGGCGCCTGCACGGTGCTGATCGAGGGCCGCGCCCACAAGTCCTGCTTGACGCTCGCGGTGCAGGCCGACGGCAAGGAGGTCACCACGATCGAGGGTCTCGGCAGCCGCGGACTCCCGCACCACTTGAAGCGCGCCTTCCGCCGCTACCACGCCCTGCAATGCGGCTTCTGCACCAGCGGCATCCTGATGAACGCGGTGGATTTCCTGGACGAGAACATCAACCCGGACGAGGAGGAGGTGCGGCGCGCGCTGATCGGCAATCTCTGCCGCTGCACCGGTTACAGCCACATCGTCGAGGCGATCCTCGCCGCCTCCGCCATGCGCCACGGGCTGAAGCCCGAGCCGCCGCCGGCGGAGACAGAGCCGCCGCCATGACGGCGGCCGGCGGGGAAGGCTGGATCGACCGCTCGCTGGAGCGGCAGGAGGACGACCGCCTGCTCGCAGGCGATGGCGAATTCCTCGCCGATCTCCGCGTTGACGGTTGCCTCCATCTCTGTTTCGTCCGCTCCGACCATGCGCACGCCAGGATAAGGAGCGTTCGGACGGCGGCGGCGCTGGCCATGCCGGGGGTGGTCGCTGCCGTCACCGGCGCCGATCTCGCGACCGAGATGGAGGGCGGGAGGTTACAGGCGGCGCCCCCGGCGCCTGCTGCCACCCGTGGGCAGGTCTGGCCGCTGGCCGTGGAGGAAGTCTGCTGGCACGGCGAGCCCGTGGCCGCAGTCGTGGCCGACGACAAGTACGTGGCCGAGGACGCGGCGGCGGCCGTGGCGGTCGACTACGAGGCGCTGCCGGTCGTGACGGATGCCGAGGCCGCGCTCCGCGAGGGCGCGCCGCGGGCCCATGACGGGTGGGAGAGCAACGAGGTCTTCGCCGCACGCTGCACGGGCGGTGCGGACGCGGACGCGATCGCCGCGAACGACGCGGAGGTCGAGGCGGCGTTCGCTGCGGCCGCCGTGGTGCTGAGCCAGCGCTTCCGTGCCCGGCGCAGCGGCGCCTTCCCCCTCGAGACCCGGGGCGCGCTCGCGCTCTGGAGCGATGAGGACGGGCTGACCCTGCGCCTGGCGACGCAACATCCCCATGGCGCGCGCCTCGCGCTGGCCGATCTCCTCGGGCTGCCCGCGGCCGCGGTGCGCATCGTCGCGCCGCGCGACCAGGGCGGCGGCTTCGGCGCCACGGCGCCCGTCTGCCGGGAGCACGCGGTCGTCTGCCATCTCGCCCGCAGGCTCGGGCGCCCGGTGCGCTGGATCGAGACGCGCGCGGAGCACCTGATGGCGGCCGGTCAGGGATGGGACAGGGTTCACGATCTCGACATCGCCGCGGACCGGGAGGGCCGCATCCTCGCGCTGCGCGATCGCGGCATCGCCGACGTCGGCGACGGGCG
This sequence comes from Alphaproteobacteria bacterium, assembly GCA_011523425.1. Taxonomy (GTDB): domain Bacteria; phylum Pseudomonadota; class Alphaproteobacteria; order UBA828; family UBA828; genus WTGU01. Next base: position 2,547 of record WTGU01000130.1, read on the forward strand.
GGAGGATATCCGCCGCGGCTTCGTCGCACCCCAGCTCGGCTCGGTCATGCTGCCGGGCGCCTACGCGATCGCTCACGCCGACATCACGCTGCGCTGCACCGTCACCAACAAGGCGAGCCCCGGCCCGTCGCGCCCTGCCGACGCGTATCCGGCGCGGTTCGCGCTCGAGCGCGGGCTCGACATGCTGGCCCGCAGGCTCGGCCTGGAGACCGCCGCGCTGAAGCGGAGGAACCTGATCGCCGACTTCCCCTTCACCGGCGTCACCGGCGTCCGTCACGACAGCGGCGACTACCTGAAGGCGTGGGATACGCTCCTGGAGAGGGTGGACCTCGCAGGCTTTCGCGCGATGCAGGCGGACGCGCGCGCCGAGGGGCACTATCTGGGGATCGGCTTCGCCTGCGGCGCGGAGCTCTCCGCCATCCCGCCGGACATGCTCCCGCCGCGCGGGGAGCGGACGGACCTGCCGCCGGGCGAGACCGCCGGCCTCGCGCATACGGCCGGCGTCGAGGCGCCGAAGCCGGCGCCCTGCTTCACCGCGCATGCCGCCACGGTCGAGGTCGACATCGAGACCGGCCGCTTCATCGTCCTCGACTATGTCACCTGCGAGGACGTGGGCACCGTGATCGATCCGATCGTCGTCGAAGGCGAGGTTCAGGGCGCGGTCGTCCACGGCATGTCGAACGCGATGTTCGAGGAACTCGTCTACGGCGAGGACGGCCGGCACTGGGCGGCGGACCTCGGGCGCTATCCTCTCGCGTCGGCAGCCGACGTGCCGCACGTCACCGTCGCCTTCGCGCCCACGCCGAGCCCGGACCACCCGCCCGGCGTCCGCGCGCTGGGTCAGGGCAGGCCGGGGCCCGTGCCGGGCGCGCTCGCCAACGCCATCTGCGATGCGCTCGCGCCCTTCGGCGTCGAGATCACGACGCTCCCGCTCAGGCCCGAGATGATTCTCTCGTTGATCGAGGCCGGCCGCGCCGGCAACGGCGGAGCCTCTCGCGACATCGCGGTCCGAAGGAAGGCGTGAGCCCGCGAGCCGCCGCCGACAGCAGGCGACGGCTCGCGGAGACGCCGGTCACATGACGCCGACGCTCACCGTCGCCACCGCCTCGGCCACGGGCTCGATCTGCATGCGGCCTTCGTCGTAGCCGATATCGAAGCGATCGAGCGCCACCGAGACCGGCTCGCCGTTCAGCGGAACGACCGCGGTCACGTAATGGTCCGGGTAGACGGTGGGCGCCACCATGGCGAGGACGCGGACCCGCGCGGCGCCGTTCGGCACCGTGAAGGTGACCGACTCTCCCGGTGCCAGGAGGACGCCGGGGGGGCCGTCGCTGCCGTGGCCGATCGCGGCGCTCTCGCCGATGACCTCGGCCAGCATCTCCGGCTCCCCGGTGAGGATCTGGTGCTCCGCCTCGTTCGAGACGTAGCGCCCGACGAAGATCTTGCCGTCTTCCGCCACCGGTGCCACCAGGATCGGCGCGAGCAGCTCGTCCTCCATCTCGTTCGTCACCGTGACCTCGTAGGTGTGGTGCGCGGATGCGGCACCGAGCCCGGCGGTCACACCGAGCGTCAAGGCCGCTGCCGCCGCTGCGAAACGGTATTTCATGGTCAATGCTTCCTTCCCGTTCGAGGCGTTGCCGGCGTTCGTTCTCGTCACGATCGCGAACGGCGCAGCGCCTCTTTCCACTTGCCGATGCCAAGGAGCATTTGTTCCCGGCCTGTCGCGTAGTTGCTCAGGTGGTCATCGCCCGAAAACGCTGCAAGAAAACAAATTGTTATGGGACCTATAATCGTCTGAAGGCCGCAGCGTCGGGCCCGCGCGGCGGTCCGTGATATCGTGGCGGCCGGTCGGCGCCCCCCGCAGGCCCGGGGCCGCGCCGGGCGCTGAAGACAGGCGAAGGGAGAGGCCGCGATGCAGACGATCAGGCGGGGCGAGGTGCCCAGCAAGTACGCCTTCGACTGGGAGGACGAGCCGATCCTGCGCGTGGCCCAGGGAGAAGCCTTCCGGCTGGAGACCGACGACGCGCTCTCGGGCCTGATCGCCGACGACAGCGACGACCCGCTGGTGCACGACTTCACCGGCGAGCATGTCGTTTCCCTGCAGAGCGTCTGGCCGCCCAAGTACAACCCGGTGGTGGGGCCGATCTACGTGGAGGGCTGCGCGCGCGGCGACACGCTCGCGGTCCATATCGATTCGATCGATCCCTGGCGCTACGGCTTCTCCGGCATCCTGCCGGGCATCGGGCCGCTAGGGGATTCGAAGCGCTGGGCGGAGTGCTCCGAGGCACACGTGCAGGTGATCGAGCATTTCCCCGGCCCGAGCGGCCACACGCGGGACGGCACGGGCAAGTACTCCGACAAGCTCACCTGGGACCTGATGCCCTTCTGCGGCACGCTCGCCTGCGCGCCGGAGCGCGAGGTCTTTACCTCGCTGCTGGGCCAGGGCCCCTTCGGCGGCAACATCGACTGCCGCGACGTGCGCGCCGGCCACACGATCTTGCTCAACGCCTACCACGAGGGCGGCCTGCTCTACGTCGGCGACATGCACGGCGGCCAGGGCGACACCGAGTTCACCGGCATCGCCGACGAGACGCGGGCCACCATCCAGCTGAGCGCGACGGTGATCAAGAACAAGCACGCGCCCTGTGTCCGGATCGAGAAGCCGGACAGCATCGTGGCGGTCGGCATCAACCTGCCGATGGAGCACGCGGTCTACGACGCCTGCGACAACATGATGCAGTGGCTGCGGGACGATTACGGCATCAGCGGCAAGGACATGTACATCCGCATGTCGTGCGACCCGGCCTTCCGCATCCGCACCTACCAGATGGTGCGCGCGGTGACGATCCAGCACGTGGTCGGCGCCGAGTACCCGAAGGAGCGCCTGATCCCCGCGCTCTGATCCGCGCGGGCGCAGGCCAGCGCCGGTCGCGCTGCGCCTACTCTGCGGCGGCGGCGGTCTCCTGCGGCTCCCACTCCGGAATCCGCCCATCGTAGTAGGGCATCCGCTCCGTGCGCGGCGTCCAGGAGCCGTCGTCGATGCAGGCGCGCACGTGGGCGGCGATCTCCTCCATCGTCGCGAACCAGACGCCGCCCCGCTTCTGCAGCGCCTCGATCCACGCCGCCACGCGGCGCATCCGGGCGAGCCGGCCGGAGACGAAGGGATGCCAGACGGTGACGAGCATGCCGCCGTTCTCGTACATGGCCTCGAACTCGGAATCGAAGACCCGCATGGCCTCGTCCGGCGACTTGATGGTCATGGTGTAGTGGAAGTCGAGGCTGTGCATGTAGTGCGGCCAGTCGTCCATGCCCCAGTGCGAGGGCAGGCAGATGACCTCGCCGGCGGGCGTCTGCAGCACGCAGGGCACGTCGTCGCCCATCAGGCTCGCGTCGTAGAGCATGCCGCGCTCGGCAAGCAGCGCCGGCGAGTGCTTCGACGCGTTGTAGAGCGGCGCGCGCCAGCCGCGCGGCGCCCGCCCGGTCATGCGCTTGATGACCTCGATCTGCCGGTCCAGCCAGTATTCCTGCCGCTCGCGCGATTCGTCGTTGGGGTTCTCGTGGAGGTAGCCGTGGGCGGCGATCTCGTGCCCGCCCTCCAGGATTGCGTCCACCAGGTGCGGGTACCGCTCCATGCACCAGGCCGGATAGAAGAAGGTCTGCTTGATGCCGTAATGGGCGTAGACCTTCAGGATCCGCGGGATCGCCACCTCGTCGTACCTGAGGAACGAGTTGGCCGAGAGCATGTTCTCCGCCTTGTCGGGGAAATCGAGGTGCAGGATGCTGTCGGTGTCGATGTCGAAGGTGATGGCCACGGCGCAGCGGGCTCCGTCCGGCCACGGCACCGGGTTGTCGATCAGCTTGAGCGTCATCGCTCCCTCCTCGCGGCAGCGGCTCTCTCGACATTACACGCGGCCCGGATCGAAGCCAACATGCGAAATTCGTGAGTTCACGGCGTTTCGTTGACGGGTTGCGCGACAATCGCTACGATTGGCCGTGGATTTCGTCGGAGTTGGCCCTTGTCGGCGCCGGAATCCGTCGATCGCAGGGGGAGGCGGCATGAGCCCCTCGAAGGCATCCTCGAAGACCGGGGGGAACGGCGAGAGGGCCGGGCGGCGGGCGCCGGCCGACGCGGAGCCCGCGCCGATCATGGGCCTGCGCCAGATAGGCATGGCCGACCTGCAGGACGACGCGGTCGCGTATACCTCGGCTCCTCCCATCGAGGGGCTGAACCGGGAGATCGTGGCGCTCCTGCAGGAGGACGGCCGCATGCCGTTCTCCACCATCGCGCGGACGCTCGGCGTCTCGGAAGGGACCGTGCGCTCCCGCGTGGGCCAGATGCACCGGGCCAACCTGATTCACTTCATCACCGTGGTGAACCCGCTGGCGCTGGGCTACACGGCCTGGTCGATGCTCGGCATCAAGGTCGCCCGCGGCGCGAGCGCCCATGAGGTGGCGTCCCACTTCCGCGACCGGCCCGAGGTCGTCTATGTCATGCGCGTCGCCGCGCGCTTCGACCTGCTGGCCGAGGTGGTGTGCGGCTCGCCCGACGAGCTGCGCGACTTCCTCGATTCCCACTGCTACGGCTCGGACGACATCGCCCAGGTCGAGCCGATGATGGGGCTCGGCCTCTACAAGAGCCTCTTCAAGTGGGACAAGCCTCTGGGCGCAGGAAACGGCCGCGGCAAGGCGGCCGGGCGCGGCGGCCGCCAGCGGCCGGCGCCTGGCGCGTAACGGGCAAGGGAGACGAGCCGCCATGAGCAAGCGCCGCATCATGCCCGCCGGGCACTGGGACTGGAGCATGCCGGTCACGCTCTCCCAGGGCTGGCGGCTGGGCGATCTGGTCGTCGTCGGCGGCCAGATATCGGCGGACGCGAAGGGCCGCACGGTCGGCGGCGACATCGAGACCCAGACCCGCAACATCATGGATTTCATCGGCCGGGTGCTGCACGAGGCGGGCGCGGACTTCGGCGATGTCGTCAAGCAGAACGTCTACTACGTGGTCGACGGCGAGAGCCCGCCGGCGGCCGAGATCCTGCGGCGCATCGAGGCGGTGCAGGCCGAGTACCTGGCTGCGCCGGGGCCGGTCACGACCGAGACCCCGGTCTCGGGCCTCGCCTACGAGGGACTCTTGCTGGAGATCGACGCATTCGCCGTCGTCGGCGCCGACAAGCGCCCGCTCAGGCCCGAGGGGCACTGGGCGCGCGGCAACGGCGCGGCCCCCGTGCAGGGCTGGCAGGCGGGCGACTGGGTCTTCGTCGGCGGCCAGCGCTCGCTCGATGCAGACGGCGCCCTGCGCGATGCCGGCGATATCGCCGCGCAGACCCGCAACTGCTTCGCCGGCATGGCGGCCGTCCTCGCCGAGGCCGGTGCCTCCATGGACGACCTGCTGCGGCTGAACACCTACTATCGGCACGAGGGCCGGGGCGCGGACGTCACCGCGTTCTGGGAGGCGCTGACGCGGGTGCGCATGGAGCATCTGCCGGACCCGGGGCCCGCCGGCACGGGCCTCAGGGTCAAGGACTTCTCCCACCCGGGCGAGCTGATCCAGCTCGAAGGCGTCGCCCACCTGGGGCGGGAGCGGCGGCGCATCATGCCGGCCGGCCACTGGGACTGGAGCATGCCCGTGAAGTTCTCCCAGGGCTGGCGGGTCGGCAACGTGGTGTTCGCGGGCGGGCAGATCTCCGCCGACCGGGCGGGGCGTACCGTCGGCCCCGGCGACATCGCGGTGCAGACCGAGAACGTGTTCGAGAGCCTGATCGCGGTGCTGGGCGAGGCCGGCGCCGGGATGAGCGACGTGGTCAAGCTCAACACCTACTACCAGTACGACGACGGCGGCGCCTCGCCCACCGAGTACTGGGAGAAGATGACGGAAGTGCGGCGCCGCTACTTCCCGCCGCTCGGGCCGGCTGCGACCGCGGTCCGGGTCGACGGCTATGCCTTCGAGGACCTGCTGATCGAGGTCGAGGCGATCGCCGTGGTCGAGGGATGATGTGGCGAACACGCTCCGGGAACGACCGCCGGCCGCCGGGGTGACATGAATGGCGCAGGGGCACGCCGGGGGCACGCCGCCGTCCGATGCGAATTCGCAACCGGGCGAGGCCGCCCTCGCGCCCGTCTTCAAGCCGCCGCGTCAGCCCTTCCTGGAGGTGCTGGGCTCCCTCACCCAGCGGCGCACCGTGGTGCTGGGAGTCGCCGGCGTCATCATCTTCTTCGCCGTCTGGGAGGTCGCCCACTACGCGACGCCGGCGGAGAAGCAGCGCTTTCTGCCTGCCGTCGAGCAGGTGGTGGCCGAGATCGCCTATCTCTTCGCCGAGAAGAACTTCATCGCCGATGTCGGCACCAGCCTCTACCGCATCTATGCGAGCTTCTTCGTTGCCAGCCTGATCGCCGTGCCGCTCGGCGTCTTCATGGGCTGCTTCGTCAAGGCGCGCGCGCTCATCAGCCCGACCACAGGGGGCTGGCGCTATCTGCCGGCGGCCTCCTTCGCGCCGCTGCTGCTGGTGTGGTTCGGGCCGACCGACTTCGCCAAGATGGCGCTGCTCTTCCTCGGCTGCTTCTTCTTTCTCGTCGCGCTGATCCTCGACAACACGCTCGCGGTCCAGCGCGAGCTGGTCGAGTCCGGGCTGACCATGGGGGCCAAGCGGCGGCAGGTGGTGGGCATCACCTTTCGCGCCGCGGCGCCCGCCATCCTCGATTCCATGCGCAACATGATCGCCGTCGCCTGGACCTACCTGGTGATCGCCGAAATCATCGTGGCGACCGACGGCATCGGCGCGGTGATGATGCGGGCCGCCCGCTTCCTCCACGTCGACATCATGATGGGCGGCATCCTCACCATCGGTGTGCTCGGCGTGCTGACCGACATCTCGTTCCGTGTCGCCAGCCGCATCCTCTTTCCCTACCTGCGGGTCAGGCGCTAGGAGGGGGGCGGGATGGCGATCCTGGGTCTCGGGCGAAAGGCAACGCAGGCGCAGACGGGTGTCGACGCCCCTCTGCCGGGGACGCCGCCGCTCCGCGCCAACCGGGTCACGAAGAGCTACCTGAACGGCAGCGTGATCGCCCTCGACGATGTCTCCTTCGACGTCCATGCCAATCAGGTCACGGCGATGATCGGCCCGTCCGGCTGCGGCAAGACGACGATGCTCAGGCTGATGGCGGGCCTCGAATACCCCTCGCTGGGCGACGTGACCATGTTCGGCCGGCCGATCCCGGGACCGGGGCCCGAGCGCGGCATGGTGTTCCAGGCCTATACCTCCTTCCCCTGGCTCACCACGCGGGCCAACATCGAGTACGGGCTGAAGCTCCAGGGCCTCTCGAAGGCGGAGCGGCGCGCGCGCGCCGAGCACTTCCTCGAGCTCGTTCATCTGGAGGGGTTCGCCAACGCCTATCCGGCCGAGCTTTCCGGCGGCATGAAGCAGCGCGTCTCCATCGCGCGCACGCTGGCGCAGAATCCGGCGCTGCTGCTGCTGGACGAGCCCTTCGGCGCGCTCGACGCCCAGGTCACCTGGGAGATGGAGGAGATGATCATCGAGATCATCGAGCGCGAGAACAAGACGGTGGTGGTGGTCACCCACGACATCCAGGAGGCGATCTACCTCGCCGACCGGATCATCTTCTACACGCGCCAGCCGGGGCGAATCAAAGCCGACCTCCCCATGGCGTTCAAGGAAGGCCGCCGCTTCCAGAAGAAGGAGGAGATGCTCGTGCATCCGGGTTACGTGGACATGGAGCGGCGGCTCTACGCGATGATGCGCGAGGAGATCAGGGGGCGGGTCAGCTAGGGCCCGCCCGCACGGTCAACCTAAGGGAAAGGGAGATATGACCATGCTGTGGCGAACATCCATCATGACACTGGCTGCCTGCGCGCTCGCGCTCGGCATCGCCGGCGCGGCCAGCGCCAAGGAGACCGTCAGGGTCGCGCACTTCAGCTGGCCGGGCTACGGCTTCCTTCACATCGCCCAGGCGAAGGGCATGCTGCCGGAGAACGTCGATCTCGAGATCTCGATCATCGAGGACCCGGTGCAGAGCATGGGCCTGCTCGCGAGCGGCCAGCTCGACATCGTGACCAGCACCATCGAGTTCGGCCCCATCGCGCTCGCCGAGGACATGCCGGTGAAGCTGCTCGGCCTCACCAACCTCGGCAACGGATCGGACCGCATCATCGTGGGTCCCGACATCGCCTCGCCCGAGGATCTCAAGGGCAAGCAGGTCGGCGTCATCGAGGGCGGGCTGTCGCAGATCTACATGGCGATCTGGCTCGAGCAGCAGGGCATCAAGTGGGACGAGGTGGAGATGGTGAACCTCTTCCCGGATGCCGCCGCCGCAGCGATGATCGCCGGCCAGCTTTCCGCCGCCGAGCTCTGGGATCCCTACGGTCCGCAGGTGCTGGAAGAGCTCCCCGGCTCGCGCGAGATGAGCCATTCGGGCGAGGAGTACTGGCTCAAGGAGGGCCTGATCGCGGACGCCATCTTCGTCTCCGACGCGTTCGTCGCGGAGCACCGCGACCTGCTGGTGGCGCTCACCAAGGCCCGTTATGACGCGGTCGAGTGGTGGCGCGAGAACCCGACGGAGGGCAACGCGATGATCGCCGAGGTGCTACAGTGGGGCGTGGCGGACGTGGAGCCGATCCTCGGCGGCGTCAACAACCCCGACGACGGCACGCTCTACATGTACAGTCTGGAGGAATCGGCGCAGTTCTGCGGCGTTGCCGAGGGCGAGCCGCCCTTCGGCCAGCGCAATGGCCAGCTCACCGACCACTGGGAGCTCACCAACAAGTGGTGGTTGACCTTCGGCCTGATGACCGAGACGGTCGATCCCGCAGTGGGGATCGATTGCTCGATCTTCAAGGACGCGCTCGGCGGGTAAGCTTGGGGTGTGGGCGGCGCCACAGGCGCGCCGCCCGCATCGTCCCGGCACCGACCAGGGAGACGATCGAATGGCGCTGCTCGATATGCACGAATGGTACGACCTCACGCGGGATACCAACTGGACTCCCGCCTACGTCGCCGAGGAAGAGCTCTTCCCGCCCGAGTTCAGCGATCCCTTCGGGATTTCGGTCGAGCAGTGGGAGACCTTCGACGAGCCCTACAAGGTCTGCTACCGGGACTATGTCGAGACCCAGCGTGACAAGGACATCGGCGCCTATTCGGTGAAGTCCGCGCTCGCGCGGGCGGATTTCTTCAAGAACGCCTCGCCGCACTGGAAGGCGCTGCTCGCGCTGCATTTCAGCCCCATCGGCTTCGCCGAGTTCCACTCGGCCTCCGCCTTCGCCCGGATGACCCGCTTCAGCCGTGCGCCGGGCATGCGCAACATGGCGACCTTCGGCACCCTCGACGAAATGCGTCACGGCCAGATCCAGATGTATTTCGCCTACGAGTTCATCAAGCACGACCGCGTCTTCGACTGGGCGCACAAGTCGTCCAAGACCGAGAACTGGATCATCATCAGCCTGCGCCATGCGCTCGACGACATCGAGCACACGCGCGATGCGATCAGCGCCGCGATCATGACCAACTTCGCTTTCGAGCAGGGCTTCACCAACCTGCAGTTCATCGGGCTCTCGGCGGACGCGGCGAAGGCGGGCGACCACACCTTCGCCACCATGCTGCAGAGCATCCAGACCGACGAGGCCCGGCACGCGCAGATCGGCACGCCGCTCATCAGCATCATGATCGAGAACGGGCGCAAGGCGGAGGCGCAGCAGCTCGTCGACATCGGCTTCTGGCGCATCTGGAAGCAGTTCTCGGCGCTCAGCGGCATCTCCATGGACTACTACACGCCGCTGGAGTTCCGCGAGCATTCGCTCAAGGAGTTCATGCACGAGTGGGTGGTCGATCAGTTCGCCCGCAACATCAAGGCCTTGGGCCTCGATCTACCGTGGTACTGGGATTACTTCCTCCACGATATCGAGACCTTCCACCACTCGCAGCAGATCGGCGTCTACGTCTACCGCGCGACCGAGTGGTGGCGGCCGATCGCCTGCGTCTCGCCCGCCGAGCGCGACTGGCTGGAGGAGAAGTATCCGGGCTGGAACGACACCTACGGCAAGTGCTGGGACGTGGTGATCGACAATATCCGCCAGGGCCGCTTCGAGAAGACGGTGCCGGAGGTTCCGCCGCTCATCTGCAACATGTGCGGGCTGGAGGTGACCGGGATCGCCGGCGTGGGCCGGCAGGCGAACGGCCGGCGCTGGAACGCCACCGACTTCCACCTCGACCACGAAGGCCGGCGCTATCACTTCTGCTCCGAGCCCTGCAAGTGGGTCTTCGAGCTGGAGCCCGCCCGCTACCAGGGGCATCGCAGCATCATCGATCGGGTGCTGGACGGCACCGTGCCGCCGGGCCCCGACGGCTTCTACGAGTACATGGGCCAGAGCTTCGAGGAGCGCGGCGTCTGCGGCTACGACTATCAGTGGATCGACGGCTACGACGCGCCGCGCGCGGCGGCCGCCGAGTAGGCGGGGGCGGTTGCGATGGCCGACATTCCGCTCGCCGTCCTGCTCGAGGGCGACTACGGCTACAAGGTGCAGGTCTTCGATACCGGCGACACCATGGCGGCGCTGGCGGGGAAGGTGGTGGAGCAGGTCGCGGGCGTGCTGGTGGCGCCCTTCCCGCCCGACGCGATCCTCAAGGTGAGACTCCAGGGCAGCGACGAGGCACTGCCGGACGGGCTCACCATCGCGGACGCGGGCTTCGTCGAGATGGAGTCCGTGGAAATCTACCGCGCCGGCTGAGCATGCCTCGGCCGGGGAGGAGGAGACGAGCATGACGACGGCAGACGACGCCGGCAACCTCGTGGGCCCCGTGATGCGCGCGGGCGAGATCGCGGACGCGGTGCTCGAGGCGATCCAGGAGGAGAGCGAGGGGCGCGAGGTCATCACCGAGGCGCACGCGTCCTATGTCCGCATCAAGGTCGCGGACGAGTGCTTCGTGCGCTTCGAGACGGTGGGCGACGTGCTGGGCCGCACCGTCACCCGCGGCGACATCGAGGCGAACATGCCGAGCTTCGCAGGGTTCATCCGCACCGAGCCGGACGGCATCCGGTTCGTCGCGCGCTAGGGGGTAGTACCGTGACGGTCGAAGTCAAAGGCATGAAGACGTGGAGCGGCCTCGCCAGGAAGCGGCGGCGGCCGAGCGAGTACGAGGTCGTCACCACCAACCTGCAGACCCGCACGCGCCATCCCGACCAGGCCTACGAGCTTTCGCCCGCGCCGCTCTTGGGCATGAACGAGTTCTACAAGCGTCACGTCTCGGAAAGCCCGCTGCAGCACCCGGACTGGGAGGGCTTTCGCGACCCGGACGAGATGATCTACCGCGTCTACACGCGGATCCAGGACCAGCAGGAGCAGTACGTCGACGGCCTGCTCGACGAGCACAACGAGATCGGCCACGACGGGACGCTGTCTGCCGCCTGGCTCGACGTGCTGGAGCGGCTCTACACGCCCCGGCGCTTCCTGCAGATGGCGCTGCAGATGGGCGCGGCCTACCTGGTGCAGATCGCGCCGGCCAGCACCATTACGGCCTGCGCCGGCTTTCAGGACGGCGACGAGTTCCGCTGGCTCTCCCGCTGCGCCTATCGGGCGCGCGAGCTCCAGCGCGCGCACCCGGAGCGTGGATTCGGGGAGACGGAGCGGCAGACCTGGGAGTCGGCGCCCGCCTGGCAGGGCTTCCGCGCGCTCCTGGAGAAGACGCTCGCCACCTACGACTGGGGCGAGCACTTCGTCGCGCTCAACCTGGTGGCGAAGCCGGCCGCAGACGAGGCGCACCGGCAGCTCGGCCGTGTCGCGCGTCGCTCCGACGACGGGCTCCTCGGCCTGCTCGCCGACAACCAGATGCGGGACAGCGAGCGCTCGCGCCGCTGGAGCGCCGCCCTCGTGGCGTTCGCGCTGGAGAACGAGGCCAACGCCGACGTGATCCGGGGCTGGATCGGGAAGTGGATGCCGCTCGCGCAGCAAGCGGTCACCACCTACTGCGGCGCCCTGCCGGAGCAGGACGACGCGGCGGATGCCGCCATCGGCGCCGTCGAGGCCTTCCACCGGAGCCTCGGCCTGGACGCCTAAGTAGCGTGCGTATTCAGCGTCGCGCACATACGACACATTCCACCTCCCCCTGTCCCCCTCCCCCGAAGGCGGAGGGGGAACGCGATTGCAACAGCGTGCTCTCCCTCTCCGCCCCTGGGGGCGGAGAGGGGCGGGGTGAGGTGGGGGTTCGTCTCCGAAATCGCGGTGCGCGCTTAGCGCAAGGTCGTCACCAGGGAATGGTCGTGCGCTCGGGCGCGTGCCAGAAGGCGGGCGGCGTGCCCGGCTCCGTCTGGCCGGCCCGCTCGATCCGCTCGATCAGCGCGGCGGCGGCTTCCTCCGGCGGCCGCGCCTCTGCGCGCTCGTCGTCGAAGGTCATGGCGGTCGCCACCATGCCGGGATGCAGCACCACCGCGCCGATGCCGCGCGTCGCCAGATCGTGTGCGAGGTTGACCGCGACCATGTTGACGGCGCACTTGGAGATGCGGTAGCCGTAGAGCCCGCCCGAGTGGTTGTCGCCGAGCGAGCCGATGCGGCTGGTGATGAAGGCGACCGTAGACCCGGGCTTGAGCCGCTCCAGCAAGGCCTCGGTCACGCGAAGGGGCCCGAGCGCGTTGACCTCGACCTGGCGACGGATGTCGTCGTAGTCGAGTGCGCCCAATACATGGTCGGGGCCGGCGATCCCGGCATTGTTGATGAGGATGTCGAGCGTCGTGCCGGTGCGCGCGAGGCTCTCGGCCAAGCCCCGCACCGCGTCCTCCGAGGTCACGTCGATGCCGGGCTCGACCTGGATGCCGAGCGCCCTTAGCTCGTCCGACTCTCCCAGGCAGGCCGCGACGACCGTATCGCCGCGCGCGTGACAGGCGCGGCAGAGCGCGTGGCCGATGCCGCGGTCGGCACCCGTGACCAGGACGGTGCGCACGGGCCCAGCCGAGGCGGCTAGGCGACGCGGAGCGTCGGCTGCTCGTTGCGCGCTTGGCCCGGCACCTCCCAGTGGGCCGCGGTGCGGCGGCGCAGCATGTCGCGGAACTGCCGGGTGGTGGTGGGCAGGAGCTCGCCGGTGCCCCAGTCGACGATGACGCCGTACTGCCGGATCAGGTCGAGCGCGTCGAGCTCCTTGCTGCGGTACTTGGCCGCGATGTCTTCGGCATCCGCGTCGAGCCAGGCGTGGCGCTGGGTGCGGATGCGCTCGCGCTCGGCCTCGGTCGCCGCCTCGTCGACCTCGTACTCGGCGAGATCGGCGTCGATCTCGCGGACCACGACGCCGTAGTCCTTCCGCGCCCGCTCGATGGAGACGTAGCCGTCCGCCACGTCCTCGCACACCGTTGCGGGATCGCGGGTGAGCGGGTCGCCGAGGCCGCCGCCGCCGGCGGACGGCCGGGTTACGGTGTCGCCGGCCTCCACCGGCACGCCCGAGAAGATCGAGCCCAGATAGCGCTCGCCCTGGGTGCCCGGATTGACCCAGACCCCGTGCGGGATCGAGGGCAGCCCGCCCCAGAGCCCCCAGGTCACCGAACGCTCACGATCGCAGCAGTAGGAGACCACGGAGCGCTCCGCCTTGGTCAGGATCGCGCCCTTCTCGACGCCCAAGCCGCCCCGCGAATTGCCGGGCCCGCCGGAATCGACGATGAGCTCGTGGCCGGTGGTCAGCACCGGGGCCAGCCTCTCCTGCCCCTCGAAGGGCTGGGTGCCGAGCTGGACGCCGAAGACCGGCCCCGTCGCGCCCCAGCCGTCGCGGCCGTTGCGGGCGCCCCAGCCGCCGACCATCCAGTCGTACCACATGAAGTAGGGGCGATCTTCCTTGCGGCCGTCGCGGCCGCCGATCAGCAGGTATTCGAGGTTGAAGGTGCACGCCATGGCGCGCTCGGGCAGGATCTCGGCCCAGAGCTCGAACACCGAGTTCATGATCTTCTCGAACGGCCCCGAGCAGAAGCCTGCGACAGGCGTCGGCCAGTCGGCGTTGACCACTGTCCCCTTCGGCCCGAGATCGACGGTGACGACGCGGTAGAAGCCGGAGTTCAGCGGGATGTCGGGCGACTGCATCTTGGTGCCGGCGACGATGGCGGCAAAGGCGCCGCCGTAGCAGCAGTTGAGGAAGGTCGAGATCGTCTTCGGATGCGAGCCGGAGAGGTCGTAGTGCACGCCGTCGCCGTCGATGGTCATCTTGATGCGGATCGGGATCAGCCCCTCGCCGGCGACCGGGTCCACGTCGATATAGTCCTCCGTCTCCCAGACGCCGTCGGGGAGCCTGGCGATACGCTGGCGGGTGAGCGTCTCCACATAGTCCTGCACCTCGGCGAAGGAGGTCTGGATCACGTCGACGCCGTACTTGTCGCAGAGCCGGCCGATCTCGCGCTCAGCCACGTTGCAGGCCTCGGCCTGGGCCTGCAGATCGCCGATGATGTCGGCCGGCGCGCGGGTGTTGTTGGCGATCAGCTCGGCCACGTCGGAGAGGTACTCGCCCTTGCTGTAGACGCGGACCGGCGTGATGCGCAGCCCCTCGGCCATGTGATCGAGCGCGCTCACGTTGAACGAGCCCGGCACCGCGCCGCCCACATCGGCCCAGTGGCCGTTGGCCTGCGAGAAGCCCAGATGAATGCCCTTGTAGAAGATGGGGCGGACGATGCGCGTGTCGTTGAAGTGGGTGCCGCCCTGGTAGACGTCGTTGACGACGAAGGTATCGCCGGGGTGGATGTCGTCGCCGAACTTGTTGATGACCGCCTGGGCGGTGTAGTGCAGCGTGCCCACGTGGGCGGCGATGTCGCCCGAGCCCTGCATGATGGTGTTGCCCTCGGTGTCGCAGATGGCCGACGAGAAGTCCCGCGACCAGATGACGAAGGAGTAGCAGGTGCGGAAGATCTGCTCGGCCATCTGGTCGACGATGTTGACGTAGGCGTTCTTGAGCACCTCGAAGGTCACGGGATCAAGCGTGTAGCCTTCACCGTTCTTGCTCATCTCTTCTTCCTCGCTCTCTGCGTCAGCCTTCGGCCTGCGGAATGTGCATGACGATGGTGTGCCAGGGGTCGACCTCGGCCTTGAGGCCGGGTGGCACCAGCACCGTGGAATCCAGCTGCTCGATGATCGCCGGCCCTTCGATCACCGCGCCTGCGTGCAGCGTGTCGCGATCGTAGATCGGGGTGTCGATCGGCTTCGGCTCTTCGTCGAAGACGACCGGCCGCCGGCTTGCCGGGCTCGGCGCCGAGCGGTCCATCTCCTCCTTGGCGAACTCCGCCTTCTGCGAGAGCCCGGTGGCGGTGACGGTGAGGCGGTAGATCTCGACCGGCGCGTCGGGCCGGGAATAGTTGTGCTCGCGGCCGTGCTCCTCGTGGAACTGCGCGATCGCCGCATCGAGCGAGCCCGCGCTCGCGTCCACCTTGATCGACATGGAGCGCCACTGGCCGAGATAGCGCATGTCGACGAAGCGCTCGAACTGCATGCGGTCCTCGGTCACGCCCTCGTGCAGGAGCCGCTGGCGGCCCTCGTCCTCGAGCGCGCCGAAGGTCTCTTCGATCTCCTCGATCTTCGCGTCGTCGGTGGAGCGCAGATACATCTGCGACATGTCGTGCTTGATGTCGACCAGCAGGCAGCCGAGCGCGGACGTGACGCCGGGGTTCGGCGGCACCAGCACCGTCGGGATCGAGAGGTCGCGCGCCAGCGCCACGCCGTGCAGCGGGCCGGCCCCGCCGAACACGGTCAACGCGAAGTCGCGCGGATCGTAGCCGCGCCGGATCGAGACCAGGCGCACGGCGTCGGCCATGTTGGCGTTCGCCACCTGGAGGATCGAGACCGCGGCCTCCTGCACCGAGAGCCCGAGCGGGTCGGCGACGCGGCGCTTGATCGCCTCCTCGGCGAGCGCGCGATCGAGCGTGACCGCACCGCCCGCGAGCCGGTCGCTGATGCGCCCGAGGACGATGTTGGCGTCGGAGTTGGTGGGCTCGACGCCGCCCCGCCCGTAGCACGCCGGCCCCGGAGAGGACCCGGCCGACTGCGGCCCGTTGCGGAGCGAGTTCGCCTCGTCGATCCAGGCGAGCGAGCCGCCGCCGGCGCCGATGGTCAGCACCTCGATGCTGGGGAAGCAGATGGGATAGCCGTACTGCACGTACCAGTCGGTGGTGACCCTGAGGTTGCCCCGGTCGCAGAGCGAGACGTCGGTGCTGGTGCCGCCCATGTCGAGGCTGATTGAGTTCTCGTAGCCCGCGAGCTGGGCGACGAAGCGGCTCGCGATCGCGCCCGCCGCGATGCCCGAGGCGGCGAGCCTGGCCGCGAACTTGGACGCCGTGCTCTCGGTCATCACCCCGCCGCCGGAGTGCAGCAGCAGGATGTCTTCCTCGTAGCCGCCTTCGCGGAGCCGCGTGGCGAGGCGCCCCACATACTCGCCGGCGACCGGCGCGAGCACCGCGTTCGCCACCGTCGTCGAGAAGCGCTCGTGCTCGAAGATCTCGGGCATGATCTCGCTCGAGAGCGAGATCGAGGCGCCCGGCACCTCCTCCTCGAGGATGTCCCGCATCCGCCGCTCGTTTTCGGGGTTGGCGAAGGCGTTGGCGAAGCAGACGGCGATGGTCTTCACGCCCCGCTTGTTGATGATGCGGGCGGCCTCGCGGGCCTCGGCCTCGTTCACCGGCTCGATGATGGCGCCGCTGTAGTCGATGCGCTCGGTGACGACCAGCCGGTCGCGGCGCTTGATGTAAGGCGGCGCCATCTCCTTGTAGGTGTCCCACAGATCGTCGCGGGTGCCGCGCCGGATCTCGATCACGTCGCGGAAGCCCTTCGTGGTCACCATGATGGCCGGCGGGAAGTTGCGCGTGATCAGCGCGTTGGTGGCGAGCGTGGTGCCGTGGGCGAAGAGCACCATGTCGCGGAGGTCCACCCCGCCGGCCGCGATGCCGTTGAGCACGCCGTCGATCGGGTCGGGCGTCGTCGGCGTCTTGGCGACGCGCATCTGGCCGGTCTCCTGGTCCAGAACGCACACGTCGGTAAACGTTCCGCCGACATCGCACGCGACCCGAACGGCCACCCTCGACACGTCATTCATCGTCACCGGTCCTCCACTTCCTGTGTCGTCGCGCCGCCAATCCACCGCGCAAGCATCCCCACCCCGCTCGCGGGATGCCCGCGCGGGATCGTTCGGCCGCATAGCTTATGTCGTATGCAACCCGAGACCTAGGGCGCGCGTGCGGCGGGATGCGCGGCAGGTTCACCCGCCCCGGCCCCCGGTCTATGGTCCGGGAAGCCCGCGCCCATTCAACACGCGGAGAGACCCGCGCCATGCGCCCGCCCGACGCGAAGACAATCCCGGCCCTGCTCGACGAGCTGGCGGCGCGCTACCCCGAGCACGAGGCGCTGGTCGGCGGCGGCACCCGGCTCACCTACCGCGCGCTGCGCGACGAGGTGCGCGTGCTCGCCAAGGGGCTGCACGCGCTCGGCGTCAGGCGCGGCGACAAGGTGGCGCTACTCATGGGCAATCGGCCCGAGTGGATCCTCACCGCATTCGCGATCACGCTGCTGGGCGGCATCATGGTGGCGATCAACACCTGGGCGACCCGGCGCGAGCTCGCCCACCTGCTCGTCCATTCGGACACCAGGTTTCTTATCACCGTCGAACGCTTCCTCAGGCACGACTATCTGGACACCCTCGCCGCGCTCGCCCGCGAGGGAGACTCGCTCGCGAACGTTCAGGAGATCCTGTGCGTCGGCGAGAGGCACGGCGACCATCCGGCGTTGCCCTTCGAGGGGCTGAGGGACCGGGGGGAGGCCGTCGACGACGCGGCGGTGGACCGCGCCCGGGCCGCCGTCCGGCCCGACGATGTCGCCTACTTGCTCTACACCTCGGGCTCCACGGCGCTGCCCAAGGGGGTGCAGCTCCAGCACTACGCGCTGATCGAGAACATGTGGAATATCGGCGAGCGCCAGCATCTGCGCCCGGGCGACAGGCTGTGGCTCGCGGTCTCGCTCTTCTGGGGGCTCGGCTGCGAGAACGCGCTCTTCGCGGTCCTCACCCACGCGGGCTGCATCGTGCTGCAGGAGCATTTCGACGCCGCAGAGGCGCTGCGCCTGATCGAGGCCGAGCGCTGCACCGTCTTCTACGGCACGCCCAACATGGTGCACGCGCTGGAGCGCCATCCCGAGCGGCCCGAGCGCGACATCTCCTCGCTCCGCACCGGGGCGACGCTGGGCTCGCCCGAGCAGGTCGGGCGCCTGATCGACCTTGGGGTCGCCGAGATCTGCAACATCTACGGGCTGACCGAGACCTACGGCAACTGCACGGTCACCGACGTGGACGACCCGCTGGAGAAGCGCCTCGAGACCGTCGGCCGGCCGCTGCCGGGCATGGACATCGCGATCGCGGATCCCGAGAGCCTCGCGCCGCTGCCTGCGGGCTCGGTCGGCGAGATCCTGGTCCGGGGCTATGTCACGGTCGGCTACTACAAGGACCCGGCGGAGGACGCGCGGGCCTTTCACGACGGCTGGTTCCGCACCGGCGACCTCGGGATGCTCGACGAGGACGGCTTCCTGCACTTTCGCGGACGGCTCAAGGAGCTGATCAAGTCAGGCGGGATCAACGTCTCGCCGGCCGAGGTGGAGGCGGTGCTCCGCGAGGTGCCCGAGGTGGAGCTCGCCTACGCGATCGGGCTCTCGGACCCGGAACGCGACCAGCGTATCGCCGCGGTCATCGTGCTGCGCGAAGGCGCCGCCGCGCTATCGGCAGACGCGCTCGTCGCCCACTGCGCCGAGCGCCTCGCCGCCTACAAGGTGCCGCGGGACTACCGCTTCGTCGGCGCAGGCGACCTGCCGCTCACCACCACCGGCAAGCTGCAGAAGGCCCGCCTCGCCGCGTTCTTCGCTGCGGACGAGTCGAGATGACGGAGGCGCTGCGCGACAGGGCGGCCATCGTCGGCATCGGCACCAGCCGCTTCGGCCGCCACCTGCCCGAGAGCCAGCTCGCGCTCGCGGCCGCCGCCTTCAAGGCGGCGCTCGCCGACGCGGGGCTCGAGCGGGGAGACATCGACGGGCTCTCCATCCACATCGGCTGGCCGCTGGGCGTCGACTACGACCAGGTCGCCCAGGCCTTCGGGCTCGAGATCGGCTTCGTCAACCAGGCCTGGACCCACGGCCGCTTCGTCACCGGCAGCCTGCAGACGGCGGCGATGGCGGTGGCCTGCGGCATGGCCAGTGTCGTCGCCTGCGTGAACGTGCTGAGCTTCACCCGCGAGCGCGACATCCTCGGCGGGCCGCACGACTTCGAGGGCTATCGCGAGACCGGCGGCACCCATGCGGAGACCCCGCACTACGGGCTGACCGCGCCCGCCGGCGGGGCCGCGCTCGCCATGCAGCGCTACATGGCACTCTATGGCGCGACTAGCGCCGAGCTTGCCGCGGTGCCGGTGGCGCTCCGAGCGCATGCGCGGCTGAACCCGCATGCCGTGATGCAAGAGCCCATGAGCGTCGCCGACCATCAGGCCTCGCGCATGGTGGTGGACCCGCTCCGGCTCTTCGACTGCTGCATCGTCAGCGACGGGGCGGCCGTGGTGCTGGTGACGACAGCCGAGCGCGCCCGCGACCTGAGGCAGCGGCCCGTCCTCGTCGCCGGCATGCAGGGCATGCGCGCTAGCCCCGACGAGTTCATCTTCGCGCCGCCGGGTCTCGGCATCAATCAGCAGGGCAAGGCGCGCGCCGGCCGCCCGCCCGAGCGCGACCTCGCGGTCTATCGCTCGGCCGGCATCCCGTGCGAGGCGATCCAGGGCCTCTACACCTACGACGCCTTCTCGCCGCTCGTCCTGTTCGTGCTGGAGCGCTTCGGCTTCTGCGCGCCGGGCGAGGCGGCGGCCTTCGTGCAGGGGGGCCGCATCGGCCCCGGCGGCGCGTTGCCGGTCAACAGCTCCGGCGGCCTGCTCTCCGAGGCCCACGTCGCCGGCTGGAACTCGCTCTGCGAGATGGTGCGCCAGTTGCGCGGTGAAGCCGGGCCGCGCCAGATCGCAGGCGCCCGGGCCCTGCAGTGGGCGACCGTCTGGGGCGATTCCGTGATCCTGCGGAACTGAGCAGGGGCGGAGAGCGGCGGATGAGCGAGTACGAGAAGCCCGCGCCACGGATCAACCCGGACAATGCGCGCTTCTGGGAGAGCGCGCACGAGGGTACGCTCCGGCTCCCCCGCTGCGGCGACTGCCGGGCCTGGCACTGGCCGCCCGGCCCGGTCTGCCCCGACTGCTTCTCCGGGCGCATCGACTGGGAGGAGGCGCAGGGCCACGGCACCGTCTCCACCTGGACGGTGGTCCACAAGGACTGGTTCCCCGCGTTCAGGGCCGAGATCCCCTACGCCGTGGCGCAGATCGAGCTGGCGGAAGGGGTCAGGGTCACCGCGAGCATCGTCGAGTGCCCGGCGGAGACGCTCCGCGTCGGGCTCCCGGTCGAGGTCGTGTTCGACCGCGTGACGGAGTCGCTCACGCTGCCCCGCTTCCGCCCGCGCCGGCCCTGACTGCGCGTGCCCGCCATCCCTGCGCCGACGCCTGCGCCGCCGCCCGCGCCCCACGACCATGGCTACCGTTGGGCCATGCTGGGCGGAGTCTGGCTGATCTATTTCGGCTTCGGCCTGCTGTCCGCGGCGATGGCGCCGTTGATCGAGCCCGTCAGCCGCGACCTCGGCCTCAGCTACACCACCATGGGCGCCATCCTGGGCGCGTGGCCGCTGGTCTATATCGTGGCCGCCGTTCCCTGCGGGGCGTTCGTCGACCGCGTCGGGCTCACATGGTCGCTGTTCCTCGCCGCCCTCATCATCGCCGCATCGGGCGGGCTGCGCGCCGTCGCCTTCGACGGCGCCACGATGTTCGTGGCGGTCGGGCTGTTCGGCATCGGCGGGCCGCTCATCTCCATCGGCGCGCCGAAGGCGATCGCGCAATGGTTCCAGGGCGCGGAGCGCGGCTTCGCCATGGGCGTCTACATCACCGGCCCTGCGCTCGGCAACATGCTCGCGCTGGTTCTGACCAACAGCGTCCTGATGCCGCTCACCGGCGGCGACTGGCGCCAGGTCATGCTGATTCACACCGGCTTCATCCTTGCCGCGGCCGTCGCCTGGTTCCTGCTGGGCCGTCATCCGGTCAACCGCGTGGTCGAGCGCGCCGCACGCCATCGCGAGACGATCGCGGGCCAGATCGCGGTCTTTCGCAGGCTGCTGCGCCTGCCGGCGATCCGGGTCATCCTGGCGATGAGCATCGGCGCCTTCTTCGTCCATCACGCGCTCGGCAACTGGCTGCCGGAGATGCTGCGCTCCGGCGGCATGGCGGCGGACGAGGCCGGCCTCTGGTCGGCGGTTCCCACGGCCATCGGGATCGTCGGCGCGCTGATCTTCCCGAGGCTGGCGACGCCGCCCCGGCGCTTCGCCATCCTGCTGGTCCTCACGCTCTCGACCGGCGCCGGCGCGCTGATGCTGCTGATCGCGGGCGTGCCGGCGCTCGTCGTCGCCATGATCCTCCAGGGCATCGCGCGGGGCTCGCTGATCGCGGTACTGATCCTCGTCCTCATGGAGACGCGCGGCGTCGGCACCCGACACACCGGGGCGGCGGTCGGCCTCTTCTTCTCGGCGGCCGAGGTGGGCGGCGTGCTGGGCCCGCTCGCAATCGGCGCCGCGTCGGACCTCACCGGCGGATTCGACGCGGGTCTCTGGCTCCTCGGCGCCGTGAGCGCAGGCGTGATCGGCCTCCTCTACCTCCATCGCGCCATCGAGGGCGGCGCGCCCGCGCGCTGAGGAAGGCTAGAACGTGTCCGCTTTACACGGAAACGTTCCAGCCTCTTTGTCGCTCACGGCAGCCGGCCGTCCAGCGGTCCCGAGCGCCTTCCGGCGCGACGGCCGGCGCCTCCGCGAGGGCGCCGCATGCGCGGCGGGCCGCAGTCGCGGCCTG
>WTGU01000036.1 GCA_011523425.1 Alphaproteobacteria bacterium
GCGACACCGGCTTCGACATGTGCCAGTTCAACCTGCACAAGACCTTCTCCGCGCCGCACGGCTCCATCGGCCTCGGCTGCGCCGCGGTGGGCGTCAAGGCGCACCTGGAGCGCTTCCTGCCGCGCCCCATCGTCACCTGGGACGGCGAGCGCTACGGCCTCGATCACGATCAGGGCGACGGGATCGAGAAGATCCGCGCCTTCCTCGGCAACGTGCACGCGGTGCTCAAGGCCTACGCCTGGGTGCGCAGCCTCGGCGCCGAGGGCCTGCGCGCCGTCGCCGAGACCGCGGTGCTCAACAACAACTACATGCTGCACCACATCAGGCGGATCGAGGGCACCGCGATCCCCTGGCCCGCCAACACCTGGCCCAAGCTGGAGCAGGTCCGCTATAGCTGGGAGCCGCTCTACGAGGAGACCGGTGTGGCCAGCCACGACGTGCTGAACCGCATGGTCGACTTCGGCGTGCAGCACTACATGGAGAGCCACGTGCCCATGCTGGTGCCGCAGCCCTTCACCCTGGAGCCGGGCGAATCGCTCACCGTCGAGGAGATGGACCACGTGCTCGATGCGCTCCGCCGCATCGCACGGGAGGCGCGCGAGGAGCCGGAGCGGGTGAAGGCGGCGCCCCACGCCGCCGCCACCCGCGCCATCGACGACGACGTGCCGTCGGACCCGGACTGCTGGGCCTTCACCGCCCGCGCATACCGGCGCAAGCGGTCGAACTGGGCCAACGTCAAGCGCGGCCAGGGCGGCCACGGCGGCGGCTACGCGTGAGCGGGCCGCCATGGGCCGGTCGCGGGCCGGTGCTCGGCCTCATCGTCAACCCCATCGCCGGCATGGGCGGCAGCGTCGGGCTCAAGGGCACGGACACGGCGGCGATCCTGAGCGAGGCCCGCGCCCGCGGCGCGGTGCCGCAGGCGGGCCTGCGGGCGAAGGTGGTGCTCGATGCGCTCGCCGCGGCACGGCCTGCGCCGGCGCTGCTCGCCGCACCCGGCGAGATGGGCGAGCGGCTCGCGCGCGATGCCGGGCTCGGCCTGCGCGTCGTGGGCCGGTCCGCGGCGGGCGAGACGAGCGCGGCGGACACGCGCGCCGCGGCCCGAGCCATGGCCGACGCCGGCGCCCGCCTGATCCTCTTCGCCGGCGGCGACGGCACTGCCCGCGACATGGCGGCGGCGGTCGGCGAGAGGGTGCCGGTGATCGGCGTGCCGGCGGGCGTCAAGATGCACTCGGCGGTCTATGCCACCAGCCCGCGCGCCGCCGCCGATCTCGCGCTCCGGGCGCTGGCGTCCGAGATGGAGACGCGGCCCTGCGAGGTCATGGACATCGACGAGGAGGCCTTCCGGGAGGGCACCGTCTCCGCCAGGCTTTACGGTTATATCTCAGTCCCTTATGCGCCCGATCTCATGCAGGGTGTGAAGGCGGGCGGGGTGAGCACCGACCGCGCGGCGCTCGCGGGGATCGCCGCCGAAATCGCCGGCCGGATGGAGCCGGGGCGGCTCTACATCCTCGGGCCGGGCACCACCACGCGCGCGGTCGCGGATGCGCTCGGGCTGCCCGCGACCCTGCTCGGCGTCGACCTGCTGCGGGACGGGGCGGTGGTCTCGGCCGATGCGGGCGAGGACGGCATCCTGCGGGCGCTGGCGGAAAGCCCGCCGGGCGCCATCGTCGTCACCCCCATCGGCGGCCAGGGTCACTTCCTCGGGCGCGGCAACCAGCAGATCGGCGCCCGCGTGGTGCGGGCGGTCGGCCTCGACCGGCTGCTGGTCGCGGCGACGCCGCAAAAACTCGCGTCGCTGCGCCAGAACACGCTTCACGTCGATACCGGCGATGCGACCCTCGACCGCGCCCTCGCCGGCTGGCGCCGCGTGATCACCGGCCGGGGCAACGAGACGGTCTGCCGGGTGGCGGCGTGAGCGGCGCCGCCGCCGGTCTCTCCCTTGAGCGCGGCCGGGGCTTCCCCCAGGATGGCTGCACCGCGTCTTCCGGCACGGGGGAGCGAGAATGAAGACGCTCAACTGGGGCGTGCTCGGCGCCTCTTTCTTCGCTGTCGAGCACATGATCCCGGCGCTGCAGCAGACCGCCGGCCTGCGCGTCCACGCCATCGCGAGCCGGGAACAGGCCAAGGCCGAGGCGGTGGCGGAGCGCTTCGGCCTGCCGCAGGCCTACGGCGACTACGATGCCCTGCTCGCCGATCCAGCCATCGACGTGGTCTTCAACCCCCTGCCCAACCACCTCCACGTCCCCTGGACCGCGAAGGCCGCGCGCGCCGGCAAGCACGTCCTCTGCGAGAAGCCCATCGCGCTGGATGCGGCGGAGGCCGCGCAGCTCATCGCCGTCCGCGACGAGACCGGCGTGCAGATTCAGGAGGCCTACGTCGTCATTCACCATCCCCAGTGGCGGCGGGTGCGCGCGCTGGTGCGGGAGGGCCGCATCGGCCGGGTGCGGGCGATCCAGGGCTGGGTCAGCTATTTCCTGGACGATGCCGGCAACATCCGCAACAAGCGGGAGATGGGCGGCGGCGGGCTGCTCGACATCGGCGTCTACCCGCTGTTGACCGGGCGCTACGTCTTCGAGGCCGAGCCGCTCCGCGCCTTCGCCGCCGTCGAGCGCCATCCCGACTGGGGGGTGGACGTGCTGACGAGCGCGATGCTGGCCTTCCCCGAGGGCGGCATCCTCAGCTTCACCTGCGGCACGCTGATGGCGGCCCATCAGCACATGGCGATCCACGGCACGGAGGGGCGGATCGAGCTGCCCGACCCCTTCGCGCAGTCGCCTGCCCGCGAGGCCAGCCTCTCGATCCTCGGCCCCCGCCAGATCTGGGAGCCGCTCAACCGGGAGGTCGAGACCCTGGAGCGGGTCAACCAGTACGTGCCGCAGGCCGAGGCCTTCTGCGCGGCGGTGCGGGGCGAGGCGCCGCCCTTCTTCCCGCTCGAGGACTCCGTCAGCATGATGCGGGCGCTCGACGCGCTGGCGCGCTCGGGCGAGAGCGGCCGCTGGGAGGAGGTCGGCGCCTGAGCACGAGCATCCGGTGTTGCCGGCGGCGCGCGCTGCTATAACGGGCCGGGACCAGGCCGGGCGGGGAAGGGGAGCATGACGACGGCACCGACGGAAGCGCTCAAGCTCTACGGCACCGAGGAGGAGCCCGCGGCCGCGCGCACGCTTCGGGCCGGCGCGCTCACGGCCGAACTCGAAGCCGGCAAGCTGCGCTGGATCCGCTTCGGCGGCACGGAGGCGCTGCGCGGCCTCGCCTTCGTCGTGCGTGGCTCGGGCTGGGAGACCTACGCGCCGCAGATCGCCAACCTGGAGATCGAGGAGTTGGGCGGTGGCTTTCGCGTCGGCTATGACGGGCGCATCGAATCGGGCGACGGCGTGCTGGCCTTCCGGGCCGACATCGTGGCCGAGGACGAGCGGAACCTCGTCTTCACGGTCGAGATGGTGCCGGAGACCGAGTTCACCACCAGCCGCACCGGCTTCGTCGCGCTCCACGCGATCGAGGGCGTGGCCGGCGAGCCCTGCGCCATCACCCACAGCGACGGCACGGTGGAGGAGACCGCCTTTCCCGGCCTGGTGATGCCGCTGCAGCCCTTCTTCGACATCGCCGCCATGCGCCACCGGGTCGCGCCGGGGGTCTGGCTCACCTGCCGCTTCGAGGGCGCCGATCCGTGGGAGACCGAGGATCAGCGCAACTGGACCGACGCCTCCTACAAGACCTACTACCGCCCGCTGGCGCTGCCCTTTCCATACACGCTCGCCGCCGGCGAGCGGCTGCGCCAGACCGCGACGCTCAGCATCGAGGCGGGCTCGGCTGCCGTCGCGACGGGTGCCGGCGGCGGTCAGGAGGCGGTCGAAGTCACGCTCGGCGAAGAGACCGGGGCGCGGATGCCGGAGATCGGGCTCGGCGTCGCCGCGTCCGAGCGCGACCGGCTCGAACACGGGCTCGACCTGCTCAAGGCGCTCGGGCCGGGGCATCTCGTCTGCGAGATGGACCCGCGCGCGGGCGACGGGGCCGAAACGCTCGCCGCCTATCGCGCGCTGTCGGAGGCCCTCGGTGCCGGCGTCGTGCTGGAGATCGTCGTGCCCTGCGAGCGGCCGGTGTCGGACGAGCTTGCGACGGCCGCCGAGCTCGCGGCACGCGCCGGCCTCGCGCCCGCGGCCATCGTGCCGGAGCAGGCGCGGCTGCTGAAGTTCACCCTGGAGAAGATCGCGGCCCTCGGCATCCCCGACTTCGACGAGGTCTACGGCGCGGCGCGGGCGGCGTTCCCCGGCGTTCGCCTCGGCGGCGGCGTCTTCACCAGCTTCACCGAGCTCAACCGCAACTGCGCGGCGCCCGAGCTCTTCGACTTCCTCACCCACTGCACCTGCGCCGTGGTGCACGAGCCGGACGACCGCTCGGTGATGGAGACGCTGCAGACGATGCCGGACATCGTCGCCTCGGCCAAGGCGCTCGCCGGCGGCAAGCCCTACCGCATCGGGCCGAGCGCCATCGGCATGCGCTCCAACCCCTACGGGCCGGACGTCCACCACAACAGCGACAACGGGCGCCACTCCTTCAACCGCCAGGACCCGCGCCACCGGGCCCTGCTCGGCGCCGCCTTCACCCTCGGCTACGCCGCGCGGGTGGCGCCGCTGGGCGTCGAGGCGCTGGCGCTCGGCCAGCCCTCCGGCGCGCTCGGCATGGTCTACCGCCGGACCGAACAGCCGCAGCCCTGGTTCGACGATCTGGCGGGGCCGGCGGTGCTGCCGCTCTACCACATCACGGCTGCGCTGGCGGCGGCGAAGGGGGCCGGGGTGCGCGCGGTCGCGAGCGCAGACCCTGCACGCGTGCTCGGCCTCGCCTACGAGAGCGACGGCGGCACCCTGCTCTGGCTCGCCAACCTCACGCCGGAGCCGCAACGGGTGACGGTCTCGGGCATCGCGGCGGGCTCGGCCACCATCGGCCGGCTGGATTCGAGCACCTTCGCCCAGGCAGCGACCGATCCCACCGGCTTCGCGGCAAGTCCCGGTGCGCCGGGCGATCCCGGCCGCCTCGATCTCGCGCCTTACGCAGTATCGCGCATCGCGCTCGACGCCTGAGAGTGAGGCCGGGCAGGGGAACAGGGAAACGTCGGAGCTACAGGGGAAGAAAGGCATGGCGCAACACGCCCTCAAGGAGATGACCCGCCACGGCCGGCTCAAGGTCGGCACCTTCGTGGTCGAGTTCAGCACGCCGGGGATCGGCCAGATCCTCAAGGCCGCCGGCTGCGAGTACGTGCTGCTCGACATGGAGCACTCGGGCTTCGGCTTCGACACGATGAAGCAGATGCTGCGCTACATGCAGGCGGGCGACATGCCGGCGATCGTGCGCGTGCCCTCCCGCGAGTACCACCACGCGGCGCGCGCCATGGACATGGGGGCCGAGGGCATCATGCTGCCGATGGTGGGCTCGGCGAAGGTGGCGAAGGAGCTTCTCGGCTACGTCAAGTATGCGCCGCAGGGCGAGCGCGGCGTGGCGCTGCAGATCGCCCATGACGGCTACGCGCCGGGGGACACCGCGAAGAAGCTGCGCGACGCCAACCGGCGCTGCACCTTCGTCGCCCTGATCGAGACCGCCGAAGGGGTCGAGAACGCCGACGAGATCGCGGCCATCGACGATGTCGACCTGCTCTGGATCGGCCACTTCGACCTCTCGGTCTCCATGGGCATCGCCGGCCAGTTCGACCACCC
>WTGU01000132.1 GCA_011523425.1 Alphaproteobacteria bacterium
CCCCAAAGGCGGAGGGGGAACGCGACGGCGGCGCCCGTTACTCCCTCTCCGCCCCCGAGCCAAGCTCGCGGAGCGAGCGCCCGGCGCTTGAGGGAACATGAAAAGGGGGCGGAGAGGGCCGGGGTGAGGTGGGGGTGATTCGGCCGAGAACGCGCCGGGCACGAGCGCTGCGCAGGGACGCCACGGATGCGGAGCGAACGCTGTGGCAAGCGCTGCGTGCGTCGAACCTTCGGGTCAGGGTCCGGCGTCAGCATCCCATCGGGCGTCACATTGCAGACTTCGCCGTTCCGGCCCGCAGGCTGGTCATCGAGATCGACGGCGGCCAGCATGCGAGCACTGTCGTGCGAGACGACGCGCGGAGCCGAGCGCTGGAGGCGCAGGGCTGGCGCGTAATCCGTTTCTGGAACAGCGACGTGACCGGAAATCTCTCGGGCGTTCTTGAGACCATAGCGGCGGAAGTCGAGCGCTCCCCCTCCTCACCCCAACCCTCTCCTTCCCAGGGAGGAGAGGGAGAGTAGGCGGCGCCGTCCAGGATCCGCCTACTCCCTCGGGGAAGGGGGCAGGGGGATGTGGGAGTCGATCCCGCTGCGCGATCCCGCGCGGTCGGAAACTGCTCCAGACCGAGACTGCGGCCTGCGCGCCTCCTCTGCCGCGCTCGCGACCTTTATGCGCCGCTACCGACCGGGGACCCCGGACGATGGTGCGGTGCACGGCTGCTGCTGCGGGGGCTCCAATGGCCGGTTCGCGTACCGACGCAAGACCGACCGAAAGGAGCCATCGTGGCCAGCAGGAAACAGATCAGGGCCAACCGCCGCAACGCCCGCAGGAGCACCGGGCCGAAGACCGCCGCCGGCAAGGCGGCATCGGCCGCCAACGCCCTCCGTCACGGCCTCAGCGCCGCAGACACCGTGGTGCTGCCGGACGAGGATGTCGAGGCCTTCGAGGAGATGCAGCGGGGCGTGCTCGCTGACCTCGACCCCAAGGACACGCTCCAGACGGCGCTCGCCCAGCGCGTCGTCGTGCTGCTCTGGCGCCTCGACCGCGTCGCCCGGCTGGAGGCCGAGCTCTTCGTCCACGGCACCCTCGAGTGGCGTAGCGACAGGTTGAGCGTGGCGGGGCGGCGGGGCGCCGTGCGGGGCGCTCTCGTCCGCATGCAGCGAGAGGGGGACGAGTCCGCGGACGCGTTCCGCGAAGTCATGGAGGGGACGGACCGGGTCGATGACGACATCCAGGACGAGATTCTGAGGCGGGCGCCCTCGGCGCGGACCCTGGTGGAGCGGGACGAGAGCGGCAAGGCGTTCGACCGCCTGGCGCGACACGAGGGAGCGCTGCAGCGCGCGCTGCACCGAACGCTGGAGGAGTTCGGCCAGCGTCGCCGGGCGTGGAGGCGGCAGGCGACGGGCGATCCCGATTTCGGGCCGTCCCGCTTCGAGAGCGCCGAGACGCCGTGGGAGACGGACGAGAGTGGTTTTCTGCAAAACGAAGCCAATTCGGCGCAAGCCCTTGATGCCGCAGCCTCTTCGCCCCACTCGCCCTCCGTCGCCGATTCGCCGGAAGTCCTGACGACCGGCCCGCCCGCGTCCTGGGGCACGCTTCCCGCCCCCTGAGACGCGCGCGGCGGCTCCGCAACGGCCCTCTCCTCCCTCTCGTCCCCGCCATGGCGGGGGACACCGGCGAGCGGCGCAAAGAAGAAGGGCGGGCCCGAAGGCCCGCCCCGCAAGAGTGCGTCGTCGGACGTGCGAGGTCAGGTCTTGATCTGGACCTCGTCCGCCGTCGCGATCGTGCCGGTGGCATGGTGCATGGCGCGCTCCATGCCGACCTCGCGGTAAAGCTTCACCGCCTCGCGATACTCGACCTCCTCCTGGCGTATCTGGAAGCAGTGCCAGATGAGCCAGAGGGCCACGAGAATGCCGAGCATCGCCGTCTCGGCGCCCACGCCTGGATACATGGCGCCGATGTCGGCAGGATTGCTGAAGGAGTCCAAGCCGGTGGAAGCCATCTTCGCCTCCTATTCCTTGGCGTAGGTGCGCTCGATCTTCTCGAACGCCGTTTCCTGGTGTGCGTGGTAGGGATAGGCATCGCCGAGTTGATGCGTATCCAGACCCGCGAGCTCGACCTCGCGCGGCACCCGCAGCATCTTGAAGTACTGCAGGATCCGGGCCAGGACGTAGCAGGGCAGGAAGCCCAGCACCCAGAACATGATGATGGCCCCCAGTATCTGGCCGACCGGGTTGATCTGCGGCAGGCCCTCCGGGGTCTCGAACAGCGCGATCGACGCCTCGCGTGCCTCGTAGCTGCCGAACATCGGGCTCGCGGCCGGATAGCCCCAGAGCACGAAGCCGCAGACGACCACGCCGAAGAAGCCGGCATAGCCGTGCACGGCGACCGCGCCGACGGCGTCGTCGATCTTGAACCGGCGCTCGACCCAGCGATGCACGTAGATCATCACCACCACGCCAGCCGCTCCGATGAAGAGCGCCTGCAGCGGGTGATAGAGGTCGTTGCCGGCAGAGGCCGCGATGATGCCGCCGAGGCCACCGGAGTAGGTCCAGAACGGATCGCCCCGGCTGACGACGTAGGCCGCCAGCAGCCCGCCCGAGAAGGACATCAGGAAGTTGAAGACGATGGCGGACAGTGTCGTCGGCATCAGATAGATGTTCGTGGCCGAGAAGAAGGTCCCTGCCTCGCCGCCGATGTCGATGATCGGCACGTTGCAGGCCGCGTAGAAGCCCCAGAACCCGGTGAAGATCAGGAACAGACCGATCGTCACCAGCCAGGGGTTGTGCGGCTTGATGTCGTTGACCTCTCCGTTCGGCCCGAACTTGCCGATGCGCGGCCCGAGCACGCACAGGATTGCGAGCGCCGAGCCGCCGGCGATGGCGTGCACCACGCCGGACGCATAGGCATCGTGGTAGCCGAGGATCTGCACCATCCAGCCGCCCGGGTGCCAGCCCCAGGCAGCGTCGAGGATCCAGGTGAAGGACCCGATCAGCACCGCGAAGATGAGGAAGGCGCTGGTCTTGATGCGTTCGATCACCGCGCCCGAGACAATCGAGGCGGTGGTCCACGAGAAGAGCAGGAACGCGGCCCAGAAGACGCCGTTGATGCGATCCTGCATGTTCGTCCCCATGGCCTCGTTCCATGGTTCGGCCCACGGCGCGTCCGTGAAGCCGCCCGAGGCGAACGGGACATTGGGGAAGGAGAAGTACACGTACCAGCCGAAGAAGAAGAACGTGACGGTGACCAGCGGGATCAGCATCGTGTTCTTCATCAGGGTGTGAAGAACGTTCTTGCGCCGGGAGGCCCCCACCTCGTAGGTGCAGAACCCGGCGTGAATCAGGAACATCATCACCACCGTGATCCAGTAGTAGGATTCGGTGAAAATGACTGTCAAGGCGTCGACAGGATCACCCATAGCGCCCCCCATACCTTGCGATGCCGCCCGCCGCGTTGATCTTTTTGTCGCAAGGGCGGCCCCAGTCGCGGACACTAAATCTTGAGCGCGCCGGTGCGGTATGTCCAGCACGGCCTGAGCCGGGTTGGGGATAACTCGAATTAATCTCTAATATACAATGAGTTAGGGAATTCCGGGCAAGCCACGGGGCTGGAAGCCCGGAATCTAATCGTTCACATTTCCGTCATATCGCCGAGTCGCCGGGCCGTCCCGAAAACCGGCCCCGGGGCGCGCGGAGCGGCGGCGGCCGTGCCGCGCGCCCGCCAATATGAGGCGCGCGCGGCTACCCCGCGGCGGTCATGACGAAGTCATGATCGAGGCGCAGCCCGTCCGCCGTCGACTCGTAGTGGACGACCAGCGAGTCCTTGACGCCGAAGACGGCGTCGGTGCCGAGATAGGGGTCGTCGTCGGTGAAGAGCTGCGTCACCAGCGTCTCGTAGCCCGCCGCCGAGAGCTTGAAGTGGATATGGGCGGGGCGCCAATTATGACGGCCGGCGGCGTCCAGCATCGCGCCCACCGGGCCGTCGCCGGGGATGGTGTAGCTCACCGGCTTGCGCGTGTGGAACCAGTAGTGCCCGTCCGCCTCGGTTCTGAGGCGGCCGCACAGGTTGAACGACCCGGCCGGATCCTGGGCGGCATAGACGGCATCGGGCGCGGTCTGCCAGATGTCGAGCTCGGCACCCTCGATCGGCCCGCCGTCGATATCGGTCACCCTGCCCGAGACGAGCACGCGCTCGCCGCCGGTGCCGCCCTCCGCCAGGTCCGCGCCGTTGTCGTAGACCGGCGCGCCCTCCTGATAGAACGGCCCGAGCACGCTGCTCTCGGTCGCGCCGGCGGGTTTCCGGTTGTTGATCGCGTCGATCAGCATCGTGGCGCCCAGCGTGTCCGAGAGCAGAATGAACTCCTGCCGACGCTCGTCGCATTTCTGGCCGGTCTCGGTGAGGAAGCGAATGGCGGCCAGCCATTCCGCCTCGGTCGGCTCGACCTCGCGGATGAAGCCGTGCAGGTGCCGGGTGAGGCTGAGCAGGATGTCCCGCGTCCGCCCCTGGGCGCTCTCCTCGACACGCCCGATTGCGGCCTGCGTGATCTCGTCTTCGGCGCTTGCCGCCCGTGTCTCGGCGCGTGCCATCTCGGCCATGGCGGATCACTCCCTCGTCGTGCGCCCGCTCCGTGCGGGCCGCCGATGCCGGCGGCGGGCGCCCGCCGCGGGCCGGAGTGCCGCCGCGCCAGCGGGCTTGCTAGTTTCCGACCCGGCGTCCCGAGACGGGGTCGAAGAACAGCAGGGTCTCCGTATCGAGGTGCACCTCGACACGGTCGCCGTCGTCGAACTCCTGCACGCCGGCCACTGTGAGCGCCAGATTGATCCCCGACAGATCGATGCCGACGGTGGTATGCATGCCGAGCGGCTCGAGGTCGTTGACGACGCCGGTGCGGTGCGTCTCTTCCGAGGTCGAGGCCACGATCCTGACATGCTCGGGGCGGAGCCCCACCTCGACCTCGCTCATGTGCGCCGGCAGCCCGTGCTCCATGCGCTCCGGCAAGGGCAGGTTCATCGAGCCGATGGTGAGCACGGCCTGGCCGTTCTCGCGCGCGAGACGACCGGCGACGATGTTGATCTTGGGATTGCCGACGAAGCGGGCCACGTCGCGATCCGCCGGCTCGTCGTAGAGCTCCTGCGCCTTGGCGATCTGCCGCACCTCGCCCTCCAGCAGGACGCAGACGGTGTCCGCGAGCGCGAGCGCCTCGGTGTAGTCCGGGGTCGCGAAGACGAAGGTGCGGCCGAGGTCGCGCTGCAGGCGCTTCAGCTCGGTCCTGAGCTCGATGCGGAGCATGAAGTCGAGGCTCGAGAGCGGCTCGTCGAGGAGGTAGAAGCGCGGCTCCCGCACCATGGCGCGGCCGAGGGCCACGCGCTGCCGCTCGCCGCCGCTGAAGGTCGCGGGCAGACGGTCCAGGATGTGCCCGATCTTGAGCAGCCCCGCAATTTCGTCGACCCGCTTGGCGATGTCGGCCCTCGGCATCCTGGCGAGCCGGAGCGGCGAGGCGACGTTCTCGTACCCCGTCTTGTTGGGGTAGAGCGCGAGATTGTCGAAGATCATCGCGATGTCGCG
>WTGU01000089.1 GCA_011523425.1 Alphaproteobacteria bacterium
CGTTGACGCCGAGCATCCGCGCCATGCGGAAGTCCTCGGCCGCGGCCCGCATCTCCACGCCGATGGGCGTGCGCCTGAGGAAGATCGTGAGCAGGATCAGCAGGATCCAGGTCACCGCCACGATCACGAGCTGCAGGATCGGCACCTGTATCGTGCCCGAGAGCTGAATCACGCCGGTCAGCTCCGGCCAGAGCCCCACCGCCTTGGGCCGCCCGCTGTAGATCATGATGATCAGGTTCTGGATCGAGAAGCTGAGCGCCACCGAGGCGATCATGAGGACGGCGGGCGGCGCCGTCTGGATATGCCGGAAGAGGAGGAAGTAGGAGGCGAGCGCCCAGACGACCACCACGCCCACCACGCAGATGATGAGCGCCACCGGGTGAAAGTCGAGGATCAGCGGCACCGCGACCACCGCCGTCGCCGGCACGATGAGCGAGAACCCGCCGATGGTGATGAAGTCGCCGTGGGCGAAGTTGATAAGCCTCAGCACTCCGAACAGCAGGCCGATGCCGAGCGCGCCGAGGGCGTAGAAGCTGCCGAGGCTCAGGCTCGAGATGATGGTCTGGACGACGACTTCCATCAGATGTCCATCAGAACGTTGCCTCGCCCGTGTGCTCCACGCCTTCGGTGAAGCCGAAATAGGCGTGGCGGACCTTCTCGCCGTCCTGCAGCGCCTTGGCGTCGCCTTCGAGCTGGATCTCGCCGCTCCGCAGCACGTAGATGCGGTCCGCCGCCTTGAGCGCGCGCTCGGAGCTCTGCTCGACGATGAGCAGCGTCAGCCCCCTCGATTCCCTGAGCTCGAGCAGGACCTCGTAGACCCGGTCCACCAGGTTCGGCGCGAGCCCGAGGGAGGGCTCGTCGATGGTCATGATGCGCGGGTTGGTGAGCAGCGCCCGGCCGATCACCAGCATCTGCTGCTCGCCGCCGGAAAGCTTGCCCGCCGCTCCCCTGCGGCGCTCGGCCAGCACCGGGAAGAGCTCCAGCACCCGCTTGAAATCGGCCTCGACCTCGCCGCGGTCGCGGCGCATCCGAGTGCCGAGCCGTAAGTTCTCCTCGACGCTGAGCGTGGTGAAGACGTGCCGGCCCTCCGGCACCTGCGAGATGCCGCGCCTTGCCACCGCCTCCGGCGTGAGGCCCACGATCGAGTCCCCGTCGAAGGTGATGGTGCCCCTGGTCGGGCGCAGCACGCCGGAGATGGTGAGCAGCGTCGTGGACTTGCCGGCGCCGTTGGGGCCGACCACGCAGACGATCTCGCCCTCGTCGACGGTGACGGTGACTCCGCGCACCGCCGGCACCCGGCCGTAGTGCACGTGGATGTCGTCTACCGAGAGCAGCATCCGCGTCACTCGTGCCCGAGATAGGCGGCGATGACCGCCTCGTTGCTCTGCACCTCGGCCGGCGTGCCGCGGGCGATGGTGCGCCCGCTGTCCAGCACGTGGATGCGCTCGCAGACGCCCATGATGACGCGCATGTTGTGCTCGATCAGCAGAACGCCGCAGCCGAAGCGCTGCGGGATCTCGCGCACCAGGTGCATCACGTCGTCGCACTCCAGGTCGGACATGCCGGCCGCCGGCTCGTCCAGCAGGACGAAGGCCGGGCTCATCGCCAGCGCGCGCGCGATGCCCACCCGCCGCTCGTCCGTATAGGGCAGGACGCCGGCAGGATCGCCCGCCTGATCGGCGAGGCCGATCCACTCCAGGATCTCCATCGCCTGCGCGTGCGCCTTGCGGCGCGAGAGGCCCAGGCTCACCGCGGCGACCTCGACGTTCTCGCTCACCGGCATGTCGCGGAAGAGGCGCCCGGCCTGGAAGGTGCGCGCCACGCCGTGGCGCCTGATCCAGTGCGGCGTCAGCCTCGAGATCACCTTGCCGTCGAGCAGGACCTCGCCGGCGGCGGGCACCTGGAAGCCGGTCATGGCGTTGACCAGCGTCGTCTTGCCGGCGCCGTTGGGGCCGATCAGGCCCAGGATCTCGCCCTGGTGCAGGGTCTCGTTGACGCCGTCGACCGCGGTCAGCCCCTCGAAGCGGACGGTCACCCCGCGCGCCTCGAGCGTCTCGCCGTTCTGCCGCTCGGCCCCTGATCCGGCGTCGTCCGACACCAGCTGCCCCCGCCGTTCGATCCGATTTCGCACGCCGTCGGAGTGACGACCCGGCCGCACGGGGTCCCGCGCGGCCGCAGCACCCCGTTAGCTACCGAACGCCGGGATGTGAATCAACGGGGAATTCGTCCCGCCCCCACGATCGCGCAGGCGAACGGTCGTTCGATCGGACTTGCAAATACCGCCTCCCCGTTGACAATGCGCGATCGGAAGGCGTCCCGGGATGGACCGAGCGCCTGCATTCGCTACTTAGACTGAAAAGGGAGGTCAGTCGGATGAAGAAGTTCGTGTCAATTGCCGCGGCCGGCGCGCTTGCGCTGGGCGCGCTATCGGCCGTGCCGGCGGCGGCGGACGATCACGAGGTCGTCTTCGGCTTCGCCGCATCCTATTCCGGCTGGATGCAGGCCTACAGCGGGCCGTCGACCAATGCCGCGTTGATCGCCATCGACGACTGGAACGCCAAGGGCGGCCTGCTCGGCAAGCAGATCAGGCCCGTCTTCGCGGACGCCAAGACGGAGCGGGCGGAAGGCGCCAAGGCCGGCATCTCGGTCATCAATGACGGCGCCATCGCCATGGCGGTGGACTGCGACTACGACTTCGGCGCGCCCGCCGCGCTGCAGGCGCAGAACGCAGGCCTGATCTCGATCTTCCTGTGCGCCGAGAGCGTGCTCGCCGGCATCCAGGGGATCGGCAAGTACTCCTTCTCGAGCTCGATCCTCGCCGCCGTGCAGGGGGCGACGATCGCCGAGTGGGGCTACAAGGTGAAGGGCTGGCGGACGGCCTACATCCTGCTCGACGACATCCTCGAGTACAACAAGGGCATCTGCTACGGCTTCGACTGGATGTGGCGCGAGGTGCTCGGCGGCGAGGTCGTCGGCCACGACGTCTACCAGAACGACGATCCCAGCATCCAGGCGCAGGTCGACCGCATCCGGGCGCTGCCCGAGGAGCCCGACATCATCGAGAACTGCAGCTACATCCCGGGCGGGGCGAGCGCGATCAAGCAGATCCGCGCGGCCGGCATCAACTCGCCGATCGGCGGCGGCAGCTCCATGACCGGCGTCTACTGGCAGGATTCGGTGCCCGGCCTCTCCGGCCACTTCGTGCCCGAGCAGGCCTCGATCTACGGCGACGACCCGCGCCCGGCGGTGCAGGAGTTCCTCAAGAAGTACGAGGCCAAGTTCGGCGAGAAGGTGAACAACCAGTACGCCTTCCCCGGCTACGTGGTGTTCGAGATGTGGGCCAAGGCCGTCGAGAAGGCCGGCACCTTCGATTCGGACGCCGTGGTCGAGGTGCTCGAGAGCTTCCGCGAGGAGCCGGTGCTGGTCGGCACGCGGACCTTCACGAACCAGCTCCACCATCAGAACTTCGCGCCGTACCTGATCGTGGAGACCACGAACAACCAGCCGGCGGTCGTCGACTCCTGGACCATCTCGGAGCCGGTGCCGATGGATGTGCTGTTCGGCAAGCGTTACGAGTACATCGCCCGCTAGCCGGGCGTGGAAGCAAGCGCCCGCTAGTCGGGCGTAGGGACGGGAGGGGGCTGCGGCGCCAGCGTTTCAGCCTCGCCCTTCCGAGTTGAGACCAGCGCCCCGTCCGGGCAACCGGGCGGGGCGTTTCTCTGTCGAAATCGAATCAACTCATCCGCCGTCGACCTCAATCAGCAGGCGGCAATGGTCGCTGGGGCCCCATTCGTCCGCTCTGTTGAGCGCGCGCACCTTGACCCGTTCGTGGAAGCCGCGCGAGGCGATGGCGTAGTCGAACTGGCGGTTGGCCTGTTCCGGCTTGTGCCCGCTCCATACCCACGTCGGCACGTTCTTCGTGTCGGGCGGCACGTCGGGCTGCGGCCCGGACGGCTGCCAACCATCAGGCGCTTGCGGGCCCAGGAACTCCAGGCCGAGCGCCGCCATCCGGTCCCAAGCAGCCTTCTCGCGCTCGGGCAGCGCCAGGGTGTTGCCCGTCGCGCCGTAGATCATGTTGAGATCGCCCGCCGCGAGGATGCGGTGCCTGGACGGGTCCTCGTGGCCGATGAAGGCCGAGATATCGGAGAGGATGCGATGCACCGACACGTCGGAGGCGCCGACGCCCCAAGATGTGCCTGTCGACGGGTGAGGCTTCATGTACCGCGCATACATGGAGATCGCGATGAACCCGTCGTCCGCCGGCCGGCCACGCGGCGTCACCCTGGCGGCGGCAATGGTCCCGATGCCGCTCACGGCGATGTCGCTCTCGCCCAGCTCGCTGATCGGCGGGACCTGGCGGAAGCTCTCGACCTCGACCCGGTCGGAGAGCCGCACCACGAGCGGCCAGCGGTCAAAGAGCTGCCGGCTCCAGAATACGTTGTCCTCGTAGTGAAGCGCATGCACCAGGTCGCCGGGTGGGCTTCCGGCCTCCTGCAGAAGCGCAACGTCGACCTCGCCCCGGCGCGCCATCTCCGCCAGCTTGCGCCACGGCGGCCAGCGCTTGGCGATATTCCAGCTCACAACCCTGATCACTCAGTTCTTCCTCCTCTTCGGTTGCCAACGACGACCCAGCTCCTACCGCAAGAGGGCCGCCGCAGACGCGCCGCCGCTTCGTCTTTGCACACTGCTGCCACCGCGTGTTCGCCGCAACCGGGCGGGGCATTTTTCTGGTAGGCCGCCGCCCCGCCGACACGCCCCGAGGCACGCAGTTGTCACCCCTCTGCCGCTTTGCGATGATCGGAGCGGGCCGGGCGGCTCGGGGACTGGTGCGATGGATTCTGGCGAAGAGCGCGGTGCGGGGCCCTATCTCGAAGGGCAGCTGCTCGTCGCCATGCCGACCATGGCCGATCAGCGGTTCGCGCGGAGCGTGATCTATCTCTGCGATCACTCGGACCATGGCGCGATGGGCCTCGTCGTCAACAAGGTTCTCGAATCGCTCACCTTCTCGGACCTGCTCAAGCAGCTCGAGATCGAGGCCGAGACCGTCGACGAGCGCATCAGGGTCCATTTCGGCGGCCCGGTCGAGTCCGCGCGCGGCTTCGTCCTCCATTCCGCCGACTACACCCACGAAGCCACGCTGCAGGTCGGCGACGGGTTCGCGCTCACCGCCACCATCGACGTGCTGAAGGCCATGGCCGAGGGACGCGGCCCGAGGCTCAGCATGCTGGCGCTGGGCTACGCCGGCTGGGCGCCGGGCCAGCTCGACCGCGAGATCCAGGAGAACGGCTGGCTCACCGTGCCGGCCGACGAGGAGCTGGTCTTCGACGTGGCCCAGGACGGCAAGTGGGAACGCGCCGTCGGTCGCCTCGGCATCGACCCCGGCAATCTCTCCGGCGTGGCCGGACGGGCTTAGCCTCTTTCTCGCACGCGGCAGCCGGCCGTCATTCGATGCCGCGCGCCTGCCGACGTGTCCCTCTACCCCCGGTCCTCCTTTCCGGCGGCGGCCCGCTCGCGCGGCGAGAGCGCCGCGTAGAGCAGGTGGTCGCGCCAGGAGCCGGCGATCTTCAGGTAGGCCCGCGCGTATCCCTCGCAGCGAAACCCGCTCTTCTCCAGCAGCGTCCGGCTCGCGACGTTCGCCGGCATGCACGCGGCCTCGACCCGGTGCAGGCCGAGCGGCCCGAAGCAGTGGCCGAGCAGGCCCTTGAGCGCCTCGCTCATGTGGCCCTGGCCGGCATGGGGCCGGCCGATCCAGTAGCCGACGCTGCAGGACTGCGCCGCGCCGCGCTGCACGTTGCTCAGCGTCATGCCCCCCAGCAGCGCATGGTTCGAGCGGCGGAAGAGGAAGAAGGCGTAGCCGACATCCTCCTGCCCGTCCCGGAGCTGGCGGCGGATGCGCCGGCGGAAGGCGCTGCGGGTGAGGGCGTCGCTCTGCCAGGTCGGCTCCCAGGGGCTGAGGAACTCGCGCGAGAGTGCCCGGAGCTCCGCCCACTGCCGCCAGTCGCGCATCTGCGGCGGCCTGAGGTAGAGCGAGCGCGTCTCCAGCGTCGCCTCGCGTGCGGAATCGTGGGCCGGGCGGAGGAAGGCCATCAGCCGGGCACCCTGATCCTGAAGGCGTAGGTGCCGGCCTCCTCCCGCCAGCCGAGCAGCGCGAAGGGCGTGGTCTCGCAGAAGTGTCTGAAGTCGATGACCGCCGCCGGGTCGGTCGCCAGCACCGCGAGCGTAGCCCCCGGCGCGAGCCGCTTCAGCACCTTGCGCGCCTTGAGCACCGGCAGCGGGCACATCAGGCCGCGCACGTCGAGCACCTCGTCCGCGTCCTCGACTCCGCCTTCCGGCGCGCCCTCGGGCGGGGCATCGGGCCGGGCCTCAGGCGAAGCGGGCGGTGATCGCGTCATGGCTCTCCAGCCCGGCGACGGGGCCGAGCGCCGCGACCGTCGGCCGGCCTCCCCGCAGGATGCGCGCGGCGGTGCGGCGCACCGCGTCGGCGTCGATGGCGTCGACGCGCTCGATCATCTCAGCGATCGGCAGCGGCCGGCCGAACAGCAGCATGTGGCGGCCCAGCCGCTCGGCCCTGGCCTGGGTGCTCTCCAGCGACATCAGCAGCCCCGCCTTGAGTTGGGCGCGGGCGCGGGCGACCTCGTCATCGCCCACCGCCTCGCAGGCCTTGACCAGCTCGCCCGCCATCACCGGCACGAGCTCGCCGAGCTCGGCCTCGCCGGCGCCGGCGTAGACGCCGAAGATGCCGCCGTCGGCGTAGCTGGAAGAGAAGGTGAAGACCGAATAGGCGAGGCCGCGCTTCTCCCGCACCTCCTGGAAGAGGCGCGACGACATGCCGCCGCCGAGCAGCGTCGACAGCACCTGCAGCGTGTAGAAGTCGGGGTCGTCGTAGGCGATGCCGTCGAAGCCCAGCACCAGATGCGCCTGCTCCAGCTCGCGCGTCATGCGGCAGTCGCCGCCGCCATAGACCGCCGCCTCCGACGCGGGCACCGGCCCGTCCGGCAGCGCCGTGAACGCGGCCTCGGCAGAGGCGACCAGCGCCTCGTGGTCGATGCGACCCGAGCCCACGAGCACCATGCGCGGCGCCCGGTAGTGGGCACCCATGTAGGCGGCGAGCGCATCGCGCGAATAGCCGCGCACCTGCTCCGGCGGGCCGAGGATGCTGCGGCCCAAGGGCTGGTCGGGGTAGGCGGTCTCCTGGAAGCGGTCGAACACCAGGTCGTCCGGCGTGTCGTGGACCTGCGCGATCTCCTGGATGACGACCGCGCGCTCGCGCTCCAGCTCGTCGGCGTCGAAGGTGGAGTGCTGCAGGATGTCAGCCAGCAGGTCGAGCGCGAGTGGCACGTCCTCCTTCATCACCTTGGCGTAGTAGGCGGTGATCTCGCGCGAGGTGTAGGCGTTGAGGTGGCCGCCCACCGCCTCGATCTCCTCGGCGATGGCGCGCGCGCTGCGCCGCTCGGTGCCCTTGAAGGCCATGTGCTCCAGCAGGTGCGAGAGGCCGTTGGTCTCCTCCGTCTCGCAGCGGGCGCCGACATCGACCCAGAGGCCGAGGGAGGCGGTCTCCAGGTGATCCACCGGGTCGCTCACCACGCGGAGCCCGTTGGCGAGCGTGGCGATCCGCACGCTCATGCCACGCGCTCCCGGGCCGGCGCGTGGACGCGGTCGCGGACGAAGCGCGCGAGCAGGCCGGCATCGACGGGCAGCTCCGTCACCCGCTCAGGCTTCGCCGCGAGCTGGGCGAGGCGGGGCGGCAGCGCCGGGCGGATGCCGACGGCGCGCTCGATGGCGTCGGGGAACTTGGCGGCATGCGCGGTGGCGAGGCACACCATGGGCGCCGCGCCCGAGCCGTGCGCGAGGCTCCGGGCGGCGTGGACACCCGCCGCGCTGTGCGGGTCGATCATCCGCCCGCACCCGCGCCAGACCTCGGCGATGGCGGCGAGGCAGGCGTCGTCGTCGGCGCGGCCCGCACTGAAGCTCGCCTGCGCCTGCCGCAGCCGGGCGCCCTTGAGGGTGAAGGCGCCGTCCCGCGCAAGCGCCGCCATGAGCGCCCGCACAGCAGCCCCGTCGCGGCCCGCGAGGTCCGCCAGCAGGCGCTCGAAGTTGCTCGCGACCTGGATGTCCATGCTGGGGCTCAGCGTCCGCTGCACCTCGCCCCTGGCGTAGCGGCCCGTCTCGAAGAAGCGGGCGAGGATGTCGTTCCGGTTCGTCGCCACCACCAGCCGCTCGACGGGGAGCCCCATGCGCTTCGCCGCGTAGCCGGTATAGACGTTGCCGAAATTCCCCGTCGGCACGGTGAAGGAGACGGCGCGCTCCGGCGCGCCCAGCGCCAGCGCCGCGTGCACGTAGTAGGCGACCTGGGCCGCGACCCGCGCCCAGTTGATGGAGTTGACCGCCGCGAGCCCGATCTCGTCCCGAAGCGCGAGGTCGGCAAAGAGCGTCTTCACCAGCGCCTGGCAGTCGTCGAAGGTGCCGGCGACTGCGACGTTGTGGACGTTGGGCTCGCCCGCGCATGTCATCTGGCGCCGCTGCATCTCGGAGACCCGGCCCGCCGGGTGCAGCACGACGATGGAGACCCGCGCAAGCCCGCGAAAGGCCTCGATCGCCGCAGCGCCGGTATCGCCCGAGGTGGCGGCGAGGATGGTCGCCGTGCGCCCGCGCCGGGCCAGCACCGCGTCCAGCATCCGCGCCACCATCTGCAGCGCGAAGTCCTTGAAGGCGAGCGTCGGCCCGTGGAAGAGCTCCTGGAGCCAGAGGTTGGGGCCGAGCTGCACCAGCGGCGCCGTCACCGGGTGGTCGAAGCCGGCATAGCTCTCGGCCGCGATCCCGGCGAGCTCCGCGCGGGAGAAGGCGCGGCCGGCGAAGCGCGCCATGACTGCCGCGGCGACCTCGGCATAAGGGCGGCCGCGCAGGTCCGCGAGCGCGCCTGAGTCGAGGGCGGGCCAGCGCTCGGGGACGTAGAGGCCGCCGTCGCGGGCGAGGCCCTGGAGCAGGGCATGCTCGAACGAGACCGTCCGGCCGTCGCTCTGCCGCGTGCTGATGTAGCGCAAGCCGCGCTCCCCCTGCTCGCCTTGTCTGCCGTTCTCGCCGCGTCGCCGGTGCGTTCCGCGCTCTCCGGCGCCCCCTCCCTCACATGCCCCTACACGCGCCCCCGGTCAAGCGGGAAGGCATCCTCGCAGGGGGAGGGGGCCACAAGAGTTGATCAAGTGAGTAGATAAAGGTTGTAACTAGCTATTCTGCTTCAGTCGCTTGTCAACCTCAACCAAGAGACTGGTAGATAGTTGCAGAATGAATTTTGTGTGTTCGATCATTTCGTCTCTACGCCTTGGGCGACGATTGCGATTCTTTTGGGAAAGGTCAACGTCCATCTCATGGGAGATCTGGTTTCTGGCCAAAAATATTTGTTCTAGCTTCCTTAAGTCGGAAGTTAGATCACTTGATGGAATATCGAAGTAAGATGCTGCGACTAGTATTTGCTCTTTCGACTGAAGGCTGCTCGAAGTAAGGTCTTTGACGAGCTCTCTCAACATCACTTCTCGGGGATTTGTTCCCGTGAGAACGTCCGATAGGAATTTCGGATCTAGGCTTCCCTGTCTTGATAACCGCTTCTCGACAAATAGCTTGAAACGTGCCCGCGCGCCTTCATGTCGCTCGATCACTGCAGCTAACGCATCTCGAATAAGCTGCTTAAGCATTGAATCCAAGCCTGCACTTGCAAAAACGAGCATGGCTCTGAGTAGGTCTTGCTCTCTATCCGTCGGAGTTCCTTTAGCCTTGCGACTTCGTCTAGTCTCTTCGAACAGATTGAGGAACGACGAGGCTGCTTCAAATGATCCCACAAGAATTGTATGGGAATTCACGAGGATTTCTGAACTGGGTTTCTTGGGCTGATGTCCTAACCTATTCATATGTTCTTCTAGCCATACAAATCGACGTCCTCCGCGCCAAGAGGCGGGAGCTCGTAGCCGGCGTAACCAGGATAACCGGGGTAACCAGGATAGCCCGGATAACCGGGGTATCCTGGATAACCGCGATATGCGTGCGCTTGAAATCGATACAATCTAGGTCTTGATCGATATCGGCGGACTATTGTTCCCAAGTACTCACCTTGGGTATCCACGACTTCTTTGTCGTCCCAGGGCAACCAGCCAATCCAGTCTCCGCTGGGGTCAAAGACATGCTTCCCGCTCTTGAAGGCAATCCAGTTACCCTGAGAATCGAATAGGTGTTGAATGGCCATGGAAAAACCGTGCAGGCTACTGAGCCTCGCCCCGAAGATACCCGCTTTCGCGCTGTGAGGGAAGGAATCTCGACGCAACTGTAGCTCTCGCAAACGGGTAGCCCAGCTGCACTTGGCTCACGTGGCAACGCTAGGATGTTGAGTTTGCGTCGCAGGCTGCGACGTTGGCCATCCTCGCTTCATGGTGCACCCCCTACCCCCTGTACCCCGCACCCATTTGGTCCAGCATCCGCATGTAGGCCTGGAACTCTAGCGTGCCGATGTCGCCCACGTGGAGCGAGAAGGCGTCGATCTCGGCCGCGGATTTTTGGGCAATCTCGTCCGGCACGAGGCTGAGCGCGCCGTTCATGGCGAGCGCGTCGACCTGCGTCCTGCAGGCGGTCTCCAGCCGGTGCAGGTAGAGGAAGGCCTCCGGGATGGTGCGGCCCACGGTCACCAGCCCGTGGTTGCGGAGGATCAGCGCGCGGTTGCGGCCGAGCGCCGCCACCAGCCGCGCCTTCTCGCCCTCGCTCACGATCGCGCCCTCGTATTCGTGATAGCCGAGCGTGCCGTGGAAGAGGGTGGCGTCCAGGCTGATGGGCAGCAGCCCGCAGTCCAGCGCCGCCACCGCCATGCCGGCGGGCGAGTGGGTGTGCATGACGCAGTGGGCCTCCGCAGCGCCGGCGTGGATCGCGCCGTGGATGGCGTAGCCGGCCGCGTTCACGGACCATTCGGTGCGGCCGACGATCTCGCCCTCCAGCGTGATCCTCACCAGGTTCGACGCCGTCACCTCGCCGTAGCGGAGCCCGTAGGGGTTGATGAGGAAGTGCCGCTCCGGCCCCGGCAGGCGCACGGTCAGGTGGCCGTAGATCGATTCGTTCCAGCCGAAATGCTCGACCAGCCGGTAGGCGGCGGCGAGCTGCACGCGGAGCTCGGCCTCGCTCGGCACGAGCTCGATGGTCCTGGCCCGTGCCGTTCCT
This sequence comes from Alphaproteobacteria bacterium, assembly GCA_011523425.1. GTDB lineage: Bacteria > Pseudomonadota > Alphaproteobacteria > UBA828 > UBA828 > WTGU01. The sequence continues at coordinate 11,191 of WTGU01000089.1, forward strand.
GCCGTGGATGCGCTCATGGCTCTCTCCTCTCCGGCCCGATCATGCCCCAGGGCGCGCGCCGAGACCATCGCCCCCCGTGGCGCGCGAGGGACTCTTCTTCCGCGCTCGCGACCCTTCGGGCGCGAGGGACTCTTCTTTCGGCGCTCGCGACCTTGCAGGCGCGAGCGACCCCGGACCATGGTGCGGTGCACGGCGCGCGGCGCCCGCGCCATGATCGCGTCATGGTTTCCGCGCACACGAGCCGTTCGCCGCAGGCAGGAACGCCCGCTCCCGTCGCCGCTCGCCGGAGCGCGTCAGGCCCGCGCGAGGGGGCGCCGCCGTGCCGCATAGAGTGCCGCTTTGTGCCGGGTTGTCCCGGGATATCCCGCATAAAAAACGAGGGGGGGTGTGCCACTTTGCGCCCTCGCCGCCCCGCCGCCCGCGCCTACCCCTCGAAGCGCACCTCGGCGCTGCCGATGGGGCCGAACTCGGCGGTTACCGTGTCGCCCGGCCTGCACTGCACCACGTCCGCCGCGCTGCCGGTGGTGACCACGTGGCCGGCCTCCAGCGCAAGGCCGCGGGCGCTGAGATGGTTCGCGAGCCAGACCATGACGTTCCAGGGATCGCCGAGGACGTTGGCGCCCGCCCCCTCGCTCACCACCTCGCCGTCGATGCGCACGATCACCTGCTGGCCGGCGAGGTCGTGGGCGAGGCCATCCGCCGCAGGCGGCCCGAGGCAGAGCAGGCAGCCGATGGCGTTGTCGGCGATCAGGTCGTCCGCCCGCATGGAGAGCCAGTCCGCATAGCGTGAATCCGGCACCTCGATGGCGGGGTGGACGCTGGCGACCGCCGCCTTCACCTCCTCCAGCGTGTAGGGCGCGTCGCGGGGGCCGAGGGCGCGGGCCATGACGAAGTCGAACTCCGCCTCGATGGCGTGGAAGTTCACGCTGTTCGCCGGCACCGTGAGCGGGCTCTCGCCCACGAAGTCGGCGAAGAGGCGGCCCGAGAAGGGGGCGTCCACGCCGAAGCGCGCCTGCACCTGCGCGTTGGTGGCGCCGATCTTGTAGCCGGCGATGCGCAGCCCCGCGCGCGCCGCAAGCCCGTCCTGCACCGCGTAGGCGTCTTCCATCGAGCCCGGCCGGCAGTCGGCCGGCAGCGCGTCGAGCTGCGCCCGGTCCTGCCACGCCTGCCAGAGCAGCGCGCCGCCCCGTGCCGCCGACTCACGATCCATGCTCTCTCTCCTTGCCCTTGTTGCCGGTCCGCGCCGTCAGGCCGCCGAGCGCCGCGCGTCTTCGCCCTCGATCAGGCCGAGGAAGTTGCGGAAGAGCCGGGCGCCGTTGCCGCGCAGCGTCTCCTCCTCGCGCGTGGCGTCCGCGACCATGCGCGCGAACGCGCCCGCGCCCCGCTGCCGCTCCAGCGCGGCGATGTAGTCGGGGAAGGCCTCGGTCGCCCGCACCAGCGCCGCGTCCACCTCCATGTGGAACTGCACGCCGTAGGCCGCGCCGCCGAGGCGGAAGGCCTGCACGGCGCAGGCGTCGGACGAGGCGAGCAGCGCCGCACCGGCCGGCAGCGCGCTGACTGCGTTCAGGTGCCACTGCATGGTGAGCGGGGTCGCCGGCAGCCCGGCGAAGAGCGGATCGGCGCGGCCCTCAGCCGTCAGCGAGAACTCGAGGATGCCGATCTCGGCCCGCGCCAGCGGCGCCACGGTGCCGCCGTGGGCGTCGGCCAGAAGCTGGCAGCCGAGGCAGACGCCGAGCACCGGCAGCCCGCTCGCCGCCGCGTCCCTGAGCAGCGCCTTCTCGGGCGCGAGCCAGGGGTGGAGACGCTCCTCGTCCGTCTGCTGCGGGCCGCCCATGGCGAGCACGGCGGCGAAGCCCTCCAGCGACGACGGCAGCGGCTCGCCCCGCCAGGGATCGCAGGCGCGCCAAGCGATGCCCGCCTCGTCCATCACCTCGCCGAAGACACCCGGAACGTCGATCGCCGAATGCTGGAGGACGAGGACCGGATCCGGCGCCGCCATTCCCTACCAGAGCCGGTCCGAGGCCAGCGCCGCGCCCTCGGCGAGCGTGCGCAGCTTGGCGTAGCAGATCGCCGGGTCGATCTTGCCGAAGCCGGCGAAGGTGGCGAAGCCGCAATCGGCGCCGGCGAGCACGCGCTCACGGCCGACGATGTCGGCGAAGCGGCAGATGCGCTCCGCCACCAGCGCCGGGTGCTCGACGAAGTTGGAGACCGAATCGATCACGCCGGGGATCAGCACCTTGTCCTCGGGCACGCCGCGCTCGGCGAAGACGGACCATTCGTGGGCGTGGCGCGGGTTGGCCGCCTCGAAGGAGATCGCCTGCGGCTTCGCCTTCATCACCACGTCGTAGATGGCGCCGAGCTCGATGTCGCAGACATGGGGCCCCTCGTAGTTGCCCCAGCAGAGGTGGAGCCGCGCCGCCTCGGCGGGGATGGTCGCGAGCGCAGCATTCAGCGCCTCCACCTGGCGTTCGGCATGGGCGACGAAGGCCTCCTCGCTCTCGTCCGCGTACATGGTGTGGCGACCCATGGCGAGGTCGGGGCAGTCGAGCTGAATCACGAAGCCCGCCGCGTGGATCGCCTCGTACTCGGCCCGCATCACCTCTGCGAGCGCTTCCAGGTAGGCGTCCTCGCTGGGGTAGTGGCGGTTCGGCTGGAACACCGAGATGACGCCCGGGGAGGCCGCGTTCATGAAGCCTTCCGCCGCGCCCGCGCCCTGGAGCGCCGCGGCCATGTTGGCAAGGTCCTTCTCCAGCGGCGCCTCGTCCTTGATGCCGATCTCGCCCGTGCACATGGCACGCTTGATCTTCGGCGTCTGGCCCTGGGCGGCGATGCGCTGCACGTAGTCCGGGTAGAGCGCGAGGTCGGCCGGCACCCGGCGCGGGCTGTCGCCGGAGAAGCCGTGCAGCCGGTCCTTGATGTAGGTGGAATAGCCGATCTTGCTCATCTCGCCGTCGGAGACGATGTCGACCCCGGCATCGACCTGCTGGCGCACCGCGTCGGCCACGGCGCGCGCCATGCAGGCGTCGAACGCGCCCTGGTCGGCGAGCGTGCCGTCCTCCCTGGCGAGCAGCATGTCGGAGACGTCCGGCGGCCTGGGCAGGCTGCCGACATGGGTCGTGAGCACGCGCTCGGTGCTGAGCTTCATGCCGTCCTCCCTCCGTCCCCTGAGCGGGACGCGCCCACAGGCGGATCGTCGGGACTATACGCAGAAGCCCCGCCTATCCCAAACCCACCTCGCGCTTGACCGGCATGCGGCGCAGGCGTAACCCGTCGCCAGAAACCGGCGGGATCGGGCAGCGACATGGACGAGCGACAACAGCTCCTCGCGGCGATCGACGAGTTCTGCGGACGGGCGGAGATGGCGCCCACCACCTTCGGTCGCAGGGCGCTGGGCGACGGCCGCTTCGTCGACCGGCTGCGCGACGGTCGGCAGGTGAGGGCCACGACGCTCGACCGGGTGCGCCGCTTCCTCGTGGAGAACGCGCCGGCCGCCTCCGCGGACTCCTCGGCGGGCGGGCCGGCCCCGCCCGCAGGAAGCGAGGAGAAGGGCGCGTTCCGCTTCTACGACAACCGCCAGAAGTACCTGATGTTCGTCAACACCTGCAGTGAGAAGTGGGTGGTCTCCGAGCGCGCCGGGATGGAGCTCGGCCACGTCCATCCCACGCCGCCGGCGCTCCGGGTCTTCGACGCGGGCATGGGCGACGGCACCGTGCTCACCGGGGTCATGCGGAACATGCACCGGCGCTTCCCGACCTTTCCCTTCTACGTCGTCGGCAAGGAGATCTCCGTCGAGGACGTCCGTCTCTGCCTCGAGAAGATGCCGGACCGGCTGTTCGAGCATCCGGCGACGGTGCTGGTGGTCACCAACATGCACTATTCGGAGGCGCCGTCGCTGACGCCGCGCTCGATGCAGGCGGCGGCGACGTTGAACTGGATCGAGAGGCCGCTCTCCGGCAACACGGCCCACGAGTTCCACGAGCAGATCGCCGCCCTGCAGCCCACGCTCGCCGATACCTGGCGCGTGCGCCCGAGCGAGAAGACCGGCAACCCCCTCTACGTCCGGGCCTCGGTCCTGGTGCTCTACCGCGAGGATCACAGGTTCCTGCTCGACCCGGTGATCCCGCGCCCCGGCCGCGCCAGCGAGGGCTACGACCTGATCATCGCCTCCCAGCCCTACCGGGCGCGGATGCCGTCCGAGTTCAAGGTGCAGAAGGTGCTCGCGCCGCTCTCACGCAGCCTCGCGCCCGGCGGCAGGCTGCTCTGCATCCAGTCCTACGGGCGCGATCCCGGCCTCGAGATCATTCACAGGATCTGGCCGAACGAGCAGCCCTTCCAGGCGGATCGGCACGTGCTGCTGAAGGCGCTCAAGGCCGAGATCGGCAAGAGCCAGCGCGATCTCAACTACAACGCCTATTCCGACCGGCGGGCGATCTTCCGCTACGACATGCACACGCTGCCGACCGAGATCGAAGGCTCCACCATCGGCACGTCGACCCTGTTCGCGGCGTGGAACGCGGCGATCTACGTCGCCCAGATCGAGGATGCGCGGCTGGAGGGCGTGGTCGCCGACGGCTCCTATCTGGATGCCACGCGCGCGGTGCTCAGCGAGCGCGGCGGTCTCTGGTTCCAGGACGAGTCCTTCATCGTCTCCCGCCGCCGCCGCTGAGGACGCCTGCGCCGCCTCCCGGCTCAGGATCACATCCCGTCGGTCGAAGCAGAGTCGGCGGGCGGCTCGTCGATGCGCGGGCGGGTGAGGATCGGCCAGTAGGCGACGAGGAAGAGGGCGAAGGCGCCGGACCAGAGCAGGGCCGAGGCGGCCAGCGCATGGGGCTCCGCGGCGGCGCCCGCCAGCGGGCCGAAGACGCGGACAGCCGCGCCGGCGTGAACCATGACGAAGGCCACGCACTCCGCAGGACGGGCCGCGAGCGGCCGGCCGGTGTGGCCGAGCGCGCTTCGCGTCATCATCCCGAGCATGAGGCCGCCAATGGCGCCGGCTCCGAGCGCATGGAATGCCGCGGCCGCCGGCACGCCGGTATCCGCCAGCCACAGCGCCCGCAGCACGAGCGCCGCCGGCAGCCAGGCATAGGAGAGCGGCAGCACCCAGAGCAGGGGCTCGCCGCGCGTCGCCGCCGGGTCCCAGAGCCAGAGCCTGACCGCATGCGCGAGCGCACCTGCCGCCGCCACACCTGCGAGCCACGGCCCGCCCGGCAGCCAGGGGGCGAGGGGGCTCGCGATCAGGAGGATGGCGAGCGAGGCGAAGGCGGCGGCCTCCACGATGGCGTTGGATCGGGGGCGTGCCGTCGGCACCGCGTTCCGGGTAAAGGCCGGGACCACCCGCCCCGCCATCAGCGTGACCAGCAGCGCTAAGAGATCGAGTCCGAGCAGCGCGCCGCCGTTCGCCCGTGCCAGGGCGATCAGGCCCGCATGGTCCAGGTGAAACAGTAGGTTGGCTCCGCCGAGCAGCGCCGGCACTAGCGCCGCCGGGAGGTTCCGATGGTTGCGCGCCTTGACGACCGGAAGGGCGACCGCGAGCGAGACGCAGGGCAGGAACAGGCAATCCACCACGATGGCCGGAACCGCCGGCCCGGTGGCGATCAGCACCCGGCCCGCCACCCAGAGGAGCGCGAGGCCCGCGAGCCGCCAGCCGGCGAGGGTGCCGAGGCCGGTCCACGCCCGCGCCGCCGTCAGCAGGAAGCCCGTCATCACCGCCGCAGCGAAGCCGAAGACCATCTCGTGGGCGTGCCAGGCGGGGCCTGCGAGGTAGGGCTCGGCGGGCAGCAGGTCCACGGGCGCGAAATGCCAGAGCGGCAGTGCGATCGCCGCCAACGCCGCCCCCAGCAGGTAGAAGGGCCGGAAGCCTACGCTCAACACGGCCACCGGCTTCCCCTTTCGCTGTCCACGCTCCCGAGGAAGGCGGTCATCGTGACGGGCGCGGCAGGCCGCAAACCCGCGCGATCTCCTTGACGTGGGCGCCACGGAAGCCCGTGGCGGCGAAGAGATCGACGGCGGCGCGCAGGATCTTGTCCTCGTTCCGGGCCCTGATTCGCGGCTCCGGCGTGCCCGTCCCCGTCTCCGCCTCCGCCCGCACTGTCTTCGTCATGCTCAACTCCCGAATCGCGCACGCGGGAGGGGGCCTGCAGGCGCCGGTCGCAGTCTAGCCGGCATTTCCGACCACGATCACGGCCTGCGTCGCGCTCAGCGCCATACCAGAGTCATTCAGCGCCAATGACGGCATAAAGCGATACTAACCCATTGGTCAAACAGCATTTATTCCCTCCCCTGCAGGCTGCCTGTGTCCACTCCGCAAATCGCGGAAGCATTCCGTAACCGGATTTGCCTCTCTCACCGTCACGTCATGTCCAGCCATGCCGCCATCGCCTCCAGATCGCGGGTGAAGGCGTCGAACGAACGCACCGGCTCCTCGCTGCCTTCAGGGTTGACCACCACGAAGTGCCGGTCCTTGCCGATGTCGATCCCTGCGCAGTCCGGGTTCACCACCCTGAGGCGCCGGGTTCTTCGAGACTTGCGCGCCATGGAACATCCTCCCGCCGTTCGTCTCCGCCGCGGGCGGGGAGGAACCATGTTCGAATTCCCACTCTCTTGAACGAGGTCGCGGAAAACCCCCGCCATCAGTGACCGGGGCCGACAAAATGGTTCGGGCCAGGCTTAACATCGGGTGCCGCTGCAGCACGCCAGTGCGCAAACGGCCTCTTCACCCCGCCCGCAGCCAGTTCAAGCCCCAGTCGTCGCAGACACAAGCGCCCGTTGCTCCCGCGACCGAGCCGGAGCGACCCGCAGGTGGAAGCTTAACAGCAAGTATCAGCCGAACGCCGCGCGCCCACTTGTGAGGACCGTGGTCTCGCCGACATTCGCCTGGAAGAACAGGCCGGCGCCCTGACCGTCGGCGGTCACGTCGATCGGATCCCCGGGCATCACCGGTGCTGCGAGGCGCGCCTCGAGGCGCCTGAGTTCGCTCGGGTGCGCTCCCGCCGGCTCGGCGAGCATCCGTGCCGCGATCCCAAGCGTGCAAAGGCCGTGCAGGATGGGTCGATCGAAGCCGTTGGCGCGCGCGACCTCGATGTCGATGTGGATCGGATGCAAGTCGCCGGTCAGTCGGTAAAGCGCGGCCCGGCTGCGATCGGTCGCGTGGCGGCCTTGCCAGGACGGCTGCCATTCCTGACGCGAAGCGGACGGTCCCCGCTCGCCCCCCCAGCCTCCGCGCCCCGGCAGGAAGATGCCGTAGCGCGCCGTGAAGATCTCGCACTCCACGACGACGGTGACGATCGTGGCCTTGCCTTTGTCCCACACCTCGGCGATGCGCCCGCGCGCCTCGAACGAGCCGCTGCGCGGCATCGGCGCATGCATCTGCAGGCTCTGGTTGGCGTGGAGCGACGTGTTCGGGTCATACGGACCGAGGCCGCCTGCCTCTTCGACCGCCCAAAGGCCGAGAGCACAGGCGTAGGTCGGCAACACCCTCAGATCCCGCTCGTAGACGAGGTCCGTCTCATCGCACGAGGCTCCGACGGCGAGCGCGTAGAGTATCGCGTCGCGCGCATCGTAGGAGATGGTGCGGGTGCCGAGATCGTGCCCAGCCAGATCCTTGAGCTCCATGGGCTCGCGTTCTCCTCTATGCCGCCGCCGAGGCGCTGGTTCGCGCCGCTCACACCATGAGGTAAGCCGCGCGGATCTCCTCGTTCTCGGCAAGTTCCGCCATCGATCCCTCGTAGCGGATGCGGCCCTTTTCGATGATGTAGGCGCGATCCGAAACCAGGGTCGACAAGTGGAGGTTCTGCTCGGAGAGCAGGATCGACAGGCCCTGCGCCTTCAGATCGAGGATGGTCTTCGCCACCTGCTCGACGATGACGGGCGCGAGACCCTCGGACGGCTCGTCGAGCAGTATGGTCGTCGGGTTGCCCATCAGCGTGCGTGCGATGGTCAGCATCTGTTGCTCTCCTCCGCTCATCAGGCCACCGAGCCTGTCACTCATCGCCGCAAGGTTGGGAAACAACGCAAACAGCTTGTCGTGCGTCCATTCCGGTGCATTCTCGCGCCGGGGCTGGCGGCCGACCTCGAGGTTCTCGGCGACGGTCAGGCTGGTGAACACCCGCCGGTCCTCGGGCACGTATCCCAGTCCGAGACGGCTGATCTGGAACGATTCCAATCCCTGTATCGGTTTCCCCTCGAAACTGATCTCGCCCTTCGCGGGCCGGACCAGGCCGATGATCGACTTGATCGTGGTCGACTTGCCGGCACCGTTGCGGCCGAGCAGCGCCACGACCTCGCTGCGGCGAACTTCGAGCGACACCTCAGACAGGATCTGCGCCCGGCCGTAGAAGGTGTCGACACCGGTCAACTCCAGGACGGGTGCGCCCGTCGCCTCGGTCATGAGATCTCGACCCCATGCGCGGCGCCGCTGCCCAGGTAGATCTCCTGGACCTTCTTGTTCGACCGCACCGCCATCGGCGGGCCCTCGGAGATCAGCTCTCCCCGATCCAGCACCATGATTCGGTCGGCGTGGGCGAAGACGACGTCCATGTCGTGCTCGGTGAAGAGAACGGCGATGCCTCGTTCGTGCACGATCTCGGCGGTGAGCTGCATCAGCTCCATGCGTTCCCTGGGTGCCATGCCCGCGGTCGGCTCGTCCATGAGCAGGAGTTTGGGATCGTTCGCCAGCGCGATCGCAAGCTCGACCCGCTTGAGGTCGCCATAGGCCAGCACCCCGCAGGCGCGATCGTACTGCCGGTCCATGCCGACGCGTTCCAGCAGCGTCATTGCCTCGTCGATGTAGTGGTTCTTCGCCGGCCGCCACAATGCCCGCGATCGGCGATGGTAGTTGATCAACGCCATCTGCACGTTCTCGCGTACGGTCATCGACACGAAGGTCGCGGTGATCTGGAACGTCCGCCCGACGCCGAGCCGCCAGATGGACTGGGGTCGCAGGCCCAGAATGCTGCGGCCATTGAGCCGTACCGCGCCCGCATCGGGCCGTAGCTGGCCGTTCAGCATGTTGAAGCAGGTCGTCTTGCCTGCACCGTTGGGTCCGATCATGGCCAGAAGCTCGCTCGACGAGAGGGTGAACGAGACCCGCTCCACCGCCTGCACTCCGCCGAACGCCTTGCTCAGCGATTCGACCTCGAGCACCGGAGCGCGCTCGTGCGGTGCCGCGCTCATGTCGCCATTTCCTCCGGCCGCGCCAGCCGGAGCCGCCGGCCAAGCCGCGTGCCGGCGAATCCGGCGAGGCCCTGGGGAAGCAGCAGCACCAGGGCGATGATGGTCACGCCGAGCAGGAACCGCCAGTAGCTGAGGACGCTGAACAGATCGTTGAGCCAGGTGAGCGCGGCGGCGCCGAAGATCGGGCCGAAGAGCGACTGCACGCCGCCGAGGAGCACCATTAGCAAGGCATCGAAGGAGCGCGCGATTTCCAGCGTGGTTGGGAAGATGCTGCCCTTCGAGAACAGGAACAGAGAGCCGGCAAGGCCCGTAAACGCGCCCGAGATCGCGAAGGCCAGCCAGCGGTGGCGCGTGAGATCGATCCCGATCGCGGCGGCGCGCAACGGCGAGTCGCGGCCGGCACGCAAGGTATAGCCGAATGGCGCATACAGGATGCGCCGCATGATCCAGAGCGCGGCTACGCTGAGCCCGACGGTGATGTAGTAGTAGGAGACACGCGCACTCGCCCATTGCGACGGCCAGATGTCGTTCAGGCCGTCGTCGCCGCCGGTTATCTTGAGCGGCGCGCCGTACTCGTCCGCGATCCCGAAGGTCTTGAGCACGCTGCCCGGCATGTCCTGGAACACGAACGCCCATGCGATCTGCGCGAAGGCGAGCGTCAGCATCGCGAAGTACACACCGCTCAGGCGCACGCAGAACCAGCCGAACAAGAACGCCAGCAGCGCCCCGCCGACCGGCGCGGCCCAGAACGCGAGCTCGAACGGTGCGTCCGCGAACTTAACCAGGAGCGCGGCCGCATAGGCGCCGCCACCGAAGTAGGCCGCGTGGCCGAAGCTGACCATCCCGCCCGGGCCCATGATGAAGTGGAGCGCCGCTGCGAACAGCACGAAGACCATGATCTCGATCACCAGGACCAGGGTGAACGTGCCGACCACCTCGGGGAAGACGAGATGCACGATCGGAAGCGCGAGGAGCACCGCGCAAGCCGCGCCGGCCAGGGCGCGCACCCGAGGCAAGGCCGGACGCAGCGGCCGCTCGGGCGGGCCGGACGGTATTTGAAGCACCGACTCCGGAATACCGAGCAGCCCCCACGGCCGGAAGATCAGGACCACCGCCATGACCAGGAACATCAGCACCAGCGTCGAGTTGGGCAGTATCTGGATGCCGAAGGTCTGGAGGATGCCGAACAGCAGCGCGGCCCAGAAGGCGCCGAATATGCTGCCCATGCCGCCCACGACGACCACGACGAACGCGGCGGCGAGGATGTTGAAATCCATCAGCAGGTCGGCGCCGCCCTTGGGGATCTGAACGGCGCCACCCAGTCCGGCGAGAGCGGAGCCGAGAAACAGGACACCGGTAAACAACCAGCGCTGGTTGACGCCCAGCGCCGCCACCATCTGCCGGTCCTGAGTCGCGGCCCTAACCAGCGTGCCCCAGCGCGTCAGTTTGAACAGCGCCCACAGGCCGAGCAGCACCAACGGCGATATCGCGATCAGGGCCAGATCGTATTCCGGAAGCGGCTTGCCGAGGATAAAGACCGCGCCCTTGAGTCCGGGGGCCTGCGGGCCGACGAGGTCCTCCGGTCCCCAGACCCAGAGCGTCACGTCCTGGATGACCAGGATGACCCCGAAGGTCGCGATCAGCTGAAAGAGCTCCGGCGCCTTGTAGATCCGGCGAAGCAGCAGGATCTCCATGACCACGCCGATCAGGCCAACGGCGACGGCGGCGATCAGGACCGCGGCCCAGAAGCCGATCCCCGTGGAGCCGATCGCCTGGACCAGCGTGTACCCGATATAGGCGCCCAGCATGTAGAACGAGCCGTGGGCGAAGTTCACGATCCGGGTGACCCCGAAGATGATCGACAGCCCCGACGCGACCAGGAACATGGCTGCGGCGCTGGACAGCCCGGTCAACAGGCTGACGATGAAATCTGCCACGCTTCGGCTCTTCCGGCTCTCTCGCTCGGACCGTCCCTTATCCCGCCATCTGCGTCAGGGGCCGGTTGGCCGGCCCCTGACGATACGCCGGTTCAGTCTCCGCTGCGCAGCTTCCGGACCTCGTCATCGGACGGCAGGTAGTCCGCGCCGTCGAGGTATTTCCAGTCGACCATGATGCCCTGTCCGTCACGCAACGTGGTCCAGCCGACATAGGCCCCCATCGTCGCTTGATGATCGATCGCCCGGAACGTGATGGGCCCGGTCGGCGCATCGAAACTCAGCCCCTTCAGGGCATCGACCATGGCTTCCGTCTCGGTCGTGCCGGCCCGTTCGAGCATCGCCTTGATGGCCAGCATGGTGTTGTAGCCGACGATCGAGCCGATGCGCGGATAGTCGTCCCAGCGCTGCTGATAGGCGGCCAGGAACGCATCGTGCGCCGGCGTATCGATGTCGTACCAGGGGTAGCCGGTCACCAGCCAGCCCTCCGGTGCCTCGTCCTTCAGGGGGTCGATGTACTCGGGCTCGCCGGTCAGCAGTCCGACCATCAGCCGTCCCTCGAAGAGGCCGCGCAATCTGCCTTCGCGCGCGAACTTGGCGAGATCGCTGCCGAAGGTGACGTTGTAGATCGCGTCCGGCTCCAGGCGCTTGAGCGCCTCAACCTCGGCCCCGGCGTCGATCTTGAACAACGCCGGCCATTGCGAACCGACGAACTCCACATCCGGTCGCAACTCCGTCAACACCCTTTGGAACGCCGCGACGGCGTCCTTGCCGTAGGCGTAGTTGGGCGCGATGGTTGCCCAGCGTTTGGCGCCTTCATCCTTCGCTGCCTCGGCGGCGAGCATTGCCGCCTGCATGTAGGTCGAAGGCCGCAGCCTGAAGGTGTAGCGGTTGCCCTGAGCCCAGACCAGGGCGTCGGCCAGCGGCTCGGCCGCGATGTACAATCGCTGGGTCTGCTTGGCGTAGGCGGTCAGCGCCAATCCCACATGGCTGAACAGCGAGCCCGAGATCAGGACCACCTCGTCGCGGTCGAATAACCGCTCGGCCACCTTGACCGCCTCGCCCGGCTTGCCCTGGTCGTCGTGCGATATGAACTCGAGCTCGCGGCCGAACACACCGCCCGCGCTGTTGATCTCCTCGATCGCGAGAATTGCCCCTTGCCGGTACGGAA
>WTGU01000120.1 GCA_011523425.1 Alphaproteobacteria bacterium
CGTGGAGGAGGCGGCGCGCGACCTCGGCGCCAGCAACCTGCAGTCCCTGCGCTACGTGATGATCCCGATCCTGCTGCCGGGCATCATCGCGGTGGCGCTCTTCGGCTTCACCCTTTCCTACGACGAGTTCCCGCGCAGCACCTTCACGGTCGGCGCCCGTAACACGCTGCCGCTTGAGATCTGGAGCATGACCACCAACATCACCTCGCCCGCGCTCTACGCGCTCGGAACGGTGACGACGGCGATTTCCTTCTTCATCATCGCTGTATCGCTGACGGCGATCGGCCTGATCCAGGCGAGGCGGCAGCGCGCCTTGCGGAGGAGGGAGGGGCCCTAAGCACTAGGGCATTTTTCGTTCAGACGCGATCGCAGCGAGCTGCCGCGGGTGCCCACTCCCCGTCCGCGCACGCCGGGTACCCCGCACCATGGTGCGGTGCCGCTCTGGGGTGGGCGTGCGAGGGTGGCGGCATGACGTGCGAGAGCGGGGACGGGCGGGAAGGAGCGGGGCGCGGCAGTGGAGCCGGTGCTCAAGTGGGAGTCAAAGTGGGATATGGAGGCCGCCTGTCCCGCCGGAATCCCTCGTTATCCCACGAAATCCCGCATGCCCCCCCCTCCGGCGAATCCCACTTTCGGTCGCCGGGCGGGCCGCGACGGTCGGCCCCCGTCGCGCCATGGCCGGCCCCCGGACCGAGTCCGCATGACGAAGGGAGGGGGCGGGGGGAGCGACTGTCGTTCGAGCCGTGGCGACCTCGTATGGTCGGATCGTGCTCTAGCCTTGAGTTGCGCCTTCAAGTCCTCTGGCGCGTCACCATCCGCTTCGTCCCCTCGTAGCGGAGGCTCTTGCAGAGGCGGGCGAAGCCGTCGAGGTTCTCCACGATGCGGGCGAAGATGCAGCCCTGATTGGGATGGGGCGTGCCGCCGTACCAGAGCGTGGTGGGGAAGCGCATGCCGGCATGGCGGCCGTAGGCGAAGGTGACCTCCTTGAGCCAGGGGTCCCAGATGAAGTCGCCGGGCGCCATGCGGGTCTGCCGGTTCTCCAGCTCGTAGCCGAGCGCCGGCACCATGTCGACGCGATCGAGGTAGAAGGCGGCGTGGCCGAAGAAGGCGCAATGGATGATGTAGGCGTCGATCGGCATCATCTGCCAGAAGGCATCGCAGGTTTTGGGCGCGGCGGTCTCGAGCAGCGCGCCGACGCAGACCTCGCCGTCGATCTCGATCTCGAAACGGCGGAAGTGATCGGGGACGTCGTTGGGAATCTCGAACTGGTCGTACCACCACTCGTCCCACATCTCGCGCTGCGCAACCGTGTCGACCGTCTTGTCCGCCATGGATGCCTCCTTCGTTTTGGCCCCGTACGCCCAGAGTACGGCGGTCATAGCACGAAATCGTTGCCGGCACCGGGCAGCCTCTTGCTGTCCGGCACCGATGGAGCCGGAGCGCGCCTGCGAACCAGCGCCCGGATGGACAGGAACGCGCTGTTGAGCTACAATGTAGCTCAACAGCGCGTTCCTGAGGATCGGATCATGAACACCGTCGTCCGTGCCCGCATAGACGAAAAGACCAAGGAGGAGGCTGCTGCCGTGCTGGACGCGATCGGCCTCACGGTATCCGACGCCTTCCGCCTGATGATGGTGCGAATCGCCGCCGAGAAGCGACTGCCCTTCGAGCCCCTGGTGCCCAACGACGAGACGATCGAAGCCATGAAGGCTGCCCGGCGCGGCGACTTGATCGCCGTCGGCGGTGTGGATGAACTGATGGCCGATCTGAATGCGGACGATTAGACGGACCGCAGCCTTCAAACGAGACTACAGACGCGAGAAGAAAGGCCGCTTCGCCAGGACCCTCGACCTGGAGGTCAAGAGCGTCGTGGCCGATCTGGCAGCCGATCGGCCCCTGCCGCAACGCCATCACGATCATGCGCTGACCGGGCCGTGGAAAGACCATCGCGACTGCCACGTTCGGCCCGACCTGGTGTTGATCTATCGCAAGCCGGATACCGACCACCTCGACCTCGTACGCCTGGGTTCCCACAGCAGGCTCGGTCTTTGACCGGGGCCGTTCGACGGCGTGCGGGTTTGATATAATGGCACGCCATGAACCTTCATCGGATGCTCGAGGAGCGCGCCCGGGCGGGAAAACCCGTACGCGTCGGTCTGATCGGCGCCGGCAAGTTCGGCACCATGTTTCTCGCCCAGGCCAGGCGCACTCCCGGCCTCCACGTGATGGCGGTGGCCGACCTCGCGCCGGCCCGCGCCGACGCCGCGCTCGCCCGCGCCGGCTGGTCGGCGGAGGAACGCGGCGCTCCCTCCTTCGCCGCTGCGCTGGAGCGAGGCGGCACCCACGTCTGCGACGACGCATACGCGCTGATCGCGGCGGACGGGCTCGACGTGGCGATCGACGCGACCGGGCAGCCGGCCGCCGGAATCGCCCATGCCCGTGCCTGCTTCGCGGCCGGGCGCCACGTGGTGATGGTCAACGTCGAGGCCGACGCGCTCGCCGGCCCCCTGCTCGCGCGGGAGGCGGCCGAGGCCGGCGTCGTCTATTCGCTCGCCTACGGCGACCAGCCGGCGCTGATCGCGGAGATGGTCGACTGGGCGCGGGCTTCGGGCCTCGATGTGATCGCCGCCGGCAAGGGCACGCGCTATCTGCCGGGCTTCCACCACGTGACGCCGGACGACGTCTGGACCCACTACGGGCTGACCCCGGCCGAAGCCGAGGCCGGCGGCATGAACCCGCAGATGTTCAACTCCTTCCTCGACGGCACCAAGTCGGCGATCGAGATGGCCGCGGTCGCCAATGCGACGGGCCTGACGCCGGCGCCGGACGGGCTCGGCTTCCCGCCGTGTGCGACCGACGAGCTGGCAGAGGTGCTGCGGCCGCGCGAGGACGGCGGCACGCTGCACCACAAGGGCCAGGTCGAGGTGATCGCGAGCGAGAGGCGGGACGGCAGCGCGATCGACGCGCATCTGCGCTGGGGCGTCTATGCGGTGTTCGAGGCGGGCACCCACTATGTCGCCGCCTGCTTCCGCGAGTACGGGCTGCAGACCGATTCCACCGGGCGCTATGCCGCGATGTACAAGCCCTATCACCTGATCGGGCTGGAGCTCGGCATCTCCGTGGCGAGCATCGCGTTGCGCGGGGAGCCGACGGGTGCCCCCACCGGCTTCCGGGCCGATGCCGTCGCCTGCACCAAGGCGCATCTGCAGGCCGGCACGCGGCTGGATGGCGAAGGGGGCTACACCGTCTACGGCCGGCTGATGCCGGCAGCCGCGAGCCTCGCAGGCGGCCATCTGCCCATCGGGCTTGCGCACGGGGTCGAGCTGAAGCGCGCGGTCGAGCCCGACACGCCGCTGACCTGGGACGACGTGACCGCTGCCGAGGGCGCTGCGGCAGACGCGGTGGACGCCAGGCGCGCCATGGAGGCGGCGTTCGCGCCGGACGAGCCGGCCCGCGCCGCGCGCGCCGGCGCCTGAGGGAAGGGGACCATGCCGAAGCATCTTTCGGAAGAGGCGATCGCGGCGTACGAGCGCGACGGCTACTACTTTCCGCTGCGGGCGGTCTCGGCGGCGGACGCGCATGCGATCCGCGCAGACGTCGAGGCCGCCGAGCACCACTTCGCCGCGCAGGGCGAGCGCATGCGCCATCGGCCCCACCTGCTGGTGACCGCGCTCGACCGTCTGATCCGCAACCAGACGGTGCTGGACGCGGTCGAGGACCTGATCGGCCCCAACATCCTCTGCTGGACCTCTCTCTTCTTCACCAAGGATGCGCACGATCCGGCCTTCGTCTCGTGGCACCAGGATTCGACCTATTGGGGCCTCAGCACCGCCGAGGTGGTCACGGCCTGGATCGCCCTCTCGCCCAGCACCGTCGAATCGGGGGCCATGCGGTTCGCGCCCGGCACCCACAAGCTGGACCAGATCCCCCATCGCGACACCTTCGACGAGCACAACATGCTCACCCGGGGCCAGATCGTCGCGCACGAGGTGGACGAAGAGGCGGCGGTGGATGTCGTCCTGCAGCCGGGCGAGGCCTCGCTGCACCATGTCCGCCTGATCCACGGCTCCGGCCCCAACGACTCGGACGACCGGCGCATCGGCTTCGCCGTCCGCTACATCCCGACCCATGTGCGCAACGTCGTCGGCCGCGACTACGCGGCGCTGGTGCGCGGCGCCGACGACTACGGTTATTTCGACGCCGAGCGCCGGCCGGTGCGCGATCTGGAGCCCGAGGCGCTGGCGGCCTACGAGGCCGCGAACGCGAGCCACAACGCCGTACTCTACGCCGGCGCGGCCCAGATGCGCGGCTGACCTTTGCCGCGCTGCGCCGCGCCTGCCGGCGCTGCACTCAGCGGGCTTGGTGGACCGTGCCGTCCGCCTCCAGGGCCTTGATCTCGTTCGCGTCGTAGCCGACCTCCGTCAGGATGGCGGCGGTATCGGCGCCGAGCGCAGGCGCGGCGCTACGCGGCATGACGGCGCCGTCCACCGTGATCGGCTGGCGCACCAGGCGCATCGTGCCGCGTGCCGGATGCGCCACCTCCTGCACGATACGCCGTTGCTCGGCGAAGCCGCTCGCGAGGGCGCCGGCGACATCGTTGACCGGTGCGATGGGGAGGACGCCCGAGAGCCGCTCCAGCCACGCCTCGGTGGTGCGCGTCTGGAACACCGCCTCCAGCCGGCGCACGACCTCGTCCCGGTTCTCGTAGCGCGCGGCGAAATCCCGCATCAGGGGATCGTCGATCCACTCCGGCCGCTCCATGGCGCGGCAG
Source organism: Alphaproteobacteria bacterium (assembly GCA_011523425.1). GTDB lineage: Bacteria > Pseudomonadota > Alphaproteobacteria > UBA828 > UBA828 > WTGU01. Next base: position 4,769 of record WTGU01000120.1, read on the forward strand.
AGCGCAGGCCAGAAGTTGGCCTTGTTGGCCATGACGAAGAGCCAGCCGTCCTCGGTGCGATAGAGCTCGCTCGGTACCAGCGAGGGATGGCCGGAGCGTGCCACCCGCTTCGGCTCGAAGCCCTCGTTGAGGTGCCAGGTCGCCGGATAGCTCAGATTGTTCATGGCCACGTCGTAGAGCGGGGTGTCGATGTCCATGCCCTGGCCGGTGGCGCGCGCCCGCATGACGCCGGAGACCAGCGCGAGCGCTGCCGTGAGCCCGCCCATGAAGTCGACGATCGAGAGTCCGAACCGGGTCGGCACGCTGTCCGGCTCGCCGGTCATGGAGAGGTAACCGGCCTCGGCCTGCATCACGTAGTCGAGGCCGGGCCAGGCGGCGCGCTCGTTCTCGCGGCCGTAGGCCGAGAGGTGCACGCAGACGAGGCGCGGGTTGGCGGCTGCGAGGCTCGCATGGTCGAGCCCGAGCGTGCCCGGCAGGTCGCCCCGCAGGTTGTTGATCAGCGCGTCGGCGCGGGCCGCCAGCCGCTCCAGCACCTCGCGGCCGCGCGGCATCTTGAGGTCCAGCGCCAGGCAGCGCTTGTTGCAGCTAAAGGTCTGGTAGAAGAGGCTGTCGCCGTCCTCGGCATAGGGCAGGACGTGGCGGCCCATCTCGCCGCCAGTCCTGTGGTTCTCGATCTTGATGACGTCGGCGCCGAGGTCGGCGAGGTACATGGTGCCGAAGGGGGCCGCGCCGTACTGCTCGATGGAGACGACCGTGAGCCCTTCGAGCGGCCGGATCGGGACCGCCTGCGGCGCTGTGGCGTCCTCGTCGCTCACGCCGGATGTCGCTCGATCAGCTGCCGCGCAATGATCAGCCGCTGGATCTCGTTGGTGCCCTCGCCGATGCAGAGCAGGGGCGCATCGCGGTACATCCGCTCGATGGGGAACTCCTTGGAATAGCCGTAGCCGCCGTGGATGCGCATGGCCTCGATGCTGTTCTCGAGCGCCGCCTCCGTGGCGAAGAGCTTGGCGATGCCGGCCTCCATGTCGCAGCGTCGGCCGGTCTCGTAAGCGACCGCCGCCCGCTCGGTGAGGAGCCGCGCCGCCTCAGTGCGGGTCACCATGTCCGCAAGCTTGATCTGGATCGCCTGATGCTGGCAGATCGGCTTGCCGAAGGTCTTGCGCTCTTGGGCATAGCGCACGGCCTCGTCGAGGCAGGACTGGGCGACGCCGACGCCGCGGGCCGCGACGTTGATGCGGCCGAGCTCCAGCCCGCTCAATACCTGCTGCAGGCCCTTGCCCTCCACCCCGCCGATGAGCTTGTCGGCATCGATGCGGTAGTCCTCGAAGGCGAGCTCGGCCGTGTCGATCCCGCGATAGCCGAGCTTTTGGAGTTTGCGGCTGACGCGGAAGCCCTCGGCCTTCTCGGCGAGGAACAGGCTGATGCCCTTGTGGCGCGGCTCGGCGTCCGGGTCGGTCTTGACCAGCAGCGCCAGGCAGGAGCCGTGAATGCTGTTGGTGATCCAGGTCTTGGCGCCGTTGATCACGTAGGCGCCGTTGCCTTCGCGCCGCGCGGTGGTGCGGATCGCCTGCAGGTCCGTGCCGCAGTCGGGCTCGGTAAGCGCGATGCCGCCCCTGAGCTCGCCGCTGGCGAAGCGGGGGAGGTAGGACTCCCGCTGCTCGTCGGTGCCGAAGCGCTCGACGGCAGCCGCCATGATGAGGTGGGAGTTGATGAGACCGCTCACCGACATCCAGGCGTGGGAGAGCCGCTCGATGATCTTGGCGTAGGTGGTAACGGGCAGGCCGAGGCCGCCATAGTCCTCGGAGATCGTGGCGCCGAAGAGGCCCATCTCCTTCATCTTCTCGACGATGTCGTCGGGATAGATGTCGTCGTGCTCGAGCGCGGAGACATGGGGACGGACGTCGCGGTCCAGGAATCGCTCGATTCCGTCCAGGATCAGCGCCTCCTGTTCCTCGTCTACGGTTTCAACCCGGTCCGCCATCGCCAGTTTCCCCCGTCCTCCGGTGTGAGGGCGGCGAGCATATCCCGCCGTCCCGGTCGAGAAAATGCTTGAGGCTGCGCCGCGTGGCGGTTATTCAAACTGTCTTGGCATAGAGAATGCGGACCCCAAGGGAGCGGGAAGGCTCCCATGCGGGCCGAGGGGGCGGTGATAGCCATGGCCGAACGTGGCGATGTCGAAATCAGGGGCGTGACCAAGCGGTTCGGCCCCACGATTGCCGTCGAGGATATCAACATCACGATTCCCGACGGCAGCTACTGCTGCCTGCTCGGGCCGAGCGGCTGCGGCAAGACAACTCTCCTGCGCATCATCGCGGGTCACGAGGTGCCGACCGAAGGCGACGTGCTGATCGGCGGCGAGTCGGTGATCGGCAAGCCCACCGGCCAACGCGGCACGTCGATGATGTTCCAGAGCTACGCGCTCTTCCCGCACCTGACGGTGCTGGACAACGTCGCCTTCAGCCTGAAGATGAAAAGGGTCGCCAAGGGCGAGCGGCGCGAACGCGCCTACGAGGTGCTGAAGCGCGTGCAGCTCGACCCCCTGGCCGACCGCATGCCGGCGCAGCTCTCCGGCGGGCAGCAGCAGCGCGTCGCACTCGCCCGCTCGCTGATCACCAACCCCAAGGTGCTGCTGCTGGACGAGCCGCTGTCGGCGCTGGACGAGTTCCTGCGCCTGCAGATGCGCGCCGAGCTCAAGCACATCCAGATCGACCTCGGCATCACCTTCATCCACGTCACCCACACCCAGCCCGAGGCGCTGGCGATCGCCGACATGGTGGTGGTCATGGACACGGGCCACATCGAGCAGGCGGCGACGGGGCCGGAAATCTACGACGAGCCGCGCACCACCTACGTGGCGGAGTTCATGGGCGGTTGGAACGTGTTCACCGGCAAGGTGTCCGGGGTCGAGAACGAACTGGTGACGGTCGCGGGTACCGAGGGCGACAGCTTCCATCTGCCGCGCGACGGTCACGAGGTCGGCCAGGATGTCAACTTCGGCATACGCCGCGACAAGGTGCATCTGGCGGGCGGAAGCATCGATCTGGACCGGGGCAACGCCCTGGGCGGCACGGTGCACGCCATCGAGTACCAGGGCAACTGGGTTAAGCTCACCATGACCAGGGAAGAGAAGCGGGATCTCGTCGCGGTCATCGAGGATCGCGAGTATTTCGCCAATCCCACCAAGGTGGGCGACCAGGTCACCGTCACCTGGGCCAGTGAGGACGTGCGCGTGATGGAGCGTGCCACTGGCGCCCAGAACCTGATCGGAGAGAACTTTTAGGACACTTTTCTACGTTGGCGGCCGCCGGCGGCCGCCGCACTGCATCGACCGAGGAAACCATCGCCCAAGCCGGCGACAGGGCGACCATTCGAGGAACGCAGGCGAGGGAGGAAAGCATGCGCAAGACCAAGAGCGACAGGAGCAAGACCGGCGTGAGCCGCCGCTCGATCCTCAAGGGGACGGCGGCCGCGGCCGGCGTCGCCGCCGCGACCCAGCTCGGCGGCGGATTCCCGACCGTTTGGGCGCAGGACATCAAGGACATCACCGTCCGCACCGTCGGCATGGCGGTGTCCAATATGAAGCCGCTCGAGGACATGGCCAACGAGGCCCTGGACTTCCAGGTCAGGCAGACGGCCGCCGAGATCCCGGCGATTCAGTCGCGCGCGCTGACCCAGCCCAACTCGGGTGACCTCTTCGAGCCGCCCTACATGCTGATGAAGTTCATGTGGCCGTCCGGCAACTTCCAAGCCTGGGACACCACCCAGCTGCCCGAGTGGGACGCGGTGGTCAACCTCTACAAGGCGCCGGGCAAGATCTGGGATGACGCCTGGTTCGGCGATGGCCAGAACCCGAGCACGGTGGCCTACACCTCCGGCATCGACGCGACCGACTTTGTCGAGCCGGGTTCGACCCAGTGGATCACCAACCATCCGGTGCTGCACAACGCCGACACCCTCGGCATCAGGCCCGACCTGATCGGTCGGCCCATCGATTCCTGGGCAGAGCTGATCAATCCGGAGTTCGCCGGCAAGGCGGCGCTCGTCGCCTTCCCGCAAATCGGCCTCATGGACGCCGCCCAGGCCTTCCAGGCCAATGGCGAGATTGAGTACGGCGACAAGGGCAACATGACCCGCGAGGAGATCGACTACTCCATCGACCGTCTCATCGAGCTCAAGGACAACGGCCACTGGCGCGTCCTCTGGTCGACCTTCAACGAATCGGTCCAGCTCATGGTCGAGGGTGAGGTCGTCATCCAGTCCATGTGGTCGCCGGCGGTGACCGCCGTGCGTGAGCAGGGCGTGCCCTGCATCTACCAGGATCTCAAGGAAGGCTACCGTTCCTGGACGCTGGGGCATCTGCTGCCGAAGCACGTCGAGGGCAAGAAGCTTGGCGCCGTCTACGACTACGTGACCTGGTATCATTCGGGTCCGGCCGGCGCATTCTTTGCCCGCCAGGGCTACTATGTGGTGACGCCCAGCAACACCCAGAAGCACCTGCCCGAAGCCGAGTGGGATTTCTGGTTCGAGGGCAAGCCTGCCACCGTGGATATCTACAGCCCCTTCGGCAAGCTGATGGAGAAGCCAGGCGCGGTGCGCGACGGCGGCTCCTACAAGAACCGCATGGGCCGCGTCGCGGTGTGGAACTCGGTCATGGACGAGAACGAGTACCTCACTGACCGCTGGAACGAGTTCATCGCCGCGTAAGCGGCGAACGCATTGGGGGTTGCAGGGCGCGACGCCGCTCTGCAACCCCGCTTTCTTTGCTAAATCCCGAAGCGCGATAGTGCCGAAGAGTCAGCAATAATGGCGGCGGTCAACGCTTTCTTGAAACGCTACGCGACGGCGTTGCAGATCTCGCCGCTGTTGATCACGCTCGTGTTCTTCCTCGTGGGGCCGGTGATCGTGATCCTGATCATCAGTCTGTGGAATTTCAATGGATTCATGATGGTGGAGGGCGACTGGACGTTCTCCAACTACACCAAATTGTTTTCGAAAAACCTGACTTTCGACAACTATGTACAAACCTTGAAGATGCTGGCGATCACGCTAGCAATCACGACGGTTCTCGGCTTTACCCTTGCTTATTTTCTTGTTTTCGACCTAATCCAACTCCGGACCAAGCTGCTCCTGTTCCTGCTCTGCGTCGTGCCGTTCTGGACCTCCGGCGTCATCCGCATGGTCGCCTGGATACCGTTCCTGGGGAAGGAAGGCATCATCAACCAGGCGGTGATGGCAGTCGGCATATCCGACACGCCCCTTGAATTCCTCTTGTTCTCGGAATTCGCCGTATTCCTGTCCTATGTGCAGATATTCACGCTCTTCATGATGGCGCCGCTCTTCAACGTCATGGCGCGTATCAACCGCGATCTCATCGAGGCGGCAAAGGATAACGGCGCCTCCGGGATCCAGATCCTGATGCACGTGATCGTCCCGCTCTGCAAGCCGGGCCTTGCGATCGGGGCGATCTTCGTCATCGCGCTGGTGGCGAGCGACTTCACGGCGATCCGCATCCTCAGCGGCGCCCGGGTCGGCACGGTCATGGCGTCGATGAGCAACCAGATTTACAATGTCCAGTATCCGCCGGCGGCCGCCTCGGCCATCGTCCTGATGCTGGCCGTGTTGATCATCGTCGGCATCATCATGCGCCTCGTCGACGTGCGAAAGCAGCTTTAGCCATGGGCCACGAAACCAGACGAGCACCGGGCTACTGGCCGCGTGCAGCGGTCTTCTACCTCTACCTCCTGTTCCTCTACGGGCCCATCATCATCATCGTGGTGCTTTCGTTCCAGGACGACGGCGCCTCGCTCTCTTTCCCGATGCAGGGCTTCTCACTCTTCTGGTTCAAGGAGGTGATCGACCCGTCCTACATCGGCGACTTCCGCTGGCCCTTCGGGCGCTCGCTCATTCTTGGCCTGATCGTCATGTTCCTCACCATGGGCATCTCGTTCCTTGCCGGTCTCGCGTTCCGCAGGAACTTCACCGGCAACATCGTGGTCTTCTATATCGTCGTGGCCAGCCTGATTTGCCCGTCGATCCTGATCAGCCTGGGCATCGGGCTGGGCTTCTCCAACCTGGGCATGACCAGCCAGTGGTGGTCCGGCGCCCTCGGCGCGCACCTGAGCTGGACGCTGCCGTTCGGCGTTCTCATCATGCTGGCGGTGTTCAGCCGGCTCGACCCGAGGCTCGAGGAGGCGGCAAGGGACCAAGGAGCGACCCAGTGGCAAACGCTCCGCCACGTGATCGTGCCGATCACGCTGCCGGGGTTGATCGGCGTCGCCCTCTTCGGGTTCACGCTCTCTTACGACGAGTTCCCGCGCACGTCGTCCGTGGCGGGCGAGTTCAACACGCTTCCGGTCGAGCTTGTGAACACGCTCACGCTGGCCGCCACGCCGGCGATCTACGCCATCGGAACGATGACGACGGTGTTCTCGCTCGTGGTGATTTTCGTGAGCTTCTTGGCCGTTTACATCATCCAGAAGCGGCGCACCGGCGCCGGATTCAATATCGCAAGGAAGGCCGGGAAGGCGTCGGACGGCTAGGCCGGGCGGCCATCGCGGGCAGGATCCGGTTCCGCTCGATACCGGATACCGGCCGTCACGGTGTGCCGGCGCGGCTTCCGCCGGCCCCGCCGACCGGAAGGAGGAAGCATGGCATTTCGCTTAGGCGTCGACGTCGGCGGCACCTTCACCGATCTCCTGCTGATCGACGAAACGAGCGGCGGCACCTTCCGGGCGAAGGTTCCCTCGACTCCGCATGATTCGTCGATCGGCGTGCTCAACGGCATCGAGCGCGTGTGCGAGAACGCCGGCGTCGAGCCCGCCCAGATCACCCACGTGATGCACGGCACCACCGTCGCCACGAACACCATCCTGGAGGGCAAGGGCGCCCGCGTCGGCCTCGTGACCACTGAGGGCTACGGGCAGATGCTGCAGATCGCACGCTCCTTCGTGCCCGGCATCCTCGCCGGCTGGATCATCTGGCCCAAGCCGGAGCCGCTGGCGCCGCTGGAGCTGACGGTCGAGGCCCGGGAACGCTCCAGCGCGCGCGGCGAGGTCGTCCGCGAGCTGAAGGAGGACGACCTGCGCGAGAAGCTCGGCCACCTCAAGGCGCAGGGGATCGAGGCGCTGACCGTTTGCCTGATGAACGCCTACGCGGGCGGCGAGCACGAGGAGCGGATCCGCGAGATCGCGAACGAGGTGATGCCGGGCGTGCCGGTTTCGATCTCCTCCGAGGTCCTGCCGGAGATGTACGAGTACGAGCGCGCCATCACCACGGTCGCCAACTCCTACGTGGCGCCGGTGGTGCAGGGCTACGTCGCCAACCTGGAGCGCGAGCTGGAGCAGCGCAGGATCGACGCCCATCTCCACATCCTGCGCTCGGACGGCGGGCTCGCCTCGGTGGAGGCCAGTCGCAACTCGCCGGTGAACGTGCTGATGAGTGGGCCTGCCGGCGGCGTCGCCGGGGCGCTCTGGATCGCCAGGCAGGCGGGCTACCAGAACCTGCTCACCCTCGACATGGGTGGCACGTCGACCGATGTGGCCCTGATCCTCGACGGCGTGCCGCGCAAGCGGCGCGAGACCACGGTGGGCGACGTGACGGTGCGAGCGCCCTCGCTCGACGTCCGCACCGTGGGTGCGGGCGGCGGCTCGATCGCGCACGTGCCTGAGATCACGGGCGCGCTCCGCGTCGGCCCGCAGAGCGCAGGCGCCGATCCCGGTCCCGCCGCCTACGGGCAGGGTGGCGATCAGCCGACCGTCACGGATGCCAATGTCGTGCTCGGCTACCTGCCGAGCGATCTGATCGGCGGCGAGATGAAGCTCGACGTGGATGCCTCCGTCGCCGCGGTGCAGACCGTGGCCACGGCCCTCGGCCTCGACCTCAAGCGGGCTGCGGCCGGGATCATCGACATCGTCAACGAGAACATGTTCGGCGCGCTCAGGCTGGTCTCGGTGCAGCAGGGCTTCGACCCGCGCGACTTCGCGCTGATCGCGTTCGGCGGGGCCGGGCCGTTGCACGCCAACGCGCTCGCCAGGCTGATGAACTCGTGGCCCGTCATCATCCCGCCCTCGCCGGGTGTGCTGTGCGCCTACGGCGACGCCACGACGCGGGTCACCGACGAGGCCTCGATGAGCTTCGTGCGGCGCTTCTCGGAGACCTCGGACGCCGAGGTGCGCGGCATCCTGGACGACCTGGAGGCCCGCGCCCGGCAGGAGCTCGACGCCGAGGGCATCGGCCGGGACGACCAGTCCGTGCAGTACGAGGTGGACCTGCGCTACCACGGCCAGGGGCTGCAGCTTCCCGTGAGCTTCACCGGGGAGGAGTTCGAGCGCGACGGGCTTGGCTGGCTCGCCAGGCAGTTCGACGACGAGCACACCCAGCTCTTCACCTTCGCGCTGGACGCCGAGCACGAGATCGTGACGCTCCGCGCCATCGTCCGGGGGGCGGAGACCTTCGTCGAGGCCGGCACCGTGCCGGAAGGCGGGCCCGACCCGGCGGAGGCCAAGGTTGCGAGCGGCACGGTTTACGTCGACAATCGCGACCAGGAGGCGGCCGTCTACGACCGTGTCAGGCTCAAGGCCGGCAACAGGATCGAGGGGCCGGCGATCGTGACCGAGATGGATTCGACCACGCTGGTCCTGCCGGGCCATGTCGGCGTGGTCGACGGATACGGCAACATCATCATCAACCCGGTCGGCCACTGAGTCGGGGGAGGAGCGACATGCCAGTCACCATCGTCCAGACCAACGACGCGCCCTTCGAGCCGGTCGAGATGGATCCGATCACTCTCGACATCATCGAGAGCGCGCTGCGCAGCGCCCGCTACGAGATGGACGCCGTGCTCTACCGCACCGCCATGTCGCCGGGAATCCGCGAGCAGCACGACGAGTTCCCGATGATCGCCAACCCCGACGGCAAGATGGTCGTCGGCCAGTTCGGCTCCTTCATCCACGGCTTCAAGCGCGAGTATGACGGCACGATCGAGGAGGGGGACATCTTCCTCACCTCCGATCCCTACAGCTGCGCCGGCGCCATCAGCCACGCGCCGGACTGGCTGATCCTGCGCCCTGTCTATCGCGACGGTCGGCTCATCGCCTACGCCTCGATGTTCGGCCACATGACCGACGTCGGCGGCAAGGTGCCGGGGAGCCTGCCGACCGATGCCAACCAGATCTACGAGGAAGGCGTCGTCATCCCGGTGGTCAAGATCTACAAGAACGACATGCTGCAGGAAGACGTCCTCAAGGTGATCCTGCACCAGTGCCGCATGCCGCAGTGGAACCGGAGCGACTTCAACGCGCTGATTGCCGCCGTCCGGCTCGCCGAGAAGCGCATCCACGAGCTCTGCGACCGCTTCGGCGTCGATACCGTGATCGCGGCGATGGACGAGCTGCTGGAGCGCAACCGGCGCGCCATGCTGCACCTGATCCGCAACACCGTCGGCGAGGACGAGACCCTCTATTTCGAGGACTACATCTGCGACGACGGGCTCGGCATGGGCCCCTACAAGATGGCCTGCAAGATGTGGCGCGACGGCGACGTGCTGGTCTTCGATTTCGACGGCACCGATCCGCAGTCCGAGAGCTCGATCAACTTCTTCCTCAACGAAGAAATGTTCAAGATGTTCGTCGGCGTCTACATGATCAACGTGTTCGATCCGCAGATCATGTTCAACGACGGCTTCTACGACCATGTCGACGTGCGGATCCCGCCGGGAACACTGCTCAAGCCGCTGAAGCCCGCGGCGCTCTCGTCCAGGACCCATGCGCTGGGGCGCATCTTCGACGTGCTCGGCGGCCTGCTCGGCCAGCGGGCGCCCAACCTCATGGTGGCGGCCGGCTTCTCCGACAGCCCGCACTTCATGTATTCGGGCTACTCCGGCGAGGGCGAGTGGTACCAGCTCTACCAGATCGGCTTCGGCGGCATCCCCGGCCGGCCGGCCGGAGACGGCCCCGACGGGCACTCGCTCTGGCCCTCGTTCACCAACGTCCCCAACGAGTTCCTGGAGGCCTACTTCCCGCTCCGGATCGAGGTCTACGAGACGATCCCGGATTCCGGCGGGCCCGGCCTCCATCGCGGCGGCAACGGCGTCACCATCGGCTACCGCGCGCTGGAGCCCGGCGAGATGTCGCTGCACGACGACCGCTGGCTCACCTATCCGTGGGGGGTCAACGGCGGCCTGCCCGGCGGGCGCAGCCGCAAGGAGATCCACCGCGCCGACGGCTCGTTCGAGGTGCTGCCGTCCAAGTGCGACCATGTGAAGGTCGAGGCCGGCGACCTGCTGCTCTTCAAGACCTGGGGCGGCGGCGGCTGGGGCGACCCCTACGAGCGCGACCCGGCGCTGGTGGCGCTCGAGGTCGAGCGCGGCCTCGTCACGCGCGCCGGCGCCGAGCGCTACGGCGTGGTGCTGAAGGACGACCTGATGGTCGACGAGGAGGCGACGGCGGCGTTGCGGGAGAAGCTCCGCGCAGAGCGGGGCGAGGTGCAGCTCTTCGATCGCGGCGGGACGGTGGAGGAGCTTCGCGCCCGGTGCGAGGAGGAGACGCTGCTCGCGCCGCCGAAGCCGCCGGAGTTCAACCGCCGCGTGCTGCGCTTCCTGCAGGAGCGGGAGGCCAAGGCCGCCGAGGCCGGCGCCGCCGCCGAATAGGGCCGCCGCCCACTCATGTGATGACAGGCCCCGCCGGAGACGGCGGGGCCTTCGTCTATTCGGCCGCCTCGGCCTCAGGCCGGGCCCAGCGCCGCTCGAAGGCCCAGACGTCCTCGAACCCCATGAGCGTGTGCATCTCGGGCAGCGAGATCATCGGCGCATCGACGTTGGCGGTGGAGCCGTCGCGCAGCAGGGCTTCGAAGGCGCTCTTCATGGCGCCGGCCGCCGGCAGCATGCCGATGGCGGGATAGATCGCGATGCTGAAGCCCAGCTCCGCGAGCCGGTCCGCCGGCACGATCGGGGTCTTGCCGCTGTCCACCATGTTCGCCAGCAGCGGCTTGTCGAAGGTCTCGCCGATGCGCGCGATCTCCGCTTCGTTCTCCGGCGCCTCGATGAAGATCACGTCGGCGCCCGCTTCCGCATAGGCCTGGCCGCGCGCCAGGGCCTCGTCGAGGCCAAGGCCGGTGCGCGCGTCGGTACGCGCGATGATCAGGAAGTTGGGGTCCGAGCGCGCCTCCACCGCGACCCGCACCTTCTCGACCATGTCGTCCATCGGCACGACGCGGCGGTCCGGCGTGTGCCCGCACTTCTTGGGAATCTCCTGGTCCTCGAGCTGGATCGCGCTGCAGCCGGCGCCCTCGTAGCCCTGCACGGTATGGCGGACGTTGAGGAGGCCGCCGAAGCCCGTGTCCGCGTCGCAGATCAGCGGCGAAGCGGTGCGGCCCGCGATGGTGCGGACCCTGCCCACCACGTCGGCATAGCTCGCGATTCCGGCGTCGGGCAGGCCGAGATGGGAGGCGGCCACGCCGTAGCCGGTCATGTAGAGCGCCCGGAAGCCCATGCTGTCGGCGAGCCGGGCGGAGATCATGTCGTAGACGCCGGGGGCGACGACGAACTGCCCCTCCCTGATCGCGCCGGCAAGCGCGGCACGCTTCTCGCTCGCATTCATGGTCGTTCCTCCGTCTGGGGGCGGCTCCGGCTCACGGGCCTAGCCGCGATGGGCGTCGAGGAAGCCCAGCAGGGTTTCGAAATAGGCCTCCGGCTCCTCGTACATCGGCAGGTGGGACGAGTTCGGGAACACCTTGATCTGCGAGTTGGGGAGTGCGGCGTGGAGCTTCATGGAGCACGCCGGCGTCAGCTCGTCGTGCTGGCCGCAGAGCACCAGCGCCGGCTGATGCACCCGGTGCAGCTCGGGCAGCCAGTTCTTGTCCTTGATGGAGCCGGTGTAGCAGAACTCGTTGGGGCCCTGGATCGCCTCGTAGGGGCCCATGTTCCAGTCGCCGAGGGAGCGCGTGACCGGGGCCGGCCAGTGGTCCAGCCGGCAGACGTGGCGATAGTTGAGGATCGTGATCGCCGCCTGATAGGTGGGGTGGTCGATGGTGCCTTCCGCCTCGTGGCGCTGCATCATCGCCTCGGTCTCCGGCCCCAGCGCGTGGCGGAGCCGATGCAGCTCGCTCACCAGATGCGGGATGTCGCCGGCGCCGTTGGCGAGGATGAAGGTCTTGAAGCTGTCGGGATAGGCGAGCGCGTACTCCTGGCCGAGCCAGGTGCCCCAGGACTGGCCGTAATAGTGGACCCGGCCGAGCCCGAGGGCGGTGCGCACGGTCTCCACCTCCTCGACGTAGCGCTCGATAGTCCAGAGCGCGGCGTCCTCCGGGCGATCCGACCTGCCGGTGCCGAGCTGGTCGAAGGCCACGACCCGGTATCCCTTGTCCGCGAGCCAGGAGTGGGCGTCGCGCACGTAATCGCAGGGCAGGCCCGGCCCGCCGTTGACGCAGAACAGGACCTCGTCGCCTGAGCCGAAGCTGTAGGCGACGACGTTGTAGCCGTCGACGGTGACGTCGATGGTCTCGTCCGGTGCGCGATCGTCCATCATGGCCGCCGCTCCCTCCAGAATGGCGCGGCGGAGTGTTCCACAATTGCCGACCGCCTCCAAGCGGGCGCGCGCGACGCCGGGCTGGCGCGCCTATTCGACGACGAAGGTGGGGTTGAAATCGGCAGGCGCGAGGGAGAGGCGGGTGCTGAAGGCATCGAGATTGGCCTGCTCGACGATGTGGATGAAGGGGCCGGCGTGCAGGTGTTCGAGCTTGCCTTCGAGCAGTCGCACCGCCATCTCGATCCCCATCCGCCCCTGCAGGGCGGGAAAATCGGTGGGCGCGGCGACGATGCGGTCGCGCTTGATGCCGCGATAGACGGCGTGGGTGAAGTAGTCGGCGAGCACCCGGATCTGCCCGGTGAGGCCGCGCGCGCGGAGCAGGCTCACCGCAGCGCCCGCGGTAACGGCGCTGCCCACGATGTAGTCGATGTCCGGCCGCTCCTCGAGCGCCTCCTCCACCAGGATGAGCTGGATCTCGCGCCCGGTGTCGCCCCACTTGCGCACCACGATCTCGACGGCGCTGCCCGCGAGCGCCTCGGTGAATCCTTCCTCCACGAAGTGGGCCCACTGGGATTCACGCGGGCCGGGGAACCACGCGACCTTGACCGGCGGCGTGCCCGCCGGATGGAGGCCGGCGAGATAGGCGCCGGTCACCTCGCCCATCGTGACCCAGGAGACCGCGGCCTTGGCGCTGATACCGGGGTCGGCGATGTCGTTGACCACGGCGATCACGGGAATGCTCTCGCTGATCGCGAGCACCGCCTCCGTCAACCCGTCGAAGCTCACCGCCCCCAGCGCCAGGATGTCCGCCTCGCGCGCGCAGTCGGTGATCTGGGCGATCTGGCGGGCGAGGTTGGGGTAGCCGCCGGCCTCGACGACGCGGAGCGCGACGCCCAGCCGCTTCGCCTCCTCGACCATGCCGTAGTTGACGCTCAGCCAGTACGAATCCTTGAGGTGGGGGTAGGACGCGCAGATCCGCCACTTCCGCGAGGCGCTGGAGAGGGGCCGATGGGTGATGGTCGTCGTCGGGCTGCGAAAGTCGAAGGGCGGGGACCAGACCTCGAGAGACCACGTGGATGGGGTCGTGTCCGCGGCTGCCGGCGCGGCCCCCTGCGCCAGCCCCGCTACCAGCGCGAGGCCCGCGAGGAGCCCGAGAGCCAGCCGTGACGGGCGCCCCGGTTTCATGCTCGGCATTCTGCGGCTGATTGCCTTTCGATTCCAACCGGTGTTCTACTTCCGCGATGTTCGGTCGCTTCGGTATCGCGAGCCGGCTGTTCGCCGCCTTCTTCGGCGTCGCAGCGCTTTCCATCGCTGCCGGCGTCATCGGCTGGGTGGTCCTGCGCAACGTCGATACGGCGCAGACCACGATCGTCGACCAGGCCATGCCGGCGATCGCCGAGGCGCGGATCATCGCCGAGACGTCGTCGCAGATCGCCGCGCACGGCGCGCTCCTGGCCAATGCCGAGAGCGAGGCTGAACGCCAGGCCGAGACCCACACTCTGCGCTCCACCACCGATCTGCTCTCGGCCCGCCTGGACGCGCTGGAAGGATACGGCTTTCCCGAGCAGGAGGTTGCCGAGCTGCGCGGCGTGGTCTCGGCGCTGGCGTCCAACCTCGATCGGCAGGGAGAGATCGTCGCGGCGCGTATCGGGGTGAGCGCCGTCCTGGCCGCTTCGATTGCGCGCACGCTGGAGGCGGCCGGCGATCTCTCTGTCCTGTCGGAGACCCTCACCTCCAACGCCGCGTCGGGCGCGACGGTCGTCATCTCCAACCTCTACGAGCTCGCCGAGGATCCGGCGCGCCTTCCGGCCACTTTCGATGCCTTCGACCGGCTGGTCGAGGCCGACCTCTTCCTCCTCGAGCGGATGTTCGAGCTCAGGATGCGCGCCTCCGAGCAGGGGCTGCTGTTGAACCAGCTCGGCCGCGCGCGCGACACGGGCGAGATCAACTGGATCGAGGAGCGTTACAGCGGCAACCTCCGCATCCTCACGCGCCGCGTGGCCCTGATCGACGACCCGATCCGCCGCGAACAGGCGGCGACGCTGGTCGCCGCGCTCTCGTCGGACGGCCCCCCCGGCACGCTCGGCCTCTTCGACCTCCGTCGCGAGGCGCTTGGCCTCGATGCGGCGCTCGCGGCCCTCGCCGCCGACAACCGGGCGCTGACCGAGACGATGAACGAGCATGTCGCCGCGGTCGTCTCCCGCTCGCAGCTGATCGCCGCGGGCGCGTCGGAAGCGGCAGACAGTGCCGTCGAGTTCGGCGGGCTCACCGTCCTCCTCCAGATCGTGCTGTTCATCGCCATCGCCGGCGCCATCGCCTGGCTCTACGTGCACCGCAACCTCGTTCACCGGCTGTCCGCGCTGCACCGGGTGATGCAAAGCCTAGCGGCGGGGCGCATGGACGTGGCTGTGCCGACGGGCGGTCGCGACGAGCTCTCTGACATGGCCGATACGGTGCGCGTGTTCCGCGACCAGGCGATCGTCAAGCAGCAGTTGGAGGAAGAGCGTGAACGGACGAACGCCGAGCTGCGCCAGCACAAGGAGGAGCTGGAAAGGCTCGTCGCCGAGCGCACCGCGCAGCTGACCGAGGCCAACGCCCGGCTCGTGGAGGAAGTAGAGAACCATGATCGGGCCCGCGCCCGCGCGGAGCAGGCGAGCCGCGCCAAGTCCGAGTTCCTGGCGACGATGAGCCACGAGATCCGCACCCCGATGAACGGGGTTCTCGGCATGTTGCGGCTGATGGCCGACGGTCCTTTGAACGAGAAGCAGCGGCAGCAGGTCAGGGTGATGCGCTCATCGAGCGAGATCCTGCTCGGCATCCTCAACGACATCCTCGACTATTCCCGGGTCGAGTCCGGAGAGATCGAGGTGGAGCACGCCGTCTTCGACCTGCACGAGCTGGTCGAGGACATCGTGGTGCTCATGCAGGGCCGGGCGCGGGAGAAGAACCTCGCCCTCGAGCTCGCGATCGCAGACGGCGTGCCGACAGCGGTGGCGGGCGATCGGCAGAAGCTGAGCCAGGTCCTGCTCAACCTGCTGGGCAACGGCATCAAGTTCACCGATCGCGGCTCCGTCACGCTGTCGCTCGCCGACGACGAGGAGCCGGACACCGTGCGTCTCGCAGTGCGGGACACAGGCCCCGGCATCGCCGAGCAGGACCGCGCCCATCTCTTCGAGCCCTTCTACCAGGCGGCCGCGTCTCGCCGGCACGGACAGCAGACCGGCACCGGCCTCGGCCTCGCGATCTCGCGGCGGCTGGTCACGGCGATGGAGGGCCGGATCGGGGTCGAGACGGAGCCTGGGCGGGGAAGCTGCTTCTCGGTCACACTGCCGCTGCCGCAGGCGGAGGCTGCCATTCAGCCGTCGGCCGCGGAGGCGCTGCCCTACGAGGCGGGCGTTCCCCTCAGCGCGATGAGCGTCCTCATCGTCGAGGACAATGTGGTCAACGCGATGGTCGTAGAGGCCTTCGTCACCAGAATGGGCCACGAGCCGCTCGTCGCGTCGACCGCCGAGGAGGGGCTGGCGCTCCTGGAGAGGCAGTCGTTCGATCTGGTCCTCATGGACATCAGCCTGCCGGGCATCGACGGAATCGAGGCGACGCAGCGCATCCGCGCACACGCGGATTCCGCGATCCACTCGCTGCCGGTCATTGCGATGTCGGCCCACGTCTTCGAGAGCGAGGTCGCCCAGCATCTTCAATCCGGAATGGATGCCTTCATCGGCAAGCCCATCGCGCCGGAGGCCCTGGCTCAGACCATCTCGAGCGTCCTCGGCCGTGCGCCCGGCTGGCGCGACCAGGAGGACCGGGGCCGGGCCGGCGACGGCGACACGTCGATCATCGATCCCGCCGTGCTGGCGCAGGATCGTGCGGCGCTCGGCGCCGAGCGCGGTGTCCTGATGATCGAGACCTTCGTCGAGACGGCGCCGGTTCAGATCGACGGCATCAGGAGCGCACTCGCCGACGGTCGCGCCGAGCGGGCGGCGGACCTGGCCCATGCGCTGAGGGGCGCGGCGGGCAGTCTCGGGCTGCGCCGCCTCGCGGACCGTTGCGGCGCGCTGGAAGCCCGCGCCCGCACGCCGGAGGCGGCAGCCCTGGCCGACGAGCTACAGCGTCTGTTCGAGGAATCGCGGGAGGCGCTGGTGACGCTCTGGTCGGGTCTCGATTCCGGCGCGCGCGACGATCAGGCCGTCACGGCCGGGGTGAACACGTAACCCTCGCCGTGCACCGTCACGATGAGCTCGGGCGCGCCCGGGTTCTCCTCGATCTTGCGCCGGAGCCGGCGGACCAGGACGTCGATGGTGCGATCGCTGGGATCCCAGGACCTGTGGGTGATCAGCGCGAGAAGACGCTCTCGCGAGAGGACCTGGCCGGGATGCTCCGCCAGGGCAGCGAGCAATTCGTGCTCGGCGCGGGTGAGCTGCACGATCTCGCCCTCCGGCGAGATCAGCTTGCGCGCCGCCGTCGAGAACGTCCAGCCGGCGAAGCGGCGGCCGGGCGAGGGCTCCCGCGGGCCGTCGCCCGCACGGCGCAAGACGCTCTTGACGCGGGCCAGCAGCTCGCGCGGGTTGAACGGCTTGGTGATGTAGTCGTCGGCGCCGATCTCCAGGCCGACGATCCTGTCCACCTCGTCGGTCCGCACCGTGACGAGGATGATCCCGACCCTGCTCTGGGCCCGAAGCTTGCGGGTCAGGTCGAGGCCGTCCTCGCGCGGCAGGTTGATGTCGAGCAGGATCAGGTCGGCGGCATCCCGCTCCAGGATCCGCCACATGCCGTCGCCGTCCTCCGCCTCGCTCACCCGGTGGCCGGCGGCTTCCGCGTAGCCGGCGAGCTTGGTACGGGTTACGGCGTCGTCCTCGACCACAACGATGTGGTAGGGATCGGTCATTCCGCGGTCACGCGCGTCGCCTTTGGCTGATTGTCACATCTTATACCATTTTTTACAGGCCATTTACGGGATGGGTCTGTCTTGTTCACAACGCCTCTCTACGCTGCGGCTTAGCTGCGCGGATTCCTGCGCAGGCGAGAGACTGCACGCAAGGAACAGTGAGGAGGCGACTATGGTGGGAACGAAGGTGAGGCGGTGGGTGATCGCCCTCGTCGCGGGGGCCGCGGTCGGCCTTGCGGGCGCCGTGTCCGGCGTGGCGCAGGCGGCGGACTCCGACGACCCGATCAAGATCCCGATCCACAACTGGTCGAGCCAGATCGTGGGTGCCCATGTCCTGGGCAAGGTGCTCAACGGCCAGGGCTTCGCGACAGAGTTCATCAACGCCGACAGCCAGGTGGTCTACACCTCGATGTGTGAAGGCGATATCGACGTCGTTCACGAGGTCTGGCAGGGCGCATTCGGCGTGGCCTTCGAGCAGGTGGTGGCGGAAGGCTGCGTGATCGACGCCGCGACCCATGACGCCAAGACCCGCGAGGAGTGGTGGTATCCCTCCTATGTCGAGGAGCAGTGCCCGGGTCTGCCCGACTGGCAGGCGCTGAATGCCTGCGCCGAGCTCTTCGCGACCCCCGAGACGGCCCCGAAGGGCCGCTTCCTCGGTGGCCCGGTCGACTGGCTGAAGCACGACGCCGAGCGCGTTGAAGGCCTCGGCATGGACTTCGAGGTGGTGAACGCAGGCTCGGCCGCGGCGATCTGGGCCGAGCTCGCATCGGCGTTCGAGCGCAAGGCCGCCATCGTGCACTTCAACTGGACGCCCAACTTCATCGAGGCGATCTACGACGGCAAGTTCGTCGAGTTCCCGGAGTATGGCGAGGCCTGCAAGGATGACCCGGCCTGGGGTCTCAACCCCGACATGACCTACGACTGCGGCAACCCGAAGGACGGCTATCTCAAAATCGGCGTCTGGAACGGTATGCCCGACAAGTGGCCGACGGCCTACGCCATCATCTCAAAGATGAACCTGACCAACCTCGACATCGCGGTGATGTCCAAGCTCGTCGACATCGACGGCATGGAGATCGAAGAGGCCGCCGACAAGTGGCTGGCCGACAACGAAGCCAAGTGGATGGGCTGGGTGAACTAGCCCAAAACCGTTGGCGACGAGGGCGCCGCCTTTCTCCCTGTGGCGGCGCCCTCGCTTTATTTCGTGCCCCTGCCGGCCCATAGTACCGGTACAAGGCGGTCGCGCCCCGTGCCGCAGGCTCAGGGGCGGCATGTCGCGAGCACGGGGCTGCGGCACGGGTTCCGCTGCAAGCGGGGGAGGCGCCCTTTGGCCGAACCAATTCTCACGTGCAGCGGCGTCTGGAAGCTGTTCGGTCCCAAGCCCCGCTCGTTCATGCAACGGCACGGAGGCGCGCCGGACCTCGCCACCATTCTGGAAGAAGGCTACATCCCCGCCGTGCGCGATGCCTCGCTGGAGGTCAATGCCGGCGAGATCCTGGTGATCATGGGGCTCTCGGGCTCGGGCAAGTCCACGCTCCTGCGCTGCCTCGCCCGCCTGATCGAGCCGACCGCCGGCGCGATCATGTTCGAGGGCCAGGACCTGCTCAGGGCGAGCAACCGGGAGCTCACGCAGCTCCGCCGGCACAAGATGGGCATGGTGTTCCAGCACTTCGCGCTGCTGCCGCACCGCACCGTGCTGCAGAACGTTGCCTTCCCGCTCGAGGTCCAGGGTATCGACCGCCGCACGCGGGAGGCTCGTGCCCGGGAGATGATCGAGCTCGTCGGCCTCGAGGGGCGTGAGCGCTACTACCCGCGCGAGCTCTCCGGCGGCCAGCAGCAGAGGGTCGGGATCGCCCGCTCGCTCGCGGTGGGGCCCGAGCTCTGGTTCCTGGACGAGCCCTTCTCCGCCCTCGACCCGCTCATCCGCCGCGAGATGCAGAACGAGTTCCTGCGCCTCCAGAACATGCTGCACAAGACGATCCTGTTCATCACCCATGACTTCGACGAGGCCATCAGGCTCGCGGACCGGATCATCATCATGAAGGACGGCATCATCGAGCAGTCCGGTACCGCCACGGAGCTCATCGAGAACCCGCTGACCGACTATGTGCGCGAGTTCACCAAGGACGTGGCGCGGGATCGCCTGCTCAGGGTAGCGACGGCCATGCGCCCCGCCGCCGCTGGCGAGGCGACGCACGGCGAGGTCAGCGCGGACGCCACGCTCGCGGAGGTTGCGCCGCAGGTGATCGAGGCGGAGCGCCCGGTGGCGGTGGTCGGCGACAGGGGCGAGATCGTGGGCGTGCTCGACCGCTTCCGCCTGGTCGACGCGATGTACGCCGACCGCACCTGAGCCGTGGCCGCCGAGCGAACCGTCGGGGGATCGATCGGGGCCCCGGTTGCGGCGTCCCGCCGCCTGCTGCGCATGCCAGGCGCGGTGCCGCTGCTCGTGCTGGTGCCGTTCGTCATTCTGCTGGCGCTCAAGCCCATCCTTCCCGAGGCCGGGATCGTCTGGCCCAAGAGCATCGCGGTCCCCTTCATCGACTGGATCAACGTCGTCGTCGACGTCTTCCGCAAGCATGAGATATTCGGCGTCTTCACGGTCAAGGACGCGACACGGACGATCGCGTACGGGATCGAGTGGCCGCTCGACATCATGGAGGGCCTGCTGGCAGGCGGCTTCAAGTCGATCGGCATTCCCGCCATCCCGTGGGTGATGATCGCGGGCCTGGCCGCGGTCTTCGGCTGGTGGCTGAAGGGCTGGCGGCTGGCACTGCTCGCCGGCGGCTGCATCGTCTACTTCGCGCTCTTCGGCAAGTGGTCGCTGTCGATGACCACGCTCTCCCTCGTCCTGGTTGCGGCCCCCATCGCGGGCGCGGTCGGCGTGGCGCTCGGGGTCCTCGCGGCCAAGTGGCCGCCCTTCGAGCGCGTCCTGTGGCCGATCCTCAACGTCATGCAGTCGTTACCGCACTTCTCCTACCTGATCCCGGTGGCGCTCTTCATCGGCGTGTCGCACCGCGCGGGCGCCATCGCCACTATCCTCTTCGCCATACCGCCGATGACGCGGCTCACGGTGCTCGGGATCAAGGGCGTGGCGGAGGAAGTGCGCGAGGCCGGCCGTATGGCTGGCTGCACGCGCTGGCAGATGCTGTTCAAGGTCGAGATTCCGGCGGCGCGCGATTCGCTCATGCTCGGCGTCAACCAGGTCATCATGCAGTGCCTGGCGATGGTCGTGATCGCCTGCTTCATCGGTGCCAAGGGACTGGGGCAGGACCTCCTGCTCCGTCTTCAGAACCTGAGCCTCGGGCAGGCGCTGGAGAACGGTATTGCCGTGGTGCTCATGGCCGTGATGCTCGACAGGCTCAGCCGCGCGCTCTCCGAGAAGCAGCCCGAGCGTCGGCCCGAGGGCCCGTTCTGGCGTGTGCATCCCTATCTCGTGGCGGCTGCCATCGTCATCGTCGCCTCCATCGTCGCGGCGGTGCTGACGCCCTATGCCCAGGAGTTACCCCGGTCCGCCACCATCACGACCGCGCCGTTCTGGGACGCGGTCGTCAGATTCATCACCATCACGCTCTACGACCCGCTCTCCTTCATCCGCGACGGCCTCCTGATCCACGTGCTGATCCCTCTGCGCACGGGCTTCCAGTGGATGCCGTGGATCGCGGTTGCGGCGCTGGCCGGCGCCATCGGCTGGCGCGTCGCGGGCCCGCGGCTCGCGGCGACGGTGGCGGGCTTCGTGAGCTTCATCGCGCTCACCGGTTTTTGGGAGCGCGCCTCGATCACCGCCTACATGGTCTTCTTCGCGCTGCTGCTCTGCGTGATCTTCGGGCTGCCGCTCGGCATCTGGGCATCCAAGACGGCGCGCCGCACCCGCTTCGTGCAGCTCCTCTGCGACACCTTCCAGACCTTCCCCTCGTTCATCTACCTGATCCCGGTGATCATGCTGTTCCGGGTGGGCGACGTGGCGGCGATCACCGCCATCGTGATCTACGCGGCGATCCCCATCGTCCGCTACACCGTCTTCGGCCTGCGCGGCGTACCCAGCGAGACAATCGAGGCGGCCGTCACCGCAGGCTGCACGCCGCGGCAGATCCTGTGGAAGGTGCGGATGCCGCTCGCCTTTCCCGAGATCATGCTCGGGGTCAACCAGACCATCATGTTCGGCCTCTTCATGGTGATCATCGCCGCCTTCATCGGCACCAAGGATCTCGGCCAGGAGATCTTCAGGGCGCTCACCTTCAATGACGCGGGCAAGGGCCTCGTCATCGGCCTCTGCGTCGCCTTTATCGGGCTGACGGTGGATCGCCTGGTCACGGAGTGGTCGGCGCAGCGGCGGCGCCAGCTCGGGCTCGCCTGAGAGGCTGCGGGAAAGGAGGCGTCGTGGAGAGAGCGTCGGTCGGGGCGGGGCGCGCGCCGCGCGGCGTACGACTGCCGGGTCTGCCCGCCCTGCCGCCGGGCGTGGAGCGCTACGTCGTGCCGGGACGGAGCGCGCGGGCCATCCGGATCGCCGGCGGCGACGTCATCCGCCTGGTCGACCGGGAGGGCGGGCAGGCCTGCGAGCTGGTTTGCTTGGCGGACGACGGCCGCCATGCCGCCGGCCTGCTGGGCGAGCGTGCCCGCGGTGCGGCCGCCGGCCTCGTGCGTCTGGTCGCGGACGGTGCCGTGCGCGTGGACCTGGACCTCGCCGGCGTCGCCTCGCTCGATCTCTTCGGGCCGGAGAGCCGAGCCGGCGAGGCGGAGTCATACACCGCCACGGGCCCCGGCACGGTGATCGTCGCCGCATCCGGCGGGCCGATGGCCGTGGACGCGCAGAATCCGCCGACTCCCGTCGAGGTCTTCGTCGAGCGGGCCGCCGGCGCGCCTCCGCCCTGCGAGCCAGTTCTGCCCGAGCCGCTGGCGGAGGCGCGGCTCGACCAGCGGATCGAGCGTTGCACGGCGGCCAGCTACGAGGTGCGCGCCGGCGAGTGGATCCAGATCATCGACGTCGAGGGGCGCCAGTGCTCCGATTTCCAGGCCTTTCACCGCGCGCGGCTTGATGCGGGCGTCGAGCGCTGCCTCGACGTGACCACGACGCGCACGCTGATGGGCCTCGGCTATCCCCATCCGGGGCAGCGGGCCAACTATCTGGACCAGGACTTCGAGGCCCTGGTCGAGGTGGTGCAGGACACCTGCATGCGTCACGACGCCTTCGGCCTCGCCTGCACCGCCAGGTACTACGAGGACCAGGGCTATCCCGGTCACGCCAACTGCTCGGACAATTTCAACGCTGCCCTTGAGCCTTACCCGATTCAGCCCCGGCGGGGCTGGATGGCGATGAACTTCTTCTACAACACCGAGGTCGACGGCCAGAACCTGTTCGTTCTCGACGAGCCGTGGTCGCGCCCCGGCGACTACGTGCTGCTGCGGGCGCTGACCGATCTGGTGTGCGTCTCGTCCGCCTGCCCGGACGACATCGACGCCGCGAACGGCTGGAACCCCACCGACATGCACGTGCGCGTCTATCCGGCGACGGCCTCGTTCACGCGCGCCATCGGCTACCGCAAACAACCGGACGCGGACGCGACCATGACCAAGGAATCCGGCTTCCACGCCCGAACAAGCGGCTGCACGCGCGACTTCGTCGAGTACAACGGCTACTGGCTACCCAACAGCTACACCGGCGCGGGCCCCATCGCCGAGTACTGGGCCTGTCGCGAGCGCGTTGCCGCCATCGACCTCTCGCCGCTGCGGAAGTTCGAGGTGTTGGGTCCAGGGGCGGAGGCTTTGCTGCAGCATTGCCTGACCCGCAACGTGCGCAAGCTCGCGGTGGGGCAGGTCGTCTACACGGCCATGTGCTACGACACCGGAACGATGCTCGATGACGGAACCCTGTTCCGTCTGGGCCGCGACAATTTTCGATGGATCGGCGGCTGCGATCAGGGCGGCGACTGGCTGCGCGAGCAGGCGCGCGCGCTCGACCTCGACGTGTGGGTGCGCTCCTCCACCGACCAGCTCCACAATCTCTCCGTGCAGGGCCCGCTGAGCCGGCAGGTCATGAGCGGGATCGTCTGGACGCCGCCGGCGCAGGCGACCGTGGAGGAGCTTGGCTGGTTCCGCTTCACCATCGGGCGGCTGGGCGGCTCCGGCGGGGTGCCGGTGTTGGTCTCGCGTACCGGCTACACCGGCGAGCTCGGCTACGAGGTCTTCTGCCACCCGAACGATTGCGGGGCGGTGTGGGATGCCGTGCAGGCAGCCGGCGAGCCGCATGGTCTCAGCCCGCTCGGCCTCGAGGCCCTCGACATCCTGCGGATCGAGGCTGGCCTGGTCTTCCCCGGCTTCGAGTTCGACGATCAGACCGACCCCTTCGAGGCCGGCATCGGCTTCACCGTGCCGCTCAAGTCGAAGGAGGAGGATTTCATCGGTAAGGAGGCGCTGGTGAGGCGCAAGACCAGTCCCCAGCGGGTTCTGACGGGCCTCGAGCTGGCCGGCGACGAGGTGGCGGGCCATGGCGAGAGTGTCTTCGTCGGCCGCCACCGTGTGGGTACCGTCACCTCCGGCACCCGCTCGCCGATGACGGGCAGGTCCATCGCCCTCTGCCGCATGGCGGTGGAGCATGCGGACCTTGGCACCGCCGTCGAGGTCGGCCGCATCGACGGCCAGCAGAAGCGGCTCGAAGCGACGATCGTCCCGGTTCCCTTCTACGATCCCGAGAAGTCACGGGTCCGGATGTAGTCGCCCGGCCGGACTCCCGAAGGCGAGGGCCGACCGATATCCGCGCGCCGGGAGGCGCGACGCGTTGCCATTTGCGAACCGTCTTCCGGCCGGGCAGAATCGGACGTGAACGGCACACTCGGCTCTCGGTCGAGCGGCCAGGGGCTCGGCCCGTGCCAGGGTGTGGTGCGGGCGCGCTAAGAGGGAGGACGACGACCATGATCATCAAACGCCGCGGAACACGGAGAGAGGAGGGTGCGCGCAAGCGCTTCCTCGCAAGCCGTCGCAGCTTCATGAAGGCTGCGGGCCTCGGGGGTATCGGCGCCGCCGCCATGTCGAGCGGTCTGCTCGCCGACATCAACGACGGCGCGCGCGCCGAGGGCGAGCCGATCCCGGTCGGCGGCTGCGTGCCGCTCACCGGCTGGGCTGCCGCTGACGGCCTCTCGTTCAAGAGCGGTCTGGAGCTCGCCTGCGAGGAGATCAACGCCATGGGCGGCATCCTCGGCCGGCCGCTGTCACCCGTCTTCGAGGACAGCAAGGAACAGGGCGCCGACAACATCATCCCGGCGATGCAGCGCCTGCTCGACCGCCACGAGGTCCACGCGATCATCAACGGCTACAACACCGGCGCGGTCACGGCGGAGTACGACACCATTGCCGACGCCGGCGTACCCTACATCCACCACAACACCGATATCGTGCACCACGAGACCGTGGGCAACGATCCGGAGACCTATTACAGCATCTTCATGGCCGACCCCGCCGAGTACTGGTACGGCGAGGGCTTCATGAAGTTCATCAGCGACCTCAAGGACTCCGGCAAGTGGGAGGCGCCGAACAACAAGGTCGCCATCGTCACCGGCTCGCAGAACTACAGCGTCGTCATCGCCAACGCGATGCGCGATTCGGCCTCCAAGTACGGCTGGGACATCAGCCTCTACGAGACCGTGGTGGTGCCGATCTCCGAATGGGGGCCGACGCTGCAAAAGATCCGCAACGACCCGCCGGCAGCCATCGCGATCACCCACTGGGTGCCGCAGGATCTCGCGCAATTCATGATCCAGTTCGTGCCCAATCCCACCAACAGCCTGGTCTACATGCAGTATGGCCCGCTGCTCGCGGCCTTCCGCGAGATCGGCAAGGAGGCGACCAACGGGGTGCTCTTCGCCACCGTGGTCGGCGCGCTGCAGGATGACCTCGGCCAGGCGTACTTCCAGCGCTTCAACTCGGCGTTCGGCGAGAGCGCGAGCCCGCTCACCGGCTCGCAGCCCTACGATTCGTGCCACTACTGGGCGATCGCGTCGGCACTCGCCGGCGGCACGGGCGGCCCCGGCGAGTTCGAGCAGAACGAGAAGGTCTGCGAACGCATCCGCCGCATGATCTACCGCGGCGTGCAGGGGGCGACGGCGTGGGTGCTGCCCTACCAGGCGGCCCGCACCTATCCCACCGAGACCCCGGACCCCTCGCTCGGCATGCCCCACCAGTTCCTCCAGGTGCACGACCATATGGAGCAGGGCAAGCTGATCGCGCCGTCACCCTACGAGACGGCAGCCTTCCAGGTGCCGCCGTGGATTAGCGCGTAACACCCGTCATGGAGCGGACGGCAACGGAGCCGCTGCTCTCGTGCCAGGGCGTCGACAAGTATTTCGGCGCCCTGGCCGCCGTTCGCGACATGACCTTCGATGTCTTTCAGGGCGAGGCGTTGGGCATCGGCGGCCCCAACGGCGCCGGCAAGACGACCCTCTTCGACGTCATTTCCGGCCTCAACCCCGCGACCGCCGGCACCATCACGTTCGACGGCAAGACCATCACGCGGGCGACGCCCGACCGCACCTGCCAACTCGGCATGGCGCGCACCTTCCAGTTCAACGCCGGCTTTGACACGCTCACGGCGCGTGAGAACACCCTGATCGCGGCCTATTTCGGCCGCCATAACCGGATGATTCCCGGCATGAAGTTCGACCGGGAAACCCAGCGGCTGGCCGACGAGGCGATGGCGTTCGTCGGCATGGACGAGGTCGCGCACGAGACCGTGCGGACGCTCCCGGTCTATCACCGCAAGCTCCTGATGGTGGCCGGCGCGCTCGCGACCCAGCCGAAGATGCTGCTAATGGACGAGCCGGTCGGCGGCCTCAATCCGCAGGAGATCGACGAGGTGATGGCGCTCGTCCAGCGGCTAAAGGAGTGCGGCCTCACCATCATGCTCATCGAGCACGTGATGCGCTTCCTGGTGCGCCTCTCGGACCGGGTGCTGATCATGCATCACGGCGAGAAGATCTTCGAGGGATCGGCGTCCGGCCTCGTCCACGACAAGACGGTGGTCGACGTCTATCTCGGGGAGGGCTCGTCGCGCCGCCTCCAGCACATTCTTGAGGACCAGCCCGCACCATGAGCACGCCGCTGCTGGAGGTAGACTCCCTCGATGCCGGCTATCACGGCCAGCGCGTGCTGCGGGACGTCTCGTTCGCCGTGCCGGAGGGCGGCCTCATCACCATCATCGGGCCGAACGGGCACGGCAAGACGACGCTGCTGCGCGCCGTTTCCGGTCTGATCCAGCCCATGGCCGGCGAGATCCGGTTCGACGGCCGCGGGCTCGGCCGGGCGCGGGTGGACCAGATCGTCGCCCTCGGCATCGTCCACATTCCGCAGGGCGACATGATCTTCTCGGAGATGACGGTGCGCGACAATCTGCTCATGGGCGCCTACCTGCCGGGGCCCTACCGCCAGATGGAAGCGAGTCTCAAGGAGGTCTACGCGCTGCTCCCGAGGCTCCAGGAGCGCGAGAGCCAGGTCGCGTCCACGCTCTCGGGCGGCGAGCGGCGGATGCTCGCGATCGGGCGCGGGATGATGACCGGCGGCCGCATCCTGCTGATCGACGAGCCCTCGCTGGGGCTCGCCCCTATCGCGATCGACACCATCTACGGCCTCATCCGGGCGCTCAAGGAGGCGGGCCGCACGATCCTGCTGGTGGAAGAGAACGCGAGCCGCGTCCACGATCTCGCAGACCGCATCTATCTGCTCGACCACGGCGAGTTCGTCTGGCAGGGCACCGCGAGCGAGCTCGACCTCCACGAGGAGATCGTCGAGACCTACCTCGGCGGCTGAGACGGCGCAGTGGAAACCTTCGTCCAGATTCTCGTCAGCGGCCTCACGCTCGGCGCCATGTATGCCGCGAGCACGATTGGCCTCTCCCTCGTCTGGGGCGCGATGGGCGTGCTCAACATGGCGCACGGCGCGCTGCTCACCATCGGCGGCTATGCGTCCTACTCGGCCGTGATCCAGCTCGGCCTGCCGTGGTACCTCGGCCTGCCGGCGGCGATGGTCGTGAGCTTCGTGGTGGGCCTCGCCATCTACCACATCATCTTCCGCTTCATGTACCGTCACCCGGCGTTCGAGACCAACGTCATCATCGCCACCGTCGGGCTGGCCATCTTCCTCGAGCAGGTGACGCTGCTCATCTACGGCGCCTATCCGTTTCCGCAGCCCTTCGCCATCGAGGAGGGTTTTTATGTTTCCAGCGTCTTCGTTCGCTTCCAGAACGTGCTGATCCTGGTGCTGGCGGTCGTGACCATGCTGCTGGTCGCGCTGCTGCTCTCGCGCACGCGGGTGGGCCGGGCGATCCGCGCGACCGCGTTGAATCGCGAGGCGGCGCAGCTCATGGGGGTCAACGTCGGGCGTGTCTTCGCCCAGGTGATGGGGATTGCCGGCATCGTGGCCGCGATCTCCGGGGTCATGCTGAGCTCGATCACCACGCTCGCGCCGACCATGGGCTACGACCCCATGCTCAAGGCGTTCATCATCTGCGTGATCGCGGGCCTGGGCAACGTGCCGGGCGCGCTCATCGCGGCCTTCGTCCTCGGCCTCTTCGAGGCGGTGGTCCAGTTCGTGCTCGGCGTCCGCTTCGGTTTCCCGGCGCTGCTGCTGCTGGTCATCGCCGCCCTCATCTGGCGCCCCTACGGCGTCTTCGGGCGGCGTGTGGTGCGGCGCGTCTGATGTTCGAGACAGGCCCCAACTGGCGGCGGGATGTCGCCATCGGCGCGATCCTGATCGCGGTGATGATCGCCATCCCCTTTCTCGGACCCTCGCGCTACTTCATTGGGCAGCTCACGCTCTTCTTCCTCTGGGCGACGGTCGTCTCGCAGTGGAACCTGGTGTTCGGCGTTGGCGGCATCTTCTCGCTCGCCCAGATGGCGATCTTCGCCTTCGGCGGCTTCGCCACCGGCATGATGGGGCTCTACCTCGGCATCTCGCTCTGGATCGCGCTGCCGCTCGCCGGTATCGGCTCGATCCTCTTCAGCCTGCTGATCGGCCTCGCCTGCCTGAGGCTGCGCGGGCCCTACGTGGCGCTCCTCACGCTCGCCATCGCTCAGGTGATGTACCTGCTCATCATCACCGATACCGCGTGCTTCTACATGGAGGGCGTGACCTGCCGGAACTTCACCGGCGGCACGCGGGGCCTCGCCAAGTTCGGCGACTTCGGCTTCCGCGAGATGCTCGGCCGGCGCGAGTATCTGAAGGGCGACTACTACCTCTCGCTCTTCGTGCTGACGCTGGCGGTGGTCTTCTCGTTCGCCATCATCCGCAGCCCGCTCGGCTTCGCCTTTCGCGCGCTCCGCGACAATCCGGAGTACGGCATCTCGCGCGGCCTCAACCGCTTCAAGTACCAGCTCCTCGTGTTCGCCATGTCAGCCTTCTTCACCGGGCTCGCGGGTGGCGTCTTCGCCGGGCACTTCCGGGTCATCGGCGCCAACGTCCTGCACCTGCCGCTGCTGCTCTTCCTGATCTCGATGATGGTGGTCGGCGGGCTGGGGCGCGCCTGGGGGCCGATCCTCGGCGCTGCCCTGGTGATGCTGGCGGACGAGGGGATGAAGGATTTCGTCGAGATCAGGAACATGGGCTACGGCGCACTGATCGTGGCCATCGTCGTGCTCCTGCCTCAGGGCGCCGCCGGCGGGCTGGAGCAGATCTGGGACTGGGGGCACCGGCAACTGCTCAGGCTGCGGGGAGGGCGCGACCCGGCTGCGACGGGCAGAGCCGAAGTGAGGCAGCGCAAGTGACGAAAGCCGTCGTTACCGCCCATACCACCTAAGCGATCGCGGAGCGCACCATGGCAGACGTGCCCAACGAGCCCATCCTCTATCTCGACGGCGAGTTCGTGCCCCTTCGCGAGGCCAGGATATCGGTGCTCGACCAGGGTTTTCTGCTCGGCGACGGGGTCTTCGACGTGGTCTCCGCTTGGAAGGGCTCGATCTTCAAGCTCGACCAGCATATCGAGCGCTTCTTCGATTCCCTGCGCGCGACCCGGCTCGAGACCGCCATGACCCGCGCCGACTGGCGCACGGCCATCGTCGAGACTTGCCGGCGCAACGGACTCCGCGACGCCAGCATCCGCTTTATCGTGACCCGCGGCACGCCGAACGCCGTCGTCGCCGACCCGCGCGACTTCGAGCCCACCCGGATCGTCTGGGCCGCGCCCTACATCTTCCTCGCCGACGAGGCGACGCGGCAGAGCGGCATCCGCCTCCACATCACCCACTTGCGGGCGTTCTCTCCCGACACGCTCGATGCGCGCTACAAGTGCCTCGACCGGCTGCATTCGCAGATGGCGCGAATCGAGGCGCTGGAAGCCGGCTACGACGATGTGATCTGGCTGGACCAAGCCGGCTACGCCTGCGAGGGACCGGCCTCCAACATCTTCGCGGTCAAGGACGGCGTGGTGCGCACGCCGGGGCGCAACGTGCTGCGCGGCATCACCCGGCAGACCTTCATCGAGCTCACCGGAGAGGCGGGTCTTCCGCTCGAAGAATGCGACCTCACGCCCTTCGACCTCTACGCCGCGGACGAGGTCTTCACCTGCAGCACGGCGGGCGGTGCGCTCTCGGTGCGCGAGATCGCCGGACGCAGAATGCCGCAGCCCTGCCCCGGGCCGGTCACCGAGCGGCTGGACGGGCTCTACTGGGCGCTCCGCGATTCCGGCACCCACGGCACGCCGGTGTTCGATTGACGAGAAGCGTCCCTACGGGCGCGGCTCCGCATAGGGCCCCCGGCCGTAGAGCGCCGCCTCGAACGCCCGCAGGCGCTTGTAGACCGAGATCAGCTCGACGATGACCGTCCAGCTGTGGACGAGGAACTGGAAGGCAGATTCGACGCGGCCGAAGGCCCGGACGATCTGTTGCATGACGCCGAGGGTGATGGCACCGGCGACGATGGTCGGCGCCAGCACGATATAGGGGACGAGGACGGCGAACTGCAAGTAGGACCATTTCGCGATATCGAAATACATGTAGTGGAAGAAAAGTCTGAAGTAATTCCGGCGAACGTTGAAGAACAGTTCCCTCACCGTTGGCGGGTCCGCCCGTTCCTCGTGGTCCTCTCCGTACACCAATTCCTTCCGGTAGGCGGCCTCGACGACCTGGTTGTTGAACTCCAGGCCCGGCAATCTGATCCCGACGACGGCGAGTACCGCGGTGCCGAACAGTGCGAGGATAATGGCGGTGTAGACCAGCGCATGGTCCAGCGGGCCGATCACCGGCACCACCTTGATGGACTTCGACAACTGCCACAGGATCGGCAGGAAGGCGAAGAGCGTCATGATTGAATCGAGAAGGCGGCTGCCCAGCGATTCCATGATGATGGCGAAGCGGCGGGTGTCTTCCTGGATGCGCTGGCTGGCGCCTTCGATGTGGCGCAGGCGCGCCCAGCGGGCCATGTAGAAGTCGTTCATCGCATGGCGCCAGCGGAACACCCAGTGTTTCGTGAAGAAGCTCAGCATTACGGCGACGACGATGTAGATGCCGGCAATGCGCGCGAAGGTGAATATCAGCGCGTAGAATTCCTCGATGGTCATGCTGCCCGGCTCGCCGAGCGCCATCTGGACGGCGTCGTAGAACTCGCCGAACCACTCGTTGATCTGTACGTCGACCTGCACCTGATACCAGGTGCCGCCGATAATAATGGCCATGCCGCCCCAGGCCCATAACGCCCACTCGCGGGACATAAAAAAGGAGCGAAACATGCATCCTCCACGTCAAGCACTCGGCGACAAACGGAATTACTTCAGGACAAACCCGCTAGTGCGTGTTGCTTTGGGGACGGAAATAAACGTCACGTCGGCGAGATAGTGTATACGGCCTGTCTCAACTTCAAGTCACGATGCGGTGTTGGACGTCTCCCGCCGGTCCCGGTTCGCGGTTCCGGCGGCCGCACGGCCGCTCTCAGCCCCAGTAGCGGCCCGTCGCGGCTATCACCAGGGTCGCGACTCCGAGGGCGAGATTGACGGTGATGATCCAGCGGATCCCCTCGATCGCCTGTCCCGCAGCGGGTGGCGAGCCCGCGTCGAGCGCCTTGAGAAAGCGGCGATAGGGGCCGAGCAGCAGGACCAGGAAGAGCAGGGCCATGAGCACGCCGGTCCCCTGCATCAGATGCACCGACAGGCCGATGGCGCCGAAGCCGCCGAGCTCCACCAGGATCATGGCATGACCGGTCGCCAGCAGCGCCAGCACGGAGACGCCGACGGCGGGGAAAAAGCGCGCGAAGACCCGCCGCCAGAGCGCGAGTCTCTCCGCCGGCGCCATCGGGCCGACCGCCGGCCTCAGCACGATGAGGGCGAAGAACATGCCGCCCACCCAGACGACGGCGCTCAGGACATGGATCGCGGCGAGGTAGGCCATGGCTCAGGCTCGCAGGTTCGCATGCGGGCTCGTAGCACGCGGCGGCGCCGGAGGCCACGGTGCGCGAACGCTCCGGCCCCGAGAATTGACAAGTTCTCCGGCAGCGCTATCTAATCCCTGAAGGGATCGCAGGCAGGGCCGCGCAGCGCCATGGCAGTTTCGTTCGACACGATGGAACCGGTCGCCGCAGGCGAGGGGCCGATCACGCTCTCGGCCAGCGCCGCCCGCCGGATCGCGGCACTGATCGCCGACGAGGCCGATTCGGGGACGATGCTCCGGGTCAGCGTCTCGGGCGGCGGCTGCTCGGGCTTCCAGTACGGGTTCGCCTTCGAGTCGGAGCGGCGGCCGGACGACATCGCCATCGAGCGGGACGGAGTCGTGGCGCTGGTGGACCGGGTCTCGGCCGGCTACATGGCAGGCGCCGAGATCGACTACGTGGAGGATCTGATCGGCGCCGCCTTCCAGGTGAAGAACCCGAACGCGGTCTCCGGCTGCGGCTGCGGCACCTCCTTCTCCCTCGTCTGAGCCCGTGCTCAAGATAGCGAGCTGGAACGTCAACTCGATCAAGGTCCGGCTGCCCGCCCTGCTGCGGTGGGTAAGCGACGCCGCGCCCGACGTGGTGCTGCTGCAGGAGACCAAGTCGCTCGACGAGGCCTTTCCGCGCCTCGAGATCGAGGACTGCGGCTACAACCTCGCGGTCCACGGGCAGAAGACCTACAACGGTGTCGCCATCCTCAGCAAGCGACCGCTCGAGGACGTCAGCGTCGGCCTCGACGGCGATGACGACGACCGCCAGGCGCGATACATCGAGGCCGTGACCGGCGGCGTACGCGTCGCCTCGATCTACCTGCCCAACGGCAACCCGGTCGCGAGCGAGAAGTTCCCCTACAAGCTCGCCTGGATGGAGAGGCTCGCCGCTCATGCCGCGACGCTGCTCGAGCACGAGGAGGCCGTGGTGCTCGGCGGCGACTACAACGTCATGCCGGCCGACCTCGACTGCTACGACCCGCCCGCCTGGCGCGACGACGCGCTCTGCCGCACGGAATCGCGCGCCCGCTTCCGCACCATCCTCCACGGCGGCTACGTGGAGGCCTTCCGCACGCTGCATCCGCACCGGCGCGCCTACACCTTCTGGGACTATCAGGCCGGCCGCTGGCAGCGGGGCGAGGGCCTGCGCATCGACCACCTGCTGCTGTCGCCCGAGGCGGCGGACCGGCTGGAGGCCTGCGAGATCGACACGGACCCGCGGGGCCGCGAGAAGGCCTCGGATCACACGCCGATCTGGTGCACGCTGCGGGAATGAGCGGGGCCGAGACCATCGAGGGCGGCTGCCGCTGCGGGGCGGTGCGCTATCGGGCGGGCGGCGGACCGCTCTGGGTCACTCACTGCCATTGCGAGGAGTGTCGGCGCTCGTCCGGCGCGCCGGTCTCGACCTTCGTCGGCGTGCGCTCAGGCGAGTTCGCCTTCGTCGCCGGCACGCCCTCGGCCTACGAAAGCTCGCCCGAGGTGATGCGCAGGTTCTGCGGTGCCTGCGGGACCCCGCTCACCTACGAAGCCGCGGTCTATCCGGGCGAGGTGCACATCATGGCCGGCACGCTGGATTCGCCGGCAGGGCTGATGCCGGAGCGGCACGTCTTCGTGCGCGAGCGCATGCCCTGGATGGACGTGGCGGACGGGCTCGCCCGCCACGACACCCTGCCGCAGGGCGTCCCGCGGGTTCCGCGGGCCTGAAGAGGCCCGCGCTCCGGCGCCGCTTGGCGTGACGGCTGTGGGGTGGTGCTGCGGCCTCAGGCGGCGGCGGCAAAGCGGCCGAACTCGTAGCGCTTGCGCGCGGTCGGCCCCTTGCTGCCTTTCGGCTCCTTTTCCACCTCGAAGTTGAGCTCGATGACGACGCCGCTGGGGTCGAGCACGAAGAGCTGCCAGAGCTTGAAGTCGGGGATGTTCATCTGGCGCCATTCGCACTTGTGCTTCATGAAGGTCTTCTTCATCTCGTCGAAGCCCGTGGCGCGGAGCGCAATGTGGTCCACCGGTGAGGTGCGCTGGTTGTACCGGTAGTTGCCGCTGTGGGTCTTGGCGGCGTTGCCGCCATAGATGTGGAACATTGTCTCGCCCATCTGGAGCCAGGCGCCGGGAAACGGGAAGTCCGGGCGTTCGACCTGTTCCATGCCGAGGACCTCGGTATAGAAGGCCACCGTCTCCTCGAGGTTCTTCGACTTGATGGCCACGTGGTGCAGGTCGAGCAGGGGCATGGGATCTCTCCTTCGCGCGCGCGGGGCGTGGCCGTATCTTAGCCGCTCCGCCTGGCGAGACAACGGGATTGCATGCGGGATCGCATGCGGGCTTCCGCCGGCGGGCGGGCAGATGGGGAGGAGGGGAGGCCATGAGCGCCTTGCACCGGGACCTGATCGTCATCGACGGACTGATCGTCTCCAACTGGTCGGAGGCGGTCTTCCGCGACATGCGGGCGGGAGGGCTGACCGCCGCCAACTGCACCTGCTGCGTGTGGGAGGGGTTCGACGAAACCATGACCAACATCGCCGCGTGGAACGGATGGTTCCGCGAGCACGGCGATCTCATCGTCAAGGCGCGCACCACTGCCGACATCCGCCGGGCCAAGGAGGAGGGCCGCACGGCGATCGTTCTCGGCTTTCAGAACGTCTCCGCCTTCGAGGATCGGCTCGGTGCGGTGCAGCTTTTCAAGGACGCGGGCGTCGGCATCGCCCAGCTCGCCTACAACACCCAGAACTACGCGGGCGCCGGCTGCTACGAGACTCGCGATTCCGGACTGAGCGACTGGGGGCGCGAGCTGGTGGCCGAGATGAACCGGGCGGGGATGCTGATAGACCTCAGCCACGTGGGCTCCCGCACGTCCGAGGACGCGATTCGCGAATCGGCCAAGCCGGTCGCCTACACCCACTGCTGCCCGTCCGCCCTCAAGCCACACCCGCGCAACAAGAGCGACGCGGAGCTCCGCTTCATCGCCGATAAAGGCGGCATGATCGGGGTCACCATGTTTCCCGCCTTCCTCAGGCGCGGCACCGAATCCACGGTTGATGACTACGTGGAGGCGATCGAGCATGTCATCGGGGTAGCTGGCGAGGATCATGTCGCCTTCGGCACGGACTTCACGCAAGGGCACGGCCGCGCCTTCTTCGACTGGATCACCCACGACAAGGGCAGCGCCCGCAGGCTGGTCGAGTTCGGCGAGATCGAGGGCCTGGAGGGCATCGAGACCATCGGGCGGCTCCCCAACCTGACAGGCGCCATGGAGCGCGCCGGCTGGCCGGAAGGGCGCATCCGCAAGGTCATGGGCGAGAACTGGCTGCGCTTCCTCGACGAGATCTGGGGCGAACAGGGCGAGGGGGCGGACCCTCATGCGCCGGCAGGCCGGCGCAGCCCCGGCCTTGCCGGCGGCGCGGCGATGAGGCAAAGAACCGCAGCGGGCGCGCCGCCCGCGGCCGGACGCAGAGGGAGCACAGCATCGCCGTGACGCGCATCGTCCTCGTGACCCATTCCGAACGCGCCAATCCCGGCAGGGTGCGCGAGGCGCTGCACGCGCGCGGCTGCGAGACCGAGGTCTGCCACGTCGCCGGCGGCGCGGACCTGCCGCCGATGAACGGCGTCCGCCTGCGGGGATACGACGCGGCGGTGGTGTTCGGCGGGCCGATGAGCGCGTGCGACGTCGACGAGCACGCCTTCCTGCGGGAAGAGACCGCCTGGATCGGCGCCCAGCTCGCGGCGGACGCTCCCATTCTCGGCATCTGCCTCGGCGCCCAGATCATGGCACGTGCGCTCGGCGGGCGCGTCTATCCCCACCCCGACGGTCTCTGCGAGGTCGGCTATCAGCCGCTCTACCCAGCCAGCACGGACTGCCCGCTCTTCCCCTCGACGATCCACGTCTATCACTGGCATCGCGAGGGCTTCGACCTGCCGCCGGGGGCGAACCTGCTGGCGCGGGGCGGCATCTTCGAGAACCAGGCCTTCGGCCACGGCGAACGCGCGTTCGGCGTCCAGTTCCACCCGGAGATGATGCCCGCGACGCTCGAACGCTGGCTCGGCAACGAGAAGGCCCAGAAATACTTTTCGCGCCCGGAGGTGCCATCCGCCGACCGGCAGCGTGCCGACGCCCCCCGCTACGACCCGGGGGTGCAGCGCTGGCTGGATCGCTTTCTCGATCGCTGGCTGGAGCGCTTCTGAGAAGCGGGGCGGGCGCGGGGCTTATTTGTCGCTCACGGTAGCCGGCCGCCCCGCGATTCCGCGCGCCTGCCGGCACCTGCGTGGGCGCGCCGCATAAGCGGCGGGCCGCAGTTGCGGCTTGTCGCGTATCCGTCGAAGACGGATACGCTCTCATCCTCCGCCCGCTTCAAGCGAAAAGAGGCGGGAGGCGGCGAGGGTGCGCAGACTCCCCGCTGCCTCCCTTGAAGAACGCTACGCGGACGCGAGCTGGTCGCCGATCGGCAGCCTCCGGATGCGCTTGCCGGTGGCCTGATAGATGGCGTTGACCAACGCCGGCGCGTAGGGCGGCACGCCCGGCTCTCCCACCCCGCAGGGCCGCAGATGCGTGAAGTCCTCCACGATGTGCGTGCGCACGTCGAGAGGCGCGTCGTCCATGCGGGTGATGGTGTAGTCGTGGAAGTTGCTCTGGTCGACCGCCCCGTGGGTGGTGGTGATCTGCCCGTGCATCGCGACCGAGTGGCCGTAGATGGCAGCACCCTCCATCTGCTTCTTCACGCCCTCCGGATTGACGTAGCGACCGCAGTCGATCGCCATGTCCACCTGGGGGATGTGGAGGGAGCCGTCGCTCCGTACCACGACATGCACCGCGCACCCCACGTAGCTGTGGAAGCTGCGGTGACAGGCGATGCCGAGCCCGTGACCCGCCGGCAGTGACTTGCCATAGCCCGACTTCTCGGCCACCACGCGGAGCACGTTCGAGAGCCGCTTCGGCATGATCGGCCAGTCCTCGATGGAATCGCCGTAGTTCCAGTGCTCCGGGACGCCGTCCTGGGTCAGGTCCATGACGTCCGCATCGCCGATGAGCTCCAGCAGGAACTCGACCGGGTCGCGGCCGGCGGCCTCCGCCAGCTCGTTCGTGAAGCAGTTCATCGCATACGCGTGCTGGATGTTGTTGACCGAGCGGTACCAGCCGACCCGGATCATGGCGTCGGCCTCCCCGTTCTCGATGCGGAGGTTCGGCACCTCGTTGTAGGGCGTGTCGATGAGGCCGAGCCCGTACTCCAGGGCATGGCCGGTCCGCATCGCCGGCGCCCAGAGCGCGATGAGCGTGGGCCACGCGCCCGAGTGATGCCAGGCCGTGACCTTGCCGGATTCGTCCATCCCCGCCTTCAGGCGATGGGCGCTCGCGGCGTGGTAGAAGCCGTGCCGGATCTCGTCCTCGCGCGTCCACTGCACCCGCACCGGCGCGCCGATCTTGGCGGAGAGAATCGCCGCCTCGCAGGCGAAGTCGGGCTTCGACTTGCGGCCGAAGCCGCCGCCCAGCAGCGTCACCTCGCACTCGACGTCGGTCTGCTCGAGACCGAGCGCCTCCGCCACGTATTGCCGAACCCAGTTGGGCGCCTGGGTGGAGGTCACGACCTTGACCGGCATCTGCGTGGCGTCGACCAGGGCGACCGGCGGCTCCATCGGCGTGTGGATGAAGTAGGGCACGAAGTACTCGGCCTCGAGCGCCTGGGCGGCCGAGGCGAGCGCCTCGTCGACGTTGCCGCGGTCGCGGATGACGTGACCTCCGGCATGGGCTGAGGCCATGAGCTCGTCGTCGTACGTGCTCGAATCGTGCCTGACGTTCGGGCCGTCATCCCACTCGATGACGAGCCGATCGCGCCCCTCCATCACCGACCAGGTGTTGGTGCCGATCACGGCGACGCCGCCCAGCGCCCGGAACTCCGCCGGCTTGTCGTCGGCCAGCGCCGGGATCTCCATCACCTGCTCCACGCCCTGAACCTTGAGCGCCTCGGTGGCGTCGAACGACTTCACCTTGCCGCGGTAGACCGGCGGGCGCGCCACGACGGCGATCTTCATGCCGGGCACGCTGATGTCGGCGCCGTAAGTGGCGCCGCCGGTGCTCATGTCGTAGTTATCGACCACCGGCATGTCGCGGCCGATGTACTTCCACTGCGACTTGTCCTTGAGCTTGGGCGCGGCATCGCCCGTCGGCACGACGATATCGGCCGCCGCATCCACCACCTCCCCGAAATCGAACCAGCGGCCGGTGGCGGTGTGGTAGAGGCGATGATCCTTGGCATACACCTCGCCGGGATCGACGCCCCACTTCTTCGCCGCGGCCTGCTCGAGCACGTAGCGGCCCGCGGCGCCCAGCTCCCGCATGATCTCGAAATGATGGCGGGTGCTGCGCGAGCCGTCGGTGTTCTGCTGGTCCTTGCCGGCCGGGTCGAACTTGGTCTCGTCGCCTGGCGCTTGCCAGATCTTCACCCGCTGCCAGTCGGCCTCGAGCTCGTCGGCCAGGATCATCGGGATGCCCGTGCGCACGCCCTGCCCCATCTCGGAGCGGCTGCACGTGAGGGTCACCGATCCGTCGTCGGCAATCTCGACGAAGAGATTGGGCTTGACCGAGCTGCCGTTGCCCTGGCCGCGCGCCGTCCCGATCATGGAGCCGGTGGTGACGTTGGCGCCGAGCACCAGGGCGCCGGTGACGCCGGAGGCCTTGAGGAAGGTCCGCCGGCTGATGTTCTGTACGCCCAGCATGGCTAGACCTCCTGCGCGGCGGTGCGGACCGCAGCGAAGATCCGCTGGTAGGTGCCGCAGCGACAGATGTTGCCGGCCATGCCGTCGACGATCTCCTCGTCGCTCGGGTCGGGGTTCTCGTTGAGCAGCGCCGCCGCCGACATGATCTGTCCGGACTGGCAGTAGCCGCATTGCGGCACGTTGTTCGCGCGCCAGGCCCGCTGCACGGGGTGGTTGCCCTCGGTATCGAGCCCTTCGATAGTGGTCACTTCCTTCCCGTCGGCTTCCGCAACGGGCGTGACGCAGGAGCGGACGGCCTCACCGTCCACGTGCAGGGTGCAGGCGCCGCAGAGCGCCGCGCCGCAGCCGAACTTGGTGCCCGTCAGCCCGAGCTCGTCCCGGACATACCAGAGAAGAGGCATGTCCGGAGAGCCGTGGAACTGACGGCTGATTCCGTTGATCTTCATGGATATCATCGAGTTCCTCCCTTGGTCATCGACCTGTCCTCGCCGGGAAGACTGTCGGGAATGTTAGTCGATGCCCGGTGCCGTCTCCAGCATGATCGGGCCGGCACGCCGAAATCGCGCGGGCGCGCTCAGAGCCCGTAGCGGGACCACCACAGGCGGGCCTCGATCGCGCCCAGAAGATCGCCCGCGAGCGAGGTCCCGTCCTCGCCGCTTTCCGCCAGCAGGATGCCGGGCCTGAGCCGCCGCGCGAGCCAGCCGCGCGGGCGACCGACCCGGCGCAGGACGACCTTGCGCCCGTAGCGCTCGCGCAGGACGCTGCGGATATCGCCGATACCGTCGGCGAGACCGAGCCCGATCGCCTTGCGGCCGAGCCAGAACTCGCCGCTGAAGAGATCCGGATCGCTTTCGGCCAGCCGTGCGCCGCGCCGGGCGCGCACCAGCTCCCTGAAGTTGCCGTGAAGCTCCTCCTGGATGCGGCGCAGGCGGTCGAGGTCGTCCGGCTCGACCGCAAGGAACGGGTCGAGCATCGCCTTCTTCTCGCCGGCGGTGTAGAGCCGCCGCTCGATGCCGAGTCTGCCGAGCGCCTCCTGGAAGCCGAAGCCGGAATAGACGACGCCGATGCTGCCCACGATCGAGTTGTCGTCCACGAAGATCTCGTCCGCCGCGGCGGCGAGCCAATAGCCGCCGGACGCCGCGACATCCTCGACGAAGGCCATGACCGGCACGTCGCGCTCGCCCGCAAGGGCGCGAATGCGGTTGTGGATCAGCGCCGCCTGGGCGGGCGAGCCTCCGGGTGAGTTGATCTCGAGCGCCACGGCCTTGAGCCCCGGCAGCCGGAACGCCCGCTGCAGCACGGGCCCGGCCGCTTCCATGTTGATGCGGCCGCCGATCATGCTCGTCTGCCCGATCACGCCGGCGAGACGGACGACGGCGACGATCGGCGGCGGCCGCCGGAAGGTCGCGCGCGCCAGCACCCGGCGCATCATCACGACTCCTCCTCCCGCTCTTCCTCCTGCTCCTCGTCCTGTGAAAGCGGCAGCGCGCTGCCGCCGCGCAGGACGCGGTCGGCCGCGTGGGTGTACTTGCCGTCCGCCTCGTGCAGGATCATGCCGCCCGAGAGCTGCAGGGGCCCGCCGTGCTCGGCCGTCGCCTGCACGATGATCCGGTTTGCGGCCCTCTTGGTCCGGGCGCCCCCGAAGGGATTGTGCGACCAGAGCGGATAGACGATGACGGCGCCGGCACGCGAGAGCGAGAAAGCGCCCAGAATCTGCGCCAGCCGCTCCGGCCGGTGGATGATCGTGATCGAGCCGCCCGGACGCACCATCCTGGTGCAGAAGTCGAGCCAGGCATCGAGCCCTCCCGTGCCCTCCACTGTCGCCTGCGCTCGGGCGCGCGACGAGGGTGGCTGGCTCGACTTTTGCTCGAAGAAGGGCGGATTCGCGAAGACATGGTCGAAGCTCTTCGGCGCCAGCTTGGGCGGCGGCCGCTCGAAGTCGCCGAGCAGGACGTCGATCCGGTCTTCGAGCCCGTTCAGCGCCGCATTGTCGGCGGCCTGCTGCGCGAATGACCGCTCGATCTCGATCCCGGTGACTTGCAGGCCGTTCACGCGGCTCGCGAGGCAAAGGGCGCCCGCGCCCACGCCGCAGCCCACGTCGAGAGCCCGCTCCCCGTCCGACGCCGGCACCGAGGCCGCGAGCAGGACCGGATCGATGGCGACCCGATAGCCCGCCGCCGGCTGCTGCAGGGCGACCCTGCCGCCGAGCAGCGTATCGCTCGTCACCCGCGCGGACTCGGACTCAGACATCGAGCGCGCCCACCTCCCTGAGAATGCGCCGCGCCGCCTCCGCATCCTCGTCGCTGACCATGAGGCGTCGCGGGATCGCCCCGGCGCTGCCCTCGAGCACGCTCATGTGCTGATCCAGCACGACCGGCTCGATTCCGCCGTCCCTCAGCACGGCGTCGAGAAACGAGAGCTGCACCAGATCGTTCGTGCGAAGGAGCTCGATCATTCTATTCCGCCTTCCGGCCTACGCGGTCCGTGCCGGGTCGCGTGCCGGATGCTAGGGTGCGGCGTAGCGCGATCGTGCATGGATGCCCTTGCGCGCGCGCCCCGTCAAGCGAGAGGGTCGATGACGGATACGATCGTTCCGCTCAAGCGGGCGCAGGCGGAGCGGCCTGCCGCGCGGCGCAAGGGTGCGGAGGGCGCGTCGCTGGACCATCTTCACGGTCTGGTCGCGGACGACCTGCGCGCCGTCAACGGCGTCATCCTCGACAACATGCAGAGCCCGGTGGTGCTCATCTCCGAGCTTGCCGCGCACATCGTCGCGGCGGGCGGAAAGCGGCTCCGACCGATGCTGACGCTCGGCGCCGCCCGCCTCTGTGGCTATACCGGCAAGCGTCACGTCGATCTCGCCGCCTGCGTCGAGTTCATCCATACCGCGACGCTGCTCCACGACGATGTCGTCGACGACAGCGCGCTCAGGCGGGGCGCGGCGACGGCGAACGCGGTATGGGGCAACAAGCCGAGCGTTCTCGTCGGCGACTTCCTGTTCAGCCGCGCCTTCCAGATCTCCGTCGCCGACGGCTCGCTCCGGGTGCTCGGCATCCTCGCCGATACCGCCGCCACGCTCGCCGAGGGCGAGGTGATGCAGCTCACCACCTCCAACGACACCGAGACCAGCGAGGCCGCCTACCTGAAGGTCGTCACGGCGAAGACCGCCGCGCTCTTCGCTGCCGCCTGCCGGCTCGGCGCGGTGGTGGCGGAGCGTCCCGCCGCAGAGGAGGAGGCTCTCAGGAGCTTCGGCCTCAACCTCGGCATCGCCTATCAGCTCGTCGACGACGCGCTCGACTACGGCGCCCGGGAAGCGGTCCTCGGCAAGTCGGTCGGCGACGACTTCCGGGACGGCAAGATCACCCTGCCGGTGGTGCTCGCGTTCCGCCGGGGCGACGAGGAAGAGCGCGCCTTCTGGCGCCGCACCATGGAGGAGGGGGAGCTGGAGGAGGAGGACTTCTCCCGGGCGATGGCGCTGCTCACCCGCCACGGCACGATCGAGGACTCGATCGAGCGGGCGCGCCACTACAGCGCCATGGCGTGCGATGCGCTCGGCCTCTTCCCCGCGTCGGACGCGAAGGACGCCCTGCTTGCCGTCGTGGAATTCTGCACCCGCCGGGCACACTGACACCGGGGGTCAGGGTCTCAGCCCAGCTCCTTCGCCATCCTGAAGTCCACGAGGCGAGCGCTGTCGGCGCGGAAGGCGGACCAGCTCTCGATGCCGGTCTCGAAGACGGCGAGCGCCGCGGTCGGAAACCGCGTGGAGAGCCGCCTGAACGCCGGCCCCGGCCCGTATCGGCCGAGAGCGAGCGCCAGCGCGTGGAGGCCGGGATTGTGGCCGACGACGAGGACCCCGGATTCGGCCCCGCCCGCGTCTGCCACGGCGTGCAGCAGGGTCTCGGGGCTGCCCATGTAGAGGCTTTCCACAACCCGCCGCGCCAGGCTTTCGCCGAAGCCTTCGCAGAACGAGTCGCACGTCTCCACGGTGCGCCGCGCAGGTGAGCAGAGGATCAGCGTCGGCGGTGCGGCCTGTTCCCGGCAGAAGGCGCCCACGCGTCGGCTCTCCCGACGTCCCCTACCGACCAGCGAGCGCTCGCGATCGCCGCCGCCGGGCGGCATGCCGGCCTCGGCCTTGCCGTGGCGCATCAGATAGAGCCGCCGCACACCTCGCTCCCCGTCACGTGTGCCTCTGTGGCCGCATTCGCCGTTTGCATTCACCGTGGCGCGCGACCAGAATTGCGCCCCCTTTCGACGACCGGGAGATCATGATGGGCGGGCAGCGCACCGGCAAGAGTCCGTATGAGGACGGGCTCGGGCGCAACGACGCGAATTACGTTCCCCTGACTCCGCTTTCCTTCCTGCGCCGCGCCGCGGCGGTCTTCCCCGAGCGGACGGCGTGGATCCACGGCTCCCGCCGGGCGAGCTACGCCGCGTTCTACGCGCGCTGCCGGCGCCTTGCCTCCGCCCTGGCCGCACGCGGCATCGTCAAGGGCGACACGGTGGCGATCATGTCCCCCAACACGCCCGCGATGCTGGAGGCGCACTACGGCGTACCCATGTGCGGCGCCGTCCTCAACGCGCTGAACTACCGGCTCGATGCGGCCTCGCTCGCCTTCATCCTCGATCACGCCCGGGTCGAGGTGCTGCTCACCGACCGCTCGTTCTCGCCGGTGATCGCGGATGCGCTGGCCCAGGCCGAGGTGACGCCGCTCGTCATCGACATCGACGATACGCCGGAAGACGGCGGCGACCTGATCGGGGCGCTCGAGTACGAGACGCTGCTCGCCGAGGGCGATCCCGACTACGACTGGCCCTGGCCCGGCGACGAGTGGGACGCGATCTCCCTCAACTACACTTCAGGCACCACCGGCAACCCGAAGGGCGTCGTCTATCACCACCGGGGCGCTTATCTGAACGCGCTCGGCGATGGCGTCACCTGGGCCATGCCGCACGGGCCGGTCTATCTCTGGACGCTGCCCATGTTCCACTGCAACGGCTGGTGCTTTCCCTGGGCGGTCTGCGCCTATGCCGGCACCCATGTCTGCCTGCGCCGGGTCGAGGCCGGTGCCATCTTCCAGGCGATCGCCGAGCACCGCGTCACGCACTTCTGCGGCGCGCCCATCGTCCTCAACCTGCTCAACAATG
The DNA here is from genome assembly GCA_011523425.1 of Alphaproteobacteria bacterium. Taxonomy (GTDB): domain Bacteria; phylum Pseudomonadota; class Alphaproteobacteria; order UBA828; family UBA828; genus WTGU01. Next base: position 48,397 of record WTGU01000120.1, read on the forward strand.
CGAGCAACGAGGAGCGTGTGCCCTTCGACCACCCGGTCGAGGTGATGACCGCGGCCGCGCCGCCGCCGGCCGCCGTCATCGCGCGGATGGAGGAGGCCGGCTTCCGCGTCACCCACGTCTACGGCCTCACCGAGGTCTACGGCCCGGTGACGGTGTGCGACTGGCACGACGAGTGGAACGCGCTGCCGCTCGACGAGCAGGCGGCGCTGAAGGCGCGCCAGGGCGTGCCCTACGCCACGCTCGACGGGCTCATGGTGGCCGACTCCGGGACGCTGGAGCCGGTGCCGGCGGACGGCGAGACCATGGGCGAGGTCTTCATGCGCGGCAACACGGTGATGAAGGGCTATCTCGGCAACCCGCAGGCGACCGAGGAGGCCTTCGCCGGCGGCTGGTTCCATACCGGCGACCTCGGCGTCGTCCACGCCGACGGCTACATCCAGCTCAAGGACCGGGCTAAGGACATTATCATCTCGGGCGGCGAGAACATCTCCACTATCGAGGTGGAGGGCGCGCTCTACCGCCACCCGGCGGTGCTGGAGGCGGCCGTGGTGGCGCGTCCCGACGAGACCTGGGGCGAGACGCCGTGCGCCTTCGTCACCCTCAAGGAAGGCGCCGAGGCGGACGAGGCGTCGCTGATCGCGTTCTGCCGGGGCGAGCTTGCCCACTTCAAGTGCCCGAAGACCGTGGTGTTCGGCTCGCTGCCGAAGACCTCGACCGGCAAGATCCGCAAGTACGTTCTCAGGGAGCGCGCCGCCGCGCTCTGACGCGGCGCCGAGAGGGCGGGCGAGCGATGCGACCCACCGTGACCGCCCTCGCCGCGCTCGCTCTCGCCGCGCTGCTGCCGTTCGCGGCCGGCCCTGCCGCCATCTCTGCCGCTGCCGCCGCGGACGATCCGTTCGCCGACGCGCGGGCCGCCATGGTGCGCGCCGTCGCCCTCGATGCGGAACAGACCGCCGTGTGGATCGGCAAGTCGGCGCTGGCGCCCCGGGTGATGGAGGCGATGGGGCGGGTGCCGCGCCATCTCTTCGTGCCGCCTGAGCTGCAGAGCCTCGCCTACGAGAACAGGCCGCTCCCCATCGGCTACGGCCAGACCATCTCGCAGCCCTACATCGTCGCGCTTATGACCGACCTGCTGGCGCCGGAGCCCGGCGACATGGCGTTCGAGCTCGGCACCGGGTCAGCCTATCAGGCGGCGGTGCTGGCGGAGTTGGTGGCCGAGGTCAAGACGATCGAGATCGTGCCGCCGCTCGCGACCAACGCCGCCCGGCGGCTCGAGCTGCTCGGCTACGACAACGTGGAGGTGCGCGCCGGCGACGGCTATCACGGCTGGCCGGAGCATGCGCCCTTCGACGTCATCGTCGTCACGGCCGCCGCGAGCCACGTGCCACCGCCGCTGATTGCCCAGCTTAGACCCGGCGGGCGCATGGTGATTCCGGTGGGCAGCCCCTTCCTCACCCAGCAGCTCCTGCTCGTCGAGAAGGGGACGGATGGCACCGTCACCAGCCGCCAGATCCTGCCGGTGATCTTCGTACCGCTCACCGGCGGGCACTGACGCAACGTGACGGGCGAGGGCGCGCGCGGCCTCTCCCGACCCGGCGTCTTCGCTGCCGTGGCGCTGCTTTCGGCCGGCGTGCTGGGCTATGAGATCTTGCTGGCGCGCCTGCTGGCGATCGTCCATTGGCATCACTTCGCCTACATGATCATCGCGGTGGCGCTGCTGGGCTTCGGCGCCGCCGGCAGCCTGGTCGCGGTGCTTCAGCGGCCGCTCCTCGACCGCTTCCGGTGGACCTTCGGCAGCGCTGCGCTCGGCTTCGGCGCCGGCGCGCCACTCGCCTTCGCGCTGGCGCAGTCGCTCCCCTTCAACGCGCTCGAGATCGCCTGGGACCGTGCGCAGCCGGGCTGGCTCTTCGCCCTTTATCTGGTGCTTTCGCTGCCGTTCCTCTCGGCGGCGCTGGCGCTGGCGCTCGCCTTCAGGATGCACGCCGCGCGCGCCGGCGCGCTCTATCGCATGGACCTGGTGGGCGCCGGCCTCGGCGCGCTGGGCATGGTCTTCCTGCTCGATGCCCTGGCGCTGGCGGACGCGCTGCGGGTCGTCGGAGGACTGGGCGCCGCCTCGGGTGGGATCGTCCTGCTGTCGTCGGGAGGCTTGCGCCGGCTCGTACGCGGCGGCGCGCTGCTGGCGGTCGCCGCCGGGCTCGCCCTGCCGGCGGCGCTTCCCGATCACTGGCTCCGCCCGCAGCCCTCGCCCTACAAGGGGCTGAGCCTCGCGCTCACCGCCCCCGACGCACGCATCGTGGCGGAGCGTCACGGCCCCCTCGGCTGGATCGCCGCGGTCGAGAGCCCGCGCGTGCCGTTCCGCCATGCGCCGGGCCTCAGCCTGATGGCTGAGGTCGGCCCGCCGGCGCAGACCGGTCTCTTCACCGATGGCGGCGCGCCATCCGCGATCACCCCTGCCGACGCCGACCTCCGCTACCTGGAGGCCGAGACCGCCGCGCTGCCCTACCATCTGCTCGACCGTCCGTCCCGGGTGCTGGTGCTGGGCGCCGGCGGCGGGGCCGAGGTGCTGCGGGCGCTGCACCTGGGCGCCCGCGCGGTCGATGCGGTTGAGCTGAACCCGGAGGTGCTCGCCCTGGTGCGCGACGTGCTGGCGGATGCGCCGGGCGCGTCGTGGGAGGGCGGGACGGTCCACACGCACGTTGCGGACGCCCGCAGCTTCGCCGCGCGTTCCTCCGAACAGTGGGACCTGATCCAGATCGCACTGGTCGATTCCTTCAGCGCGGCGGCGGCGGGTGTTCATGCGCTCGACGAGTCGCTCCTCTACACGGTGGAGGCGCTCGGCGTCTTCCTCGACCGCCTCGCGCCGGGCGGCGTGCTCGCCGTCACACGCTGGCTCAAGCTGCCGCCGCGGGACTCGCTCAAGTTGCTCTGGACCGCGCGGGAAGCGCTGGAGGCGCGGGGCGCGGACGACCCCGCGTCGCGGCTCGCCATGATCCGGGGCTGGAAGACCACGACTCTGGTGATCGGCGCGCGGTCCTTCGAGCGGGACGCCATCGCCGGGCTGCGCGCCTTCGCGGCGGCTCAAGGATTCGATCTGATCTGGCATCCGGGTATCGCGGAGGGTGACGCCAACCGCCGCAACCGCCTCGCCGCGCCCGAGTTCCATCGCGGCGCCGCCGCCATCCTCGGCCCCGACCCGGAAGGCTTCGCTGCGCGCTACAAGTTCGCGCTCCGGCCCGCCACCGACGACCGCCCGTTCTTCTTCCACACCCTCAAGTGGTCGACGCTGCCGGAACTCCTGGCGCTGCGGGCGCAGGGCGGCCTGCCGCTGGTGGAGTGGGGCTTCGTCATCCTGGTCGCGACCCTGGTGCAGGGCGCGATCGCAGCGGCGCTCCTGATCCTGCTGCCGCTGCTGGCCCTGCGTGCGCCGCGCGGGGCGGCCGCGGCCAAACCCGCCCGCTGGCGGGTGGCGATCTTCTTCGCGAGCCTGGGGCTGGCGTTCCTCTTCGTCGAGATCGCCTTCATGCAGCGTTTCGCGGTGTTTCTCGGGCATCCGCTCTACGCCATCGCGGTGGTGCTCGCCGGGCTTCTGGTCTTCGCCGGCCTCGGCGCCGGCGCGATCGACCGGCTCGCGCGCCTGGCCGGCGGCAGGCCGCCGATCACGGTCGCCGCCGCCGGGATCGCCCTCGTCGTCGGCGCCTATCTCGGGCTCCTGCCCTGGGTATTCGAGGCCGCGCAGGGCTGGCCCGTCGCCGCCCGCATCGCCGTGGCGCTCGCGCTGCTCGGGCCGGTCGGCTTTCTCTTGGGCATGCCCTTCCCGCTCGGGCTCAGGGCGCTCGGCGCCCGCGCGCCCGCGCTCGTGCCCTGGGCCTGGGGAATCAACGCCTGCGCCTCGGTGGTGAGCGCCGCGCTCGCGACCTTCATCGCGCTCCATGTCGGCTTCACGCCGGTGCTCGGCTGTGCTTTGGTGCTCTATGCCGTCGCCGCCGCGGTCCAGCCCAAGGCGGCGGCAGAGGCGCCCCGGTAGCACACGCCCCCTGGAGAGGCCGGCAATGAGATTCCTCGTGCTCCAGCACATCGACATCGAGCATCCCGGCGTTTTCCGCGACTTCATGCGGGCCGACGGAATCGCCTGGGACGCGGTGGAACTCGACGAGGGCGAGGCGATCCCGCCGCTCGACGGCTACGACGCGCTCATCTCCATGGGCGGGCCGATGGACGTCTTCGAGGAGGATGCCTACCCCTGGCTCGCCGACGAGAAGGTCGCGATCCGCGAGGCCGTGGCGGAACGGCACATGCCCTTCCTCGGGGTCTGCCTCGGGCATCAGCTCCTCGCCGATGCTCTGGGCGGCAGGGTGGAGACCATGGCCGAGCCCGAGGTCGGCGTCATGGAGGTCTCGCTCACCGAAGCAGGCCGCGCCGATGCCCTGCTCGCCGGCCTCGACGCGCGGGTGACCTGCCTGCAATGGCACGGCTGCGCGGTGACCGAACTGCCGGACGGCGCCGTCGGGCTCGCCTCCTCGCCGCTCTGCGCCATCCAGGCGTTCAGGGTCGGGCGCCACGCCTACGGGCTGCAGTATCACGTGGAGCTGACGCCGACGACGGTCGCCGAGTGGGGGGCCGTCCCCGCCTACCAGGAGTCGCTGGAGCGGGCGCTGGGGCCGGACGGCCTGGGACCCTTCGAGGCGGCGGCGGCCCGGCAGATGCCCGCCTTCAACCGCGACGCCCGCATCCTCTACGACAACTTCATCGCCCTGGTGCGGGATCGTTAGAGCGTATCCGTCAAAGACGGATACGCTCTAACCCCGATCTCCCGCCGGCGGCCAGTCGGGGACGGGCGGCGTCGCGCCGAGCGGGCCGAGCCAGGTGACATGGCCCATCTTGCGGCCCGCGCGGGTCTCCGCCTTGCCGTAGAGATGCAGGTGCACCGCCGGGTCCGCCGCCAGCGCGGGCCAGAGCTCGACGTCGGCGCCGATCAGGTTCTTCATGGCGGCGCTGGCACGGCGCTCCGTGGAGCCGAGCGGCAGGCCGCAGACTGCGCGGATGTGCTGCGCGAACTGGCTGGTCTCACAGCCCTCGATGGTCCAGTGGCCCGAGTTGTGGACGCGGGGGGCGATCTCGTTGACCAGCAGCCGGCCGTCGCCGGTGACGAAGAGCTCGACGCAGAGCACGCCCACATGGTCGAGCGCCCGGGCGATGCGCCCGGCGCCCTCCCGCGTCGCCGCGGCGAGGGCAGGGGCGATGTCCGCCGGCGCCAGGGTCAGGTCGAGGATGCCGTGAACGTGGCGGTTCTCCACCGGATCGAAGGTCGCCGTCGCGCCGTCGCCCGCGCGGGCCACGATCACCGAGACCTCGCGCTCGATCGGCGCGAGGGCTTCGAGGATCGCGGGTCTCCCGCCGAGCCTGCCCCGCCAGGCATCGAGCAGGTCGTCGCCCTCGCCGAGCACCGTCTGGCCCTTGCCGTCGTAGCCGAGGGTCTGGGTCTTGAGCACGGCGGGCCGGCCGATCCGCGCATCGGCGGCCGCGCCGCTCTCGGCTTCCTCCACCGCCGCATAGGGCGTCGTCTCCAGCCCGAGAGTGCGGCAGAAGTCCTTCTCCGCGATCCGGTTCTGGGCGATGCGGAGCGAGCGGGCGCCGGGCCGGACCGGCACCCGGTCCGCCAGCCGCTCCAGCGCCTCGGCCGGCACGTTCTCGAACTCGACCGTGACGACGTCCACCGCTTCGGCAAACGCATCGAGCGCCGCGCCGTCGTCGTAGGCCGCCACGGTCTCCGCGGCGGAGACCTGCGCTGCGGGGCCCTCCGGCTCCGGCGCGTAGATGTGGCAGCGATAGCCGAGGCGGGCGGCGGCGATGGCCAGCATCCGGCCGAGCTGGCCGCCGCCGAGGATGCCGACGGTGGCTCCCGGCGGGATCACGGGATCAGGACTCCGGCGTTTCGGCGACCGCGGCGGTCTGCCTGGCCCGCCACTCGTCGAGCGCGGCCGCCACCCCTGCGTCGGACAGCGCGACGATCGACGCGGCGAGCAGCGCGGCGTTGATCGCGCCCGCGCGCCCGATGGCGAGCGTGCCCACGGGCACGCCGGCCGGCATCTGAACGATGGAGAGCAGGCTGTCCATGCCTTTCAGGCTCTTGCTCTCGACCGGTACGCCGAGGACGGGCAGCGGCGTCATCGCTGCGGTCATGCCGGGCAGGTGCGCGGCCCCGCCGGCGCCGGCAATGATGACCTTGAGACCCCGGTCGCGGGCCTCCTCGGCGTAGGCGGAGAGCCGCCTGGGCGTGCGGTGGGCTGAGACGATGCGGCTCTCGAAGGGGACGCCGAGCGCCTCCAGCGTGTCCGCGGCGTGGCGCATGGTCTCCCAGTCGGACTGGCTTCCCATGATGATCCCGACCGCGGCGATGGCCTCGGTCATGATGCTCCTCCCTTGCGGGTTACGGCGGCGGGCGCGCTGGGCCATAATACCGTCGCGGAGGGGTTGCGGGCACCGCGCTCGGCGCCTTCACACCCCCGGCGGGCCGTGCTATAGAGCCGCCCGCCAGCCATTGAAACCCTCAGTCGAGCGAGAGGAAGCAGGAATTTGGTTCATGTAGTCGTCCGCGAGAACAACGTCGATCAGGCGCTGAAGGCACTCAAGAAGAAAATGCAGCGCGAAGGAATCTTTCGGGAAATGAAGATGCGCCGCCACTACGAAAAGCCTTCGGAGCGGCGGGCGCGGGAGAAGGCCGAGGCAGTCCGGCGCGCCCGGAAGCTCGCCCGGAAACGCGCGCAGCGCGAGGAATAGCACCCGCCCGGAGCGGGCTCGCGACTCTCCAGTTTCCCGTGTTGCGTGCCGGCCGAAAACGAGCCGGCACGGATAATCATTTGCTCCGCCGGAAGGCCCGCAGTCAGAGAGACTTGACGATCTCCTCGACCATCTTCTTGGCGTCTCCGAAGAGCATCATCGTGTTGTCCCGGTAGAACACCGGATTGTCGATGCCGGCATAGCCCGGCGCCAGCGAGCGCTTCACGAACAGCACCGTCTTGCAGAGCTCCACGTCGAGAATCGGCATGCCGGCGATCGGGCTCTGGGGATCGGTCTTCGCCACCGGATTGACCACGTCGTTGGCGCCGATCACGAAGGCGACATCGGTGTTGGGCATGTCGCTGTTGATGTCCTCCAGCTCGTAGACCTCGTCGTAGGGGACGTTGGCCTCGGCCAGAAGCACGTTCATGTGGCCCGGCATGCGGCCGGCCACAGGGTGGATGGCGTAGCGGATCTCGACCCCCTCCTTGTGGAGCAGGTCGGCCATCTCGCGTACGGCGTGCTGGGCCTGGGCCACGGCGAGGCCGTAGCCCGGCACGATCACCACCGAGCCGGCATTCCGCATGATGAAGGCGGCGTCGTCGGCGCTGCCCGACTTGTGGGTACGGTCGGCGGCGGTGGCGGGCCGCGAGGAATCGGTGCCGAAGCCGCCGAGGATCACGCTGATGAAGGAGCGGTTCATCGCGCGGCACATGATGTAGCTCAGGATCGCACCGGCCGAGCCCACCAGCGCGCCGACCACGATGAGCACCGTGTTCTCCAGGGTGAAGCCGATCCCCGCCGCCGCCCAGCCGGAATAGGAGTTCAGCATCGAGATCACCACCGGCATGTCGGCGCCGCCGATGGGAACGATCAGCAGCACGCCGAAGAGCAGCGCGAGCCCCGTCATGGCCCAGAAGACGCTCTCCTGCTGGTCGATCGAGAAGACCACTCCGAGCGCGACGATGGCGACGATGAGGGCGAGGTTGAGCAGGTGCTGGCCGCGGAAGACCAGCGGCGCGCCGGTCACCAGCTCCTGCAGCTTGGCGAAGGCGACGACCGAGCCGGTGAAGGTCAGCGCGCCGATGACCACGCCGAAGCTCATCTCGATCCGGCTGACCAGCCTGATGTCGCCGGGCATGCCGATGTGGAAGGTCTCCGGCGCGTAGAGCGCGGCGCCAGCCACCAGCACCGCGGCGAGCCCCACCAGGCTGTGGAAGGCGGCCACGAGCTGCGGCATCGCGGTCATGCGGATGCGGAGCGCGATCAGCGTGCCGATCAGGCCGCCGACGGCGATGCCGACGCCGATCCACAGATAGTCCTCGACCCCCGGCTGGCCGAGGGTCGTGCCGATGGCGATCACCATGCCGGCGATGCCGAACAGGTTGCCGCTGCGCGCCGTTTTCGGCGAGGAGAGGCCCCTGAGGGCCATGATGAAGCAGACGCCGGCGATGAGGTAGAGAATCGCCGCCAGGTTCGAGGTCATCGGGACTGCCGCCTATTTCTTCTTCTTGAACATCGACAGCATGCGCTGCGTGACCGTGAATCCCCCGAATATGTTGACCGCCGCAAGGCCGACGGCGACACCGCCGAATATCTTGGCCACGACGCTGCCTTCCGCCGGCGTCGCCGCCAGCAGGGCACCCACGATGATCACGCTCGAGATGGCGTTGGTCACCGACATCAGCGGCGTGTGCAGCGCGGGCGTGACGCTCCACACCACGTAGTAGCCGATGAACACCGCCAGCACGAAGACCGTCACCGCGATGACCAGGGGATGCAGCTCGAGCACGTGCTCCACGGCTACATCTCCCCGCCCTGCAGCGCCGGGTTCACGACCGCGCCGTCCCTGGTCAGCAGGGCTCCCCGGATCACCTCGTCCTCCCAGTCGATCTCGAGGCCGCGGCTTTCCCGGTCGATCATCGGCTCGATGAAGTTGAAGAGGTTGCGCGCGTAGAGCGTGCTGGTATCGACCGGAACCCGCGCCGGATAGTTGGCGTGGGCGACGATGGTGACGCCGTGGCGAACGACCACCCGGTCGTGGGCGCTGAGCGCGCAGTTGCCGCCGCTCTCGATCGCCAGGTCGACGATCACCGAGCCGGGCTTCATCGCTCTCACCGTCTCCTCGGTGATCAGCACCGGTGCCGGCTTGCCCGGAATCTGGGCGGTGGTGATGCAAATGTCCTGCTTCGCCAGAGTCTCGTGGATGAGCGCGGCTTGGCGCGCCTTGTAAGCATCGTCCATCTCACGGGCATAGCCGCCTGCGGTCTCGGCATCGCCCGCGTCGGCATCCACGGAGACGAACTTGGCGCCGAGGCTCTCGACCTGCTCCTTGACCGCCGGCCGCACGTCGAAGGCAGACACCAGCGCGCCCAGGCGGCGTGCGGTGGCGATCGCCTGCAGCCCGGCGACGCCCGCGCCCAGCACGACGACCCGCGCCGGGGCCACGGTGCCGGCGGCGGTCATCATCATGGGCAGGATGCGGCCGAAATGCTCGGCGGCGTCGATCACCGCCTTGTAGCCGGCGATGTTGCTCTGCGACGACAGCGCATCCATCGATTGTGCGCGGCTGATGCGCGGAATCAGCTCCATGGCGAACGAGGTGATGCCGCGCGCCGCGTAGCTCTCCACCTGCTCGCGCTGCTGCAGCGGCGCGAGCAGCCCCACCAGCACCGCCTCGGGATTGACGAGGGAGAGCTCGTCGGCAGCGTTGCCGTCGCAGAGCGGCGCGCGGACCTTCGCCACCAGGTCGGCCTCGCCGTATACCGTCGACGCATCGGGGGCGATCCGGGCGCCGGCCTCCGCCAGCACCTCGTCCGACATCTGCGCGCCGACGCCGGCACCGCTCTCGACCATCATCTCGACGCCGAGAGCGGAGAACTTCTTGATGGAATCCGGGGACGCGGCGATCCGGGTCTCGCCCGGCACGATCTCCTTCGGAACCCCGATCCTCATGCCTGCACCGACGACTCCGCCTGCCAGGGAGCGGCAGCACAATGCCCCGCCCGATGCCGTTTGCCAAGGCCCGGTTCGACTGTCTTCACGGAGGGGCGGGGGGAAGGCGGAAAACCCGCGGCGGCGCTGCGCGTCAGGCGGCTTCGGGCACGCCGCAACGCTCCAGCGCTGCGCCCTGACGGCGGGCCAGTCGGACGGCGTCGAACTCCTCGATCAGCGCCTCGACCAGCCGGTGCCAGTTGAGCTCCGCCTTCAGGTGGAGGAAGACCGAGCCGAGGCCGATCGCCGAGCGATCCATCAGCACGAACTCGCGCGGCGGGGTGACGCCGCCGAGCCGCCGTATCTCCCGGTGCACCTTGGCGGCGACCGCGCCACCGAAACGGCCGCTGCCCGATTCGTCGATGAGCCGGGTGCGGTCGTCGACCAGGGGCCCGTAGATGTAGTTCGCCCAGATGTTGAGCGCGTCGACCATCTCGTTCGAGAGGTCGCTGAATCCCCAGGTCTCGTAGGCGTGCACCGCGAGCTCGCGATCGTCGTCCCGCACCGCGTGGTAGAGGTCGATCACGCCCTGCACGAAAGGGCCTCCGAACACGCGGATGCAGCCATAGTCGAGGAGGTTGACCGCGCCGTCGGGGCGCACCGTGTAGTTGCCAAGGTGGGGGTCGCCGTGGAGCACGCCGTAGCGGTAAAATGGCACGTACCAGGCGTTGAACATGTGCAGCGCGATCGCGTTGCGCCGCTTGGCCGGGGCGTCGGTAAACTCGAGCAGCGGGGCGCCGCCGAGCCAGCTCATGGTGAGCAGCCGCTTCGTGGAAAGCCCCGGCTCCACCACCGGCACGTGAACGCCGGGCTCGTCCTCCAGCATCGCGCCATAGAGAGCCATGTGGCGGGCCTCGCGCTCGTAGTCCAGCTCCTCGCGCAGCCGGGCCGCGATTTCGGCGTGAATCTCGGCGGTGTCGATCGCCCGGTCGTAGCGGGCATAGACGGCGAAGATCAGCTTGAGCTGGCGGATGTCGGCCGCCACCGCCGACGCCATGTCGGGATACTGCAGCTTGCAGGCGAGCGCCGCGCCGTCGTGCCCGGCCGCGCGGTGTACCTGGCCGAGAGAAGCCGCCGCCGCCGCCTCGGTCTCGAACTCGGCGAAGGCCTGTCGCCAGTCCGGGCCGAGCTCGGCCGCCATGCGCCGCTTGACGAAGCCCCAGCCCATCGCCGGCGCCCGCGACTGCAGCGCGCCGAGTGCCTCGGCATACTCGTCCGGAAGGCCGCCGGGAACGGTCGCGAGCAGTTGCGCGACCTTCATCAGCGGTCCCTTGAGGCCGCCCAGTGCGCGCCGCAGCTCCTCGGCGTTCCGCTCCCGGTCGGCGGGCAGCCCCAGATAGCGCTGGCCCGCCATACGGGCGGCGATGCCGCCCACCGAGGTACCGACCCGCGCGTAGCGGCGCACGCGCCCGCTCAGCCTGTCATCCTCGCGTTCCGGCATGATCGGCGTCCCGGTGCCTCACCCTTGCGTCCTCGGGCGGCGTCCCGCGACGCCGTCCCCGACATGCGCCATGATAACACGGCGGTAAGGGTCTCTATTCGCGTGGTTTTCAGCCGTTGCGGCGGCGCAAGTCGGCGGATCAAGAGCGATCACATTCTTGCGATGTCGGTCGTTCGCCCCTTCCCGCCGTTCCATGCTTGGCCCATCATTCCGGCAGGTTGCATGCGAGACGCCTGCACGGGCGGTCGCATGCGGCCGCAAGCAAAACCAACGAGGAGAGGCTACCGATGATCAAAGAGACCGTGATTGCCGTCAGCGTCGTGACCATGGCGGCGGGCGCCGCGCTTGCACCCTCCGCCGTCTCGGCCGCCGACCAGCCGATTGTCGTCGCATCGTGTAATCCCTGCGATCCGTGCGGCGCTTGCAATCCCTGCGATCCGTGCGGCGGTTGCAATCCCTGCGACCCCTGCAATCCGTGCGCCAGCGGCTGAGCGGCTGACGCGTTATCTGAGGAGGACGCCGTCCCGATGGGGCGGCGTTCTTTTTTTGGGCCGGACCCAGGCCATGCGTGCGTGCCCGCCCACCGGTGGACGCGGCAGGGCCGGTTGTGGTGGGATTGAGAGGGCCCCGGCCGGTGCAGGAGCGAGCGACGCGAATGCTGGACAAGTTCGAACGCTATCCGCTGACCTTCGGCCCGACTCCCATCGAGAAGCTGAGCCGGCTGTCCGAGCATCTCGGCGGCGCAGTCGAGCTCTACGCCAAGCGCGAGGACTGCAATTCGGGCCTCGCCTTCGGCGGCAACAAGGTACGCAAGCTCGAATACATCGTTCCGGACGCCATCGCGTCGAACGCCGATACCCTCGTCACCATCGGCGGAGTCCAGTCGAACCATACGCGCCAGGTCGCCGCGGTCGCCGCCAAGCTCGGCATGAAGTGCCGCCTGGTGCAGGAAAGCTGGGTGCCGTTCGAGGACGCCGTCTACGACCGGGTCGGGAACATCCTGATGAGCCGCGTCATGGGGGCGGAGATCGAGCTGGTGGACGAAGGCTTCGACATCGGCATCAGGGAGAGCTGGGAACGGGCGATCGAGGACGTGAAGGCGCGGGGCGGGAAGCCCTACGCCATCCCGGCCGGCGCCTCGGTTCACAGGCTGGGCGGGCTCGGCTACGTCGGCTTCGCCGAGGAGGTGCGGGCGCAGGAGGAGGCGCTCGGCTTCAGGTTCGACTACGTCATCGTCTGCACCGTCACCGGCTCGACCCATGCCGGCATGCTCGTCGGCTTCGCCAAGGACGGGCGCGCCGCGCGGGTGGTCGGGATCGACGCCTCCGGCACGCCGGCCCAGACGCGCGCCCAGGTCATGGAGATCGCCCGCAACACGGCGGAGCTCGTGGCGCTCGGCCGCGAGATCGCGGACGACGATCTCGTGCTGCTCGAGGACTACGCCTATCCCGCCTACGGCGTGCCGTCTGCCGAGACCAACGACGCGATCCGCCTCGCGGCCCGCACGGAAGGGATGATGACCGATCCCGTCTACGAGGGGAAATCCATGCAGGGGATGATCGACCTGGTACGGAAGGGCTACTTCCCGTCGGGCTCCAGGGTGCTCTACGCCCATCTCGGCGGCGTGCCGGCCATCAACGGCTACAGCTACGTCTATCGCAACGGCTAGCGGCGGCGGATACGCTCGCCGCCCGGCCCGATTCATCCGATTCAGGAGGGGGGACATGGCCGCTCAACGCATCGGTGCCTACGTCGAGGTCGCGCCCGGCGTCGACATCTACTACGAGGACGAGGGCGAGGGGAGCGCGCTGGTCCTCATTCCCGGCTGGACCTTCACCACCAGGGTCTTCGACCATCAGTTTGCCGCGTTCGCGGGCGACTATCGGGTGATCTCCTTCGACCCCCGCAGCCACGGCCGTTCGACGGTGACCAGTGATGGCAACAACTACGCCACCCAGGCGGCCGATCTCGCGGCGCTGCTGGAGCATCTGTCGGTCGAAAACCCGGTCCTCCTGGGCTGGTCGGCGGGGTCGCTGACGGCGTGGCACCACGTCCGCAACCGGGGCACCGAGGGGATCCGGGGCCTGGTCTCCGTCGACATGCCGCCGCTCGGCATGAGCTACGACCGGGACGACTGGGTCGAGGGGGCGATCCCCGATCTCGCCGAGTTCTTCCAGGGGGTCCAGACCGCCCAGGGCCAGCGCGGCGTCGTCACCTGGTACGCCGACAACGTCATGATCGAAGGCGAGATGACGCCGGAGGTGACCGCGTGGGTGGTGGAGCAGTCGCTCGCGACGCCGCCAATCGTCGCCGCCAATCTCATCGCCGACGTGTGCTTCGCCAACTATCTCGACGAGGCGAAGCAGGTGGATGCGGCGATTCCCTCCCTCTATTACGTCGCCGATCACTGGGCCGGGACGGCCACGCCGTTCCTGGCCAGGCACTGTCCGAACGCGCGGGTCGAGGCCTTCGGCGGTCACATGATGTTCTGGGAGTATCCCGAGCGGTTCAATGCGACCTTGGCGGAGTTCCTGTCCGCCCTCTGAACGCGACCCTGTTACCGCTCCACGATCGTGACGTTCCCGATCCAGCGCTGCCTGCGGCGCACGAGGCGTTCGGGCACGTCTTCCGCCTCGTAGTCGGCGACGGGCACGCGCGCCCGGTCCACGGCGAGCGGCGGGGAGAGCAGGTTCGCGTTCATGACGGCATAGAGGCGGCCGTCGATCTCGCTCGTGGCGCAGGCCACCACGCCGCAGCGGCCGCAGACGAGAAAGGTCGCCGTCTCGTGGCCGAAGGCATAGCGGCTGACACGCTCGGGCTCGGCAAGCGTGACCGCAAGACGCGCGCCCGGCGCGGAGACATAGAGGCTGCCGTGCTTCTGGCAGAAGCTGCAGCCGCAATGACGCGGCGAGAGGCCGCCGGCGGCGTCCACCTCGAGAGCGACGCCGATCGCGCCGCAGTGGCAGGCGCCATGCAGGGTATCGGCCACTGGACATTCTCCCTCTTCGCGACGATGTATTCGCACGGGCGCGCAATGACTCTCAACGGGCGATCGCGCAAGCCCGGCCGCAGCGCCAGACAACCGAGGAGCCTTCCATGAGCCGCGACGAGACAAGGGCAGAGCCGACGCCCACCTACACCATGGGCTACGGGCCCGAGTTCCGGAAGATGCTGGAGCGCCGCAACGCGGCGGACTGCGCCGCGCACCTGCTGCCCCATCTCGAGCCCGGCATGCGCCTTCTCGACCTCGGCTGCGGCCCCGGCACGATCTCGGTGGGGTTGGCGGATGCAGTGGCACCCGGCGCGCTGCACGGCGTCGACATGGAAGAGACGCAGATCGAGATGGCACGGGCGGCTGCCGCGGCCGGCGGGCACGCCAACGCGACGTTCCAGACCGGCGACGCCACCGCGCTCCCCTTCGAGGACGCGTCGTTCGACGTGGTCCACTGCCACGCCCTGCTCAACCATGCCCCGGACACGGCGGCCGTTCTGGCCGAGATGCGGCGGGTGCTGAAGCCCGGCGGCCTCGTCTCCGCGCGGGAGGTGATCGGCGACTCCTCGCTCTTCGAGCCCGCGCTCGCGATCGGCGGGACGGGCCGTGATGCCGCGTGGGGCACGTTCCTCACGCTGCTGAGGGCCAACGGCGGCCATCCGCAGATGGGCAAGGAGTTGAAGGGTGCGCTCGTCGCGGCCGGCTTCACGGACATCCGCGCCGGCGCGTCTTTCGAATCCTACAATTCGGCCGACGACCTCGCCTTCCTCAACGGCCTCATCACCGGCTGGTACTTCGCCCCCCGGACCATGGAAGCGGCGATCGCGCACGGCGTGGCGAGCGAAGCGCAGTTCGACGGCTGGCGCCGCTCGCTCGAGCAGTGGATGAGCGAGCCCGGCGCCTTCGCCGCGTTCGCCTGGGGAGAGGCGATCGGCCGCAAGCCCTAGCGGCGAGGTCAGGCAAGCCGTACCCGGTAGTTGCCGAGATCGTCCACGACGGCCGTGGCGTCCTCGGGCACGAGAACGGTCGTCGTCGCCTCCTCGACGATGGCCGGGCCCGCGACCCTGTGGCCGGGCGCGAGGTCGTCGCCGCGGTAGACCGGCACCGTGGCGTCGCCGACGCGGCCGGGCAGGTGGACCCGGCGCTCGCCGTAGGCGCGGGCCTCGCGCGCCGGCGCGGCGCCCGAGGCCGGTGCGAGGTCCGTCGCCGCCGGGCCGATAGCGCGCACCTTCCAGGTGGTGAACTCGACCAGGTCGTCCTCGTTCTTGATCGTGTAGATGCGCTCGTGCATGCGGTGGAAGGCATCGGCCAGCCCGGCCACGTCGGTAGCGGCGAGCGCGCCGTCCCGCGCGGCAAAGGGAACCTCGATCTCCCAAGACTGATACTGGTAGCGCCCGAGATAGGCGTACTCGAAGCGCTGGCCTGACTCGGCGATGCCTGCGCGCGCGAGGAAGGCGCGGCCCCGCTCCATCAACGCGGCCAGCAGGCCGTTGACGCCGTCGAGATCGAAGCGCGCGGCATCGGTCACCAGCGTCGCGGTCTCCTCCCACACGATGTCGGAGATGAGGCCGCCGAAGGCGCTCAGCCCGGCGGAGAACTTTGGCACCATGTAGCCGGTGACGCCGAGCACCCGCGCCATCTGCCCCATGTGGAGCGCAGTGGCGCCGCCGCCGGCGACGAAGTAGCTCTCGCGCGGGTCGATCCCCTCCTGCACGGTGATATCCTCGATCGCGGCGATCATGGTGTGATCGACCGTGCTGGCGATGGCGCGGGCCGCGGCGGCGAGCTCGATGCCGAGCGCGTCGGCGATGGTGCCGACGGCCCTCTCCGCAGCGTCCCTGTCGAGCCGCATGCGGCCGCCGAGGAAGTAGTCGGGGTCGATGATGCCGAGCACCACGTCGGCGTCGGTCACGGTGGGCCGCGTGCCGCCGAGCCCGTAGCAGGCGGGGCCGGGGTCTGCGCCGGCGCTCTCCGGCCCGACCCGCAGCAGGCCGCCCGCATCGACGTGGGCGATGGAGCCGCCGCCGGCCCCTACCGAGCGCACGTCGACCTTGGGGATGCCCAGCATGTCGAACTCGGTCAGCATCGCCTCCGGCGAGATGACGAGCTGGCCGTCGCGAACCGCCGAGACGTCGAACGAGGTGCCGCCCATGTCCACGACCACGAGGTCGGGCGCGTCCGCGAGCCGGCGCGCCGCCACCGGCGCCAGCGTCGGCCCGGACATGACGCTGTAGATCGGGCGCTCCGCGATCTCCTCCGGCGGCATCATGCCGCCGAGGCAGTTCGCGATCATCAGCTCGCTCTGATAGCCGCTCTCCCTGAGGCCCCGCTCCAGCGCCTGGACGTAGGCGCTCACCACGGGCCTGAGCGCGGCGTCGATTGCCGCCGAGACGCCGCGGCGGTACTCGCGGGCGATGGGGTTGAGCCGGTGGCTCAGCGTCACCGGCACCTCGGGCCAGGCGGCGCGGACGATCTCGCCCACCCGCCGCTCGTGCTCGCCGTTCACCACCGACCAGAGCAGGCAGACGGCGACCGCCTCGACGCCGAGCTGACGGAAATCCTCGACCGCAGCAAGAACGTCGTTCTCGGCAAGCGGCGCGCGCTCGGTGCCGGTGGTGTCGATGCGCCCGCGCACGCCCCGCGTCCTCGGCCGGGGCACGAAGGGCTCGGGATACGAGAGGCGCCAGCGGAAGGGCGGCTTGCGGGGCGCCTCGCGCAGCGTGAGGATGTCGCGGAAGCCGTGGGTGCAGATCAGCCCCACGGCCGCGTGCTTGCCTTCCAGCAGCGCGTTGGTCGAGACCGTCGTGCCGTGGACGATGCGCTCCACCCGCGCCATGAAGTCCGGCAGCGCCAGCCCGCACCCCTCCGCCGCCAGCGCCAGCGCGTTCATGAAGCCCTGCTCGAAAGCGCCGGGGGTGGACGGGGTCTTGAAGATCCGTAGGTCCTGCGCGTCGTCAGAGACCACGCAGTCGGTGAACGTGCCGCCGATGTCGATGCAGACCCGATAGCGTTCGGGCGTGGGTTGGCCCATCTAGCCGCCGGCCCCGCCGCCCTGCGCTTGCCGCCGCCGCGCTGTCTCCCGGCCGTCGACCTCGTGCGTGATGCCGTCGGGCGCGAGCCGCAGCGCGACGGCATAGACCTCCTCCGCCTTCTCCTTGCTGAGCCAGCCGTTGTCGACGGCGCGGGCGACGGCCGCGGGCTCGCGCCGCGTCGGCT
The DNA here is from genome assembly GCA_011523425.1 of Alphaproteobacteria bacterium. Lineage (GTDB taxonomy): Bacteria > Pseudomonadota > Alphaproteobacteria > UBA828 > UBA828 > WTGU01. The sequence continues at coordinate 65,817 of WTGU01000120.1, forward strand.
CGCCGTAGCCGCCGCCGGCCGTGGTGACGAAGCGGAACATCTCGCCGGGGGCGCAGCGCTCCTCGTGGAAGGAGGGGAGCGTCACCAGGGCGCCGTCCGCGCCGCGTTTCTGGTTGACCGACGGCGCCCCGTCGCCGCCGCCGCGCACGCCCTTCGAGGGATAGGTGTCGCCGTCGCTGCAGTAGACCGCCGTCATCTCGCCGGCGACGGGGCCGTAGACCGCGAGCGTGCCCGGCGCGCCGTCCCATTCCCCGTGGCCCAGCGTGTCGACGGCGAGCTCGCGGCACTCGAAGAGGATCGGGAACATGCTCTCGTCGACCTCGGTGGGCGAGAGGATCTGCATGCCGCCGTCCACCGGGCCGCCGTAGGTAATCCAGCCGTCATGGCCGGGCAGCCCCGGCCCGCCGCCGAAGCCAATGAACATCTGGTTGACGTAGGCCTGGCCGTCGCGGCGCGGGTCCTCGCCCGAGATCACGGCGAGGCCGAGCGCCTGCTGGTAGCCGCCTTCCGCCATGCCGTGGGTCGGCCCGATCTGGGCGAAGCAGCAGGAGACGGCGTTCACCAGCCGGTCGGTGACGTTGGTGGTCGCGACCGAGGTGCCCACCGGATAGCGCGGCCGGCCAACGATGCAGTTGTCGCGCAGCAGCACCCTTATGCGCCGCGCGCTGCCCTCGTTGTGGGGGATGGTGTGGTCGATGTTGTAGAAGACGCCGGCGCGGCAGGCGGCGATGGAGCAGGTCTCGCTCAGGTTCAGCCCGCCGGGGATGCAGTCGATGTTGTCGCGCACGTCGACCGTGATCAGCGCCTCCTCGGGATCGACGGTCACGGACGCCCTGACCGGAATCCCCTCGTCGGCGACGCCCGGCAGGGGATCGTGCCGGTTCTCGTAGGACCAGGTGCCCGCCGGCAGCGTCCCGATGGCGGCGGCCGCGCGGCGCTCGCCATAGGCCATCCAGGCCTCGACGAAGGCGGCGACGGTCTCGGTGCCGTACTTCTCGACCAGCTCCCTGATGCGTCGCTCGGCGGTGCGGCAGGCGCCGACCTGCGCGAGGTAGTCGCCGTACCAGAGGTCGGGCACCCGCACCTTCATCCGGGCCATGCGGATGATGTCGCGGATCTCACGGTAGCCGCGCTCGACGCGCACGCCGGGGAAGTGCAGCCCCTCCTCGTAGATGGTCTTGGCGTAGGGCAGGTAGGTCGACGGAATCGGCGCGCCGACGTCGGCGTGGTGGGCGCGGCTGACGGTCCAGAAGAGCGGCTTGCCGTCGAAGAAGACCGGCACGCAGAGGGTGAGGTCGGCGTGGTGGGTGACGCCGGTATAGGGGCAGTTGTTGAGGAAGGCGTCGCCCTCCTCGATGTCGTCGAAGAGCTCCGTGAGCGGCCGGGTGGTGAGGTCGATCGCCGCCGCGTGCACCGGGATGCACTCCTCGATGCAGACGAGGCGGTGGTCGTAGGTGAGGATGGCGCACGACATGTCGCGTGCGATCTTGATGACGCCCGACTTGCTGGCGCGCAGCACGCCGTTGCTCATCTCGCGCAGGATGGCGCTGAAGCGGCTGGAAAGCACCGAGAGCATCATCGGGTCGAAGTCCGGCGCCGGCGCCTCGCCGATGCCGTCTCCACCGACGACGATGGTGTCGGCCGGGAACGGGGCCTGATCGTCCATGCCGGCTACACCAGATTGCGCAGGGACGCGAGGTCGAAGGCGTCGTCCACGTCGAGCCAGTGGCCGGTGACGTAGAGGACGTCGACGGCCACGCCCCGGCCGATCAGGCGGGCGAAGAGCTCCGGCAGGTCGGCCTTGTCCAGGGTGCCGTCCTTCACCATGGCATCCAGCTCGGCCCGCACCTCTGCTGCGCCCTCGGCGCTCAGCCTGGTGAGGCCGATAAACTCGCCGTGGGCGTCGTCTGCGCCGGCGCTGTCGCTCCAGATCGCCTCCAGCGTCACGCGCTCGTCGTCGAGGTAGCTGCCGGTGAAGGGCCGCGAGCAGCGCACCCAGTCGACGGCGCGGTCGGGCGCGCGGGAGGAATCCGTCCGCCGCCTCGCGTCCACCACCGTCACGATGTCGCCGTCTGCGGCGAGGAGGCCGTCCAGCAGATGGCGGCGGAAGAGAATGTCGCCGTAGGAGATGAGGCACGGCCCGTAGAGGCGGCCCTCGGCGCAGGCCAGCGAGGCGGCCTCGCCGGTCTCGTCGTAGCGGTCGTTGTCGACCGCCTCGATCCCGGCAAGGGCGATCGCCTCCTTGCAGTAGCCGCGCACCACCGTGACGTCGCGCAGGCCGCTCTTGTTGAGGGTGCGGATGAGGCGCTGGAGCAGGGGCTCGCCGCGCACGTCGATCATGCACTTGGGCCGCCGCTCGGTGAGCGGGCCGAGCGCTGTGCCGCGCGAGGCCGCGAGCAGGATCGCGCGATAACCGCCGCCGGCGGCGAGGTAGCGGGCCTCGGCCGCTGCGAGCTCCGCCTGGCCCGTGAGCTCGAACACCTCCCGCACCGGCGTGATCTCGCCTTCGACGGCGGTGAGCGATTCGCTCTCCTTGATGGCCCGGCTGACCTGACGCATCGCCGTGACCGCCGCCCGCATGTTGTGATTGGCCCAGATGACCATGGAGACGCCGGCCTCGCGGAACGCCTGGGTCGGCGTCCGGTGATACATGGTCGGCACGATCACCACCGGCGCGCGGGCGCCCCACGAGGCGCAGAAGTCGGTGATCTCGTCGGCGGTCTCCCGCTTGGAGTGGATCAGCACCGCGTCGGCGCCGGCCCGCTGGTAGGCCTCGGCGCGGCGCAGCGCCTCGTCCATGCCCCAGCCGGCGATCAGCGCCTCGACGCGGGCGACGAGCTGGAAGTCGTCGTCGCTCTGACTGTCTTTGCCTGCCTTGATGCGGCCGCAGAACTCGTCCACGTCCGCCAGCGGCTGGTTCTCGCCGATGAACGAGTTGGTCTTGGGGAAGAGCTTGTCCTCGATGCAGACGCCGGCGATGCCGCGCTGGCAGAGCTTCCTCACCAGGCGGCGCACGTTGTTGAAGTTGCCGTAGCCGGTGTCGCCGTCCACGAGGATCGGTATCGCGGTGGCGTCCGCCATGAACTCCAGCATCTCGAGCACCTGGGTCCACGAGGCCTCGTTGCTGTCGCGCACGCCGAGCGCCGCCGACATCGAGAGGCCCGAAGCCCAGACGCCCTCGAAGCCGGCCTCCTCAACGATCTTGGCGGAGAGACCGTTGTGCGCCTCCATGATGAAGGCGAGCGCGGGGGACTGCAGCAGGTCGCGCAGCCGCGTCGTCTTGGCGGGCGCCTCTGCCCGGGCGCTGCCGATGGGGAGAGTCCGTGCCATGGTGGATAGCCGCTTCGTCGCCTGTTCGTCCATGAACATGCGGTATCACGATGATATAAAAGGGTAACGACAAGCCGGTGCCGATGCAACGCGGCGCCTCATGTCCTTCCCTTATCGGGAGTCCCGCGCGACGGTGCATCGCGAACCACGAGAATGCGCCGGCCCCGCGGCGCCTCCCGGCGCGATCTGAGAAGACGGAGCCGCATGTCAGCAGTCGATCACGACCCTATCGCCTTCATCGACCTCGGCGCGCAGTACCGGCGCCTGAGGCAGGACATCGACTCCGCCATCGAAGGGGTTCTCGAGGACGGCCGCTTCGTCATGGGGCCGGCGGTGGCCGGGCTGGAGACGGCGCTCGCGGCGCGCGCCGGCGCGGCCACCGCCGTCACCTGCGCGAGCGGCACCGACGCCCTGCTGATCGCGCTGATGGCCGAAGGAATCGGCCCCGGCGACGCTGTCTTCGTGCCGGGCTTCACTTTCCCCGCGACGGCGGGCGTGGTGGCGCTGCTGGGTGCCGCGCCTGTCTTCGTGGACGTCGAGGACGCGAGCTGCCTGATGGGCGCGAACGATCTTGCCGCGAGGGTTGCCCGCACGGCGGCGGAGGGGAGGCTCGTTCCGAAGGCGGTGATCGCGGTGGACCTGTTCGGCCAGGCGGCGGACTACGAGACGCTCGCGCCGCTCGCGGCGGAGCACGGGATGCTGCTGATCGACGACGCGGCCCAGAGCTTCGGCGGGGCGAGCGGCGGCCGGCCCGTCGGCGCGCTCGCACCGGTCACCACCACCAGCTTCTATCCGGCCAAGCCGCTCGGCTGCTATGGCGACGGCGGCGCCCTCTTCACCGACGACGAGGCGCGCGCGGCCCGCTGGCGCTCGATCCGCGAGCACGGCGCGGGCGCCGGCAAGTACGACATCGTTCGTATCGGCCTCAACAGCCGCATGGATACGCTGCAGGCGGCGATCCTGCAGGTGAAGCTCGCCGCCTTCGACGCCGAGATCGAAGCGCGCGAGCGGGTCGCGGGGTGGTACGATTCGGCACTGGCCGGCGTCGTCGAACTGCCGGGCCGGCTGCCCGGACGGCGCTCGACCTGGGCGCAATACACGATCCGGCTGCCGCGCCGCGACGCGGTGCAAACGGCGCTCGCGGAGCGGGGCGTCCCGACAGCGGTCCATTACCCGGTGCCGATGCACCTGCAGCCGGCCTACGACGCCGCCGGCTCCGGCCCCGGCTCCCTGCCGGTCAGCGAACGGCTGAGCCGGCAGGTTCTCAGCCTGCCCATGCACCCCGACCTCGACGAGGCCACGGCAGGGCGGATCGCCGCCGCGGTGCGGGATGCCGTGCGCGATGTTATGCGCGACGCGGCGGGGGCCTGAAGGCGGCCCGATGGCGGAGGGCGGCACACCGGCGGTCGGGCGGCCGGGATTCCGAGGCCGCTCTTGAGCCGCGAGCCCGCGTCCGGCGCAGCCACCCGCTGGGACATCGTGCTGATGGCGCTCGGCGCCGGGATCCTGGCTGGCTTCCAGGTCGGCAAGGTGCCGCCGGCGCTGCCGGTGCTGCGGGAAAGCCTCGGCCTCGATCTCGTCACCGCAGGCTTTCTCACCTCGATCTACTATGCGATCGGCGCCGTCTTCGCCGTGGCCGTGGGGCTGCTCTCCGATCAGGCGGGCCCGCGGCGCCTGATGCTCGCCGGTGTCGTCTTCCTCAGCGTGGGCAGCCTCCTCGGCGGCCTGGTGAGCGGCAGCACCCTGCTGCTGGTGGCGCGCTTCGTCGAGGGATTCGGCTTCGTGGGCGTGACCGTGACCGCGCCCAAGCTGATCGCCGCGGCCGCCCGCCCCCGCGACCAGGGTCTCGCCTTCGGCATCTGGGGCGCCTACATGCCGCTCGGCATGGCCATCGCCATGCTGATCGCGCCGTCGCTGCTCGACGCCGTGGGCTGGCGCGGCTTCTGGCTCGTGGGCGCGGCGCTGGCGGCGCTCTTCGGGGTGGCGCTGGCCTGGAGCCTGCTGCCGCGCCGCTGGCCGGTCGTCTTCGTCGCCGAGGCGCTCGACTGGTCCGGCGTGGGCGCGACGCTCTCGCGCGCGGCGCTCTGGCTCTTCGGCCTCTCGTTCGCGCTCTACACGCTGCAGTGGTTCGCCATCATGACCTGGCTGCCCACCTTCCTGATCGAGACCCAGGGGCGCAGCGCATCCGGCGCGGCCATATGGGGCGCGATGGTGGTGGCGGTCAACGCGCTCGGCAATTTCGCCGCCGCCTGGCTGATGCACCGGCGCGCGCCACGCTGGGCGCTGGTCGGAATCGCCTTCTGCGCGATGGGGGGCGCGTCCGCCGGTGTGTTCATCGCCGGCACCCCGGGCGACCTCAAGGTCGTGCTCGCGTTCGTCTTCAGCGCCGTCGGCGGGCTGCTGCCGGCGGCAGCCATCGCCGGTGCCGCCGCGCACGCGCCGCGCGCGGCCTTCGTCGCCATGGCGAGCGGCTTCGTGGTGCAGGGCGCCGCCCTCGGCAGCCTGCTGGGGCCGCCGCCATCACCGGCGGCGGTGGAGGGGCTCGGCGGGTGGGCCGCCTCCTGGTGGGTGATGCTCGCCGTCTCCGCCGCCGGTCTCGGTCTCGTGGCCGGCCTCGTCGCGACGGACCGCCTGCGCCACCGCTGAGGTGGATATATCAAGTCGGGTCTGGCGCGGTGCCAGCGGTAATGATATGGGGGCGGCCCAGCGAAGGGGTGCCAGGGCTGCGTCGTCCGGACGCAGGGGGAGAGAGTTCATGGAAGTGACGACCGAACGGCAGAACGGCGTGCTGTCCGCCCTCGTGAGCGGCCGTGTCGATTCCACCAATGCCAGGGAGTTCGAGGAGCAGATCAGACACGCGATCGAGGACGACGACCGCGCCGTGATCATGGACTTCGAGCAGCTCGCCTACATCAGCAGTGCGGGCTTGCGCGCCGTGCTGATGACTGCGAAGAACCTGTGGAGGCGGGAGGCGACGTTCGCGCTCTGCGCGCTGCCGGACGTGGTGCGGGAGGTCTTCGAGGTGAGTGGCTTCGACAAGATCATCACCATCCATCCGTCTCGGGAAGAGGCGCTGGCAGCCGTCGAGGGATGACGGCGGGGGGCCATGCGATGCTGACCTTTACCGAGGAGATTCTGCTCCTTCTGCTCGACGACGAGGACGGCTCCTTCGCGCCCATCCCCAAGTCCACGCTCTCGTGCGCGATCGCGGGCGCCGTGCTGATGGACCTCGCCTTCGCCAACCGGATCGACACCGACCCCGAGGCGCTCGTGGTCAGCGATCCGACGCCCACCGGCACTCCCATGCTCGATACCACGCTGGCGAAGATCGCGGCACACGAGCCGGGATCGGACACGCGGACCTGGATCAGGGTGCTCTCCGTCGAGGATTCGCCCGGCATTCGCGAGCAGGCGCTGGAGAGCCTGGTGGCGCGCGGCATCGTGACGCGGCGCGAGGAGAGGGTGCTCTGGGCCTTCCGCGCCCGGCGCTATCCCACGATCGACGGCAACGTGGAGCAGGAGGTCAAGCTGCGCATCGGGGAGGTCCTGCACTCCGACGAGATTCCCCACCCGCGCGATGTCGCGCTCATCGGCCTGGTGGACGCCTGCGACCTCCTGCGCGACATCTTCCCCGGCACCGACATCGAGCGACTGCGCCCGCGCGTCGACCAGCTCCGCCAGATGGACCTGATCGGCCGCGAGCTCGCCGGCGCCATCACGGACATCGAGCACACAGTGACCATGGCCCTCTCGGGCGCCCCCTACTAGAGTCCCGATCTCGACGCTCGCGTGATTTCCGAGTGGGCGTCCGACCTGCGCGGACCATCCGATTTCATCGTCATGCCCGGACATGCCCCGCCTCGTTCCGGGGGCCGGCCATGACGCGACGGGGGCCGAACACCGCTCCCTCACGTGGCGACCGGAAGTGGGATTCGCCAAGGGGGGGCATGCGGGATTTCGTGGGATAGCGAGGGATTCCGCGGGGTCTGGTGGCCTCCATATCCCACTTGAGCACCTGAATCCCGCTTGAGCACCGGCTCCCCCGCCACGCCCCGCTCCTTCCCGCTCGTCTCCGCTCTCGCCCATCATGCCGCAACCCTCGCACGACCACTCCACGAGCGGCACCGCACCATGGTCCGGGGAATAGGAGGAGGCGGCCCGCCGACGGCGGACCATCGCACCATCGCGCCATCTCCGAGAGTCGGGATTGCAGAGGCAGGTCACGACTGTTATACAATAACATAGTCGATGGCCGATGAAGCCGGCAGGCGGGCTGCGGTTCGCTTCGGGCGTTGCCATTGCAGGTTAGGGGGAGAAGGACATGCGATACGCCGTTGGCATCGCCGCGACCGTTGCGGTTGCGGCTTCTCTTGCAGCACCGCGGGCGGAAGCCCAGACGGAGAGCGACGTTCCCTTCGCCGCCGGTCTGGCACTGGAGATTCAGGCGCTCAGGGAGGACTACGAAGCCCGGATCAGGGCGCTGGAAGAGCAGCTCGAGGCGCTGCGGTCGGGCTCCCCCGGCGAGCCGGCCGGCCACGACGATCATGGCCATGACGATCACGGCCACGAACCCCACGCCGAGGACGATCACGGCCACGAACCCCACGACGACATGGGGGCGCACGGCGCGCCCGACGTGAGCATCGCCGCGGTTCTGAGGGGGATGGTCACGTCCCACTCGGCCGAGGACGCGTCGCCCGCCGGCTTCCGTTTCGGCCACGAAAGCGAGCGCCCGCCGGAGGGCTTCTCGCTCGGTCACAGCGAGCTGGCGTTGTCGAGCGAGGTCAGCGACGCATTGAAGGGTTCTGTCGTGCTCGGACTCGGTGCGCACCCGGGCGAGCCTGCGGAGCTGGAGATCGAGGAGGCGTACATCCGCACCCTGCCGGGCGCCGGCCTGCCGTCGGGCCTGAGCCTGACCGCCGGCCGCGCTCTCTGGAACTTCGGCTATCTCAACGAGCGTCACGCGCACGAGGACGACTTCAGCGACCGCCCCCTGCCTTATCGGGCCTTCCTCGACGGCGCGTACAACGATGACGGTGTCGAGCTCGCGCTGTCGTTGCCCGGCAGCGTCCGCACCGAGGTGGGCGGCGGCCTGTTCCGCGGCGACGATCGTCCCTTCGGCGGCTCCGACACCGGCCGCCGGGCGTGGTCGGCCTTTGCCCGCGTCGGCGGGGACATGGGTCGCGGCTCGTCCTGGAGGATCGGCGCCTCGATCCTTGGCGGGAGGGTCATCGGCGGCGACGGCGGCCATGCGCACGGCCACGACGACGATCACGACGCGCACGGCCACGACGACGATCACGACATGCACGACCATGACGACGACCACGACATGAACGGGCATGACGACGACCACGATATGCACGACCACGACGATGACCACGACATGCATGATCACGACGATGATCACGACATGAACGGGCATGACGACGACCACGACATGCATGGCCACGACGATGACGACGACATGCACGATCACGACGACGACCACGACATGAACGGGCATGACGACGACGACAACCACGCCGACGAGGATTTCGCGCCGTCGGACTTCTTCTACGACGGCATGTTCAGCGGCGACCGGCAGCTCCTCGGCGCCGACGTCCGCTACGCCTGGTCGCCCACCGGCGACGCCAGGCAGAGCCAGTTGATCCTCCAGGGCGAGCACTTCTGGCAGACGGACGCGGGCACCTACACGCTGGAAGACGACGCGATGGAGGAGCACACGCTGGCGAGCGACGGCAGCAGCGCCGGGTGGTACGCGCAGGCCGTCTACAAGGTCGCGCCGGAATGGCGGCTCGGCGTGCGCTATGCCCGCCTCCGCCCGTCGAACATGGCGGAAACCGACCACGACCCGAGCGCGATCGCCGTCATGGGCGACTGGACGACCAGCCGGTACGGGCAGGTGCGCCTGCAGTACAACCGGGAATCGATGATGAGCGGCGAGGAGGACAATCAGCTCATCCTCCAGTACACGGTCAGTCTGGGCGGGCACGCCGGTCACGACCACTGAGCGGCGTCGCGACGCCGTGGCGCTGGAGGGGAGAGGCGGTATCGACTAGCCCGCATTTCTCACCATGGTCACGGCCTGCGTCGCGCCCCAGGCGTTCGATCCGCCAGGAGCGGGCCGAAAAGCGTATCGGGGACTACGGTTGAGGCCCACGACACAGCGGGCGGGCGCCTGGGCGCGACCCGAAGGGCGGCGCTCTCCGGTCGACAGTGTGCGTCGAGACGCTTGCCCGATGTCCCGCGTCGCGCCGAAGGCGCGCGTACCCGCGCGACGCGCTGCACGCCTCTCCTACCCTGTCGGCCGGACACCGCCGCGCAGACCATGGCCATGGTGAGTAGTGCGGGCTAGCATCCGGGCAGGCACCATCTGACGGGGACCGGCCTTGATCCTGCTCACCGGCGCGACCGGCACGACCGGGAGCGCCACCGTCGCCCAGTTGCGCGGGACGAACCGTCCGTTCCGCATCATGAGCCGCGACGTCGCCCGCGCGAGGCGGCAGTTCGGCTCAGGCCTCGACTATGTCGAGGGCGATTTCGCCGACCCGGGCACCCTCGATGCCGCATTCGACGGCATCGAGACCCTCTCGCTCCTCTGCGCCTTCTCCGAATCGATGGTCGAGCTCGAGCTCAACGCCGTCGCGGCCGCCGAGCGGGCCGGCATCCGTCGCATCGTCAAGATGTCGGCGATCAAGGCCGCGCCCGACGCGCCGACCACCATCCGCCGCTGGCACGGGGTGATCGAGCGGCGCATCAACGAATCGGGGATCGCCTACACGCACCTCTGGCCCAACGCCTTCATGCAGAATTTCAGGCGTTTCGTGCCCCTCATCAGGGAGCGGGGGGAGTTCTACGCACCGGTGGGGGAGGCGCGGATATCGCTGGTCGAGATCGAGGACGTGGCCGCGGTGACGGTCGCGGCACTCGTCGAAGACGGGCACGAGGGCGAGACCTACGAGATCACCGGGCCGGCGGCGATCTCCTATGCCGAGTGCGCGGCGATCCTCACGCAGGAGCTTGGCAGGCCGGTGCGCTACGTCTCCGTCAGCGACGACGAGGCGCGGGCCGCGCTCGGGGCCGCCGGCATCGGGCCCAAGGCGGCGCAGGCGCTGGTCGAGATCGACGGCCTGTTCCGGGATGGATTCGGCGCGCCCGTGACCGACGTGGTCGAGCGCGTGACCGGGCGCGCGCCCCGCGATTTCCGCACCTTCGCGCGGGAGAACGCGGCGCTCTTCCGCTAGGGCCGCCGGGCGGATGGGCGATACCCCCTATCCCCGCGACATGGTGGGCTACGGCCGCGACCGGCCGCACCCGCGCTGGCCGGGCGAGGCGCGCATCGCCGTGCAGTTCGTCATCAACTACGAGGAGGGCGCGGAGAACAGCGTGCTCCACGGCGACGCCGGCTCGGAGACGCTGCTGACCGAGTTCGGCTTCGTGGAGCCCCGCATCGGCGAGCGCGCGCTGCCGATCGAATCCATGTACGAGTTCGGTAGTCGCGTCGGCTTCTGGCGCCTCCACCAGCTCTTCACCGAGCGCGGCGTGCCGGTCACGGTCTTCGGCGTCACCATGGCGCTCGCGCGCAACCCGGACGCGGTCGCCGCGATGGTCGAGGCGGAGTGGGAGATCGCGAGCCACGGTTACCGCTGGATCGACTATCACGCCGTGCCCGAGGCAGACGAGCGCGCGCATATCGAGAAAACGATCGCGATCCAGCGAGAGCTCACCGGCACGCGCCCGCTCGGCTACTTCCTCGGCCGCCGCAGCCCCAACACCGTGCGCCTCGTGGCGGAGGAGGGCGGCTTCCTCTACAGCCAGGATTCCTATGCCGACGAGCTGCCTTACTGGGTGGAAGAAGCCGGCCGGCGCCTGCTGATGATCCCCTACACGGCAGATCACAACGACCACCGCTTCGCCACCGCGCCGGGCTTCGACTGGGGCGAGCCCTTCCTCGCCTACCTGAAGGACGCCTTCGACGTGCTCTACGAGGAAGGCAGCGCAATGCCCGGCATGATGAGCATTGGCCTGCACAGCCGGTTGGTCGGCCGGCCGGGCCGCTTCGCAGCGCTCCGGCGCTTCGTCGACCACGTGCTGGCCCACGACCGGATCTGGCTCTGCCGCGGCATCGACATCGCCAACCACTGGCGGGCGCGAGGGGACGCGGGCTAGGTTTCGAAGCGGCCTCATTCCAATGCCGGGAGGCGCGCGCGGAGCCGGGCGATCTCGGCGTCGCTCACGTGCGCCGACCGGTACCAGGACCGTTCCGACGCGCTCACGATGCGCTGGCGATCCGCCGGCTCATCGGGAACGAAGCCGATCCAGAGCTCGCTCATCTCGTCGGTGGTCTCCCAGCCCCAGGTCACCGTCTCGGGCTCCAGCGCCGGGTTCTGCGGGTTGTCGGCCGAGTTGTCGTAGCGCATCCAGGCGTCGATGCGGCTGCCCGCCGGCAGGTGGACGGGCTCCCGATAGGCGAAGGTGTTCTGCCAGCGGAAATCCCAGTCGGCGATGCGGATGAGCGGCGTCTCGCTGCCGTCCGGCAGAGTCGCGATCGCGACGAACTCGCGGCCGAGAAAATGCATGTGCGGGGTCACGTCGGTCAGCGTCATGCCGGAGGGCACGTCCATCGAGAAACGCCGCCAGTAGTTCTCATCGCCCGGCGGAATGCGCAGGTCCTGGGTGCCGATGACCACGCCGTCGACATAGCGGTCGACGGGCTCGCGCGCGAAGTGGAAGCCCACCTCGCTCCGGTCGGTCGTGGCCTTGCCGTTCAGGTGATAGTGCACCTCGAGCACCAGGTCCCCGCCCCTGGGCAGCCACATGCCGAGCCCCTGGTCGAGGACGTAGGGCTCCACCCCTGGCGCCCAGCCGCCGATGCCCCAGGCGTTGTAGTCGAGGAACGCCCCGGTGCCGAAGACGGAGAACCCCGGCTCCTCGTCCTTCGCGTCCTCGGCGCGGGCGGCGCCGCTGTAGTCCATGAGGTAGTTGGCGTGATGCACCACCTCGGCGTCGCCGGGGCTGAATTCGAGGGCGGTCACCACCTTGTCCTCGGCGAAGCCGGTGGGGATGACGAAGTAGCGGTAGATGTCCTCGCCATCCGCCGGCACAGGGAAGGGCTCGGGCATCCGAAGAACCAGGTCGGGCTCGCCGAGGCGCCATTTCGAGCCGGAGCGCACGGAGGCCGGCATGGTATCGCCGGCATCGCCCAGCCTGGCGCCGCTCTCCGACCAGGATGCCAGGAGCGCGATCTGGTGGTCGCTGAGACGGCGCGCGTCGCGGAACGCGCCGAAGCCGGGCGCCGCCCGCCACGGTGGCATGAGCCGCTCGCCGGTCATGAAGGCGGCCATCCGGTGCCAGCGCTTCGCGTTGTCGTAGCCTTCGAGGGAGAAGGGGGCGATCCCGCCCTGCCGGTGGCACTCGACGCAGTTGGCTTCGAGAAGCGGTGCGACGTGGCGGTTGTAGGTGACCTCGCCCAGCCCCGCGCCGTTCGTCCCCGGCTCGTCCCAGACGTGGTGAAAGCAGCCGATCGCCTCCGTCTCGTAGGGCTCGGGCTCGCCGCCCCCGGCCAGCGCCTCGATGACCGTGCGTAGGTCGTGCGAGCCAATCCGCGTGCGCAGCCTGCCCACGGCGGCGAAGCGGTCGTCGATCCGGCCGCGGTAGACGATGCGGTCGGCGGTGGAGATCGCGAAGGATTCCGCAGTCACGCGCGGGCCGAGGCGGAGCGCGAGATCGCCGGTGCTGTCCAGAATGACAGGGAAAGAGGCCCCGAATTCGTTGGCGAAGTCCACGCTCTCCTGCCAGGTGATCGCGGGATTCGACAGGATCCCGTAGAGCGACAGGCCGTGCGCCTCCGCCTCGGTATGAAGCGCGTTGAGCGTGGGCACGTAGCGCGTGGCGACGGGGCAGGCGGTATCGAGGAAGACCAGCACGGCCGGCCGCACCGTGCCGGCAGAGACGCCGATCCGATGATGGTTGCCGGCGACGTCCGTCACCCGAACGCCGATCAGGTCGACACGGTCGCCTGCGCCCGGCGCTGCGGCGGCGGCCGTCGCGGACATCGCCAGCAGGCAGACCAGGGCGAGCAGGACGCGGATTCGCTTCGAGACGACATTCATCATGGGCCCAGTCCTTCGAGCAGCGTGCGCAGAGCCAGGTTGGCCGCGTGCGCGGGCGCGAGCCTCCCCGCGGCCACCTCCGACCAGGCGAGCCAGATCTGCGCATCGATGTTGACGGCCGCCCAGCTGCGCGGCATGTCGGCGGCGATCGCGCCTTCCGCCTTGAGGTCATCCACCAGGAGGGCGAGCCAGTCGAGCTCGTCCTCGTAGCGCTTGCGCACGCTCTCGTTGTCGACGGTCTCGGACGCCAGGAAGTGATAGCGATCGCCGAGCGGCACCACCGCCTCCAGCATGCGCGAGAGGCGCTCCCGCGCCGTTCGCGCGTCCCCGAGCGCAGCCGCGGTCGCGGCGTCGATCTCGTCCATGCACCGTTGCGAGGCTGCGGCCAGCAGATCGTCGCGGGACGGGAAATGGCGATGCAGGCTGGCCCGGCCGACGCCGGCGCGGGTCGCGATGTCGGAAAGGGACGCACCCGGATTGCGCGCAAGCGTGTCGATGGCCGCATCGAGAATGGCCTGGCGCATGGGGGGGCGGAGCGGTCGTTCAGTCATGGCCTAGCGATACATTACTGTCTCATTCGATACAACACATAATCAACAGCCGCGCCGGTTCAAGGCCCCCGGACCCGTCTCGACGACGCGATCCCGCGTGAGGCCGCATCGAAGGATCGCCCGGTCTTGGTCGCCCTATTGGCGCAGTCGCATGCTAGGATCGCGCGCCTCATTGCCAACCACGATCCCGAGTGCCCTTTCCATGGACAGCAGCGACATCAACTACCCCGAGAACCCCAACGACCTCGAAGCCTTCTGGATGCCATTCACGGCAAACCGGGGCTACAAGGAGAAGCCGCGCCTGCTCAGCCGCGCGAGCGGCATGCACTACTACACGCCGGGCGGCCGCGAGGTGCTCGACGGCACCGCCGGTCTCTGGTGCTGCAACGCGGGCCACGGGCACGAGAAGATCGTCGCGGCCATCAAGGCCCAGGCCGAGCGCATGGACTTCGCGCCGACCTTCCAGCTCGGCCACCCGGCCGCCTTCGAGCTCGCCAACCGCCTCGTCGACCTCGCGCCGGGCGACCTCGACCACGTGTTCTTCACCAACTCGGGCTCGGAATCGGCGGACACCGCGCTCAAGATCGCGCTGGGCTATCACTATGTGCGGGGCAGGGGCTCGAAGACCCGCCTCATCGGGCGCGAGCGCGGCTACCACGGCACCAACTTCGGCGGTACCTCGGTGGGGGGCATCGTCAAGAACCGCATGTTCTACGGCGGCCTGCTCTCCGGCGTCGACCACATCCGCCACACCCACGACCTTGAGCACCAAGCCTTCAGCCGCGGTCAGCCCGAATGGGGCGCGCACCTGGCGGACGACCTGGAGCGGCTGGCGGCGCTGCACGATCCCTCCACCATCGCGGCGGTGATCGTGGAGCCCGTGGCGGGGTCCACCGGCGTGCTGGTGCCGCCGAGGGGCTACCTGCGCCGCCTGCGGGAGATCTGCGACAAGCACGACATCCTGCTCATCTTCGACGAGGTGATTACCGGCTTCGGCCGCCTCGGCGCCAACTTCGCGGCGGACCATTTCGACGTGCAGCCGGATATCCTGACCACCGCCAAGGCGCTGACCAACGCCACCGTGCCGATGGGCGCGGTGTTCTGCCGCAAGAAGATCTACGACGCCTTCATCGAGAACACGGCTAAGGGGATCGAGCTCTTCCACGGCTATACCTATTCCGGCCATCCGCTCGCGTCCGCCGCGGGGATCGCGACGCTCGACGTCTACCGCGAGGAAGGGCTGTTCGAGCGCGCGGCCGAGCTCGCACCCTACTGGGAGGACGCGCTCTGGTCGCTCCGGGGCGGCCACCACGTGATCGACCTGCGCAGCATCGGGATCGTCGCCGGCATCGAGCTCGAGCCGCGTCCGGGCGCGCCGACCGCGCGCGCCACCGAGGTCTTCCACAAGTGCTTCGACGACGGCGTGCTGATCCGGGTCACGGCCGACACCATCGCGCTCTCGCCGCCGCTCATCGTCGAGAAGAATCAGATCGACCGCATCTTCGACACCATCGACGGCGCCCTGAAGACGGTCGACTGAGGGCGCAGGACGGCCGGGCGCACGCGAGCGGGAGCGGCGGGATGACGAAGGCCAGGGCCTACATCGTCGGCACCCTCGACACCAAGGGCGAGGAGCTGCTCTACCTCCGCGACCTGCTGGGCGCCGCCGGCGTGCCAGCCTGCGTCGTCGACGTGGGCACCGGCGGGGGCGCGCCGCCGGCCGGTGCTGACGTGAGCGCGGCCGAGGTCGCCGGCCACCATCCGAACGGCGCCAGCGCGGTGCTGGGGCTGGAGGATCGCGGCCAGGCGGTCGCCGCCATGGGCGAGGCGCTGGCCCGCTTCCTGCCGACGCGCGCCGATGTCGGCGGTGTGATCGGGGCAGGGGGCTCCGGCAACACGGCTCTGGTCTCCCAGGGCATGCGCGCGCTCCCCATCGGGGTGCCGCGGGTGCTGGTCTCCACCGTGGCGTCGGGCGACGTCGCGCCCTATGTCGGGCCCAACGACATCACCATGATGTATTCGGTGGTGGACGTCGCCGGGCTCAACCGCATCTCGCGGGTGGTGCTCGCCAATGCGGCCCACGCGCTCGCCGGCATGATGGGCGGCGCCGCGCCGGCGGGCGAGGACAAGCCCGCGATCGGGCTCACCATGTTCGGCGTCACCACGCCCTGCGTCGACCAGGTGCGTGCTGCGCTCGAGGCGGACTACGACTGCCTGGTGTTCCACGCCACCGGCACCGGCGGCCGCTCGATGGAGAAGCTGGTGGATTCCGGCCTCGTGCTGGGCTGCATCGACAGCACCACCACCGAGGTCTGCGACCTCCTCATGGGCGGCGTCTTCAGCGCGGGCGAGGACAGGCTCGGCGCCTTCGCGCGCTCGGGCCTGCCCTATGTCGGCTCCTGCGGCGCGCTCGACATGGTGAACTTCGGCGCCCGCGACACGGTGCCCGCGCAGTACGAAGGCCGCACCTTCCTCATTCACAATCCCAACGTCACGCTCATGCGCACCACGGCGGACGAGAACCGGGCGATGGGCGAATGGATCGGCGCGAGGCTCAACGCCTGCGCCGGCCCGGTGCGCTTCCTGATCCCGGAGCGGGGGGTCTCGCTCATCGACGCGCCGGGGATGCCGTTTCACGATGCGGACGCCGACGCGGCTCTCTTCGAGGCGCTGGAGCGGACGGTCGCGCAGACCGAGTCACGCCGCCTGATCCGCCTGCCGCATCACATCAACGACGCCGCGTTCGCCGAGGCTCTCGTCGAGAGCTGGCACGAGATCGCCGCCTGAGGGCGCAGGCGCAGGGAGACCGACGATGCCGGGCATGGATCGCCGAACCCTCCTCGACAGGTTCCACGGCATGGTCGCCCGCCGCGAGCCGATCATCGGCGGCGGCGCGGGCACGGGCCTCTCGGCCAAGTGCGAGGAGGCCGGCGGCATCGATCTCATCGTGATCTACAACTCGGGCCGCTACCGCATGGCGGGGCGCGGCTCGCTCG
>WTGU01000028.1 GCA_011523425.1 Alphaproteobacteria bacterium
GGGCATCCCGCCGCTCGCCGGCTTCTTCGGCAAGCTCTACGTGTTCCTGGCGGCGGTGGACGAGGGGCTCTACGGGCTCGCCATTTTCGGCGTCCTGGCGAGCGTGGTCGGCGCCTACTACTACATCAGGATCGTGAAGGTCATGTACTTCGACAAGCCGGCGGAAGGGTTCGACCGCCCGGTCGGCGTGGAGCTCAGCGCCGTGCTCGCGGGCACCGGCATCGTCACGCTCTTCTTCTTCGCCTATCCCGCGCCGATCCTGGCCGGGGCCGAGGCCGCCGCTGCGGCGCTCCTGCCCTGACCGCGACCGCAGAGACCGCCGCGACTGCCGCCCCGAGTGTTCAGGCGGCGCTGCCGCAGGGCTACGCGCTCGTCGCCCTCGACGAGACCGGCAGCACAAACGACGAGGCCCGCGAGCGGGCTGCCGCGGGCGCAGCCGACGGCACGGTGGTATGGGCGCTTCGGCAGAAGGCCGGGCGCGGCCGGCGCGCGCGCGCCTGGGCATCGCCGCCGGGCAATCTCTACCTCTCGGTGATCCTCCGCCCCGCCTGCGAGGCGCGCCACGTCGCCCAGCTCTCCTTCGTCGCGGCGCTCGCGGTGCTCGACCTGGTGGACGATCCGCTGCCCGGCCGGGCGCGCTGCAAGTGGCCGAACGATATCCTGGTGGAGGGCGGCAAGGTCGCCGGCATCCTGCTGGAATCGGCGCTCGGCGCCGGCGGGCGCGTGGACTGGGTGGTGCTCGGCATCGGCGTCAACCTTTCCTCGCATCCGGGCCTCGAGGGGCCTCCTCCTTCGACCAGCCTCGTTGCCGCCGGCGCCGCGTCCCTCGCGCCCGAAGACGCGCTGCCCGCGTTGCTCGCGGCGCTCGTCGGGCGGCGGCGCGCATGGGAGGCCGGGGGCTTTGCGACAGTCCGCCAGGCCTGGCTAGCCCGCGCCCACGGGCTCGGCGGTCCGGTGACGGTGACCAGCGGCGAGAGGCGGTTCTGCGGGCTCTTCGAGGGGCTCGACGCGGACGGCGCGCTGGTGCTCGCCCAGGCGGGCGGCGCGCGGATTACAATCGCGGCTGGCGATGTCTTCTTCGGCGATGCGGGGACGGCCCATGCTGCTCGCGGTTGACGCCGGCAACACCAACACCGTGTTCGCCGTCTTCGGCGACGACGGGGACGAGTCCCCGCTCGGCCAGTGGCGCGCCATGACCGATGCGAGGCGCACGAGCGACGAGTACGCGGTCTGGCTGGGCCAGCTCCTGGCGCAGGCGGGCCTCGGCCTCGGCGATATCGACGCGGCGATCGTCTCCAGCGTGGTGCCGCAGGGGATCGGCGCGCTGAAGTCCCTCTGCGCCGATCACTGCGGCTGCGTCGTGCAGGTGGTCGGCGAGCCGGGGGTCGATCTCGGCATCGCGGTGAACGTGCCGCGCCCCGACGAGGTCGGGGCCGACCGGCTGGTCAACGCGGTCGGCGCCCACATGCGCCACGACGGCGCGCTGATCATCCTCGACTTCGGCACCGCCACCACGTTCGATTCGGTGAGCGCCGAGGGCGCCTACGAGGGCGGCATCATCGCGCCCGGCATCGCGCTCTCGCTGGAGGCCCTGCACCGGGCCGCGGCCCAGCTTCCGCGCATCGCGGTCAAGCGGCCCGAGCGCGTGATCGGCCGGGCGACCGTGCCGGCCATGCAGTCCGGCATCTACTGGGGCTATGTCGGGCTGATCGAGGGAATCGTCCGGCGCATGAAGGCGGAGATCGCCGCGCCTGTGACGACGGTCGCGACCGGCGGGCTGGCCGGCCTCTTCGGCGATGCCACGGCGGCGATCGACGCGGTCGACCCGGACATGACGATCCGGGGCCTGCGTGAGGTCCATCGCCGCAACGGGGGCGCGCCGTGAACGCGCCGCCGCCGCCGCCCGCGGTCCAGCGCGACGCGCTGCACTTCCTGCCGCTCGGCGGCGCCGGCGAGATCGGCATGAACCTCAACCTCTATGCCTGCCGGGGCCAGTGGCTGATGGTCGATCTCGGCATCACCTTCGCCGGCGACTCGCTGCCCGGGATCGACGTGATCATGCCGGACCCGGCGTTCATCGAGGAGCGCAGGGACGACCTGCTCGCCATCGTGCTGACCCATGCGCACGAGGATCATCTGGGCGCGGTCGCCTATCTCTGGCCGAGGCTGCGCTGCCCGGTCTACGCCACTCCCTTCGCCGCCGCGGTGCTGCGCGAGAAGCTGCGGGACGAGGGCCTGCTCTCCGAGGTGCCGCTGACGGAGGTGGCGCTCTCCGGCCGGCTCGATCTCGGCCCCTTCGCGCTCACCCTCATCTCGCTCACCCATTCCATTCCGGAGCCGAACGCGCTGCTCATCGAGACGCCCTACGGGCGCGTCGTGCACACTGGCGACTGGAAGATCGACCCCGATCCGCTGGTGGGCGATCCGCTCGACGAGGCGGCGCTCAGGCAGGCGGGCGAGGCGGGCGTGCTGGCGCTCGTCGGCGATTCGACCAATGCGACCGTCGAGGGCGAATCGGGATCGGAAGCGGACGTGCGCAGGACGCTAGCGGCGCTGATCGCCGAACGCGAGCACGGCCTCGCCGTCACGCTCTTCGCCTCGAACGTCGCCCGGCTCGAATCGGTCGCGCTGGCGGCGCGCGATGCCGGGCGGGAGCCGGTGCTGGTCGGGCGCTCGCTGCAGCGCTACGTGCGGGCGGCGCGCGCCAGCGGCTACCTCGACGGCGTCCGGCTGCTGACGGAGGACGAGGGCGCGCCGCTCCACAAGAGCCAGGTCGTCTACCTCTGCACCGGCTGCCAGGGCGAGCCGCGCGCCGCCATGGCGCGGATCGCCGGCGACAGCCACCCGCGCGTGAGCCTGGGCACGGGCGACACGGTGATCTTCTCGTCCAAGATCATTCCCGGCAACGAAAGGCCCATCGGCGCGCTGCATAACAGGCTGGTGCAGCAGGGGGTCGAGGTCATCACCGAGAAGGATGCGGGCGTGCACGTCTCCGGCCATCCCTGCCGGGACGAGCTCCGCCAGATGTATCAGTGGGTCAGGCCGCAGATCGCCGTGCCGGTCCACGGCGAGGCCCGCCACATGCAGGCGCACGGCGCGCTCGCCCGCGCGCTCCAGGTGCCGGAGCCGGTGCTGGTCGAGAACGGCGACCTGCTGCGGCTCGCGCCCGGCCCGGCCACGGTCATCGGCCGCGCGCCGGCCGGGAGGCTCGCGCTGGACGGCGGGCAGATCGTGGCGACCGATCACGTCTCCATCGGCGCGCGGCGCAAGCTGATGCACAATGGCGCGGTCTTCGTCTCGGTCGTCGTCGATCGCGGCGGCCGCACCCTGATCGCTCCGATGGTTTCCGGCCGCGGGATCCTGGACGGAGACGACGACGAGGCGGCGCGGGACACGCTCTCGGCGGCCGTCGCCGACGCCGTGGACGGTCTGCCGCGCAAGCAGGCGCGCGACGGGGCGGCGCTGGAGGAAGCGGCGCGCCTGGCGGTGCGTCGGGCGGTGAAGGTGAGCCACGGCAAGCGGCCGGTGATCGACGTGCAGATCGTGCGCGTGCCGGGATGAGCGGGAGCAGCGGCCCATGATCGGACGCCTGAACCATGTCGCCATCGCCGTGCCTGATCTGGCTGCGGCGAGCGCGCTCTATCGCGGAACCCTGGGCGCCGCCGTCTCCGACCCGGTCGACCTGCCGGAGCACGGGGTGACCACGGTCTTCGTCACGCTCCCCAACACCAAGCTGGAGCTGCTGCATCCGCTCGGCGAGGGATCGCCGATCGCCGGCTTTCTGGCCCGGAACCCGGCGGGCGGCATCCACCATCTCTGCTACGAGGTGGCGGATATCGCCGCGGCGCGCGACCAACTGCTGGCGGACGGCGCACGGGTGCTGGGCGACGGCGAGCCGCGCCCCGGCGCCCACGGCAAGCCGGTGCTCTTCCTCCATCCCAAGGATTTCTGCGGCACGCTGATCGAGCTCGAGCAGGTGTGAGGCCCCGCCCGTGGACCCCTTCGGAATCATCGTCGTCTTCGTGATCGCCTGGTGGATCAGCTTCTTCGTGACGCTGCCGTTCGGGATCAAGCCGATCGAGAAGCCCGAGCCCGGCCACGCGCCCGGCGCGCCGCAACGCCCGCGTCTCTGGCGCAAGGCGGCGATCGCGACGGTAGCCGGCGGCGTGCTCACCGGCGCCATCGTCGGCGTCGTCGATGCCGGCTGGCTCTCGCTCGAGACCTTCGCCGAGTAGGCGGGCGGCGGCGCGCGATCAGCCCGTGACCAGCTACTGCGACATCGCGCCGGGCCACCCCCATCACGGGCCCTATCACGACCGGGAGTACGGCTTCCCGGTGCGTGACGACGACCGCCTGTTCGAGCGTCTCGTGCTCGAGATCAACCAGGCAGGGCTCTCCTGGCTCACCATCCTGAAGAAGCGGGAGGCGTTCACCGCCGCCTTCGAGGGCTTCGAGATCGCACGCGTCGCGGCCTACGGCGACGCGGACAGGACGCGGCTCCTCGCCGATGCCGGGATCATCCGCAATCGCCTCAAGGTCGATGCGGCGATCGAGAACGCCCGGCGCATCCGGGCGTTGCAGGCCTCGCACGCCTCCTTCGCCGCCTGGCTCGACGCGCATCACCCCAGGCCGCACGCCGACTGGGTCAAGCTCTTCAGGGCGCACTTCAAGTTCACGGGCAGCGAGATCGTCCGCGAGTTCCTGCTCTCCACCGGCTATCTCGAGGGCGCCCACCGGCCCGACTGCCCAGTGCATGCGGAGATTCTGAAGCAATCGCCGCCCTGGCTCGCTACGGGCGGAGGCGGCGCCGGCTGATACGCCGCTGGCCTTGACTTGCGCGATCGGTCACCATGCCGCGCAAGTGAAGGCCCCGGCGGTGCCGGCAATTGCGGCGCGCGCAGGGAGCGGGAGACGATGCGCCGCACGCCTCGCGCGGCGCCGAAGGGCAGGGAGAGAGAGCCATGGATCTCGGGTTGAAGGGCAGGAAGGCGCTGGTGACCGGCGGTACCAAGGGAATCGGCCGGGCGATCGCGGACGAGCTGGCGGCGGAAGGCACCGACGTTGCCATCTGCGCGCGCACGGAGGCGGACGTGGAGGAGGCGGTCGCCGCCCTCTCGTCGACCGGCGTGCGCGCCTCGGGTCGTGCGCTCGACGTGGGCGACGGGCCGGCGGTGCGTCAATGGGTGGATGACGTGGCCGCCGAGTTCGGCGGGCTCGACATCGTCGTGCCCAACGTCAGCGCGCTCGCGGTGACGCCGGGGCTCGAGGCCTGGCAGCAGGAATTCACGGTCGACATGATGCACACCGTCCACACGGTGGAGGCCTCGCTGCCGCACCTGGAGAAGTCGGACGCGGGCTCCATCGTGGTCATCTCCAGCGTCTCCGGCATCGAGATCGACTTCGCTGCCGGCCCGTACGGCGTCTTCAAGGCGGCGCTGATCCACTACGCCGCCGGCCTCAGCCGCCAGC
>WTGU01000056.1 GCA_011523425.1 Alphaproteobacteria bacterium
AATCCCTCGCTATCCCACGAAATCCCGCATGCCCCCCCTCCGGCGAATCCCACTTCCGGCCGCCATGGCGGGGCGCGATGCTCGGTTCCCCCCAACGTCATGGCCGGCCCCCGGAACAAGTCGGGGCATGACGGCGAGGGGGGCCGTTCGAGCCGTGGTGACCTCGTATGGGCGGATCGTGGTCGGGGGATGCTGGGAAGTGTCTGGCGGCGATCGGCCCGCGATGGTCGGGGCTCGGACCGCGAGGAGGGGGAGAGTCCCGAAAGGCGGTCGGGTCGACCGCGCGATGCTGACCGCTCGCTGTGGCCGGCACCGGGCGACGCACCGATGCTATCGGGGTCCGGCGGGCAGCCCTTCAGGCCGCGGCCCACGGACGGGGAGCGCGTCGCCCCGAACGACCGGAAGCCGTTCGGGGCGCAGCGCGTTCACGCCGCTCGGAGGGGAGAGAGTTGCCCCCGTGTGACGGCGATCTCGGCCGGGACTACTCCAGGACCTGCCAGCGCGTCCCGCCTCTCGATGTTCTCTCGAGGCAAGAGAGCAGAATCCGCTTGGTCTCCTCGGCGGTCTCTTCCGCGCCGCTCGCAAAGGCACTGAAGACGCCGGCGAGTATGCCGGCCGCCGCGCCGATCCCTGCGCCTTCGAGGGCGTCGGTATCGAAGCCGGCGCTATTCAGAATGTTGTTGAATTCGAGCCCGGCGGCTGCGCCCGTGCCGGCGCCTTCGACCGCGCCGGTCAGGGTCTTCAGTTGTGCTTCCTGCGCGGCGGTCGCCTGGCGGTTCGCGGCCACCTGTCGGCACAAGCCCAACGCCTGCTGGTACTCACCCTGGAATTCCGGCTCGACGTAGACCGCCGGCACGTACTGGCCGGCTCCCAGACCGCTCTGGTCGGCCAGACCGGAATAGGCCGATCCGCACCCCGCCAGCAAGGCGGTGAGACCGACCGCGGCAACGACATTTCGGACGTTCTTCTTCATGGCGCGAATCTCTCCCCGGCAGTGAGAGGGACCTAATGTCCCATGCGGTACGGTGCCCCATTGCCTGGGCCAAATCAATAGTTCTGGCAGGGGGGAGCGTACGCCATAACTTGTTCGGATGCGTGACCGGTGGTCGGCGACCCGATCCGGTCGGATCGGCCTCCGCTGCTAGTCCGGCAGGGCGTTGAGCGCGGTCCGCACCACCGCGTGCTCATCGCTGCCCGGCTGAAGCAGGGCGAGCAGGCGCTCCCAGCGCGCACGCGCCGTGGCGACCTCGGCATTTTCCGACGCAGCGAGGCCCGTGATCCAGAGCGCGACCCGATCGTCAGGGGCAAGCGTGAGAATGCGCTCGTAGACCGCCACGGCGTCCGCCGGCGGCGGCTCCGGCAGGGCGGCCTCGGTGAGCGCGTCCGCATAGGCACGAAGCGTCTCGAGGTCGTCGGGTGCCAATTCCGCCGCCCGGCGGAGCGCGTCGGCCGCCTTCTCGTGCTCGCCCAGCACGCCGTAGGAGCGGGCCAGCCGGCGCCAGCCCTCTGCGTCATCCGGGTTCTCCTCGAGGCGGGTGGCGAGGCTCTCCACCATGCCGCGGATCATCGCCATGCGCTCGTCCGGCGTCATCTCGGCCGCCGCCGCCATGTCCTCGGCAGACGGCCCCGGGGGTGCCTCGGCGCGGGCAGGCGCGCTCGGGACGGTCCCGGGTGCGATGCCGAGCATCTCGGCGGCCTGGCGGATCAGGCTCTCCAGATCGCCGCGCCAGGGCGCATCCGCAGGCGTGTCGGCGGCGAGCGCCAGCCACATCTCGTAGGCGTCGCGCACCTCGCCGGCCTGCGCGCGGGCCAGCGCGAGGTGGTAGCGGGCAGCGGGGTCGTCCGGGCGTGCCTCCATTACCCGCTCGAAGACCCGCACCGCCTCCGGCACCACCGTTCCGTCGCTCGCCCAGACGATCGTCTCGCCCAGCATGGAGAGTATCTCGGGATTGCCGCCGGAGAGCAGCGCCGCCTGCCGCAGCGCGCGGGCCGCCTCTGCGTACTGCTGCAGGACGAGATGGGAGCGCCCCAGCAGGAGCCAGCCTTCGAGGTCGTCGGGCTCTCTCTCCAGCCGCGCTTCGAGCCGCTCGACCGCGTCGTCCATGAGTGCCGCCGTCGCTGCATCGGAGGCGGGCCGGGTGGCCTCGTCGAAGGGTCGGCCGGGGAGTCCGGGGGTGCCGAGGCTCGCATAGATGCCGGCGGCGAGCGCCGGCACGCAGAGCCCGAGCGCCAGCGCCGCCGCGCGCCGCCGCCAGGGCGGCCGTGTGCCCGCGCCCGGCGCCCGCCGCGCCTCGTCTGCGGCCTCCGCCTCCTCGCGCGCCCGCGCCGCGCGCAGCATGCGCCGCTCGATCTCGGTGCGCGCCGCCTCGACCTGCTCCTCGCTCACCAGCCCGCGGGCACGGTCGCTCTCCAGCTCTCGCAGCTGATCGCGGTAGACGGCGAGGTCGTAGTCCGCCCGCGCAGGCCCGCGCCGCTCCCGGCGCAGCACGGGCACCAGCAGCACCGCCACGGCGAGCGCCGTAAGCCCGGCGGCGGCGAGCGCGAAGACCACGGGCGCCCGTTCAGCTGTCGTCGTCGAGAAGCGCGTCGAGCCGCCGTCGCTCCTCGGCGGAGAGCGGCGCCGGCCCGCCGGCCGCACCACCTGCGGCGCCCACACCGCTCCGGGCGCGGCGCAGCAGCACGTAGACGAGGCCCGCCCCGGCGACGAGGACGGCGGCCGGCCCGAACCAGAGCGCATAGGTCTCGGGCTTCACCGGCGGGTCGAGCAGGACGTAGTCGCCGTAGCGCTCGACGAGGAACCCTCTCACCGCCTCGTCGCTTTCGCCTGCCGCGAGCCGTTCGCGGACGACGGCGCGCATGTCCTGGGCCAGGCCCGCATTGGAATCGGCGATCGACTGGCCCTGGCACACGAGGCAGCGGAGCTCCGCGTGCAGCGCGCGGGCGCGGGCTTCGAGCGCCGCGTCCGCCAGCGGCTCGTCGGGCGAGAAGGCCCAGGCGTTCGCCGCCAGCGCCAGCCAGAGGACGGACGTGGCTCCTAGCAGCGCGCGCCGCACGCTCGTCATCCCCGAAGATCCTCGATCAGCGGCAGGATCGTCTCGTCGAGATCCTGCGGCGTGAGCACGCCGACGTGGCGGTGGCGGATGCGGCCCGCGCCGTCCACCACGAAGGTTTCGGGCACGCCGTAGACGCCCCACTCGATCCCGGCGCGGCCGTCGACGTCGGCGCCCATGCGCGCGTAGGGGTTGCCGAGGCGCCCCAGCCAGCGCTCGGCGTCGGCGGGCGTATCCTTGTAGTTGATGCCGTAGATCGGCACGGTGCCGGCCTCGGCGAGCGCCATGAGCAGCGGGTGCTCCACGCGGCAGGGCCCGCACCAGGACGCGAAGACGTTGACGAGCGCGATCTCGCCCTGCCCGAGATGGGCGGTCTCGAAGCCGCCCGCCTCCTCGAAGCCCTGGACCGCAGGCAGCGAGAACGCCGGCACCGGCTTGTCGATCAGCGCCGACGGCACCTTGCCGGGCTCGCCCGTCAGCAGCTGGACGCCGAGCGCCGCGGCCAGCGCCACGAACAGGAAGACGGGCACGAGGTAGCGCAGCCGGAGGGCAGGGGAGACGGGCTTCGCCGCCGCCTGGTCCTCCGCCGGCGTCCGGGTGCCCTCGTCCGCCATGTCGCTCAGTCGCCTGCCGTGGCCGTGGCCGTGGCCGGCACGGCGCGGCGGCGGGTGGGCGCGCCGACGCGGTGGCGGCGGTCGGTCAGCGAGACGGCGCCGCCCGCCACCATGACGAGCGCGCCGATCCAGATCCACGGCACCAGCGGGTTGTGATGGATGCGGACCGCCGTGCCGCCGCCGGGTGCGTCCTCGCCGACGACGACATAGAGGTCGGCGAGCCAGGTGGTGTGGATCGCCGCCTCGGTGGTCCAGGTGTCCTGCACCGGATAGTGGCGGCGCTCGGGCAGGAGGAGCGCGATCTCCTCGCCGCCGTCGCTGACCCGCACCCGCCCCTGCCGCGCGAGGTAGTTGGGGCCGGGCACGTCGCCGATGTCGAGAAGCTGGAAGTCGTAGCCGGCAAGCGCGACCGAATCGCCCGGCCGCATCACCTGCTCCCGCTCGCCCGCCCAGTTGCCGGCGCCCACCGTGCCCACCACCAGCACGGCGACGCCGAGATGGGCGATGCTCATCGCCCAGGCCGCGCGCGGCAGGCCGGCGAGCCGGCGCGCGCTCTCGCCGAGAGGCACGCGGAAGAGCCTGATCCGCTCCGCCAGCTCCGTCAGCACACCCGCTGCCACCCAGCCGGCGAGCGCCATGCCGAGCACCGCGCCCCACGGGCCCCCGCTGCGCGCCGCCACCGCCGCTGCTACCGCCGCGGCGCAGACCAGCGGGACCGCGAGGCGCGGGAGCACGGCGCCCGGGCCTGCGCGCTTCCAGGCCATCAGCGGCCCCGCCGCCATCATCAGGAGGAGCGGGATCATCAGGGGCACGAAGGTCGATTCGAAGAAGGGTGGGCCGACCGAGACCTTCTGGCCGGCGAGCGCGTCGAGAACGAGCGGATAGAGCGTGCCGATGAAGACCGTCGCGCAGCCCACCGCCAGCAGCAGGTTGTTCGCGAGCAGCGAGCCCTCGCGCGAGAGCGGGCGGAACGAGCCGCCGGCCCGCATCCCCGGCGCCCGCCAGGCATAGAGCGTGAGCGAGCCGCCGATCACGACCACCAGGAAGACGAGGATATAGACCCCGCGAGCGGGATCGGAGGCGAAGCTGTGCACCGAGGTCAGCACGCCCGAGCGCACCAGGAAGGTCCCCAGCAGGCTGAGCGAGAAGCCGAGGATCGCCAGCAGCACGGTCCAGCTCTTCAGGGAGTCGCGCTTCTCCGCGACGATCGAGGAGTGCAGCAGCGCCGTCGCCATCAGCCAGGGCATGAAGGAGGCGTTCTCCACCGGATCCCAGAACCAGTACCCGCCCCAGCCGAGCTCGTAGTAGGCCCACCAGGAACCCAAAGCGATGCCCGCCGTGAGCGCACACCAGGAGAGCAGCGTCCAGGGCCTGACCCAGCGCGCCCAGGCCGCGTTGACCCGGCCCTCGATCAGCGCCGCCACGGCGAAGGAGAAGGCCGTCGACAGCCCGACATAGCCGAGATAGAGCAGCGGCGGGTGGAAGGCGAGGCCGGGATCCTGCAGCAGCGGGTTGAGGTCGCGCCCGTCGAAGGGCGCAGGGTCGAGGCGCAGGAAGGGGTTGGAGGTGGCGAGGATGAAGACCAGGAACCCCAGCCCGACGAACGCCTGCACGGCCAGCACCCAGGCCCGGAATCGCGGCGGCAGGTTGCGCCCGAAGGCCGCCACCAGGGCGCCGTAGACTGCGAGAATCCAGACCCAGAGCAGCATCGAGCCTTCGTGATTGCCCCAGGTGCCGGTGAACTTGTAGAGCAGCGGCTTGGCCGAGTGCGAGTTGTCGGCCACCGTCACCACCGAGAAGTCCGAGACGACGAAGGCATGCATCAGGCAGGCCAGCGCAGCCGAGATGAAGAGGAACTGGGCCGCCGCCGCCGGCCGCGCCAGCGCCATCAGGGCACCGTCGCCCAGCCGGGCGCCGAGCGGCGGCGCCACCGCCTGCACCAGCGTCATCGCCAGCGCGAGCACGAGGGCGTAGTGGCCGATCTCCGCGATCATTCGGCGTCCTCGCCCTTCCAGTTGCCGGACTTCTTCAGCGCATCCGCCACCTCGCGCGGCATGTAGTTCTCGTCGTGCTTGGCGAGCACCTCGTCGGCCTCGAACACGCCGCCCTTGAGATAGCCCTCGGCCACGACCCCCTGCCCCTCGCGGAAGAGATCGGGCAGGATGCCGCGGTAGGTCACGGGCACGGTATGGGCGAGATCGGTGATGACGAAGCGCACCGTCAGCCCGTCGTCGGCGCGGACCACGCTCTCCTCCTCCACCAGGCCGCCGACGCGCAGCCTCTGCTCCGCCGGGAACGCGCGCTCCTTGAGCGTGCTCGGGTCATGGAAGAAGACCAGCGTGTCGTCGAGGGCGGTCAGCACCAGGCCGGCGGCAAGCCCGAGCGCTCCCAGCCCCGCACCGAGAAAGACCAGGCGCCAGTGCTTGCGCTTCATGCCGGGGCGTTCCGCTCCCCGTCATGGTCACGGTCTCCGTCGCCGGTGCCGCGCCGCCGGCGGGCTGTCGCCTCCAGGGTCCTCAGCGCCGCCTCGCGCGCGCGCATGGCGCGGAGGCTCTGCACGAGCAGCGCGATCATGATCGCAGCGGCAGCGCCGAATGCCGGCCATACGTAGGCGGCGTAGCCGCCCATCTCGAAAAACGACATCGCCCCGCGCCCGCCCGCTGCCGGCGGCGCTCCAAAGCGCGCGCCCGGCCGCTCGTGTCATCCGGCCATAGTGTGGGGCCGTCATGCGCCGATATCAAGGCGCCGCCCGGCCTCGAGCCTAAGCCCTGCGCCGACCATGACCTTGGTGGGAAATGCGGGCTAGACTGGCCGGCAGGCGAGTCGTCGATTGGGGAGGCGCGGAATGGCCTACTGGCTCTTGAAGTCGGAACCCGGATGCTGGTCGTGGGACGATCAGGTGCGCGAGGGCGTCAGCGAGTGGGACGGCGTGCGCAACCATCAGGCCAACAACAACATGAAGGCCATGAAGAGCGGCGACCGCTGCTTCTTCTATCACTCGGTCAACGCCAAGGAGATCGTCGGCGTCGTCGAGGTGGTGAAGGAGCACTATCCCGACCCGACTGACGCCAGCGGACGCTTCGGCATGGTCGACGTCAAGGCCGTGGTTCCGGTGGACCAGCCGGTCTCGCTGAAGCAGATCAAGGAAGACCCGCTGCTGAGCGAGATGCAGCTCGTTCGCCAGTCGCGGCTCTCGGTGAGCCCGGTGAGCGCGGCCGAGTGGCGGCGCATCTGCACCCTGGCCGGGATCGCCGCCTGACTCCGGGCGTTTCCCGCGCTCAGGCGCCCTGCCTGCGTGATGCCCGTGCGACGCGAAGGAGGGCCTGCCAGCAGATGGCGGCGGGCACGCTGCCGGCCACCTTGCAATCGCGCTCGGCACGGGTCAGCAGCCCCAGCGCGCCGGCCGCACGCGCGCTCGGCCAGCGCGTCATCTCGTCGGCGAAGGCGGCCCTGTCCCTGGCGAAGACCGGCGGCTTGAGAGCACCCATCGCGTCCGCCCGGCTGACACCGCGCTCATGGGCGGCAACGGCCAGGTGGAGGCGGGCGAAGCGGCGACCGGCGGCGCGGAGGATCGTGACCGGTTGAACGCCGCCGTAGAACGCGCGGGTCAACGCCCGGTCTAGCCGCTCGAGGTCGCCCGCCGCCGCGAATCGCGCGACCATGTCGGCCGATGCGTCTGTCGCATCGCCGATG
Source organism: Alphaproteobacteria bacterium (assembly GCA_011523425.1). Classification (GTDB taxonomy): domain Bacteria; phylum Pseudomonadota; class Alphaproteobacteria; order UBA828; family UBA828; genus WTGU01. Next base: position 7,358 of record WTGU01000056.1, read on the forward strand.
CAGGCCTCGGCCGCCTCGGCCGTGAGCTCGGCGCCTTCCTGTCCGGTATCGCCGAGATAGACCGCGAGCTTCTCGATCTCGCTTTCGATCTGGCGGCGGTCACTGCCGAGCCGCTCGGCAAGCCAGCCCGCGGTCTCGGACGCGACGCGCAGGTTCCGCTCTCCGCAGAAGGTCTCGATCAGCCGGGCGGCGCCGTCTGCGCTCTCGTCGTAGCAGGGGATGGCGGCAAGGCTCGGCTCCTGCTCGCAGAGCCGCCGCAGGCCCGAGCGCGGGGTGAGCGGGCCCGCCTCCGCGATCACCAGGCTGTCTGCGGCGGGCAGCGCGAGGCAGGAGCGGATCGCCGGCACTACCGCCTCGCTCGCCCCGCGCAGACGTACGGCGCGCCGGCCGCCGGTCAGCGAGAGAGCCGCCGCCTCGTCGGCGAGTCGGCCCGGCTCGTCGCGCAGCAGCGCCGGATCCAGGCTGGTGACGCGGAACGGGTCGTTCGGATCTTCGGCGACGGCGCGCGCGCAGGCCTCGGCGCGGGCGCGCACCAGGCCCTCGTTGGCACCGTAGATCAGGACCAGCCGGACGCCCGCATCCGGCGCGGCGCAGAAGCGATCGGCGCGTGCCGCCGGAACCTTCACGGCGTCCCGCCCGTCGGAAGGCGCGACCGCCGGCGCCTCATGGCACGAGGTGCAGCAGCACCAGCGTGGCGATTTCCTCGCTCAGCACCCGTGCCGCCTCGTCGGCGGCGTCTCGCTCCGCCGTCACGGTGGCGAAGCCGGACACGGAGACGTTAAAGCTGCCGATCGACTTGGCGGTGCCGCTGTAGATTTCGTTCCCGTCCCGGTCGGCGAGGGAGAACGAGGCCCGGAGCGTCAGATTGAACCGGGTCGCGTGGTCGTCGAGCTGGATCAGGAGCGGCGTCTCGGTCTGCTCGACCGCGAGCGTCAGCCGGTACTCGGGCCAGGCCGGCGGCCCATCGGGGGTGAACCTGTCGATCAGGTGGTTGCGCACGACGTGGGCGATTCGCTCCTTGACCGGCACCACTTCGATCCCCGCCGCGCGGGCGTGCAGGTCGCCGCTGTCGCGGAGGGCATAGAGCGGCTCCAACGTGCAGGCACCGAGTAGGGCGCCGAGGAGCAGGACGGCGAAGACGACGGTGAGAAGCGGCCCGTGACCTGCGCGCGCCGGGCGCACGTGCCCGGCCCGCTCAGGTGACGACATTGACGATCCGCCCGGGTACGACGATCACCTTGCGCACGGCACGGCCGGCCAGCGCCCGGCGCACGCCGCCGTCGGCCATCGCCGCGTCTTCCGCCTCGGCCCTGCCGTGATCCGCCGGAAGCGAAATGGTCGCGCGCTTGCGACCGTCGACCTGGACGGCGACCACCACGACGTCGTCGGCAAGCAGCGCGGCCTCCGCTTCGGGCCAGGGCTCGCGCGCCAGCCAGCTCTCGTGCCCGAGCCGGCGCCAGGCCTCCTCGGCGAGGTGGGGCACGATCGGGGCCAGCAGGCGGACGGCGCTCTCGAGGCCCTCGCGCATCACGTGGCCCGCGCCGGGCCGGTCCTCGATGGCCGAGAGCGCGTTGGTCAGCTCCCTGATCCGCGCCACCGCGCGGTTGAAGCGGAAGCGCTCCAGATCCTCGGTCACGCCCGCGATGGTCTTGTGGGTCGTCCGACGTAGCTCGCGCAACTGCGGATCGAGAGCGCCGGGGCCCGGCACCGCGGCGCCGCCGGGCGAGAGGGCGACAGGCGGGGACGCGACCAGGCGCCAGAGCGCCGCGATGTAGCGCCACGCCCCCTTGACGCCGGTGTCGGTCCATTCCAGGTCGCGCTCGGGCGGGCTGTCGGAGAGCATGAAGAGCCGCGCCGTATCGGCGCCGTAGGCCTCGATGATCGCCTCGGGATCGACGGTGTTCCGCTTGGACTTGCTCATCGCCTCCGAGCGGCCGGCGACGACCGGGCGCCCGTCCTCGCGCGCCACCAGCTCGCCCGCGCGGGTCTCGACCTCGTCCGGGTAGTACCAGCGGCCGTCGGCGTCGCGATAGGTCTCGTGGCACACCATGCCCTGGGTGAAGAGGCCGGCGAACGGCTCGTCGATGTCGAGATAGCCGCAGAGCTTGAGCGCCTTGGTGAAGAAGCGGGAATAGAGCAGGTGCAGCACCGCGTGCTCGATGCCGCCGATATACTGGTCGACCGGCAGCCACGGCGCGACCTCGTCCTCCGGCAGCGGGACGTCGGCGCGGGCTGCGCAGAAGCGCGCGAAATACCAGGACGAATCGACGAACGTGTCCATCGTGTCGGTGTCCCTCGCCGCGGCGGCGCCGCAGCGGGGGCAGGCGGTATACTTCCACGCAGGATGGCGGTCGAGCGGGTTGCCGGGCACATCGAAGGTCACGTCCTCCGGCAGGCGCACCGGCAGCGCCTCGCGCGGCACCGGCACCACGCCGCAATCCTCGCAGTGCACCACCGGGATCGGGCAGCCCCAGTAGCGCTGCCGCGAGATGCCCCAGTCGCGGAGCCGATGGCTGACGGAGACGCCGCCCAGACCCCGCTCGTCGAGCGCGGCGACCGCCCGCGCCTTGGCATCCTCGACCGCGAGCCCGTTGAGGAAGTCCGAATTGATTGCCGTGCCGTCGCCCGTGTAGGCCTCGTCGCCGATCGTCACCGCGTCCGCGTCTGCGTCCGGCGGGCACACCACGGGGATGACCGGCAGCCCCTGGCTGCGGGCGAAGTCGAGATCGCGCTGGTCGTGGGCGGGACAGCCGAAGATCGCGCCGGTGCCGTAGTCCATGAGCACGAAGTTGGCGACGTAGAGGGGCAGCGTGCGCTCCGTCTCGAAGGGATGACGGACCTTGACCCCGGTATCGTATCCGCGCTTGCCCGCCGCCTCGATGTCGCGCTCGCCGATGCCGGCGAGGTTGCACTCGGCGATGAACGCGGCGAGCGCCGGATCGGCGCCGGCGAGCGCCGTCGCCAGCGGGTGGTTGGGCGAGAGCGCGCAGAAGGACGCGCCGAACAGCGTGTCGGGACGGGTGGTGAAGACCTCCAGCGCCTCGTCGCGGCCCTCGATGGGGAACAGGATCCGCGCACCCTCGGAACGCCCGATCCAGTTGCGCTGCATCAGCCGCACCTTGTCGGGCCAGCGCGGCAGCTCGTCCAGCGCCTCCAGCAGCTCGTCGGCGAAGCGGGTGATGCGGAAGAACCATTGCGCCAGCCGCCGCTTCTCCACCACCGCGCCCGAGCGCCAGCCGCGCCCGTCGACCACCTGCTCGTTGGCCAGCACGGTCCCGTCGACCGGGTCCCAGTTGACCCACGCCTCCTTGCGCTCGACCAGCCCCGCCTCGAAGAAATCGAGGAAGAGCGCCTGCTGATGCTCGTAGTAGCCGGGGTGGCAGGTGGCGAACTCGCGCTCCCAGTCGATGGAGAGCCCCATCAGCTGCAGCTGCCCGCGCATCGTCGCCACATTGGCGTAGGTCCACTCGGCGGGATGGACGCCGCGCTCGAACGCCGCGTTCTCCGCCGGCAGGCCGAAGGCATCCCAGCCCATCGGATGCAGCACGTCGTATCCCCGGGCGCGCTTGTAGCGGGCGACGACGTCGCCCATCGTGTAGTTGCGCACGTGCCCCATGTGGATGCGGCCCGAGGGGTAGGGGAACATTTCGAGGACGTAGTAGGTCGGGCGCTCGCCGCTGAGCTCCGCCCGGAACAGCCCCGCCTCCTCCCAGGCGGCCTGCCACCTGGCCTCGACGGCCTGCGCGTCGTAACGCTCGCTCATCGGCCCCGCTCGCTCCCTTGTCCCGGCCGGTGTCGGAGGGCGGCGCCCCTATAGCATGACGGGAGGATCGGTGCAGCCGCGCCGCATGCGCGAGGCGGCGGGCGCCCCGGCCTCTACTCGAGGAGCGAGACGGTGCGCATCTGGCGGGCGCGCTCGAGAATCTTGTTTTCGAGGCTGAGCGCGGTGTCCGGGCTCGTGGAGCGGTCCTCCCACTGGCCGCCGTCCACGCGCTCCTGGCGGAAGACGGAGACCCGCACGGCATCCGCGCGCAGCGTCCGGTCCAGGATGTAGACGGTCATCTTGAAGCGCTCGTCGGGAGTCTCCGGCGGGGCGTACCAGTCGGTGATGATCACGCCGCCGAAGGGATCGGCCGAGAGCAGGGGCATGAAAGCGATGGTGTCGATGCTCCCGCGCCAGAGGAAGCTGTTGACCCCGAGCCCGCTCACCGGCTCATCGTCCGGGGCGCCCAGCAGCGTGATGCCGCCGGGGCCGAAGATGCTGCCGCTATCCTGCGGGACACGGGGATCCCTGGTCGGGTCTTCGGGCGTCGTGCCGCCCTCGCAGCCCGCCACCGCCAGAGCCAGAGCGAGGGCCGCCACGCACGGCCCCGCACCGCTAAAGAATCGCTTCATGTCAACTACCTGCATCGAACGCACATGGCCGGCCCTTGTAACACGAGGCGCGCGGACGCCGCAGCAGATTCGGGAGAAAACGCCGGAACGGCGGCGCGGGGCGCCACGTCGCCGCGTCGCTAAGTCGCGCCCACCCACTCGGCCACACGCTCGGCGATCAGCGTCACGGTCGCCGCCGTGTTGGCCCGGACGATCGCGGGCATGACCGAGGCATCGGCGAGCCAGAGCCGCCCAATCCCGTGAACCCGGCAGCGCGCATCAACCACCGCGCCGTCGTCCGCCGCTCCCATGCGGCACGAGCCCGAGGCATGGGCCGCCGTCACCGACGCCCGCAGCCAGCGATCGAGCGCCTCGTCTCTCGCCAGCGTCTCGTCGTCCGGCGCGACCCGGGCCGCGACGTGCGCGCGATAGGCGGGCCGCTCGGTGAGCGCGATCCCGAGCCGCACCGCCTCGCGCATGCGCGCGAGGTCCCACGGATCGTCCAGGAAGCGGAAGGCGATGGCCGGGTCCGCATCCGGGTCCGCCGAGGCGAGCGACACCCGGCCTGCCCCGCGCGGGGCGCGGAGCGACACCGCGACGTTGGTGCCTACGAAGGGCTCGTCGCCGAAGCCGTACTGGCTCGCATCGGCGCTCACCGGCGAGAACGGCAGGTAGTGGAGATCGAGGCGCGCGTCCGATCCGGGTGCCGTGGTCCTGAGCCCGACCTGCAGCACCGGCGCCGTGTCGTCGGGCACCGTCTCGCTCGACCGGAACACCAGGTTGACCAGCGGGTGGTCCTGGAGGTTCTCGCCGACGCCGGGCAGGTCGTGAACCACCGGTATGCCAAGCGGCTCGAGTACCGCCGCGGGCCCGATGCCGGAGAGCATCAGGAGCTGCGGGGTCGCGAAGGAGCCGGCGCTGACGACCACCGCGCCCGCATCGAAGCGGACCGTCTCTCCCGCCACGAGCGCCTCCACGCCCTGCGCCTCGCCGCCGGTCACGACGATCCGCCGAACCTGCGCGTCGCCCATGACGGTCAGGTTGGCGCGGCCGCGCGCCGCCGCCAGATAGCTCGTCGCCGTGCTGACCCGGACGCCGTCCACGACGTTGAAGGGGAAGCAGCCGACGCCGCCGGTCGAGCGGGGGCTGTTCATGTCCGCGTCGTGGGCGAATCCGGCAGCGCGGCAGCTCTCGCCGAAGGCGGCCTGGATCGGGTGGAGGGACGCGGCGGGATGTCGCCGGACCGGCAGCGGGCCGGCCGTGCCGTGGTCCTCGTCGGGGAAATCCAGGTCGGTCTCCATCCGCCGCAGATAGGGCAGCACGTCGGCGAAGCCCCAGCCCCTGCAGCCCTGCGCGACCCAGCCGTCATAGTCCTCCGGCAGGCCGCGCAGGTGCACGCGGCCGTCGATCGCCGCGGTGCCGCCGACCAGCTTGCCGCGCGGGAAGAGCACCATCTCGTCCCGCTGCGCGTCGTTGGGAACGGCCGCATGCAGCCAGACCAGCCCGCTACGGATGGCGAGGCCGGAATTGTGGCCGTTCCTGATCTCCGCCGGCAGCGCGTCCGGGTCCGGGAAATCGGGCCCGGCCTCGAGCAGCAGCACCGAGCGCGACGCGTTCTCGGAAAGGCGCGCGGCGAGGACGCAGCCCGCCGTCCCACCGCCGACCACGATCGCGTCGAAGCTCGTGCTGCCGCTCACGAGCCGCGCCCGTTCGGATGTGGCGCCGGCGGGCGAGGCGGCGCTGGTTCAGGGAGAAACTGGAGGCCGAGGCCGGAATCGAACCGGCGTACACGGATTTGCAGTCCGCTGCATAGCCACTCTGCCACCCGGCCCAAAGGCTGATGCCCTCAGTTGCAGTCTCCGCCTCAATTAGGCGCCGCGCGGCGGCACGGTCAACCGTCTTGATGCTGCTCCCGGACCGGACCGACCGTGGCTGGCGGCGGGCCCGCCCGCCCGTTACACTCGGCGCCGGTTCACGGCGGGAGGGAGCAGGATGACGGCCGATCAGTCACGCGACGAGGAGGTCAGGCGCGCGCTGGAGACGATCTTCGCCGCCGATTCGGAGATCTACCAGACGCGGGGATTCCAGCGTCGCATCGGCTTCGGCACCCGGCCGGCGCTGCTCATCATCGACCTCGCCAACGCCTGGACCCGGCCCGGGCACAATTTCACCTGCGACAACATGGAGGTCATCATCCCCGCCAACCAGCAGCTGCTGGCGGCCGCGCGGGAGAAGGGCATCCCCGTGATCTACACGACCACGGCCTATCAGGACCCGACCGGCCCGCGCGCCGATACCGGGCTCTGGCACCTGAAGATTCCGGTGGAGACGCTTCGCGAGGGCTCGCCGGAGGCGGAGATCGACGAGCGTATCGCGCCGATGCCGGCGCGCGGCGAGCAGGTGATCGTCAAGAAGCGCGCGAGCGCCTTCCACGGCACCTACCTCGCGGGCTACCTCCGCGCCCAGCGGGTCGACACGGTGATCATCACCGGCGTCACCATGGCCGGATGCGTGCGCCACTCGGCCGAGGACGCCATCGCCGAGGGATTCCGCCCGATCGTGGTGCGCGAAGGGGTCGGCGACCGGGTGCCGGGCGTCGTCGAGTGGAACCTGTTCGACATCGACGCCAAGTTCGGCGACGTGGAACCGGTGGAGCGCGTCCTCGCCTACCTCGAGGAGCTCCAGGCCTTCAGCAACGAATAGGCACGAGTCAGGCAACGGAGAGGAGCGTCTCGTATGGGCGCTGCCGACCTCGACCTCTGCTACATGAGCGCAATCGACGCGCTCGCCGCATTCAGGGCGCGGACGCTCTCGCCCGTCGAGTTGATGAAGGCGGTGATCGCCCGCTGCGAGGCGGTCAACCCGGCACTCAATCTGGTGACCTACAGCTATTTCGACCGCGCGCTGGAGCAGGCGAAGGCTGCCGAGGCGCGCTACGGCAAGACCGACGGGAGGCTGCGCGCGCTGGAAGGGCTGCCGTTCGCGAGCAAGGACTATCACGCGATCAAGGGCGAGATCACCACCATCGGCTCCAGGATCATGGAGCACAACCGCCCGGATCACACCTACCCGGTCACCGAGCGCCTCATGCGGGCCGGCGCGATCCTCCATATCCGCACCACGACGCCCGAGTTCGGCTATGCCGGCACCACCCACAGCCCGCTCTGGGGCGTGAGCCGCAATCCCTGGAACGCCGACTACACGCCCGGCGGCTCGTCCGGCGGCAGCGGCGGTGCCGTCGCCGCCGGCATGACCACGATCGCCGACGGCGGAGACGGCGGCGGCTCGATCCGCATCCCGGCCTCGGTCAACGGCATCTTCGGCTTCAAGCCGCCCTACGGGCGCAACCCGAACGACACCACCGCGCCCCACGCCTTCCTGGTGCAGATCGGCGTGCTGACCCGCACGGTGGCCGAATCCGCCCTGCTGCAGAATGTGGTCTCCGGGCCGCACAGGGCGGACATCGCCTCGCTCAGGACGCGCGTCCGCCTGCCGCTCTCCTACGAGGGCATCGAGGGCTGGCGCATCGCCTACTCGCCGGATCTCGGCTACGTCGAGGTCGATCCGGAGGTGCAGGAGAACGCGAGGAAGGCGGCGGACGTCTTCCGTAGCCTCGGTTGCGAGGTCGAAGAGGTCGATCTCGGCTGGACCTCGGGCGTGCTGAACCAGTATCTGCGGCTGTTCGAGGTCTTCTTCGCCAGCGGCCTGCAGGACTTCCTGCCGGAATGGCGCTACGAGATGGACCCGAGGGTCGTCGATCTCGTGGAGCGGGGCGCGCGGGTCAGCGCCGTCGAGTTCGAGCGGGTCAGCCGCACGCGCGGCTGGATGTACCAGAAGCTCGCGCCGATCCTCGACGACTACGACGTCCTGATCTGCCCGACTCTTGCGGTGCCCGCGGTCAAGGCGGACCACACCAACATGGATCCCGGCTTCACCATCAACGGCAAGTCGGTCGAGCCGCATCTGGGTTGGCTGCTCACCTACCCCTTCAACATGATGAACCAGTGCCCGGTCGCCAGCGTGCCGACCGGGTTCGCGCGCAGCGGCGTTCCCACCGGCCTGCAGATCGTCGGCCGTACCTACGATGACGCCCGCGTGTTTCGCGCAGCGGCCGCCTTCGAGGCGGCGACGAACTGGAGCCGCCATCGCCCGCCCGTATAGTCCGCGTTTCCGCAGGGCGCGTGCAGCCGCGTCGCCCGTTCGCGCGCTCCAGCCTGTATAATGAGGCATGCAGCGCTACCAGCGTTACCTTCTGCGCCAGCTTGTGGGCCCCTTCGTTCTCGTCGCGCTGGGGCTCACGGCGGTCGTCTGGCTGTCGCAGTCGCTGCGCATCATCGACCTGATCGTCAACAAGGGTCTGTCGCTCAGCGCCTTCATGCTGATGAGCATGCTGGTGCTGCCGACGTTCCTGGGCGCGATCCTGCCGATCGCGTTCTTCTGCGCGCTGCTCTTCGCCTACAACAGGCTCAACATCGACAGCGAGCTGGTCAGCCTGCGCGCCGCCGGCGTCAGCCAGTGGTCACTGGCGAAGCCGGCGCTGCTGATGGCCACTGCTGTCGCCGCCGTGTCCTACGCGATCGTCATGTACGTCATGCCGGTCAGCCACCAGGAGTTCAAGGAGCGGCAGTTCGTCCTGCGTGGCGACCACTCGTTGCTGCTCCTGGAGGAGGGCACGTTCAACACGCTCTCCGACGGCGTCACGGTCTACATTCGCGGGCGCGAGGGAAACTCCCTCAACGGAATCCTCGTGCACGACGCCCGCGACCCGGAACGGCCGGTCACGATGATGGCCGAGAGGGGCATTCTGCTCCGCACCAGCCAGGGGCCGCGCTTCACCCTGATCAACGGCCACCGCCAGCGGGTCGACCGCGACACGTCGCGCCTCTCGCTCCTCAATTTCGAGCGCTACACCATCGACCTGGGCGACTTCGTCCAGTCCGGAGGCTCGCGCCATCGCGAGCCGCGCGAGCGCTTCATCGACGAGCTGCTCAGCCCCGACGCCGAAGGGGTCGAGACGATGCGCGGCAAGTTCCTCTCCGAGGCGCACAGCCGCATCGTCACGCCCCTTTTCGCCTACGTGCTCATGGCGATCGCCATGGCGGCGCTGCTCTCCGGCAACGTCGACCGGCGCGGATACTGGCGGCGCATGCTCGTCGCCATCGCGGCCGCGGTGCTGTTCGAGGCCCTGGCGCTCTTCCTGGTGAACGCGAGCGCCAAGAACAGCCAGCTCATCCCGCTCATGTATCTGAACCCCGCGCTCGTGATCGCCGCAGCGGTCGTCTTCATGCGCCGCCGCCTGCTGCTGCGGCTGCTCGGCGGCCGCACTGCGGCGCTCGGGCCGGGCGCGCAGGGGTAGGGCACGGGCGATGCGCCTCTCCGGCACGCTCTCGCTCTACATGGGCAGGCAGTACCTGCAGCACGTCGCGCTCGTCTTCCTGCTCGTCATCCTGACCATCCTCATCGCGGACACGATCGAGCTGCTGCGCCGTGCCTCCGGGTCCGACAAGACCGCCACCCTCGAAATCGTCCTCCGGATGGCGTCGCTGCACATTCCCTTCATGGCCCAGAAGGCGCTGCCCTTCGTCGTGCTCGTCGGCGGCATCGTGACCTTTGCCAAGCTGACGCGGAGCCGCGAGCTCGTGGTCGCGCGGGCGGCGGGGGTCTCGGTATGGCAGTTCATCCTGCCGGTGCTCATCATCTCCGCGCTGCTCGGCGGCCTCTTCATGATGGTCATCAACCCGCTCGCCTCGGCCACCACCGCGCGCTTCGAGCAGATGGACGCGACCCACCTGCGTGGCAGCTCCAGCCTCATGGCTCTGTCCAAGTCCGGGATATGGCTCAGACAGGGCGATGCGGAAGGACAGTCGGTGGTTCACGCCGAGCGGATCGATCAGGACACGACGACCCTGCATGACGCCATCATCTTCCTGTACGCAGAGGAGGATCATTTCGTCGGTCGCATCGATGCCGCCGAAGCCCGGCTCGAGGACGGGTACTGGAACCTCACCGACGCCCTCTTCAGCGCACCGGACGAGCCCGCCCGGCATCGGGCGAACGCCCGCATCCCGACCGATCTGACCCTGGAGCGCATCCAGAACAGTTTCTCGCCGCCGGAGACGCTCTCCTTCTGGGCTCTGCCGGGCTTCATCGATGTGCTCGAGGAGTCCGGCTTTTCGTCCGTCAAGCACCACCTGCACTGGCATTCGCTCCTGGCCGGTCCGCTGCTGCTGTGCGCCATGGTCCTGATCGCGGCGACCTTCTCGCTGCGTTTCACGCGGCGCGGAACCTGGGTGCTGGTCGCGGGCGGGCTGCTCACGGGCTTCCTCTTCTACTTCCTTTCCGACCTCGTGCTTGCCCTCGGCCTGTCCGGCAAGCTGCCGCCCATACTCGCGGCATGGACGCCGGCGGGCATCTTCACGCTGGTCGGCGTCGCGGGGCTCTTCCACCTCGAGGATGGCTAGCGCCCGCATCATGAGGGTCGTCTTGTGGCTGGCGTTTGCGGGCCTTCTCGGGCTGTACGCGCCGGCGGCGGGTGCACAGCAGGCCGGCGACGAGCCCGGCCTGCGCGAGGCGTTCGTCGGCGACGTCCTGATGACCGCCGACGAGCTGGTCTATGAGGACGACGCCGACACGGTCATCGCGTCGGGCAACGTCGAGGTGGCCCAGGGCGGGCGGGTGCTGCGCGCCGCCCACATCCGCTACAGGCGCGGCGACGGGGTGGTGACGGCATCGGGCGATGTTGCGCTGCTGGAGCCGGGCGGCGAGGTGATGTTCGCCGATTCCGTGGAGCTCACCGGCGATCTGCGGAACGGCGTGATCCGTCGTCTCAGCGCGCTCCTGACCGACAACTCGCGGCTCACCGCGAGCAGCGCGCGGCGCACGGACGGCAACCGCACGGCGATGCGGAAGGCGGTGTTCTCTCCCTGCGAGCTCTGCCCCGACAATCCCGAGCGGGCGCCGCTCTGGCAGCTCAAGGCCGACGCCGTGATCCACGACCAGGAGGCGCGCTCGCTGACCTACAACGACGCCTGGCTCGAGTTCTTCGGCACGCCCGTCCTGTACACGCCCTATTTCCGACATCCCGATCCGACCGTGGCGCGCCAGACGGGATTCCTGGTCCCGCGCTACCGGAGCTCGACCGCGCTCGGCGTGGACGTGACGGTTCCCTATTATTGGGCCATCGCCCCCAACCGGGACCTGACCTTCTCGCCGCGGTTCACCTCCGAAGAGGGCGTGGTGCTGGCGAGCGAGTACCGCGAGCGCACGCGGGACGGCCGCTTCAGCATCGATGCCAGCCTCACCCGGGCGAACACCCCGTCCGAGGATAACCGCAGGATGCGCGGGCACCTCTTCGGCGAGGGCGCGTTCGATATCGACCGGGAATCGCGCTGGGGCTTCACCCTGGAGCGGGCCCTCGACGACACCTATCTGAACCGCTACGACATCTCGTCGAAGGACGATCTGATCACGAATCTGTTCGCGGAAACATACCGGCGGCGTAGCTACGTGGCCGGCAACGGCTACGCCTTCCAGAGCCTCCGCGCTGGCTACCAGGGCGACCGCACCCCGATCGTCCTTCCCCTGCTCGAAGCGAGCATCGTGAGCGCGCCGCGCTACGCCGGCGGCTACACCACGCTCGACGCGAACCTCATGGTGCTGGAGCGGCTGGAAGGGAACGACAGCCGGCGCTTCTCGATCACCGGCGGCTGGCACCGGCCGGCCATCCTGGCAGGCGGCCACGTCGTCCGGCTGGATGCGAGCGTGCGCGGCGACATCTACCACGCCTACCTCTCCGACGCCGTCTCGCGGCTGCTCGACAGGCCGCAAAGCGAGACCGCCTGGCGGCTGGTGCCCGAGTTCGCCAGCGAATGGCGCTTTCCGCTCGTCGCCCGCATCGGGACGATCCGCCAGCTCGTGGAGCCGATCGTGCAGGGTGTCTTCAGCCCCTACGGCGTCAACCCCGGAGAGATCCCAAACGAGGACAGCCGGGACCTCGAGTTCGACCACACCAATCTGTTCAGCACTAACCGCTTCCCCGGCTTCGACCGCATCGAGACCGGGCTGCGCGTGAACTACGGCGTTCGCCTCGGATTTTTCGGTCAGAACGGCGGCCGCGTGAGCGCCATAGTCGGACAAAGCGCTCGCGCGAAGGACGACAGGCAGTTCTCTGACGGCAGCGGGCTCGAACGCGAGCTTTCCGACGTGATCGGTCGCATCTTCGTGCAGCCGTCGCCGTTGCTGGACCTCTCCCTGCGGTTTCGCCTCGACCACCGCAACTTCGCCACCAGGCGCAACGAGATCGACCTCGATGTCGGCCCGGAGTGGCTGCGGGCGCGAATCGGTTTCGCCGACCTGGAACGGCAGCCCGAGAGCATCATTGGGGAGTCCGTCGGCGGCAGGGAGGGCGTGCTCGGCGTCACGTCGGGTCTCTCCGGCGGCTGGACGCTCTCCGCCGAGACCCGTCGCGATCTCAAGGACGATGCCAGCATCGACTGGAGGGCGGCTCTCGCCTATGAAGACGAATGCATCCGAATCAGCACCGGCATCTCGCGGTCCTTCACCCGCGACCGGGACATCCAGCAGGATACGGTCTTCCACCTGGCCGTCAAGCTGAGGCCCGCGGGGTGAGGCGGCGGTAATGCGTCGTCCGATCGTCCGCGCGGCTCTGCTTATGCTCGCGCTCCTGCCGCTCGCTTTAGGCCCGGCCGATGGCGCGCGTGGCCAGGAGGTCGTGCGAATCGCCGCAGTGGTCAACAACGAAGCGATCTCCGTTCCTGATCTCGTGGCGCGGATCGACGTCGCCATCGCCTCGTCCCGCCTGCGTGCCGACGATGAGCTGCGGCGCCAGCTTGCGCCGCAGGTGCTCCGCGCGATGATCGACGAGCGGCTGAAGCGGCAGGAGGCGGAGCGCCGCGAGGTGACGGTCGGCGAAGAGGAGATGGCCGGCGCGCTCAGGACCCTCGAGCAGCGCAACGGAATCCCCGAAGGCGGCTTCGAGGACTTCCTGAGAGACCAGGGTCTCGACGTGTCCTCGGTCAGGGAGCAGATCCGCGCCGAGATTCTGTGGGCCAAGCTGGTGCGTCGCCGCCTGGGGGCATCGGCCGCGGTCGGCGAAGGCGAGATCGACGAGGCGATCGCCCGTCTGGAGGCCAACCGGGGGCGTCCCGAATACCGCGCCGCCGAGATCTTCCTCGCGGTGGACTCAGGCGAGGGTGAGGAGGAGGTGCGTGCCGCTGCGGCGGGGCTCTACGAGCAGCTTGCGGCGGGCGCGAGCTTCACCCAGATTGCCCGCCAGTTCTCGCAGAGTGCGACGGCCGCAGTCGGCGGCGACATCGGCTGGGTCGTCGGGGGGCAGCTCCCGAGCGAGATCGACGATGTGCTTGCGCGCATCGAGCCGGGAGACATCGCCCCGCCGGTGCGGTCGTTCGACGGCTACTACATCATCTCCTTGATCGATCGCCGCACGGTGCTCTCGAGCGCGTCCTCCGCCGGCCCGGATCGGGAGGAGATCCGGCAGGAGATCGCGGGGCGGCGAATGGAAATGCTCGCCCGGCGCTACGTGCGCGACCTGCACCGTTCGGCCTTCATCGACATACGCATTTGAGCGGCGGCGGCGCCCCCGATGCGGCCGGCAGCGAGCCCGAGAGCCCGCTGGCGCCGCTCTCCGCCGTCATCGCCCGCCACGGGCTCCGACCCAGGCGCGCGCTGGGGCAGCACTTCCTCCTCGACCCCGGGCTCTGCGGCAGGATCGCCCGTGCGGCCCGGCCTGACGCGGCGAGCGCCATCCTGGAGGTCGGCCCCGGACCGGGCGGCCTGACGCGGGCGCTGCTCGCCGCCGGCGCCGCACGCATCGTCGCGGTCGAGAAGGACCGCCGCTGCGTCGCCGCGCTGCAGGAGCTCGCGGCCCGCTTTCCTGGCCGGCTCGAGATCGTCGAGGGCGACGCGCTCGCCTTCGACGTGGCGTCCGTTGCGCCTGCCCGGATCGGGATCGTCGCCAATCTTCCTTACAACATCGGCACACGGCTGCTGCTGCGCTGGCTGGATCGGGCCGAGCGCATCGACAGCATGACGCTGATGTTCCAGAAGGAGGTGGCGGTGCGGCTCACCGCGACCGGCGGGCGGGACTACGGCGGGCTCTCGGTGCGCGCGCAGTGGCTCTGCGACTGCGAGCGGCTCTTCGACGTGAGCCCCGGCTCCTTCCAGCCGCCGCCCGCCGTGACCTCGACGGTGGTGCGCCTGGTGCCGAGAGCGGAGCCGCTGGCGCCGGCCGAGCCTGACGCGCTGGACGACGTGACGCGCGCGGCGTTTGGCCAGCGGCGAAAGATGCTGCGCAGCGCCCTTCGCAGGCTCACCCGAGACCCGCATGCCCTGCTGGAAGGCGCCGGCATTGCGCCGGAGGCGCGGGCCGAGACGCTCTCGGTCGCGGATTTCTGCGCGCTGGCGCGGACCTGGGCCGCCATGCGGCGGGCGGAGGAGCCATAATTCCGCTTGCCAACGGGCCGGACACGCCTTAGTCACCCTGCCGTCATGCCAGTCAATGCTCGCCTGCGACGACGAGACGCCTGACCCCGCCGCGCCACCGGCGCGGCGGCTGCTCCACCCAGCCCGTCCGTCGTCGAGAGCCGAGCCATCATGACTCCCATCCGTGCCGAGGGGCCGCAGGACGGCCCGCAGATCGAAGCCCTGCTCGACCGCGCCTTCGGCGCGGACCGTCACGCCCGTCCCTCCTACCGCCTGCGCGACGGCATCCGACCGATTGAGAGCCTCTGCTTCGTCGCGGAGGCCGAGGGCCGGATCGTCGGCACGATCCGTCACTGGCCCGTCCGCATCGGCGATGCGGGGCGTGCGCTGCTGCTGGGGCCGATTGCGGTCGAGCCTGTCCGCGAGCGGCAGGGGATCGGCGGCCTTCTGGTGCGAACCGGCCTGGACCGGGCTGCAGCCGCAGGGCACGAGGCGGTCGTCGCGGTCGGCACGCCGGCGTTTCTCGGCCGCTTCGGGTTCGCGGCCGCGGGGCCGTTCGGGATCACGCTTTCCGGACTGGACGATCCACGCCGGCTGCTCGCCCTGCCGCTCGTGCCGGGCGCGCTCGAGGGCGCGGGCGGCGCGGTCCGCCGCTTCAGCCCGCCGGCGGCTCCGCCCCCTTCGTGAGGCCCGCCACGAAGTCGTCGAGCCCTCTCAGGCGGCCGCGGCGCAGCCGTTCCGCGCGGAGGATCGAGCGCACGTCGTTGACGGCCTGCTCGAGCGCGGCGTTGACCACGACATAGTCGTACTCGTCGTAGTGCCGCATCTCGTCGCCGGCCCGGCTCATGCGCTGGGCCACCACGGCCGCGCTGTCCTGCGCGCGGCGCTTGAGCCGCTGCTCCAGCGCCTCCAGCGACGGCGGCAGGATGAAGATGCGCACGAGGTCGCCGCGCACGGCCTCGGCGAGCTGCTGGCTTCCCTGCCAGTCGATGTCGAAGATCACGTCGCGGCCGGCCTCGACGGCGCTTTCGACCGGATCGCGTGCGGTGCCGTACCAGTGGCCGAAGACCTCGGCGTGCTCGAGAAACGCCCCGCGATCCCGGAGCCGCGCGAAGCCGGCCTCGTCGACGAAGTGGTAGTCGCGGCCGTCGATCTCGTCCGGCCGCTTCGGCCGCGTGGTGTGGGAGACCGAGATCGTGACCTCCTCGCCCTCCAGCTCGACCAGGCGCCGGGTGATCGTCGTCTTGCCGGCGCCCGAGGGCGAGGAGAGCACCAGCAGGAGGCCCCGGCGCCCGAGGCGACCGCGGCGTCCGAGAACAGCGTCGTTGCCCGCGGTGCCCATACCTACTCGACGTTCTGCGCCTGCTCGCGGAAGCGGTCGATGGCCGCCTTGAGCGCGAGGCCGGTGTCCGTGAGCGCGGCATCGGAGGCCTTGGAGCAGAGGGTATTGGCCTCCCGGTTGAACTCCTGGGCGAGGAAGTCCAGCTTGCGCCCGACCGCGCCGTCCGCCTCCAGATAACGCGCCGCGGCGGCGCAATGGGACGCGAGCCGGTCGATCTCCTCGGTCACGTCGATCTTGACCGCGAGCAGCGCAAGCTCCGCCGCCAGCCGCTCTTCCGGCACCGGCGCGCCGGCGTCGAGCAGGGCCGCCACCTGCGCGCGCAACCGCTCGCCATGCGCTTCGAGGCGCGTGGGCGCCAGGGTCTCCGCCCGGCGCGTCAGGGCCGCGATCTCCTCGATCTGCTGTGCGAGCGCCGCAGCCAGCGCCGCACCCTCCGCCCGGCGCTCGCGCACGAGCTCGCCGAGCGCGGCATCGAGGGTCTCCAGCATGGCGCCGTCGTTCCCGGCGGCGTCCCGGTCGTCGTCGCCCGCTTCGGCGGCTGGCTCGATGACGCCGCGCAGCGCCAGCAGGCCGTCGAGGCGCGGCGGGGCGATGCCCTCGTGCGCGCGGTACTCGGCGGCGAGCGCGACCAGCTCGTCGAGCCATGCCTTGTTGACGCGCATGGCCACCGCCCCCGGCGCCTGGCCGAGCCTGAGGACCACCGTGACGCTGCCGCGCCGGAGCCGTGCCGCCACCGCGCCGCGGACCGCCGGGTCGAGCCGCTCCATGCCTGCCGGCAGACGGCAGCGGATGTCGAGCGAGCGCCCGTTCACGCTCCTGACCTCCCAGCTCCAGACGCTCGCGCCGCCTCCGCCGCTCGCGCGCGCGAAGCCGGTCATGCTGGAGAGGCCTGTGCCGCCGCCCATTCGCGCGCTCCCGCCGCTACTGCCCGTCCGTCGCCCGCTGCGCCCGCCAGCGTGCGACGTTGCGGTTGTGCTCGTCGAGGGTCTCGGCGAAGGCGTGCCCGCCGCTGCCGTCGGCGACGAAGTAGAGGGCGGTGCTTTCCGCCGGCTGCATGACGGCGGCAAGCGCCGCGCGACCGGGATTGGCGATGGGCCCTGGCGGCAGGCCGCGCACGCGGTAGGTGTTGTAGGGGCTGTCGACGCGGAGATCGGACCGGGTCAGCGCCCGGCCGAGCGGACCCGCGCCGCCGGTCAGCGCGTAGATGACGGTCGGGTCCGATTGCAGCCGCATGTTATCGCGCAGCCGGTTGAGGAAGACGGCGGCGATCACCGGCCGCTCGTCGGCGACGCCGGTCTCCTTCTCCACGACGGAAGCCAGCACCACCGCCTGCCGCGCGTCGTCGAGGGCGAGCGTCGGGTCGCGCGTCTGCCACAGCTCCTCGACGAGCGCGGCCATGGCCTGCTGCATGCGTTCGACGAGGCCGGCGCGGCTGTCGCTCAGCGCGTAGTGATAGGTCTCGGGCAGGAGCGAGCCTTCCGGCGGCACCGCCGCGATCTCGCCCTCGAGCCTGGACGTCGCGTTGAGCGCGGCCACGATCTCGGCGCTGGTCATTCCCTCGGCAACGGTGAGCCGGTGCACGACGACATCGCCGGTCACCAGCTTCTCCATCACACCGCGTGGCGTGACCAGCGCCTCGAACGCGTATTCGCCCGCCTTGAGCGCGTGCTGCTCGTCCTCGATCCAGAGGCCGGCGACGAAGAGGACCGGATCGTCGATGACCCCCTCCTCCACCAACCGGTCGGCGATGTCGAAGGCGCCCAGCCCCGGCGGCAGGACGAGGGTGTGCGCCTCGCGCAGCGGCCCCGGCGTGTCGAACTGGCCGTGGACGTAGAGCCAGCCGGCGATGGCGAGCACGACCGCAAGGCCGAACAGGGCCGCGAGCCCCGTCAGCGGCCACAGGACGGCGCGCCTCATCGCACCCCTTAGGGGAGCCGGCCGACGATGACCGTGGCGTTGGTGCCGCCGAATCCGAAGGAGTTCGACAGCGCCCGATCGACTTTGCGCTCCTTGGCCTCGTGCGGCACGAGATCGAGATCGCAGCCCGGCGAGGGATTGTCGAGATTGAGCGTCGGCGGGACCACGCCGTCCCTGATCGCGAGGATGGAGAAGATCAGCTCGACGCTGCCCGCGGCGCCGAGGAGATGGCCGATCGACGACTTGGTTGACGACATCGAGAGTCGCCCGGCGTCGGCGCCGAAGAGGCGCTTGACGGCGCCCAGCTCGATTTCGTCGCCGAGCGGCGTCGAGGTGCCGTGGGCGTTGATGTAGTCTATCTCGTCGGTATTGAGGCCGGCGCTCCTCAGCGCGTTCGCCATGGAGCGGTAGCCGCCGGCGCCGTCCGCCGCCGGCGCGGTCACGTGATGAGCGTCGCCGCTCATGCCGTAGCCGAGGATCTCGGCGTAGACGGGCGCACCCCGCGCCTTCGCGTGCTCGTACTCCTCCAGCACGACGATGCCGGCGCCCTCGCCCATCACGAAGCCGTCCCGCGCCTCGTCCCAGGGGCGGGATGCGCGCTCGGGCGTGTCGTTGAAGTTGGTGGAGAGCGCACGAGCCGCGGCGAAGCCGGCGACGCCGATATGGCAGACGCCCGCCTCCGCGCCGCCGGCGACCATCACGTCCGCATCGTCGCGCATGATGATGTGCGCCGCGTCGCCGATCGCATGCGCGCCGGTGGAGCAGGCGGTCACGACCGCATGATTGGGCCCGCGAAAGCCGTAGCGGATCGACACGTGGCCCGACGCCAGGTTGATGAGGCTGGAGGGGATGAAGAACGGGCTGAGCCGCCTCGGGCCCTTCTCGGCGACCAGCACCGTCGCCGCCTCGATGGTCTTGAGCCCGCCGATGCCGGAGCCGATCATCACTCCGGTCCGCTCCAGGCTCTCCGCGTCCTCGGGCGTCCAGCCGGCGTCCTCGACCGCCTCCACCGCGGCGCAGAGCGCGTAGACGATGAAATCGTCCATCTTGCGCAGGTCCTTGGTGGGCACGATGTCGGCCGGGCTGAAGGCGCCCTCGCCGTCGCCGGAGGGAATCTCGCCCGCGATTTTCACCGGCAGGTCGCCGGGATCGAATCCCTCGATGAGCCCGATGCCCGAGCGCCCGGCAACGAGCCGCTCCCAGCTCGGACGCACGCCGTCGGCCAGCGGCGAGATCATGCCGACGCCGGTGACCACCACCCTGCGCGCCCGGTCAGCGGTGCGCATCCACGTCTCTCCGGCTGTCGCGGTCTCGCACAGGCCGCGTCTGCGCCATCGGCCCCTCTGGCCGCCCGGTCAGGTGATCTGCTCGATGTGGTCGATGGCGTCCTTCACCGTGAGGATCTTCTCGGCGGCGTCGTCGGGAATCTCGCAGCCGAACTCCTCCTCGAAGGCCATCACGAGCTCGACCGTATCGAGGCTGTCCGCGCCCAGATCGTCTATGAAGCTCGCATTCTCGGTCACCTTTTCCTCTTCGATGCCAAGGTGATCGACGACGATTTTCTTGACGCGCGCGGCGATATCGTTATCGCTCATGTAACCTTCCCTCGTCGGACTGCGTGAACGGCTTCGCCGGTCTGAACCAGCGGACAGCGGCCTCGCGCGGCGCGCGCACCCCAAGCGGGCCGGCCCGCGCGGACGGACGGGGCGCTAGGTAACACATTTTCAGGCGATACTCCATACGCTCGCACGGCGGCATCCGAGAGAGTGTCGATTCGAGCCCGAGGCCGGGCCGAGAGCCATGAGAGAGACACCGAATCCGCCGCCAGGCACGCGTCCATGACCGATCGTCAGTCGCAACTCGCCGCCCCGCCCGGACGCAGGCGCGTGCTGCTGGGCTCCGCGCTCGTTGCGGCGTCCGGACTGATGTTCGCGCTGGCCGGCATGGGCATCAAGATGGCCGAGGAGAGCCTCTCCAGCTTCGAGGTCCTCTTCTGGCGCAACGTGCTGAGCCTCGCGATCCTCGCGCCGTGGGTGCTCTGGCACTGGCCGCGCTCGCTGCGTCCGGCCCATCGCGGCCTCATGGCGATGCGGGGCGTGGCGCTGGTGGCGGCGCTGCTCTGCTACTACCACGCAGTCAGCGTGCTGCCGCTTGCCGAGGCGGTGCTGCTCAACTTCAGCGCGCCCATCTTCGTGCCCGTCCTGGGCTTCCTGCTGTTCCGATTCGCGCTCGACGGCAGGGTGCTGGCGGCGGTGCTGATCGGCTTCGCGGGCGTCGCCCTGATCCTGAAGCCCGGAACCGAGTTCTTTCAGCCCGCAGCCCTGATCGGGGCTGCCTCCGGCGTGCTCGGCGGGCTGTCCGCCGTCGCCATCTGGAAGATGCCGACCGAGGAGAATCCGATCCGCATCGCCGTCTACTTCGCCCTGATCGGCATTCTCGTCACGCTCGCGCCGGTGCTGATGAACCCGACCGTGCCCCCGGCGGAGGCCTGGCCCGGGCTGGTCATGCTGGGCGTCTTCTCCACCGCCGCGCACGTCCTCTTCGCGAAGGGCAGCCTCATCGCGCCGACCGACCGGGTCGGCACCTTCATCTACACGTCGGTGGTGTTCGCCGCCCTGTTCGGCTGGCTGTTCTGGGACGAGGGCCTGGACTGGCTCATGGCAGGCGGCGCGGTGCTGATCGTCGCAGCCGGCGTGATCGCCATCCGCGCCGGCCGGCCCGGACGGGATCAGGTTTCGTAAGGTGAAATACTGCCAGCGCGCGCCGGCTTAGAGCGCGGCCGTCAAAGACGGACGCGCCAGGCCGCGACCGCGGCCCGCCGCGAATGCGGCGCGCCCGCGCAGGCGCCGGCCGTCGCGCCGGCAGGCGCGCGGAATCGCTGGACGGCCGGCTGCCGTGAGCGACAAAGAATCAGAGCGTTTCCGTGTGAAACGAAAACGCTTCAGATCATGGCCATGCCGCCGTTGACGTGGAGCGTCTGCCCGGTGACGTAGCGGGCCTCCTCGCTCGCCAGATAGACGCACGCGGCTGCGACGTCGCCCCCCTCGCCGAAGCGCCTGGCCGGAATCGCGCCGAGCAGCGTCTCCTTCTGGGTATCCGACAGCGCGTCGGTCATCGCCGTCTCGATGAACCCCGGAGCCACGCAGTTGGCGGTGACCCCGCGCGCCGCCGCTTCCGCCGCGAGCGCCTTCACCATCCCCGCGAGGCCGGCCTTGGAGGCGGCGTAGTTGGCCTGGCCGGCATTGCCGGTCGTGCCCACCACCGAGGTGATGAAGATGAGCCGCCCCCAGCGCTGGCGGATCATGCCGCGCAGGCAGGCGCGCGCCAGCACGAAGCCCGCGCTGAGATTGACTTCCAGGACCTCCTGCCAGTCCTCGTCCTTCATCCTGAGGGCGAGGCCGTCGCGGGTGATGCCGCCGCAATGCACCAGGATGGCGGGCGCGCCCAGCGCGTCCGCCGCCCGCTCGGGCAGCGCCGCGAGCGCATCGCGGTCGGCAAGATCGCAGGGCAGCGCGCACGCGCCCTGACCGAGCCGCGCGGCGAGCGCCTCCAAGGCATCCGCCCGCCGGCCCGAGAGCGCCACGGCCGCGCCCTGGCTGTGCAGGGCCTCGGCGATAGCGCCGCCGATACCGCCCGAGGCGCCCGTCACCAGCGCCACCTTCCCCGACAGATCGAACATCCCTCGCCGCTCCCTGCTCTTGCCGTCCGCTGCCTCTAAGCCGCCTGCTCCAGCAGGGCCTCGACCTCGGCGACCGTGCCGACCGAACAGGCGACGAGCCCCCGGTCGATACGCCGCGCAAGGCCGCTGAGCACCTTCCCGGCGCCGACCTCGATCAGCGTGCCCACGCCGTCTTCCGCCATGTTCAGCACGCTCTCTCGCCAGCGCACCATCGCCGTCACCTGGCGCACGAGCAATGCCGGCACCTCGGCGGCGTCCGTCACCGGCCGGGCGGTGACGTTGGCGACGACCGGCACCGCGAGCGGCATGAACTCGACCTCCCGGAACGCCGCCGCCATGGTCTCCGCCGCAGGCGCCAGCAGCGGCGAGTGGAAGGGGGCGCTGACCGGCAGCATGACGGCCCGCCGCACGCCGTGGTCCGGAGCCAGCGCGACCGCGCGCTCCACCGCAGACGCGGCGCCGCTGACGACGACCTGGCCCGGCGCGTTGTCGTTGCCGATCACGCAGACCTCGCCTCCCGCCGCCGCCCCGGCGATCGCCTCGGCCTGGGCGAGATCGGCGCCGAGCAGCGCGGCCATGGCGCCGGCGCCCACCGGCACCGCCCGCTGCATCGCCTCGCCGCGCAGGCGCAGCAGGCGCGCCGCGTCGCCGAGCGCGAGGCAACCAGCGCCGGCGAGCGCCGTGTACTCGCCCAGCGAATGGCCGGCGACGAACGCGGCCTTCTCGCCGAGGCGCCAGCGGCCCTCGGCCTCAAGCGTGCGAATGACCGCAAGCGAGACCGCCATGAGCGCCGGCTGCGCGTTTCTGGTCAGCGTGAGCTCGTCGTCGTCGCCCTCGAACATGAGCCGCGAGAGGGGCTCGCCGAGGGCGTCGTCGACCTCCTCGAACACGGCGCGGGATGCCGGGAACGCGTCGTGAAGGTCGCGGCCCATGCCGACCGCCTGGGAGCCCTGACCGGGAAAGACGATGGCTGTCTTCATCCGAGAGACCGTCGCGCGTCCGAGAGATGTCCGCGTGCGCGGCGCTACTCACCACGCGGCCCGGCACCTGTCAAGCGAGGCCGCTTCGAGGTCGTCTCCTGCATCGCGTCTTGGCGGCGGGGTTCCCGGCGGGCGTCTTGCGCGGCGGGAGCGATGATGTATAGTCCGCCGCCTGGGTCCGCCGCCCCGCCGCGCTGCAGGGCGGGCGGGCCGTCACGCGCCGCGACCGATACTCAGGAGAACAGCGCCGCATGCCGCTCTACGAGAGCACCTTCATCGCGCGCCCGGATATCTCGTCCCAGCAGGTGGACGGCCTTGCCGAGCAGTTCCGCGAGATTCTCACGGACGCCGGCGGCGCCGTCGCCAAGACCGAGTATTGGGGGCTGCGCAGCCTGGCCTACCGCATCAAGAAGAACCGCAAGGGCCACTACTACTTCATGAACATCGATGCGCCGGCGGAAGCGATCGCCGCGATGGAGCGCACGATGCGCATCAACGAGGACGTGATCCGCTACCTGACAGTGCGGGTGGAGGAGCACGATCCCAACCCGGCGCCGCTGACCCAGTCGCGCGGGCGCGGACGCGACGGGCGCTCCGGCCGCGGCGGCAGGTGGGAAAGCCGCGGCGGCGAGGGCCGGCGCCGCGAGGACGATGGCGAGCGCGGCGACCGCGGCGAGCGCGGTGAGCAGGGCCGCGAGCGGCGCGACGCTAAGCCGCAGGACGCCGCCGCGCCGGCGGACGAAGCGAGCGCTGCCGGCGAGGACCGATCGAGCGCTGGCGAAGGCGGCGGCGGCGAGGAGAAGAGCGATGGTTGAGGGCGAACGGACCGAGGGCGCCGCACAGCCCGCCGGCGAAGGCCGGCCGGCACCGCCTGGCGGCCCGCGCGGCCGGCCGCCGCACGGCGCCCCGCGCCACGGCGGCCCGGGCGGCGGCCGCGGCGGCGGTGGCGTGCCCGTGGTGTCGTTCCCCAGGCGACCCTTCTTCCGGCGCAAGAAGTCGTGTCCGTTCAGCGGGCCCAACGCGCCGAAGATCGACTATCGCGACGTCAAGCTCCTCCAGCGCTTCCTCTCCGAGCGCGGGAAGATCGTGCCGAGCCGCATCACCGCGGTGTCGGCCAAGAAGCAGCGGGAGCTCGCGCGGGCTATCAAGCGCGCGCGCCATCTGGCGCTTCTGCCCTACGTCATCAAGTAGCATCGGCTAGCCGGACATCGCCCGGCGCCAGCGGCGCGGCCGGGCGATCCGCCAAGCGGGGAACAGGGGCATGGAAGTCATCTTGCTCGAGAGGATCGAGAAGCTCGGCGGGATGGGCGACGTCGTCGGGGTGAAGGACGGCTATGCCCGCAATTTCCTGCTGCCGCGCAAGAAGGCCCTTCGCGCCACGCCCGAGAACATGGAGCGCTTCGAGCGCGAGCGCGAGGCGCTGGAGCAGTTGAACGGCGACCGGCGCGACGCGGCGCGCTCGGCGGCAACCCGGCTGGAGGGCGAGAGCATCATCCTCATCCGCCAGGCGAGCGACACGCTCCAGCTCTATGGCTCGGTCAGCGCGCGCGACATCGCCGAGGAGATGAGCGGGCGCGGCGCCGAGGTCAGGCGCCAGCAGGTGCGCCTCGACCGCCCGATCAAGGCGCTCGGCGTTCACGAGGTACGGATCGCGCTGCACCCGGAGGTGACGGTGATCGTCAAGGTCAACGTCGCGCGCTCGCCGGAGGAGGCCGAGATCCAGGCCCGCGGCGGCACCATCCTCGACGAGGTCGACGACGAGGCGGACGAGGCTGCGCCCGCCGAGCCGTCTGCGGTGGAGACCGCCGACGGCGGCGACACCCCGGAGGCCGACGCCTCGGTAGACGAGGCCGGGGGCAGCGACGCTCCGGAGGCGCAAGCCGTGGCCGATGAGGCCGGGCCCGAGGACGAAAGCGGACCTGCGAGCGAAAGCGCCCCCGAGGACGAAGGCGCCCCCCGCGACTAGGAAGGAAGCCCCGGACGACACGCCGTGCTGGTCGCGCCCCTTCTGCGGACACTGATGAAGCGGGGCTCGCTCCGCGTGGTGGACGCGCGCGGCACGCTCCATACATTCTCTGGCGAGCCGGGGCCGACGGTCACCATCCGGCTGCACGATCGCTCGCTGCACTGGAAGCTGCTCTTGAACCCGCGTCTCGCGGTCGGCGAGGCCTACATGGACGGCACGCTGACGCTGGAAGACGACGCGACCGTGCGCGACTTCCTGCACCTGGTCGGCGCCAACCTCCACCTGCTCGACGAGAACACCGTTATCAAGGCGCGCAACTGGCTCGCGCAGTGGGTGCGCCCGCTCCAGCAGCACAACCCCATCGGCCGCGCGCGGCAGAACGTGGCCCATCACTACGATCTGTCGGACGATCTCTACGACCTCTTCCTCGACCCGGACAGGCAATACTCCTGCGCCTATTTCGACACCCCCAACCACACGCTGGAGCAAGCCCAGCACGCCAAGAAGCGGCATCTCGCCTCGAAGCTCCTGCTCGAGCGGCCGGGGCTCTCCGTGCTCGACATCGGCTCGGGCTGGGGCGGGCTCGGCATCTATCTTCACCAGGAGACCGGCGCGAGCGTCACCGGGCTCACACTGTCGCGCGAGCAGCAGGCCTACGCCGCCGAGCGCACGAAGACGCTCGGCATCGATGACCGGGTCGCCTTCCACCTCCGCGACTATCGCGAGGACACGGGCAGCTACGACCGCATCGTCTCGGTCGGCATGTTCGAGCATGTGGGCGTCAAGCACTATCCCGAGTTCTTCCGCAAGGTGGAGCGGCTCCTGAAGGAGGATGGCGTCGCGCTCCTCCACACCATCGCCCGCTGGGACGGCCCGAGCGTCACCAATCCGTGGCTGCGCAAGTACATTTTCCCGGGCGGCTATTGCCCCTCGCTTTCCGAGGTGTTCGCCGCCATCGAGCAGACCGGCCTCAAGTCGCTGGACGTCGAGCTGCTCCGCCTCCACTACGCCGACACGCTCAAGCACTGGTCGCGCAACTTCGCCGCGAGCCGCGAGCGGGTGAAGGCGATCTACGACGAGCGCTTCTGCCGGATGTGGGAGTTCTATCTCGCCGGCGCCGAGGCGGCCTTCCGCCATCAGGACCACATGGTGGCCCAGATCCAGCTCGCCCGGCGCCAGGACGCGGCCCCGCTCACCCGCGACTACATGGTGGACTGGGAGCGCGCCCACCCCGCCTGAGCGCGCCGGGCTTTCGGCGGTACTTCACATCCGCACCGCGCCGCCGGTCGGCGCCCGGCACCAGGAAGCGCCCGGTTTCCCCGCATTCCACGGGATGTGGAAAACCCTTTCCGCGCGTTCCCCGCGATCCCCGCCTTTCACGGTTTTCGACATCCCGCGCGGGAGCACGCCGCCCGGGTCCGTGTTCTCCCCGGTATCCCCGCGTTCCAGGCGTGGAGCGAACGGTTCCGCGCGTGTATATCGAGGGCATGGCCACGCGCGTTCCCCTCGAGGAAGCAACGACAGAGACGCCGGGCTATCGCTCCCCGCCGAGCAATCTCGAAGCCGAGCAGGCGCTCCTCGGCGCCCTGCTGGTGAACAACGAAGCCGCCAGCCTGGTCAGCGCCTTCCTGCTGGCGGAGCATTTCCTGCTGCCGGTGCACGGCCGCATCTACGACGCGGTCCTCCGCATGATCGAACGCGGGCAGATCGCCAACCCGGTGACGCTGAAGCACTTCTTCGAGCGTGACGAGGGGCTTGAGGAAGCCGGCGGCGGTCAGTACCTGGCGCGGCTCGCGGCGTCCGCCGTGACCGTGATCAACGCCGAGCACTACGGGCGCGCCATCCACGATCTCGCGCTGCGGCGCGCGCTGGTCGGCATCGGCGAGGACGTGGTGAACGAGGCCTACGACGGGCCGCCGGACCAGCCGGCGTCCGAGCAGATCGAGGAGGCCGAGCATAAGCTCTACCAGCTCTCCGAGGAGGGCAGGGTCGACCCCGGCGGGCAGGACTTCGCGTCGCCGCTCGCCAGCGCCGTCGAGATGATCGAGCGGGCCTACAAGCGGGACACCCATCTGACCGGCGCGCCGACCGGCTTCAACGATCTCGACCGCCTGCTGGGCGGGCTGCATCCATCCGACCTCGTCATCCTGGCCGGCCGCCCCGGCATGGGGAAGACGGCGCTCGCCACCAACATCGCCTTCAACGCCGCCTCGCGCTTCGACGAAGGCAGCGACGGGCCGGACGGCAAGCGGCCGGGCGACGGCGCGAGGGTCGCCTTCTTCTCGCTGGAAATGTCGGCCGAGCAGCTCGCGACCCGCATTCTCGCCGAGCAGACCGGCATCCCGTCCGACAAGCTCAGGCGCGGCGAGGTGCGCGACGCCGACTTCGGCGAGATCGTCAAGGCCAGCCGGGAGATGGAGGTGCTGCCGCTCTTCATCGACGATTCGCCGGCGCTCACCATCGCCGGCCTGCGCGCCCGCGCCCGCCGACTGAAGCGCCGTCACGGCATCTCGCTGATCGTCGTCGACTACCTGCAGCTCATGCGGCCGACCACGAGCATGCGCCTCAACAACCGGGTGCAGGAGGTATCGGAGATCACCCAGGGCCTCAAGGCGCTGGCCAAGGACCTGAACCTGCCCGTGCTCGCGCTCTCGCAGCTCAGCCGCGCCGTGGAGAGCCGGGACGACAAGCGGCCGCAGCTCGCCGACCTGCGCGAATCCGGCTCGATCGAGCAGGATGCGGACGTGGTCATGTTCATCTACCGCGAGCAGTACTATCTCGAGCGTCGGGAGCCTGCCGTGGACAACGCCACCGACCATGCCGAGTGGCAGGAGAAGATGGAGAAGGTCCACAACAAGGCGGAGATCATCATCGCCAAGCAGCGCCACGGTCCCACCGGCAAGGTGGACCTCTACTTCAACGCCCTGCTGACCAAGTTCGACAATCTCGACTCCGTCCACACCGCGGACGAGGCCCCCCCGTTCTAGGCGCCGCGGGTGCTCGCTCCCGCAAATGTTCTTGTAATGTTCTTATTTCTCGCATAGCCTGCGAGCATGAGGGAGGTGCGCAAGGGGCGGGGGGCGGCGAGCAACCGGAGCGGGCGCTACGAGCGCCACCGGCACGAGGCGTTCGACGACGGCTGGGGCACCATCGACGAGGAGCCGGCACCGCTCGGGACCGAGGTGCGCCCGGACGCGAGCCGCACGGTGATCGCGCGCAACGCCTCGCCCGACCTCGGCTTCGACCGCTCCATCAACGTCTATCGCGGCTGCGAGCACGGCTGCGTCTATTGCTACGCCCGCCCCACCCACGCCTTTCTCGGCCTGTCGCCCGGCCAGGACTTCGAGAGCCGAATCTTCGCCAAGCACGATGCCCCCGCCCAGCTCGAACGCGAGCTCGCCCGTCCGGGCTACACCTGCCGCATGATCGCCATGGGCACCAACACCGACCCCTACCAGCCGACCGAGCGGCGCCTCGCGCTCACGCGGGGGGTGCTCGAGGTGCTGGAGCGCTGCGAGCATCCCGTCGGCATCGTCACCAAGTCGGCGCTGGTCGTGCGCGACGCCGACATCCTCTCCCGCATGGCCCGGCGCCGGCTGGCCACCGTGTCGCTCTCGGTCACGACGCTGGACCGCGATCTCGCCCGCACCATGGAGCCGCGCGCCTCGACCCCGGCCAAGCGGCTGGAAGCGATGAAGGCGCTCGGCGCGGCGGGCGTGCCGGTGGGGGTGATGGTGGCGCCCATCGTGCCGGGCCTCACCGACCACGAGATGGAGGGGATCCTGGAGGCCGCGCATGCGGCGGGCGCGGGCCGCGCGGGCTATGTCCTGCTGCGGCTGCCGCGCGAGGTGCGGGAGCTCTTTCTGGAGTGGCTCTCCGTCCATGCGCCGAACAGGGCCGGGCGCGTCGTCTCGCTGCTGCAGGGGATGCGCGACGGCGCGCTCAACGACCCGCACTTCGACTCCCGCATGACAGGCAAGGGGCCCTATGCCGCATTGCTGGCCGCGCGTTTCGCCAGGGCGACGCAGCGGCTCGGCCTCGCGCGCCGCGGGCCCGGCCTCGATACCGAGCGCTTCCGCCCGCCCTCGCGCGATCCGGCCCAGCTCGCTCTCCTCTGACCGGCGCCCGTGCTAGAAGGCGCCATGGCAGGGAGGCGCGCGCCGCGGGCACGGCCCGATCTTTCGCTGGAAGCTGCGGCGGGCGTGCGCGTGGCCGGGGTCGACGAGGCCGGCCGCGGCCCCTGGGCCGGGCCCGTGGTGGCGGCCGCGGTGGTCTTCGCGGCGGACGGCCCGCCGCCGTCGCTGAGGGTCGCCGTCACCGATTCGAAGCTGCTGACGGCGGAGCGCCGCGCCGCCCTTCATCCGGCGATCCTGGCCTGTGCCGATGCCGCCACGGGCCTCGCCAGCGTCGCCGAGATCGACGCCATGAACATCCTCCAGGCCACCCTGCTCGCCATGCGCCGCGCGGTCGCCCGGCTGGCGGAGGCGCCCGACGCCGTGCTGGTCGACGGCAACCGGGTTCCGCACCTGCCCTGCCCGGCACGGGCGGTGGTGGGCGGCGACCGGCAGAGCCTCTCGATCGCCGCCGCCTCCATCGTCGCCAAGGTCACGCGCGACCGGCTGATGGCGGAGCTCGCGGCGCACCACCCGGGCTATGGCTGGGAGCGCAACGCGGGCTACGGCACGGCGGAGCACCGGGCCGGCCTCGCGCGCCTCGGGCCCTGCGCGCTCCATCGGCGCTCCTTCCGCCCGATCCGCGCGCTGGTCGACGGGGCGGCGGAGGCATCTCCGTGAGCAGGGCGCGCGCCGACGACCTCGTCGTCCGCCCGCCGGGCACGCTCCGCTGGCGCGGGCGCCGCTTCGCCTGCGCGATCGGCTGGGGCGGGGTGCGCGCGGACAAGCGCGAGGGCGACGGCGCGACGCCTGCCGGGCGCTTCCCGCTGCGCCGCGTCCTCTACCGGCCGGACCGCCTGGCCCCGCCCCGCACCGCGCTCCCCATCGCGCCGCTCGGCCCGCAGGACGGCTGGTGCGACGATGCCGGCCACAACCTCTACAACCGGCCGCTCGGCCTGCCCCACGCGGCCCGTCACGAGGCGCTGTGGCGCGAGGATCACGTCTACGACCTGATCGTCATCCTCGGCCACAACGACGACCCCGTCGTGCCGGGCATGGGCAGCGCGATCTTCCTGCACGTGGCCGGGCCGGACTATGCGCCGACCGCCGGCTGCGTCGCCCTGGCACAAGCCGATCTGCTGACGGTCCTGGCGGCCATCGGCCCGCGGGTCTGGCTCCGCGTGCCGCCAGCACCAGGTGCGACGCGCTTGAGCTAGAGCGAGGCCGTCCTAGACGGACTCGCGACAGGCCGCGACCGCGGCCCGCCGCCCATGCGGCGCGCCCGCATCGTGCGCTCCGCGCGCGTGGACGCGCGACGGCGCCGGCTGAAGGCCGGCTGCCGTGAGCGACAAAGACCTGAAGCGTTTCGGTGTGAAGCGGAAACGCTTCAGGGAGCGGGCCGGGGGCCGAAGATCGCGGTGCCGACCCGGACGTGGGTGGCGCCGGCGGCGATGGCACCCCGGTAGTCCGCCGACATGCCCATGCTGAGGTGCCCCAGCCCGTGGCGCGCCGCGAGCTCGCGCAGCAGCGCGAAGTGGGGCGCGGGGTCTTCCGTCGCCGGCGGGATGCACATGAGGCCGCTGACGGGCAGCATCAGGGCGTGCCGGCACTCCGTCACCAGGGCGTCGAGCCCGGCCGGCAGGACGCCCGCCTTCTGCGGCTCGGCCCCGGTATTGACCTGGATGAAGCACGCCGGGCGGCGGTCCTGGCGCTCCATCTCGCGGGCGAGCGCCGCCGCCAGCTTCAGCCTGTCGATGGCGTGGATCGCGTCGGCGACGGCCACCGCGTCGCGTGCCTTGTTGGTCTGCAGGGCGCCGATAAAGTGGAGCGCCGCGTCAGGCCATGCGGCGCGGAGCGCGGGCCACTTCTCGCACGCCTCCTGCACCCGGTTCTCGCCGAAGACGCGGTGACCGGCGGCGAGCGCGGCCTCGATGCGGGACGCGGGGTGTCCCTTGGAGACCGCGATCAGCGTAATCTCGTCCGCTGCGCGCCCTGCGGCGCGCGCCGCTGCCTGGACCTCGGCCCTCACACGGGCGAGATTGGCCGCGATGTCGACGACGGACGGGCCGTCTGCAGCGGGGGCAGGGGGTGCGTTCGCCATGGGAACCTGAACCGGGCGCGTGATGGGAACGCTAGCAGAGGCGGCGGCGAGCCTCAAACGGGCGGCGGGCAGCACCCTGCCCGCGCTCGTGCTCATGACCGACGAGGCGCGTCTGCCCGATCCCCTCCCGGCCGCAGGCGCGCTGCCGGCGGGCAGCGCCGTCATCCTGCGCCACTATGGCGCGCCCGGCCGGGCCGCGCTCGCCCGCCACCTCGCCGCGATCGCGCGGCGGCGCGGGCTGCTGCTGCTGGTGGGCGAGGACCCGGCGCTGGCGCGGTGCGTCGGCGCGGCCGGTGTCCACCTGCCGGAGCGCGCGCTCCGGCGCGCGCGTGCCGTACGCTGGCGCGGAGACTGGCTCGTCACTGCCGCCGCCCATTCGCACGCCAGCCTGCATGCCGCGGCCGCCTGCGGCGCCGATGCCGTGCTGCTCTCGCCCGTTCTCGCCACGGCGAGCCACCCGGATATCCGCCCCCTCGGTCCCCGCCGCTTCGCCGCGCTGGCGCGGACGAGCCCGGTGCCGGTCTACGCGCTGGGCGGCATCGACGGCACGCACGCGCGCATCCTGCGGGGCAGCGGCGCCGTCGGCATCGCCGGCATCGGCGGGCTCATCCCGGAGCGCCTGAATCGTCCGTGAGCTCCGCAAGGGTGAAGTGCCGCTCCACGTAGTCGACCAGCGCTTTGAGCGACTGCTCGACCGGCCGGTCCCCGGTATCGACCGTGAGCTCCGGCGCTTCCGGCGCTTCGTAGGGGGCCGAGACGCCGGTGAAGTCCGCGATCTCGCCGGCGCGCGCCCGCCGGTAGAGGCCCCTTGGATCGCGCTGCTCGCACACCGCGAGCGGGGCGCGGACGTAGACCTCGTGGAAGCCCTCCGGGCTCGAGCGCTCGGCCGCCGCCCGCGCCCGGGCGCGGTCCGAGCGGTAGGGCGAGATGAAGGCGGTGACCACGACGAAGCCG
The DNA here is from genome assembly GCA_011523425.1 of Alphaproteobacteria bacterium. Classification (GTDB taxonomy): domain Bacteria; phylum Pseudomonadota; class Alphaproteobacteria; order UBA828; family UBA828; genus WTGU01. Next base: position 39,244 of record WTGU01000056.1, read on the forward strand.
GCATCGGCGAAGAGCGCCGCCACCTCGCCGACGCGCCGGATGTTCTCGGCCCGGTCCTCGGGCGAGAAGCCGAGGGTGGCGTTGAGCCCGTGGCGGACATTGTCGCCGTCGAGCGCGTAGACCTGGTAGCCCTTGCGGAAGAGGTGCTCCTCGGCCGCGATCGCGAGCGTCGACTTGCCGGCGCCCGAGAGGCCGGTGAGCCAGATCACGCCGCCCGCATGGCGGTTGCGCCGGGCGCGGGCGCCGCGGCTGACGCCGTGGTCGATGATGGAGACGTTGCTCGCGCGGCCGGTGATGAGGGAACGCTGGTCCGGATAGCCTTCCATGCTGACGAGCCCGCCGCCGGCGATCTCGTTCCCGTCGACGAGGACGAAGCGCCCGGTACGCGGGTTGGCCGTGTGCTCGTCGAGCGCCAGCATCGCGCCGGAGCGCAGCACGGCCTCGGCGATGCGACCGCGCCCGATCTCCGCCTGCGCCTCGCCTTCTTGTGGCCCGTCCGGCGCGTCCGGATCGATGACGCGGTCGATGGACTGCACCTCGACGGGGTGGGCGGCGGTGCCGAGCTGGAGGGTGCAGCGCCGGCCGGGTCTGAGCGGCGTGCGCCCGAGCCAGAAGAGCCGCGCGCGGAAGACGTCGGTCTCGATCGGCGGCCGGGCCTCGTGGCTCACCGTCTCGCCCCGCTCGACCGGGAGCCGCTGGTCCAGCGTGAGGCCGATCGAGCGCCCGGCGGTGGCGTGCGCGAGCGGTGCCGGCGCGTTCCACGTCTCGATGCTGACGACGCAGGCGGTCCCGTTGGACGGCGAGAAGAGCACCCGGTCGCCCGCGCTCACCCGGCCGCTCTCGATGCGGCCCGCGACGATCCGCCGCTCGTCGAACGCGTAGACCCCTTGCACGGACATGCGGAAGGGCGACGCCTCGCGCTCCTCCGTCGGCTCGCTGGCGGAAAGCGCGCCGAGCAGGCGCCCGATCGGGTCCTCCGCCTCGTGGTCCGCCGCGTGGTCCGCCGCGTGGCCGGCGCGCGCGGCCGCTCCCGCCGCTGCAAGCTCGGCGACGATCTCCTCCACCGTGGCAGCATCGCTCTCCACCGATTGGGCGACGTCCTGGTCGCCGAGGGCGCGGTAGCGCCTGCGGTCCTGCGCGAAATAGAGGGGCACCACCGGGATGCCCTCCCGCGCCGTGTAGCGCCAGACGTCGATCTCCGACCAGCGCAGCAGCAGGGGGTGGACGCGCACATGCCCGCCTGCGGGCACGGTGCCGTTGTAGTGGTCCCAGAACTCGGGCGGCTGGTCGCGGTAGGCCTGCGCGCCGTCGCCGCCGCGCGGGCTGAACACGCGCTCGTTCGCGTCCGTGCCCTCCTCGTCGCGTCGGTTGCCGGCGAGGAGGCCGGCGAACCCCTCCCCGGCGATCACCGCCTCCAGGCCGGCGGCCACGCGCGCCGCGGACCGCGCCGCCGGCGGCAGCGAGGGGTCGCCGGCGGAGTCCGGTGGGCAGGGGGCCGGGATGAGCCGCAGGTTCCACGCTGCGGCCTGGCGATCGCGGAACGCGTACATCTCCGCGAACGCGCGCCCGGTATCCACGTGGACCACGGGGAACGGCACATGACCGAAGAAGGCCTTGCGGCAGAGCCAGAGCATGACGGTGGAGTCCGCGTCGAGCGACCAGAGCAGCGCCGGCCGGTCCAGCATCGCGTGGGCCTCGCGGATGATGTGGATGCTCTCGGATTCGAGGGCATCGAGATGCGCCTCCGCCGCCGCATCTGTCTCAGAACGCGCCACCGGCCCCGTCCGGTCCGCAGGCGCGCTCATCGGCCGGCTCCGGCGCCTTCCGCGGCCTCGGCCTCGCCTGCGTCCTCGTAGCCCGCCGGCACGTAGCCGAAGCGCGCCATCTGGGTGCGGTGGCGCTCGACCACCCGGCGCACCTGGGCATCGCTGAGGGCCTCGCGCCAGCCGCCCGCCTTGCCGGAGCGGAAGAAGCGGTCCTGCACCGGGGTGCGCTCGACGAAGCCGGTGCGGTCCTCCTGCGCGCGCAGGGCGCGGAACGAGGAGTGACGCATCGCGCGCTCCAGGCGCTCGCGCGGGGGCTTCAGCCCGAGGAAGGCGGCGACGGCGCGGAAGGTCGGCCCCGGGCGGCTGCTCATGTCCTCGAAGCGCATGACGTGGAGCTTCTGGTGCGCCCGGGCCGTCCAGCTCGCGACATGAGTGGACCAGTCCTCGTGATGCTCCGGCACGAGCGTCTCCGACGCGGGCGTCGCGAAGTCCGTCGTCTCCATGAGCGCGATCACGTCGTCCACCGGCTGCCCCAGGTGATGGGCGTAGGAGACCACCACGTCCAGCGGGTTGCGCACCACGTAGATCGCGCCGGCGGTGAGGTTCTGGCTGATCATGGGCACGCCGGCGACCTCGATCAGCGCGTTGTGGGTCTTGACCATGACGGTGTCGCGCGCGCTCTCGCTGATGAGCGCGTGCACCCTGGGCCTGAGCTGCGCCAGATCATCCCGGCTGAGCTCCGCCGGCGAACGCGGGTCGAGTCGTTTGAACCAGTGCGCCTGGCTGTCGCCCGCCGTGAGCTCCGACATCCGGTTGATGTCGAAGGGCTCGCGCGGGTTGCGCAGGAGGTTGTGCAGGAAGGCGCGCAGCCAGGTGTTGCCCGACTTGGGGTAGGAGGCGAGCCACAGGATGCCGCTCATCGGGCAGGCCCAGCCGGGGGAAGAAGAGGCGAGCACATCCTAGAGGGGCGGCGCCGCGCCTTCGAGCGGGATGATCTCCACCGCGGACCCGCGCGGCAGTGCCGGCGCGTGCGGCGGCCGGACGACGAGGCACTGCGCCTTCACCAGCAGCGACAGCATCGAGCTGTCCTGCCGGGCGAAGGGGGTGGCCACCAGCGCGCCGCCCTCGTCGCGCCCGAGCGTCGCGCGCAAGTAGTCCTGGCGCTCGTCGTTCTCCGCCACGTCCGCACCGAGGCTCGCCTGCTGCGCGGCCGGCGCGGCGCCGTCGCGCTCCCCGAGCATGGCCGCGATTGCGGGTCTCAGGAAGACCAGCGCGCAGACGAGCGAGGAGACCGGGTTGCCCGGCAGGCCGAGCAGCCGGGTGCCACCCACGGAGCCGAACATCAGCGGCTTGCCGGGCCGCATGGCGATCTTCCAGAAATCGAGGGCGAGCCCCTCGTCCGCGAGCGCGTCGCGGATCAGGTCGTGCTCGCCCACCGAGGCGCCGCCGGTGGTGACCAGGAGGTCCGCGCCGCGTGCGCCCGCGGCATGCTCGACGAGGGAGCGGGTGTCGTCGCGGGCGATGCCGAGGTCCAGCGCCTCGCCGCCGCAGCCCTGCACCACCGCTCGGAGCGCGTGGGTGTTGGAGCTCACGATCTGGTTCTCGCCGCGCGGCTCGCCCGGCATGACGATCTCGTCGCCGGTGGCGAGCAGCGCGATGCGCGGCTTGCGCCTGACCGAGAGCCACGGCTGGTCCATGGCGGCGGCGAGCCCGATGGCGCGGGCGTCAAGCCGGGTGCCAGCCGCGACTCCCACCTCGCCGGCGCTGAAATCGAGCCCGGCGGGGCGGATATAGCGGCCCTCTGCTGCGCTTGCGTGCACCGTGATCGCATCGCCGTCCCGGCTCGTGTTCTCCTGGATCACGATGGTATCGGCGCCGTCGGGCACCGGCGCGCCGGTGAAGATGCGCACCGCCTCGCCGGGGCCGAGGGTGCCCTCGAAGCGCGCGCCGGCCGGCACGCTGCCGATCTGCCTGAGGGTCGCTGGCACACTTGCCACATCGGCGGCGCGTGCCGCATAGCCGTCCATCGCCGAGACAGCGAAGGGCGGCTGCGTAAGGCGCGCGACGACGTCTTCCGCCAGCACGCGGCCGTGGGCCTCGGCCAGCGGCACGGTCTCCGCCGGCAGCGGCGAGAAGGCGGCGGTGATGCGGGCGACCGCCTCTGCGACCGGGATCATCGCCTAGGGCGCCCTGAACTCGCCCGACCTGCCGCCCTCCTTGTGGGTGAGCCGCACGTCCGTGATGCGCATGCCGCGATCGGCGGCCTTGCACATGTCGTAGACGGTCAGCGCAGCGACGCTGGCTGCGGTCAGCGCCTCCATCTCGACCCCGGTGCGCGCCGTGATCCGGCAGCTCGCCTCGATGTCGACGGCGCCCGCCGTCTCGTCACACGCGAGCGTCACGTCGATGGCGGTCAGCGCCAGCGGATGACAGAGCGGGATCAGGTCGGAAGTGCGCTTGGCCGCCATGATGCCGGCGAGCCGGGCAACCCCCAGCACGTCGCCCTTGGCGACGCCGCCCTCCGCGATCAGGCGCACGGTCTCGGGCTTCATCAGCACGCGCGCCCGCGCCGTCGCCCGTCGCTCGGTCACCTCCTTGTCGCTCACGTCCACCATGCGCGCCTTGCCGTCCGCGTCGATATGGGTCAGCCGTGCCATGGCTCAGCCCTCCGCTGCCCGGGCGCCCGGCTCGGGCGCCAGCAGCGCCGCCGTGGCCGCCGCCACGTCGGCCTGGCGCATCAGCGATTCGCCGACCAGGAAGCGGCGGACGCCGAGCGCCGTCATGCGCGCGAGATCGGCCGGCGTGTGGAGCCCGCTCTCGCAGACGATCGGCGGGTCGTCCGCCGCCAGCGGCACGAGGCGCTCGGTGGTCGCGAGATCGACAGCGAGGGTCTTGAGGTTGCGGTTGTTGATGCCGAGCAGCGAGGCATCGAGTGCGAGCGCCCGCGCGAGCTCCGGCTCGTCATGGACCTCGACCAGCGTATCCATGCCGAGCGCCGCTGCCGCCGCCGCGAGCTCGGCCGCCTGGCCGTCGCCGAGGGCGGCCATGATGAGCAGGATGCAGTCCGCGCCGAGCGCGCGCGCTTCGATCACCTGATAGGGGTCGAGCATGAAGTCCTTGCGCAGGACGGGCAGCGGCACCGCCGCGCGCGCTTCCTCCAGGAACCGGTCCTCGCCCTGGAAATAGGGCTCGTCGGTCAGCACCGAGAGGCAGGCCGCGCCGCCGGCTGCATAGGCGCGCGCCAGCGCCGCAGGCTCGAAGTCGGCGCGAATCAGGCCCTTGCTCGGCGAGGCCTTCTTGAGCTCGGCGATGAGCGCCGGCCGGCCGGCCCCGGCCACCGCATCCAGCGCCCGGGCGAAGCCGCGCGGCGCCGGTGCGGCGTGCGCCCGTTCGTTGAGCGCCGCCTCGGGCATGGCCTGTTTGCGGGCGGCGACGTGGCGCCGCTTGTCGTCGCAGATGCGGGCGAGCACGTCGCTCATCGGCCGGCACCGCTCCCGGCCTCGGCGGCCGCGCCCCGTCCACTGATCTCGACGAGCCGGTCGAGCGTGGCGCGTGCGCTGCCGCCGTCGATCGCCTCGGCGGCGAGCGCGGCGCCCTCCCTGAGATCGCCGGCCCGGCCCGCGACGACGAGCGCCGCGGCGCTGTTCAGCAGCACGATGTCGCGTGCGGGCCCGGGCTCGCCGGCCAGCACGGCGCGGACGATGGCGGCGTTGGTCGCGGCATCGCCGCCGGCGAGATCGTCGGGCGCGGCGCGGGCGAGGCCGGCATCCTCCGGCGTGACCTCGAAGCGGCGGATCGTGCCGCCTTCGAGCTCCACCACGGTGCTGGGCCCCGTCGTGGTCAACTCGTCGGTGCCGTCGCCGCCGTGCACGACCCAGACTCGCTCCGAGCCCAGATTGCGCAGCACCTCGGCCATGGGCGCCGTCCACCTGGCGTCGAACACGCCGATCAGCTGGCGCCTGGCGCCTGCCGGGTTGGCGAGCGGGCCGAGCAGGTTGAAGACGGTGCGCGTGCCGAGCTCGATGCGGGTCGGCCCGACGTGGCGCATGGCGCCGTGGTGCCGGGGCGCCATGAGGAAGCCGATCCCGGCCTCCCAGAGGGACGCGCGCACCAGCGCCATGTCCGCGTCGATGGTGACGCCGAGTGCCGCCAGCATGTCGGCCGAACCCGAACGCGACGAGAGCGCCCGGTTGCCGTGCTTGGCGACCGGCACGCCCGCGCCCGCAGCGACGATGGCCGCGGCGGTCGAGATGTTGAAGGTGCCCTTCGCGTCCCCGCCGGTGCCGCAGGTGTCGATGGTCCCCTCCGGCGCCTCGATGGCGAGCGCCCGCGCCCGCATCGCCTGCGCGCCGCCGGTGATCTCGTCCACCGTTTCGCCCCGCACTCTGAGCGCCATGAGGAAGCCGCCCATCTGCGAGGGCGTCGCCGCGCCCTCCATCATCGCGTCGAAGGCGGCCCGCGCCTCGTCGACGGAGAGCGACGCGCCGCTCGCGACACGCCCTATGAGCGCCTTGAAATCGGTCGGGTCCGTCATGGAGGCACGCTCGCTCACGCAGCGGCCGGCGGGCGGGCCGCCGGGCCGGATCGCCCCCGTGTTATAGCCGGTTCTCGACGAAACGCCATGCGGCGCGGTGTCCCCCGCCCTCCCTCAGCGTCATTGGCACTGGCCTTCCGCGCCGGACTCGGATTTCCTGTCCGCCATGACCGCCGGCGACGCACGGGCGACCTATCGGCGCATCGCGCCCTTCTACGACTTCCTGGACGGGCCCTTCGAGCGCGGCCGCTACGCGCAGCTACGCGGCGGGCTCTTCGCGGGCCTGGAGGGGCGGGTGCTGGATGCCGGCGTCGGCACCGGCCGCAACATCCCGCACTATCCGGCGCACGCGGACGTGATCGGCATCGATCTCTCGGCGGCCATGCTGGCCCGCGCCCGCCGGCGGCGCGATGCGCTCGGCCGCGACGCGCCGCTGGCGGCGATGGACGTGCTCGGCACCGGCTTCGCCGACGCCAGCTTCGACGCCGTGGTCGCGAGCTTCCTGTTCTGCGTGATCGGCGCCGGGCAGCAGCAGGCGGCGCTCGCGGAGCTCGGGCGCATCGTGCGGCCCGGCGGCGAGATCCGGCTGCTGGACTACTCGCTCTCGAAGCGGCCGGTGCGGCGCTTCGTCATGGGCCTCTGGGCGCCCTGGGTGCGCTGGGCCTACGGCGCGGGCTTCGACCGCGAGACCCACCGCCACGTCGAGCCCGCCGGCCTCGTGCTGGCGGAGAACCGCTTTCTGATCGACGACATCCTGAGATACGTGGTCGCGCGCCGGCCGCCGGGATAGCCCGCATTTCTCACCAGGGTCATGGTCTGCGCGGCGCTGTCCGGCCGACAGGGTAGGAGAGGCGCGCAGCGCGTCGCGCGGGTACGCGCGCCTTCGGCGCGACGCGGAACATCGGGCAAGCGTCTCGACGCACACTGTCGGCCGGAGAGCGTCGCCCTTCGGGTCGCGCCCAGACGCCCGCCCGCGGCGCGTGTCCACGCGCGCGGAGCGCACGATGCGGGCCTCAACCGTACTCCCCGGTACGCTTTTCGGCCCGCTCCTAGCGGATCGAACGCCTGGTGCGCGACGCAGGCCGTGACCCTGGTGAGAAATGCGGGCTAAGGCACCGGGTCATCGGCCGGGAGCCGGGCCGGCGGGCGGGTCGAGGCCCGCCTTCGTGCGTCGCACGTGCTTGAGCGCTTCCCGCCGGCTCAGATCCGAAAGCGCCGGATGGGCGCCGACGAACGCCACCACCCAGTCCGGGTCGGTCTTGGAATACTCGCGCAGCGCCCAGCCGATGCCCTTTCGCAGGAAGAACTCCTGCGCACCGATGGAGGGTCGGATCGCGTCGGCCAGCAGCCCGGTGTCGGTCGCATGCTTGGCCCGAAGCTGCGCGAGTATCGCTGTCCGCCGCTTCCAGATGTCGTCGTCCTTCGCCCATTCGCGCAGCACGGCCTTCATCGGGCGGGGATGGGCGGCAAGCATGGTGCCGACCCCCCGGCCGGCGATCGCGTCCACGTAGTCCCACCAGGCGCCGGTGACCACCAGCTCCTCGACAAGGGGAAGTCTCGCCGGCTCCAGCCAGCGCGAATAGCGGTGGAAGAGCAGCAGCTCGATGGCCGCGTAGCGTTCCTCCCGGTGGGCGGCCCTACGCCACAGGTCGAGGATCGTCGCCTCCCACGCGCGGGCGTCCGCCAGCGGGTGCGTCCTGAACACGGAACCGGCGATACGCCGGCATTGCGGCACGCCCACGCCGAAATAGGGCATGGCCGACTTCATGTATGCCTGTTGCTGCGGCGCTCTTGCCGGATCGGCGGCGTCGCGCAAGGCGGCGATGACGGAGTCCCGGATGTTCATCGCGAGGCCCGTCCGACCCGGCGGCGCGTGCCTACCCGCCCGTTGCTCAGTTCTGCTGGCTGAAGAGCGCGGACAATGTGCCGTCGTTGACCGCGATGTCGTGGCGGCCGTAGAGCGCGGCCCGGTAGACGTTGCTGAGGTCGCCGCGCCAGGCGCGCGCGAGCTCGTCGCGAATCCGGTCGCGCTCGCTGCCGGTCGCGCCCCGGCCGGCGTCGGAAATGCCGGTCAGCACGGCGACGCCCCAGCCGCCTACGGTCTCCGCGACCACGGGCTCGTTTGCGTCCTCGTCGGCGCCGAAGAGCGCCTGGATCAGCGCAAAGGAGACGTCCTGGCCGGCATTGCGCCCGTCCCGCCGTACATTGTCGACGGCGATCACGGCAAGGCCGGCATCGCGGGCGGCGGCATCCAGCGTCTCGCCGGCCCTGACCCGGTCGGCAAGCGTGTTCGCGACGCGTTCGGCCGCCTCGCTCTCCGCCTCGCGCACGAGCGCCGCCCGCACCTGCCCCCGCACCTCCTCCAGCGGCCTTGGCGCGGGCACCTCCACCTCGTCCACCCGCAGGATGATGTAGCTCCCGTCCGAGAGCTCGGTGAGGAGCGATTCCCTCCCCTCCGACGTCTGGTAGAGGAGGGCGAGCACGTCGTCGCGCCCGGCAAGCGCGGGCACCGCCGGCATCCCGCTCCGGTCGAGGCCGTTGGCGGTGACGCCGCTGAGCGCGATCGGCTGGACTCCCACCACGGCCGCTCCCTGCTCCAGCGAGGCGCCGCCGCCGAGCTCGTCCTCCAACACGGTCGAGAGCCGGAAGAGCCCGGCGCCGGCCAGGTCGAGCGCCATCTCGTCGTGCAGCGACTGGCGCACCTCCTCGAAGCCCTGGCGCCTGGCCGGGACCACCTCGTTCACCCTGAAGAGGTGCCAGCCGAACGCCGTCTGAACGGGGTCGCTGACCGAGCCTGCGGAGAGGCCGAAGACGGCGTCCCGCGCCCCCCTTAGCGGCCCGTCGGCGGTGAAGTCGGGCAGCGTGGACGTACTCGCCCCGCGCCCCGCGAGGTCCGCGGCGATGGCGTCGAAGCTCTCGCCCGCTGCAAGCCTCTGCGCGCCCTCGCGGATCAGCGCCTCGTCCGGCGCGTTGATCTGGGTGACCGAGCGGCGCTCCGGCAGGTCGAACTCGTCGATGCGCGCCTCGTACTCGGCATAGACGTCGTCGTCGCTCAGCTCGATCTCGGGAAGGAGGGCTTCGGCGGTGAGATGCACCAGCACGCCGCTGCGCCGCTCGGGCGCCATGAACGAAGCCGTGTTCTCCTCGTAATAGGCGGCGATCGCCGACTCGCCGGGTTCCGCGAGGCCCCTCATGCCGCGCGCCGAAACCAGCGCGACCCGCGCGCTGCGCTCCTCGGCGCGGTAGCGGTGGAGCGCTTCCGCCAGCGCTTCCGGCACCTTGCGGTCGCCGCCGATGGTGGCGGTGAGCTGATCGCGGAGCAGGTCTACGCGGATCAGGTCCTCGTACTCGGCGCGCGTCATGTTGTTGCGCTCGAGCACGAGGTCGTAGAGCTCGGGGTCGAACGCGCCGCTCTCGTTCGCGAAGGCGGGCGCGCTCTCCAGCTCCTGCCGCACGCTGCCGTCGGCGGCGCGCAGGCCAAGCGCGTTGGCCTCGGCATCCAGCAGGTACTCGCGGACCAGGAGGTTGAGCACCTGGCCCGTGAGGCCGGCGCGGTGGGCCTCCTCGCGCGTGAGATCCGCCCGGCCCGAGCGCTCCCGCTCGCGCTGCAGGGCACGCTGGAACTCGCGGTCGAACAGCACCGTCGGCACTTCGACGTCGCCCACGGTCGCCACCGCCGAGCGGCTGCCGCCGGTGAACACGTCGTTGATGCCGAAGGCGCCGAAGCTGAGCGCCAGGATGATGATGACGCCGCGGGCCGCCCATGACTTGGTGGCGTGGCGTATGGACTGCAGCATCGCGGAACCCGCCGGCTGGTGGAGGCGCGCCGCGGATAGCGCCGGGCGCGCTGCGCCGGATAATAGGTGCGGCTGCGGGCGCCGGGCAACTCGGAACCTGCCGGCCCGGCTCCGGCGCGGGCGATCCTGGCCCCCCGGCGCGGGCCGTGATAGAGCAGGGCGGCCCCGGCGGGGATGCGCGTCCGCGTGCCGGGGCGAGAGACCGACAACTGCCGCGCCACCGCCATGCCGCCCGAATCCCGGCACCGCCGGCCGCTCCTGGTCGCCAACTGGAAGATGAACGGCCTCCACGCCGACGGGCTCGCGCTCGCCAGCGCGCTCGCGGGCCACGCGGCTGCGGGCGAGGGCGGCGACATCGTCGTGTGCCCGCCGGCGACGCTGCTCTTCGCGCTGAGAGCCGTCTTCGCGGGCTCGGCCGTCGCCCTCGGCGGGCAGGACTGCCACACGGCGGCGGCGGGTGCCCACACCGGCGACGTGAGTGCGTCGATGCTCGCCGATGCCGGCTGCACCCACGTCATCGTCGGCCACTCCGAACGCCGCGCCGGCCACGGCGAGGGCGACGAAACGGTGGCGGAGAAGGCGGCGGCGGCCCATGGGGCGGGGCTCACGGCGATCGTCTGCGTCGGCGAGAGCGCGGCCGACCGCGACTCAGGCCACGCGCTCACCGTGATCGGCCGCCAGGTCGAGGGCTCGCTACCCGACGGGGCTGCGCCGGAGAACACCGCGATCGCCTACGAGCCGGTCTGGGCCATCGGCAGCGGCCGCACGCCGGGCCCGGCCGACATCGCGGCGGCCCATGCGGAGGTCCGCGCCGGCTGGGAGCGGCGATTTTCGGGGAGCGGCGCGGCGCTTCGCGTGCTATATGGCGGCTCCGTCACGGCGCGCAACGCAGGCGAGATCCTGGCCGTGCCGGGAGTCGACGGCGTGCTGGTCGGCGGCGCCAGCCTGTCTGCGGACACGTTCTGGCAGATCTGCCGGGCGTGGCGCTGAGCCCGCCGGGTACGAGTGGCAAGGAGCGGCGGTGGAAACGATCCTGCTCGTGGTGCTGATCGTCATCGCGATCGCGATGATCGGTCTCGTGCTGCTCCAGCGCAGCGAGGGCGGCGCGCTCGGCATCGGCGGCCCGGGCGCGATGTTCTCGGCGCGCGGCACGGCCAGCGTGCTCACGCGCGCGACCGCGGGCCTGGCGGCGGCCTTCATGATCCTGAGCCTGGTGCTCGCCATCCTCTCCGGTAGCTGGACGGAGCGTGAATCGGTGCTGGATGCCGCCGAGGAGGAGGTTCTTCCGGCCGAGACGGAGCCGCTGCCGCTGCCGGGCGAGCTCGATCTCCCCACCGATATCGACGCGCTGGACCTGCCCGCCGACGACGGCCCCGCCGCCCCCCGCGCCGAGTAGGGCGCCGCCCTGAAATTTTCCGCAGCCGGCTGGTGGCGAATCGGACTCCTTTGCTAAGGTAGGGGTCCATGACGCGGTACATCTTCGTCACCGGCGGCGTGGTGTCCTCCCTCGGCAAGGGACTCGCTTCGGCGGCCCTGGGCGCGCTCCTGCAGGCGCGGGGCTACCGGGTCCGGCTGCGCAAGTTCGACCCCTACCTCAACGTCGATCCGGGCACGATGAGCCCGTTCCAGCACGGCGAGGTCTACGTCACCGACGACGGCGCCGAGACCGACCTCGACCTCGGCCACTACGAGCGCTTCACCGGCGTGCCGGCGCGGCGCTCGGACAGCGTCACCGCAGGGCAGATCTATCAGACCGTGATCGCCAGGGAGCGGCGGGGGGACTATCTCGGCGGCACCGTGCAGGTGATCCCCCACGTCACCGACGCGATCAAGGAGGCGATCGTCCGCGACAGCGACGGCGCCGACTTCGTGCTGGTGGAGATCGGCGGCACGGTCGGCGACATCGAGGGCCTGCCGTTCTACGAATCGATCCGCCAGTTCGCCTACGAGCAGGGCCGCGACAGGGTGATGTTCGTTCACCTGACCCTGCTGCCCTACATCGAGACGGCGGGCGAGCTGAAGACCAAGCCGACCCAGCACTCGGTGAAGGAGCTGCGCAGCATCGGCATCGGCCCCGACCTCCTGCTCTGCCGGGCGGACCGCCCGATCCCGCCGGCGGAGTGCAAGAAGATCGCGCTCTTCTGCAACGTGCGCGAGGACTGCGTGATCGCGGCCACCGACGTGGAGACCATCTACGAGGTCCCGCTGAGCTATCACATGCAGGGCTTCGACACCCAGGTCATGCGCTATTTCGGGATTCCCGAGGCGCCGGCGCCGGACCTCTCGCAGTGGGAGGAGATCGTCAGGCGCACGCTCTCGCCCGAAGGCGAGGTGGCGATCGCCGTGGTCGGCAAGTACACCGGGCTCCGCGACGCCTACAAGTCGCTCTTCGAGGCGCTGACCCACGGCGGGGTGGCCAACAGCGTCCGGGTCGATACCCGCTGGATCGAGGCCGACGACCTGGAGGCGGACGGCGGCGGCGGCGCCCTCGAATCGGTCCACGGTGTGCTCGTGCCGGGCGGCTTCGGCGAGCGCGGCGTGCCGGGCAAGATCGCCGCGGTGGAATATGCCCGCACCCGGGGCGTTCCCTATTTCGGCATCTGCTTCGGGATGCAGCTCGCGGTGATCGAGACCGCGCGCAACGTCGCGGGCATTCCGGGCGCCGGCTCCACCGAGTTCGGCCCCTGCGAGGACCCGGTGATCGGGCTCATGACCGAGTGGAACCGGAACGGCCAGGTGGAGCGGCGCAATGCCGGCGACCAGCTCGGCGGCACCATGCGGCTCGGCGCCTACGAGGCCGTCCTCGAGGAGGAGAGTCGTGTGCGCTCGGTCTACGGCAGGGAGCGGATTTTCGAGCGCCATCGCCACCGCTATGAGGTGAACAGCGCCTACCGCGAGCGGCTGGATGCGGCCGGCATGCGCTTTGCCGGCCTCTCGCCCGACGGTGCCCTGGCGGAGATCGTCGAGCGCCCGGACCATCCCTGGTTCGTCGGCGTTCAGTTTCACCCCGAGCTCACCTCGCGCCCCTTCCAGCCGCACCCGCTGTTCGCCTCCTTCATCGGGGCGGCGGTGAGGCAGGCGCGGCTGGTGTGAGGGCGCAGTGGGCGTGACGCCCGCCGAAGGCCGGGTGGCGATCGGCGACTTCGAGGTCGGCAACGCGCTGCCGCTCGCGCTCATCGCCGGCCCCTGCGCCATCGAGGGGCGCGACCACGCGCTTCACGTGTCGGAGAAGCTCGTCGAGATGACGGCGGCGCGGAACATGCCCTTCGTCTACAAGAGCTCCTTCGACAAGGCGAACCGCACGTCAGGCGAGAGCCCGCGCGGCATCGGCATGGAGGAGGGGCTGGCGATCCTGGAGGCGGTGCGCACGGCCCACGGCTGCCCGGTGCTGACCGACGTGCACCTGCCGGAGCAGTGCCGGGCGGCGGCCGAGGCGGTGGACGTGCTGCAGATACCGGCTTTCCTCTGCCGCCAGACCGACCTGCTGCTGGCGGCGGCGGCGACGGGGAGCGCCATCAACGTGAAGAAGGGCCAGTTCCTCGCGCCGTGGGACATGCGCCACGTGGTGGCGAAGATCACCGGCGCCGGCAACGCCCGGGTGCTGGTGTGCGAGCGCGGCGCGAGCTTCGGCTACAACACGCTGGTCTCGGACATGCGAAGTCTGCCGCAGCTCGCGGAGACCGGCTGCCCGGTGGTGTTCGACGCCACCCATTCCGTGCAGCAGCCGGGCGGGCGGGGGGCGGCGAGCGGCGGCCAGCGCGAGTTCGTGCCCGTGCTGGCACGGGCCGCGGTGGCGGTCGGCGTCGCCGCGGTCTTCATGGAGACCCACCCCGTGCCCGACGAGGCGCCGTCGGACGGCCCCAACATGGTGCCGCTGGACGCCCTGCCGGCGCTGCTGGATCGCCTGCGCGCCTTCGACGAGCTGGCCAAGAGACCATGAGGGAGAGAGCGATGAAGGACGGATGCGTGTTCATCGGCGGCGAGTACGTCGCGCCCGGGGACGCCAGGATGTCGATCTTCGATGCCGGCTTCGTCTGGGGCGACACGGTCTACGACGTGACGTCGACCTGGGGCGGCTGGTTCTTCATGCTCGACGAGCATCTCGAGCGCTTCGAGCGCTCCTGCGCCGGGTTCCGGCTGGAGAACCCCCACGACAGGGGCGACATGCGCCGCATCCTCGCCGAGTGCGTGGCGCGGACGGGGCTGGAGAACTGCTACGTGAAGATCCAGCTCACCCGCGGCGTGATCGAGAGCCAGACCCGCGACCCGCGCCTGGGCGCGCCCGCGTTCGTCGCCTACGCCACGCCCTACGCCTGGATCTGGGGCGAGGAGAAGTGCCGCAACGGGGCCGCGCTCTACCTCAGCGGCGTCGAGCGGGTCTCGTCCAAGGCGATCGACGCCCGCTACAAGAACTACAACCGGGCGGACTTCGTGCAGGCCCGCTTCGAGGCCTACGACAGCGGCTGCGACGATGCGCTCCTGGTGGGCGCCGACGGCGCGCTCACCGAGGGGCCGGGCTACAACATCTTCGTCGTCAAGGACGGCGCCGTGGCGACGCCCGACGCCAACGTGCTGGAGGGCATCACCCGGCGCGCGGTCGCCGAGCTCTGCGGCGAGGAGGGCATTCCCTTCGCCTATCGCCGGGTGGAGCCCGAGGAGCTGGGCGCGGCGGACGAACTCTTCGCCAGCACAACGGCGGGCGGCGTCATGCCGGTGGTGCGGCTCGGCGAGAAGCCCATCGGCAACGGCCATGCCGGCCTGCTCACCAGCCGCATCCAGTCGCGCTACTGGAGCAAGCGCGCGGACGGCTGGCACGGCACGCGGGTTGACGAGATTCGCGACGCGGCCTAGCGGAACGGGCCGTTCTGGAGGGTTTCCGCTTTACACGGAAACGCTCCAGCCTCTTGGTCGCTCACGGCAGCCGGCCGTCCCGCGATTCCGCGCGCCCGCCGGCCGTCCCGCGATTCCGCGCGCCCGCCGGCCGTCATTCGATACCGCGCGCCTGCCGGCGCGACGGGGACCGAGCATCGCGCCCCGCCATGGCGACCGAAAGTGGGATTCGCCGGAGGGGGGGCATGCGGGATTTCGTGGGATAGCGAGGGATTCCGGCGGGACAGGCGGTCTCCATATCCCACCTGAGCACCTGAATCCCACTTGAGCACCGGCTCCCCCTGTCGTGCCCCGCTCCTTCCCGCTTGTCTTCGCTCTCCCGCATCATGCCGCCACCCTCGCACGGACACCCCCTGCCGTGCACCGCACCATGGTCCGGGCACCCGGCTGGGAGCGCGCGCCTGAGTCGCTCGTGCCTGCAAGGTCACGAGCGCGGTACATGAAGGTCGCGAGCGCGGAAGCAGGTCGCGCCAGGCTGCCAGCGTTCGATCTGCACGAACCATCCGATTTGATCGTCATGCCCGGACTCGTTCCGGGCATCCACGTTCTTTATCCCTGCCACACCAAAAACTCGTAGATGGCCGGAATAAATCCGGCCATGACGTGAAGAAGGAACGGCGCACGGTCGCGAGCGCGGAAGAAGAGTCACGGCCTGTCGCGTATCCGTCAAAGACGGATACGCGCTACCCGTCCACGTAGTCCTCGATGTACTGGCGCACCACCTCGTCGAGCGGTGGGTTCTGCGGCAGGCCGAGGGCCGCGGCGCGCTCGGCCCTGGCGTAGGCCGGCCAGGAGCCGACCAGCCGCTGCACCCTCTCGTCGGGCGCATCCGTGACCGCGCCGAGCCGGCGGCCCGCGCCCACCCGCTCCAGCGCCGCCACCATCTCGCCCGCCGTTGCCGAGAAGGAAGGCAGGTTGATGGTGCGGTCGTCGCCGAGCGCCGCGCCCGGCACCTCGTGCAGCGCCACCAGGCTGTCGACGATGGTGCGGTAGCCGCCGAGGACGATGCGCGTCCCGCGGCTCACCGGCAGCGCGTGGTCGATGCCGGCGAGCGGCTCGCGGAAGAGCCCGCTGGCGAAGCCGGAGGCCGCCTTGTTGGGCTTGCCGGGGCGCACGATCACCGTGGGCGGCCTGCCGCCGCGGCCGTCCAGCCAGCCCTTGCGGGTGTAGTCCGCCAGCAGGTGCTCGTTGATGACCTTGGTCACGCCGTAAGTGCCCTGCGGCGTGATCTTGGTGTCGTCGCCGATGGTCTCCGGCAGCGCGCTGCCGCCATAGACCGCGATGCTGCTTGTGAAGACGAGTCGGGGCAGGCCGGGTGCGGCGCGGCAGGCGTCGAGCACGTTGAGGCCGCCCGTGAGGTTCACCGCTAGCGCGAGGTCGAAGTCCTGCTCGGCGCCGGCGCTCACCACCGAGGCGAAGTGGAAGACCGAGAGCGAGGGGCCTGCGATCAGCGCGCGCACCGTCTGGCCGTCGGACACGTCGCCCGCGACCATCTCCACCCGCTCGTCGTCGAGGCCGGCGGGCGGCCGCTCGGGCACGGCAGCGTCGAAGAGGACCAGCCGCTCGATCGTCTCCTGCCCGCCGGATGCGCCGGTCAGCGTTTCCTTCTCCAGGAGCGCCCGCGCCAGTCTCTGCCCGAGGAAGCCCAGCCCCCCGGTGATCACCACCTTCATGCGCCCTCTCCATCCGCCCGGCCTCGTTCCCTCTCAACATATCCTATTGGCAGGGCGGGCCGGTATGCGGATGATAACCGCGCGGTCCGGCCCGCCCCGCGCCGGCGCGCAGCGGGGCAGGGCGGGTCGCGGCGTGGCATGACGGCACGACGGGGGAGCGGGATGACGACAGGTGCGGCGCTCGGGCCCAACGAATCCCTGATCGACGAGCGCGAATCGCGGGCTCGCCTCATCACGCCCGCGCTGGTGCTCGATCTCGAGGCGATGGAGCGCAACATCGCCACCATGGCGGCCTACGCGGGAGAGCAGGGCGTCGCCCTCCGCCCCCATGCGAAGACGCACAAGAGCGTGCAGATCGCCCGCCGCCAGCTCGATGCCGGCGCGCTCGGCATCTGCTGCGCCACGCTCGGCGAGGCGGAGGCGCTGGCGGCTGGCGGGATCGAGGGGTTGCTGATCACCTCGCCGATCGTGGCGCCGGCCAAGATCAACCGTCTCATGGCGCTCCGCCGGGACCATGAATCGCTCATGGTCGTGGCCGACGACATGGACAACCTGCGCGCGCTCGAGGCTGCGGCCCAGGCCTCCGCCCTCGTGCTGGACGTGGTGGTCGACGTCGATGTCGGGCTTCACCGGACCGGCGCCCGCGACGCCGAGGCGGCGGCGGCGCTGGCGGAGGCGGCGGATGCGAGCGTCAGCCTGAACTTCGCCGGGCTTCAGGGCTATGCCGGGCACGTCCAGCATATCGAGGATTTCGGCGACCGCCGCACGAGTTCCCACGGCGATCTCGCGCCGCTGCGCGAGGCCCGCGAGAGCCTCACGGGCCGCGGCATCGAGGTGCCCATCGTCACCGGCGCCGGCACCGGCACCCACGACATCGACACGGAAATCGGGCTGATGACCGAGCTCCAGGTCGGCTCCTACGTGGTGATGGACGTCGAGTATCTCGACGTCCAGGCGCGGGACGGCGGCGGCTGGCGCTTCGAGCCGGCGCTCTTCGTCCGCTCGACGGTGGTCTCGGCCAGCCATGACGGCAGCGCCACCATGGATGCGGGCCTCAAGTGCTTCGCCACCGACGGGCCCATGCCGCGCTTCCACACCGGCGTGCCCATCGGCGCCCACTACGAGCATTTCGGCGACGAGCACGGGCGCATCGTCTTCGCCGGCGCCAACGAGAGGCTGGCCATCGGCGCTGCGCTCGAGTGCATCGTGCCGCACTGCGATCCCACCGTGAACCTCTACGACCACTATCACTGCGTGCGCGGCGAGACCCTGGTCGATATCTGGCCGATCGAGGCCCGCGGCCGCCACTAGCGGCGCAGTCGAACCATGGCGTCGATCTCCCTTGCGGGCCTGACCAAGCGCTTCGGCGACCTCACGGCCGTGGCGTCTCTCGATCTCGAGATCAGGGACAAGGAATTCGTCGCGCTGCTGGGGCCGTCGGGCTGCGGCAAGACGACGACGATGAACATGATCGCCGGCATCGAGACGCCGTCGGAAGGCCAGATCCTGTTCGACGGCCGCGACATGCGCACGGTGCCGGCCAACCGGCGCAAGGTCGGCTTCGTGTTCCAGAACTACGCCATCTTCACCCACCTCTCGGTGCGCGAGAACTTGGCCTTCGGCCTCAAGGTGCGCAGCCTGCCGAAGGCCGATGTCGAGCGCCGCGTCGCCGCCATGGCTCAGCTCATGCGGCTGGAGGACCGGCTCGACTGGCCCACGGCGAAGCTCAGCGTCAACGAGCTGCAGAAGGTCGCGATCGGCCGCTCGGCCATCACCGAGCCCGAGATCTTCCTGCTCGACGAGCCGCTCAGCAATCTCGATGCCGCCTTCCGCGCCTTCATGCGGACGGAGCTCAAGCACCTGCAGCACCAGTTCCAGCAGACCATGGTCTACGTTACCCACGACCAGATCGAGGCGATGAGCCTCGCCGACAGGATCGCCGTGATGGACCTCGGCGTGCTGCAGCAGTACGGCTCGCCCATCGAGGTCTACAACGAGCCGCGCAACGTCTTCGTCGCCAACTTCATGGGCAGCCCGAGCATGAACCTGGTGCCGTGCCGGCTCGCGGGCGGAGACGGCGCCTACGCGCTCGACTTCGGCGAGGGCGGGAGCGCGTCCGTCGCCGACGAGGACCTCAAGCGGCGCTGCAAGGCGGCGCGCGATGCGACGCTGGTGTTCGGCGCCCGGCCCGAGGATCTGGACATCGCGCCGCCGGGCCACGACGGGCCGGCCATCGAGGCGACCGTCACCTTCGTCGAGCCAATCGGCCCGCGCACCATCGTCCATCTGGCCGCCGGCGAGCGGCGCATGAAGGTCGCCAAGGGCAAGCAGTACGGCATCGAGCTCGGCGCCCGGGTTAAGGCTGTGCTGCCGCCCGGCAAGTGTCACCTGTTCGACGCGGAGACGGGCGTAGCGCTCGGCATCGCCTGAGCCGTTCCGTCAGCCGACACCCACCCAAGGGAGAGTCCCAGCACCGCCATGGCCCGGCTCGAACTCAGGAACGCGAGCAAGTACTACGGCAAGACCGTCGCGGTGAGGAACATCGACCTCGTCGTCGAGGACAACGAGTTCTTCTGCATCTTCGGCCCGCCCAGCTCGGGCAAGACGACGATCCTGCGTCTCCTCCTCGGGCTGGTAGCGCCCGACGAGGGCGAGATCAGCATCGGCGGCGAGGCCGTCGGCGAGCAGGGGCCAAAGGAGCGCAACCTCGCCATGGTGTTCCAGAACCTCGCGCTCTTTCCGCACATGACCGCAGGCCAGAACCTCGCCTTCCCCCTGGTCGAGCGCAAGCTGGAGAAGGCCGCGATCACCGCACGGGTCGCCGAGGTGGCGGAGACGCTGCACATCACGCCGCTGCTCGACAAGATGCCGGCACACCTGAGCGGGGGCGAGCGCCAGCGCGTCGCCATCGGTCGGGCGCTGGTGCGGGACCCTGCCGCCTTCCTCATGGACGAGCCGATCGCCGCCCTCGACGCCAGGCTGCGCGAGGAGATGCGGGTCGAGCTCAAGCGGCTCCAGCGCGAGTTGCACCACACCATCGTCTACGTCACCCACGACCAGGAAGAGGCGATGTCGATCGCCGACCGCATCGCCGTGATGGAGGCCGGCGAGATCCGCCAGATCGGCACGCCGGCCGAGATCTACAACCTGCCCAACAGCCGCTACGTCGCTGAGCTGATCGGCGCACCGCCGATGAACTTCGTCGACGGCACGCTGGCCGACGGCGGCCGCTTCGAAGGGCGCGACGTGCCGCTCTCGGTGGCACTTGAGGGCGCGGACGGGGCCGGGCCGGCGGCGCTCGCGGTGCGGCCCGAGGATATCGGCATCGACTCCGCCGGGTCCGGCAACGGCGCTGGCGTCGATGCGGAGATCTTTGAGGTCGAGCCGCTCGGCGCGTTCACCATCGTCGACGTCAGCGTGGGCGAGCGCATCCTCAAGGTGCAGGCGCCGGGGCAGCCGCGGTTCACCCTCGGTGAGCAGGTGCGGCTCGCGCTCGATCCCGACCGCTGCCACCTGTTCCACGGCGAGACCGGCGATCTGATCCGCTCCGCCCGCTGAGGCGAGCGTTGCCGTCGCGCGGCCTTTCGCGCTAGGGTAGAAGGGAGACGCACCTTTCTACCCGGGTGGATGTCATGGGCCTCAACATCAAGAACGACGAGACCTGCCAGCTCGCCCGCGAGCTTGCGCAGCTCACCGGCGAGAGCATGACCGGCGCGATCACGGTAGCGCTCCGAGAGCGGCTGGAGCGCGAGAAGCACGAGCGCAGCGTCGAAGCGCGCCTGAAGAAGATACGCGCCATCGCGGAGCGTTGCTCCCGCAATCTGAAGCCGGGGCCCCCGGCGGTGGAGCACGGCGACTTCCTCTACGACGAGCGGGGCCTGCCCAAGTGATCGTCGACAGTTCGGCTCTCCTTGCCGTTCTCTTTCGCGAGCCGGACGCCGAACGCTACGTGACGGCGTTTGCCGCGGCCCCCGCATGCCGCATGTCGCTGGCCAACGTGTTCGAGACATCCATCGTGTGGGAAGGTCGCGGTGGCCCTGCAGCGGGCCATGAACTCGACATGTTCATAGAGGAGGTCGGGATCGAACAGATGCCGGTAACGGCGGAGCACGTCACGACCGCCCGCCAGGCCTGGCGGCGCTTTGGCAAGGGCAACCATCCGGCGGCGCTGAACTTCGGAGACTGCTTCGCCTACGCGCTTGCCGCCACGACCGGCGAGCCGCTGCTCTTCAAGGGCGAGGACTTCGCGCTGACCGACATCGAGGCGGCATAGGCGATACGCCTCCCGCCGCCTGACGGCGATGGCGGCCGCTTACATCTTCTGCAGCAGGTGGATCAGGCTGGAGGTATCCCAGCGGTTGCCGCCGCGCTGCTGGACGTGGGCGTAGAACTGGTCGACCAGCATCGACATCGGCAGGAGCGCGCCGTTCTTCTTGCCTTCCTCGAAGCACAGGCTCAGGTCCTTGCGCATCCAGTCGACCGCGAAGCCGAACTCGAACTCGCCGCTCAGCATGGTCGAGCCGCGGTTCTCCATCTGCCACGACTGGGCCGCGCCCTTCGAGATGACCTCGAGCACGGTCTCGCCGTCGAGCCCCGCCCGCTGGGCGAAGTTGAGCGCCTCGGCGAGGCCCTGGACGACGCCGGCGATGCAGATCTGGTTGACCATCTTGGTGAGCTGGCCGTTCCCCGCCGGCCCCATGTGGGTGACGTTGCGCGCAAACGCGTCGATGACCGGCTGAGCGCGGCTGAAGTCCGCCTCGTCGCCGCCCACCATCACGGTCAGCACGCCGTTCTCGGCGCCGGCCTGCCCGCCCGAGACCGGCGCGTCGAGGAAACCCACGCCACGCTCCTTCGCGGCGGCATGGACCTCGCGCGCGACGACGGCAGAATCGGTCGTATGGTCGATGAAGATGGCGCCTTCCGCCATGCCGGCGAGCGCACCGTCATCGCCATAAACGACCGCGCGCAGGTCGTCGTCGGCGCCGACGCAGGCGAACACCATCTCCGCGCCCTGCGCGGCTGCGGCAGGCGTTGCGGCGGCGCGGCCCCCGTGGGTTTCGGTCCACTGCGCGGCCTTGGCTTCGGTCCGGTTGTAGACCGCGACCTCGTGACCCGCCCCGGCGAGATGCCCTGCCATGGGGAAGCCCATCACGCCGAGCCCGAGAAACGCCACCCTGGTGCCGCCGCCATCGACCATGTCGCTTCCCTCCCCGCCGGGTTCCTGCGCCGAAGCGCGGCATCCTAGCCACGGTACAGGGGGCGGGCAACGACGGCTCCGACTCTCCCGTCTTTGACGCAGATCAAGGCGCCGGCGCATGCCCCGTTCAGACTGAGGACGTTCGATTTCGTCGGCGTAGTGGTGAGGCAAATGGCCCGCTCGCCATGAGGCGTGTGCCGTGACCGCGGCTTCCCTTTCCGGTGCCGGGCACCGAAGCGTGGCGTCGCGCGCGGCGCGCATCGCCGCCGCCGTCACGGCGCCCCTGCTCGTCGTGCTGCTGCTGGTCGCGGCTGCGCCCGAGGCCCGCGCTGCCGTCGATCTGGCCGGGGCGCTCACCACGGTGGAGCCCGGAGACCTGGTGCCGGGCGCAGACCGCTTCGGCCCGGTCGAGGGCAGCCCGCCGCGCGCCCCGGCGCTCGCAGGGTCGACCACGCTCGGCCACGTCTTCCTCAATACCGATGTCGCGGGCGCCGTGGGCTACTCGGGCAAGCCCATCCACCTCCTCATCGGGCTCGGCGCCGACGGCACCATCACCGGCGCCACGCTCCACGAGCACCACGAGCCCATCGTCCTCATCGGCATTCCCGAGCGGAAGGTGGAGAGCTTCATTGCCGGCTATGTCGGGCGCAACGTCCGCGAGTTCCTGGAGGAACGCGACGCCGGCGACCGCTCCCTCGACATCATCGCCGGCGCGACGGTCACCATCATGGTGATCGACGACGCCATCCGCCGCTCCACCGTGAGGATGGCGCGGGTGCTCGGCCTCGTCGGGCTCGGCGCGGCGCCGGCGGCCGCGGCGCAGAGCCGGGGCGAGATCGACGCCGCTCAGCAGGGCACGGACGACTGGATGACCCTGATCGGCGACGGCTCGGTGCGCCGGCTCAGCCTCAGCGTCGGCGAGGTGACGGCCGACTTCGCGGCCGCGGGCAAGGAGAAGGCGGCGGCAAGGCCCGAGAGCGACGACCCGGAGGCCCGCTTCATCGACCTCTACGCGGGCCTCGTCAGCGCGCCCGTCATCGGCCGCAGCCTGCTCGGCGAGGCCGAGTACGAGAACCTGCGCGCGAGGCTTGAGCCCGGCCAGCACGCGCTGCTGATCGCCGCGAACGGCCTCTATTCATTCAAGGGATCGGGCTTCGTCCGGGGCGGCATTTTCGATCGCATCCAGCTCGCCCAGGGCGAGGGCAGCATCCGCTTCCGCGACCGCAACTACAAGCACCTGGGCGAGGTGGCCGCCGACCTCGCGCAGCCCTTCACCGAGGTCGGGCTCTTCGCGGTGCCGGCCGACGCCGGGTTCGATCCGGCCGCGCCGTGGACGCTCCAGCTCCTGGTGCAGCGCGCCATCGGCGCGCTCGACAAGGATTTCTTGCTCTACGAGCTCTCCTACACCCTGCCCGAGCGCTATCTGATACCCCCGCCGGCGCCGGCGGTCGCGACCGGGCCGGTGGCTGAGACCGGCGCGCTCCTGGCCGGGCCGGACGGCGAGAGCGCGCTCTGGCAGCGCATCTGGGAGGACCGGGTCGTCGACGTGGCCGTGCTGGGCGCGGCGCTGATCGTGCTTACGCTGATCTTCTTCTTCCAGGACTGGTTCGCGCGCCGGCCGAGGCTCGCCACCGGCGTGCGGCTGGGCTTCCTGCTCTTCATCGTCGTCTGGCTGGGCGGCTTCGCCCAGGCCCAGCTCTCCGTGGTCAACATTCTCACCTTCGGCAGCGCGCTGATCACCGAGTTCCGCTGGAGCTACTTCCTGATGGACCCGCTGATCTTCCTGCTCTGGTGCGGCACCGCGCTCGCGCTGCTCTTCTGGGGCCGGGGGGTCTTCTGCGGCTGGCTCTGCCCCTTCGGCGCGCTGCAGGAGCTTCTCAACAAGGCGGCAAGGCTCGCGCGCGTGCCGCAGCTCACCCTGCCCTGGGGGCTCCACGAGCGGATGTGGCCGGTCAAGTACGTGATCTTCATCGGCATATTCGGGGTCGCGCTGCACGATCTGGCGCTCGCCGAGCAACTGGCCGAGGTCGAGCCCTTCAAGACCACGGTGATCCTGCGCTTCGCCCACGACTGGCCCTTCGTGGCCTGGGCCGGCGTGCTGCTGGGCGCCGGGCTCTTCGTCGAGCGCTTCTTCTGCCGCTATCTCTGCCCGCTGGGGGCGGCGCTCGCGATCCCCGGCAAGATCAGGATCATGGAGTGGCTGCGCCGCCACAAGGAATGCGGCGCGCCCTGCCATCGCTGCGCCCAGGAATGCATGGTGCAGGCGATCCATCCCGACGGGCACATCAATCCGAACGAGTGCCTCTACTGCCTGCACTGCCAGCAGGTCTATCACGACGAGCACCGCTGCCCGCCGATGATCCAGCGCCGCCTCAGGCGCGAGCGGCGGCGCGCGCGTGCGTCCGCGCACATCACCGTTCCGCCCGCGGCACCTGCGGGTCCAACCGGCACCACAACCAGTCCCTGATGCCAAGCAGAGAGGAGAGATCCATGCCGAAGAAGAAGTCACCGGAGCAGGGCGGCCTGACCCGCCGCGAGCTGATCGGCACCACGGCCAAGGTCGCCACCGTCGGCGGCGTGGTCGCCGCCGGAGTCGCGGGCGTGACCCCCGCTGACCCGCCGCGCAAGGCGCGCGCGGCCAGCGATTCGGGCGCGGGCACGGTGGGGCCGGGCCAGCTCGACGAGTATTACGGCTTCTGGTCGTCCGGCCAGTCCGGCGAGGTGCGCGTCTTCGGCGTCCCCTCCATGCGCGAGCTCCTCCGCATCCCGGTCTTCAACCGCTGCAGCGCCACCGGCTGGGGGCTCACCAACGAGAGCCGCAGGATCATGACCGAGAATCTCCTGCCCGAGACCAAGGCGTTTCTCGCATCCCGCGGCGGCATCTACACCAACGGCGATGCGCACCACCCGCACATGTCGTTCACCGACGGCACCTATGACGGGCGCTACGTCTGGATCAACGACAAGGCGAACACGCGGGTCGCCCGCATCCGCTGCGACGTGATGAGGGTCGACAAGATCGTGGAGATCCCCAACGCCAACGATATCCACGGCCTGCGGCCCCAGAAGTACCCGCGCACCGGCTATGTCTTCTGCAACGGCGAGCACGAGATTCCGCTGCCCAACGACGGCTCGGTGCTGGACGACCCGTCGCAGTACATCGCGATCTTCACCGCGCTCGACGGCGACACCATGGAGGTGGCTTGGCAGGTGATCGTCGACGGCAACCTCGACAATGTCGACGCCGACTACCAGGGCAAGTACGCCGTCTCCACCTGCTACAACTCCGAGATGGGCATGAACCTGGAGGAGATGACCGCTGCCGAGCAGGACTGGGCCGTCGTCTTCAACATCGCCCGCATCGAGCAGGGGGTGAAGGACGGCGACTACACCGTCCATCAGGGGGTCAAGGTGCTGGACGGCCGCAAGGGCTCGCCCTACACCCGCTACATCCCGATCTCCACCAGCCCGCACGGCGTCAACACCGCGCCCGACGGCCACCACATCGTCATCAACGGCAAGCTCTCGCCGACCGTCTCGGTCATCGACGTGCGCCGGCTCGACGACCTGTTCGACGACAAGATCGCGCCGCGCGACGTGATCGTCGCCGAGCCCGAGCTCGGTCTCGGCCCGCTGCACACCGCCTTCGACGGGCGCGGCAACTGCTTCACCACGATCTTCCTCGACAGCCAGGTCTGCAAGTGGAACATGGAGGCCGCCATTCGCCAGTACAACGGCGAGGAGGTCGACCCGATCCTCGAGAAGATCGACGTCCACTACCAGCCCGGCCACAACCACACCTCCATGGGAGAGACCAAGGAGGCCGACGGCAAGTGGCTGGTCTCGCTCAACAAGTTCTCGAAGGACCGGTTCATCAACGTGGGTCCGCTCAAGCCCGAATGCGAGCAGCTCATCGACATCTCGGGCGACAGCATGCAGCTCGTGCACGATGGCCCCACCTTCTCGGAGCCCCACGACTGCATCATCGTCCACCGCAGCAAGATGAACCCGAACCAGATCTGGGAGCGCGAGGATCCCACCTGGGAAGAGGCGCGCCAGTGGGCGGCGAAGGACGGCGTCGACCTCGACTGGGGCGAGGACGTGATCCGCGACGGCAACAAGGTGCGGGTCTACATGTACTCGGTCGCGCCCGCGTTCAGCCTTGAGAAGTTCGAGGTGAACGAGGGCGACGAGGTCACGGTCTTCATCACCAATCAGGACGACGTCGACGACCTCACCCACGGCTGGAGCCTCTCCAACTACGGGGTGGCCATGGAGGTGCCGCCGCAGGCGACCGCGTCGGTGACGTTCACCGCCGACCGGCCGGGCGTCCACTGGTTCTACTGCCAGTGGTTCTGTCACGCCCTCCACATGGAGATGCGGGGGCGGATGTTCGTGAAGCCCAAGACCGCCTGATGCGGCTGCGGCTCGCGGTGCCGGTCCTCTGCGCGGCGGCGCTCCTGCTCGCCGCCCAAGGGGGGCCGCGCGCCGCGCCCGCGGCGGTCACGGAGGTCGCACCCGGCCCCGGCACGCTGCAGGCCGCGCTCGATGCCGCCGCGCCCGGCGCTGTTCTGCGGCTTGCCGCGGGCGTCTACCCGGGGCCAGTCACCATCGACCGCCCGCTCACCCTCGAGGGCGTGCCCGGCGCCATCCTCGACGGGGGCGGGCGGGGCCGGGTGCTCAGCATCGCTGCGCCGGACGTGACGGTGCGCGGGCTCACCGTCCGCAACTCGGGCCTCAGCCTCGCCGAGACCGACGCCGGAATATTCCTCGACAAGGCCGCCTCGGGCGCGCTGGTCGAGGGCAACCGGGTGGAGAACAACCTCTTCGGCATCTACCTGCACGGCGCCAGGAACGCGCTCGTGCAGGGCAACGATGTCATCGGCAACCGCGACCTGCGCATGAGCGAGCGCGGCAACGGCATTCACCTCTGGGCGGCCAAGGGGTCGGTGGTCGACGGCAACCGGGTCCGCTACGGCCGGGACGGCATCTTCGTCACCACCAGCCGCAAGAACGCCTTCCGCAACAACGAGTTCCGGGACCTGCGCTTCGCCATTCACTACATGTACACCCACGACAGCGAGGTCAGCGGCAACGACTCGCGGAACAATCACGTGGGCTATGCCCTGATGTACTCGGACCGGCTGCGCGTGTTCGGCAACCGCTCCGAGGGCGACCGCGACCACGGCTTCCTCTTCAACTTCGCCAACAAGTCGCGGATCGAGGGCAATCTCGTGCGCGCCGGCCGCACCAAGTGCGTCTTCCTCTACAACGCGAACCGCAACAGGATCGGCGGCAACCTGTTCGAGGGCTGCGCCATCGGCATCCACTTCACCGCCGGCTCCGAGGGCAATCTCATCGCCGGCAACGGCTTCGTCGGCAACGCGACACAGGTGAAGTACGTCGGCACGCGCCACGTCGAGTGGTCCGTGGACGGCGTCGGCAACTACTGGAGCGACAATCCCGCCTTCGACCTCGACGGCGACGGCATCGCCGATGCGCCCTACCGGCCCAACGACCTCGTCGATCAGGTGGTCTGGCGTCATCCGCTGGCCAAGCTGCTGCTGACCAGCCCGTCGGTGCGCATCCTGCGCTGGGCTCATGACCGCTTCCCCTCGCTCTATCCGGGCGGCGTGGTCGATTCCGCGCCGCTCATGCGCCCGCCCCGGCCGGAGGCCGGCTGATGGCGGGGGCGGCGCTGGCGCTGGAGGCGGTCACCAAGGCCTACGGCCGGCAGCCGGCGGTCGACGGGGTGACGCTCGCCATCGCGCCGGGAGAGCGCTTCGCGCTGCTCGGCCACAACGGCGCCGGCAAGACCACGCTGCTCAAGCTCGCCCTCGGGCTGACGCGGCCCGACGGCGGCCGGGTCGAGACCCTCGGCACCCTCCCCGGCAGCCCGGACTGGACCGGGGCGAAGCGGGGGATCGGCTTCCTGCCGGAGAACGTCGCCTTCGCCGGCGCCATGAGCGGGCGCGAGACGATCCGCTTCTACGGCCGGCTCAAGGGCGTGGGCAGGGCCGCCTGCGAGGAGGCGCTGGCCCAGGTCGGCCTCGCCGGGGTGGCGGAGAAGAGGGTCAAGACCTATTCCAAGGGCATGCGCCAGCGGCTCGGCTTCGCCCAGGCCATCCTGGGCAGCCCCCGGCTGCTGATCCTGGACGAGCCGACCGGCGGGCTCGATCCCGATTCGCGCCGCGCCTTCCACGCGACCCTGGCCGGGCTCGCCCGGCAGGGCACGGCCATCGTCCTCTCCTCCCACGTGCTCACCGAGGTCGAGGCCGGGACCGATCGCGTCGGCATCATGCGCCGGGGCCGGCTCGCCGCCTGCGGCACGGCGGACGAGCTCAAGCGCCGGGCCGGGCTCGCGGTCACCATCCGCGTCGCGGTACGGCCCGGCGGCGGCGCCCGTCTGGCTGCGGCCCTCGACGGCAGGCCGGCGACGCGGATCAACGACCACGCCGTCGAGATCGGCTGCGCCGCCGGAGAGAAGCGCGTGCTGATCGAGCGGATTCTCGGGCTCGGTGACGAGGTCGAGGACATCGAGATCGTCCCGCCCGGACTCGATGCGGTCTATGCCCGCTTCGGCGGCGCCGGGAGGGAGGGCGCGCCGTGAGCGCGGTCGCCGTCATCGCCGGCCGCGAGGTGCTGGCGGGCGTGCGCAACAGGTGGATGCTCGCGGCTACGCTGCTGCTCGGCGCGCTCGCGCTGACGCTCGCCTTCGTCGGCTCGAGCCCGGTCGGCGCGGTCGACGCGACGCGTCTCTCGATCACCGTGGTGAGCCTGTCGAGCCTGTCGGTCTTCCTGGTGCCGCTGATCGGCCTGCTGGTGAGCTACGACGCCCTGGTCGGCGAGATCGAGCGCGGCACCATGCCGCTCCTGATGACCTGCCCGGTCACCCGCTGGCGCATTGTGCTCGGCAAATTCGCGGGCCAGGTCGCGATCCTCGTCGTCGCCACGGTTGCGGGCTTCGGCATCGCCGCGCTCGCGACCGGCCTCGGCGACGGCAGCGATGCCGATGCCTGGGGCGCCTTCGGGATCATGGTCGGCGGCTCCATCCTGCTGGGCGCGGCCTTCATCGCGCTCGGCACGCTCTTCAGCGCAGTGGTGGCGGAGCGCGGCACCGCCGCGGGAGTCTCGGTCGCGGCATGGCTGGTCTTCGTCGTGCTCTTCGACATGGCGCTGCTCGCGATCCTGGTCGCCGACGAGGGGCAGGCGGTCTCGGGCGAGCTCTTCCGGGTGCTCCTCCTGCTCAATCCCACCGATGTCTACCGCATGCTGACGCTCGCCGGCTCCGAGACCGTGGGCGCGCTCTCCGGCATGGCGGGCGTGAGCGCGGAGGCCGCCTTCGGGCCCGCGCTCCTGGTGCCGGTGATGCTGCTCTGGATCGCGGTGCCGCTCGGCCTCGCGGGCCTTCTCTTCGGGAGGAAGGAGCTGTGAGGCGCCTCCGCGTCCTGCTGGCGGCGGGCCTGCTCGCGCTGGTCGTGAACGCCGGCTGCGATGGAGAGGAAGAGGTGGCGGCCAGGCCGCCGCCCGTGGAGCCGACCCGCGATGCCTCGGGCCACTATTGCGGCATGATCCTGGTCGATCACAAGGGGCCCAAGGCCCAGATCCACCTCCCCGACGAGGCCGAGCCGGTGTGGTTCTCCTCGGTGCGCGACGCCATCGCCTACACCATGCTGCCCGAGGAGCCCCGAAACATCGCCGCCATGTACGTGAACGACATGGGCGCCGCCCGGTGGGATGCGCCCGAGCCCGGCACCTGGATCGACGCCGACGGCGCTTGGTACGTGATCGGCAGCGACCGTCTCGGCGGCATGGGGGTGGCCGAGGCGGTGCCCTTCGCGGCCCGCGCCGCCGCCCTGCAGTTCACGGAGGAGCATGGCGGGCGGATCGTCGCGCTCGCGGACGTGCCGGAGGGCTACATCTTCGCCTATGCCGACGAGCCCGAGGGCGGGATGTCGATGCAGGAGGCCCAGCAATGAGGCGCGCAACGGGTCCGGCGCCGACGCGGCGCCGCTTCATCGCCATCGCCGCCGCGGCGGCCGGCCTGCCGCTGGCGGCGCTCCCCGCCGGCGCGGCGCAGGCGCCGCTCCACCGCTGGTCCGGTATCGCGCTGGGGGCCAAGGCCGAGATCGCCCTGCACGACCCGGATGCGGCCCGTGCGCGCCGGCTGATCGCGGCCTGCGTCGCCGAGATCGACCGGCTGGAGGACGTGTTCAGCCTCTACCGGCCGGAGAGCGCCATCTGCCGGCTCAACCGCTCCGGCCGCCTCGCAGCCCCGCCGCTGGAGCTGGTCGCGCTGCTGGCGGAGGCGCGGACCTATGCGAAGCGGACGGACGGCGCCTTCGACGTCACGGTGCAGCCGCTCTGGCACCTCTATGCCGCGCACTTCGCGCGTGCGCGTGCCGATGCGCGCGGGCCGGGGGAGGCCGCTCTGGCGCGCGTTCGGGCGCTGGTGGACCATCGGGCGTTGGAGATCGACGCGGCGGAGGTCCGCTTCGCCCGGCCCGGCATGGCGCTGACGCTGAACGGGATCGCCCAGGGCTACATCACCGATCGCATCGCCGCTCTGCTCCGGGACGCCGGCATGACGGACGTCCTGCTGGACATCGGCGAGTGCCGGGCGCTCGGCCGCCATCCCGCAGGCCGCCCCTGGCGCGTTGGCCTCCGCCGGGCGGCGGAGCCGGACAGTGTCGCGCGCACCATCGCGCTTGCGGACGGCGCCGTCGCCACCTCGGCGGGCAGCGCCAGCCCGTTCGAGCCGAGCGGCCGCTGGCACCATCTCTTCGACCCCGCGACAGGTCTGCCTGCGCAGCCGGCGGCGCAGGTCTCAGTGATCGCGCCGAGCACCACCATGGCCGATGCGCTGTCGACCGCGCTCGCCGTCTCTCTTCCTGCGCGCGCCGCCGCAATCGCCGCCCGCTTCCCCGGGATCGACGTGCTATCCGACGCGGCTGCGGGCTAGGATACGCCCCGCCCAACCCCGATTCCCGCCGAGCGGGCGCCCGATGGCCGTCTACACCGAAGTCTCAGACGACGAGCTTGCCGCGTTCATCGCGGACTACGACATCGGCCCGGTCCTCTCCTTCAAGGGCATCGCCGAGGGGGTCGAGAACTCGAACTACGTCCTGCTGACCGGGGGCGGCCCCTACATCCTCACGCTCTACGAGAAGCGCGTCGCCGAAGCCGACCTGCCCTTCTTCCTCGGCCTGATCGAGCATCTGGCGGCGCGCGGCGTGCCGTGTCCGGTTCCGGTCCACGGGCGGGACGGCGAAGTGCTGCGCAGGCTCTGCGGCCGGCCGGCGGCGATCACGAGCTTCCTCGCCGGCGTCTGGCCGAGGCGCCCCCGGCCCGACCAGTGCGCGGCGCTCGGCGAGGCGCTGGCGCGGTTGCACCTCGCGGGCCTCGACTACGCGCCGCAGCGCGCCAACGCGCTCTCCCTCGATAGCTGGCGGCCGCTGTTCGAGCGCTGCCGCGCGGGCGCCGACGACGTGGCGCCGGGGCTCTCGGCCGAGGTCGCGGCCACGCTGAGCCGCATCGACGCCGAGTGGCCGCGCGACCTGCCGCGCGGCGTGATCCACGCCGACCTTTTCCCCGACAACGTCTTCTTCGAGCGCGACCGGCTCAGCGGTCTGATCGACTTCTACTTCGCCTGCAACGACGCGCTGGTCTACGACCTCGCCGTCTGCCTCAACGCCTGGTGCTTCGAGCCCGATCTCAGCTTCAACGTGACCAAGGCGCGCCTCATGATCGCGCGTTATCGCGCGGTGCGCCGCTGCTCGGCCGACGAGATCGCCGCGCTCCCGCGCCTTGCGGAGGGGGCGGCGCTGCGCTTCCTGCTGACCCGCCTCTACGACTGGATCAACCAGGTGGACGGCGCGCTCGTCAAGCCCAAGGACCCGCGCGAGTACCTCCACAAGCTCCGCTTCCATCGCGGCGTGAGGGACCCTGCGGCCTACGGCATCGATCCGTGACCGTTAGGATCTATACCGACGGCGCCTGCAGCGGCAATCCGGGGCCGGGCGGCTGGGGCGCGGTGCTGCTCTTCGGCGAACACCGCCGCGAGATCAGCGGCGCGGCGCCCGAGACCACCAACAACCGCATGGAGCTCACCGCCGCGATCCGGGCGCTGGAAGCACTCACCCGCCGCTCGGCGGTCGACCTCTACACCGACAGCACCTACGTCAAGGACGGCATCACCCGGTGGCTCGCGAACTGGAAGGCCAAAGGCTGGCGCACCGCATCGAAAACCCCGGTCAAGAACCGCGACCTGTGGGAGGCCCTCGATGCCCTCAGCAGCCGCCACGACGTGCGCTGGCACTGGGTGCGGGGCCATGCCGGCACGGCCGAGAACGAGCGCGCCGATGCGCTCGCCCGCGCGGCGCTGAAAGAGGGGGTTACTCCGCGGCGCTGACCTGGGGCGCGGGCGCGCGGAAGGCGGCCAGCAACTCGGCCTCGCGCTCCTTCGCGCAGGCGATGTTGGCCTCCTTCACGTGGCCGAAGCCGCGCATGGCGAGCGGCACCTCGGCGATCTCTACCGCGAGCGCATGGTTGTCCGAGGCGAGGCCGGCGATCAGCGCGTCGACCGTGGCCTCGTACTCGCCGATCAGCGCCCGCTCCCGGCGCCGCTCGGCGGTGTAGCCGAAGGGGTCGAGGGCGGTCCCGCGCAGGCCCTTGAAGGCCGCCAGCAGGCGGAAGGCCGGCAGCATCCAGGACCCGAAGATCTGCTTCTTCAGATGGCCGGTCTCGGGGTCGCGGCGGGCGAAGAGCGGCGGCGCCAGGCTGAAGCGGAGCCCGATCCGCCCCTCGAACTGCGACGCCACACGGGCCTGGAAGCGGCCGTCGGTGAAGAGCCGGGCGACCTCGTACTCGTCCTTGTAGGCGAGCAGCTTGTGATAGGCGCGGGCGACCGCCTCGCCGAGGGACTCGCGGCCCGGCGCGCGTTGCCGCTCGGCCTCCCGCACGCGGGCCACCAGCGCCCGGTAGCGCGCGGCGTAGGCCGTGTTCTGATAGGCCCTGAGGTCGGCGGCGCGGCGCTCGATCAGCGCGTCCAGCCCTTCAGCCTGCGCATCCTCGCGCAGCGTGCCGGTCTCGGCCGCCGCGTCCAGCACGGCCTGCCGGTCGTGCGCCGCGGCGCGGCCCCAGCGGAAGGCGCGCAGGTTGGCGTCGGTGGCGACGCCGTTGAGCGCGATCGCCCGTTCGATCGCGTCCGCACCGAGCGGGACCAGGCCGCGCTGGTAGGCGACGCCTAGGAGGAAGAGGTTGGCGTAGACGGCATCGCCGATCAGCGCCGTGGCCAGCCGGGTCGCGTCGACGACGTCGATCCCCCGTGCCGACGCCGCGATCACCCGCTCGAGCTGGTCGGCGGGGTAGGCGAGGTCGGGCACCCGGGTGAAGTCTCCGGTCGGCATGCGCGCGCCGTTGATCACGGCATGCGAGGCGCTGCGGTCGAGCCGCGAGGTCGCCTCCCGGCTCGCCGCCACCACCAGGTCGATGCCGAGCAGAAGCCTGGCCCCGCCCGTGGCGATGCGCACCGCGTGGAGGTCGCCCGCCCGTTCGGCGATGCGGACATGGCTGGTGACGGCGCCGTACTTCTGGGCGAGGCCCGCCTTGTCGAGCACCGTGGCGCCCTTGCCCTCGAGCCTCGCCGCCGTGCCGAGCAGCGCGCCGAGGGTGACGATCCCGGTGCCGCCCACGCCGGCCAGCAGGATGCCGTAGGGCTCGGCGCAGGAGGGACGCGCGGGCTCCGGCAGCGCGGCGATGGGCCGCTCGGAGACGCCGTCGGAAGCGCCCGCCCGCCGCGTCCCCCCCTTGACCAGCACGAAGCTCGGGCAGAAGCCCTTGAGGCAGGAGAAATCCTTGTTGCAGGCGGACTGGTCGATCGCCCGCTTGCGGCCGAACTCGGTCTCCAGCGGCACCACCGAGAGGCAGTTGGACTGCACGCCGCAGTCGCCGCAGCCCTCGCAGACGTCCGGGTTGATGATGACCCGCCAGTCCGGGTCCTCCAGCGTGCCGCGCTTGCGCCGGCGCCGCTTCTCGGTCGCGCACATCTGGTCGTAGACGATGGCCGAGACCCCCTCCCAGACGCGCAGCTCTCGCTGCACCCGGTCGAGCTCGTCCCGGTGGTGGATCGTCACGCCGTCGGCGAACTGCCCGTCGAAGGGGTACTTCTCCGGCTGGTCGGTGACCACGGCGATGCGGCCCACGCCTTCCGCCTGGATCTGGCGGGTCACGCGCTGGACCGAGAGCGGCCCGTCCATGGGCTGGCCGCCGGTCATCGCGACCGCGTCGTTGTAGAGGATCTTGTAGGTCATGTTGACGTTGGCGGCGACGGCGGCGCGGATCGCCAGAATGCCGGAGTGGAAGTAGGTGCCGTCGCCGATGTTCTGGAACACGTGGCGGGTCTCGGTGAAGGGCGCCTGCCCGATCCAGCTCGCGCCCTCGCCGCCCATGTGGGTGAAGGTCGCGGTCTCGCGGTCCATCCACTGCGCCATGTAGTGGCAGCCGATGCCGGCGAGCGCGCGGCTCCCCTCCGGCACCTTGGTCGAGCTGTTGTGCGGGCAGCCGGAGCAGAAGTAGGGCACGCGCTCGATGGCCGCGGGCTCGGCAGCGGCGCTCTCCGCCCACCTGGCCTGCAGATGGGCGGCGCGCGCCTCGATGCGCTCGTCCGTGCCGAAGCGCGCGAGCCTGGCGGCGATGGTCTGCGCCACCCCGCCCGGGTCGAGCTCGCCGGAGGCACGCAGCAGCGGCCGCCCGTCCTCGTCGCACTTGCCGACGACGCGGGGCCGCGCGCTCGCCGGCAGGTTGTAGAGGATCTCCTTGATCTGGTTCTCGATGAAGCCGCGCTTCTCCTCCACCACGAGGATCTCGTCCAGCCCGCCGGCGAAGCGCCTGATGCCGTCCGGCTCCAGCGGCCAGCTCATGCCAACCTTGTAGAGGGCGAGGCCTGAGCGCCGGGCCAGTTCCTCGTCGATGCCGAGGTCGTCGAGCGCCTGGCGCACGTCGAGGTAGGACTTGCCGGTGGTGACGATGCCGAGGCGGCGCCCCGGCCCGTCGATCACGGCGCGGTCGAGCCGGTTCGCCCGGCCGTAGGCGCGGGCGGCCGCGAGCTTGTGCTCCAGCAGCCGCTCCTCCTGGTCGAGCGGCGTGTCCGGCCAGCGGACGTTGAGCCCGCCCGGCGGCAGCGCATGGTCCTCCGGCGGGACGATGGCGACGCGGTGGGGGTCCACGGAGACGATGGCCGAGCTGTCCACGGTCTCGGCGATGCAGATGAAGCCGACCCAGAGGCCGGCGTAGCGCGAGAGCCCCCAGCCGTGCAGCCCGAAATCCAGGAACTCCTGGACACCGGCGGGGTTGAGCACCGGCATGGCGGCGCTCACGAAGTCGAATTCGCTCTGATGCGCCGTCGTCGAGGAGGCGCAGACGTGGTCGTCGCCGGCGAGCGCGATGACGCCGCCGTGGGGCGCCGTGCCGGCGTTGTTGGCGTGCTTGAAGACGTCCATCGTGCGGTCGACGCCCGGCCCCTTGCCGTACCAGATGGCGAAGACGCCGTCGTGCTTCGCGCCGGGGAAGAGCCCCACCTGCTGTGTGCCCCAGAGCGCGGTGGCCGCCGTGTCCTCGTTGACGCCCGGCCGGAACAGCACGTTGTGCGTCTCCAGGAACCGCTGCGCCTGCCACAGCGCCCGGTCGAAATTGCCGAGCGGCGAGCCGCGGTAGCCCGAGATCATGCAGGCCGTGTCGAGCCCGGCCGCCTTGTCCCTCAGATGCTGCATCATCGGCAGCCTGACCAGGGCCTGGGTGCCGGTCATGTAGATCTCGCCCGAGCGGGCGGCGTACTTGTCGTCGAGCGAAACCGCGGCGAGCGTCATCGTCGATCCTGTCGTGACTATCCGGCGCCTTCGGGGAAGGGGCGGCGGCGCAACCACGCCCCGGCCATCATACCCCATGCTGCCGTCTCGGCACGACGCCGGCACGGGCCCGCCGCATTGCGTTTGCGCCCTGGTGCTGACACTTTCGCAGCCCAGATCAGGCACCCCGCGCGGGAGGCGAGCATGGAAGGCTACGAGCGCTACACCACGATGACGTTTGCGCGCGAGCGCCGCGTGCTCACCGTGACGCTCAACCGGCCCGACGTGCTGAACGCGGTGAACGCCGCCATGCACGCGGAGCTGGCGCGGCTCTTCAACGACATCGCCGCCGACCGCGAGACCGACATCGTCGTGCTGACCGGCGCCGGCCGCGCCTTCTGCGCCGGCGGCGACATCGACTGGCTCCAGAGCGCTTGCGACGACCCGGCCGTCTTCGAGCAGATCGCCGCGGAGGCGAAGCAGATCGTGTTCGGCCTGCTCGACCTGGAGAAGCCGGTCGTCTGCCGCCTCAACGGGGACGCGGTGGGCCTCGGCGCCACAGTCGCGCTCTTCTGCGACATCATCATCGCCTCGGAGGCCGCGCGGATCGGCGATCTGCACGTCAATATCGGGCTCTCGGCCGGCGACGGCGGCGCCATCATCTGGCCCCAGCTCATCGGCTACCCGCGCGCCAAGGAGTTCCTGATGACCGGCCGGCTGATCGACGGCGCCGGCGCCGCAGAGCTCGGCCTCGTCAACGAGGCGGTGCCGGCGGACGAGCTCGACGCCCGCACAGAGCGCATGGTGGGCAAGCTGGAGCGGGGGGCTGCGCAGGCGATCCGCCTCACCAAGGTCTCGATCAACGTCGGCCTGAAGCAGCTCGCCCACGGGATGATGGACGCCTCCATCGCCTACGAGAGCCTGACCAACATCTCTGCCGACCACCGGGAAGGGCTCGCCGCCTTCCGCGAGCGCCGCAAGCCGGCGTTCGGCCGCGGCCGGGAGTAGCCGGTGAGCGAGCGCAGGAGCCGGGCGGCGGAGGCCGGCGCGAGGGCCGCCCCGCGGGCCGGGGAGGAGGCGCTGCCGGGGTGGGATCTCTCCGATCTCTACCCGGCGCCTGAGTCCGACGAGGTGCGGGGCGACCTCGAGCGGGCGAAAGCGGAGGCGGAAGCGCTGCAGGACGAGTTCGCCGGCCGGGTCGCGGACCTCGACGGCGACGCCCTCGGCGCGCTCGTCGCCCGCTACGAGGCGACCACGGAGACCCTGGAGCGGCTGACCGGCTACGCCTACCTGGTCTACTGCACGGCGATGGAGGACGCCGAGACCGCGCGCTTCTTCCAGACGATCCAGGAAGAGGCCACCGCCGTCGGCAGCCGGCTGCTCTTCCTCACGCTGGAGCTCAACCGGATCGACGACGCAGCGCTCGCGGCGAAGCTGGCCGCGCCCGCGCTCGCCCGCTACGCGCCCTGGGTGCGGGACGTGCGCAGCCTGCGCCCCTTCCAGCTTTCCGACGAGGTGGAGCGCCTGCTGCACGAGAAGCAGGTCGCCGGCCGCGCCGCCTGGGTGCGCCTCTTCGACGAGACCGTGGCGGCGCTGCGCTTCCCCGTCGGCGGCGAGTCGCTCACCAGCGCCGAGGCGCTCGACCTGCTCTCGGACAAGGACGGAGGGGTACGCAGGGAGGCGGCGCAGGCGGTGGGCAGCGTGCTCGGCGAGAACGTCCGCACCTTCGCGCTGATCACCAACACGCTCGCCAAGGACAAGGAGATCGAGGATGAGTGGCGCGGCTTCGAGCGGCCGATCTCGTCACGCAATCTCGGCAACCGGGTCGAGGACGAGGTGGTGGACGCGCTGATCGCCGCCGTCGAGGCCGCCTATCCGCGCCTCGCCCATCGCTACTACGCGCTCAAAGCCCGCTGGATGGGCATGGACGCGCTCGACTACTGGGACCGCAACGCGCCGCTGCCGGAGGACGACGACCGCACCATCGGCTGGGACGAGGCGGTCTCCACCGTGCTCGCGGCCTATGGCGCCTTCTCGCCCGAGCTCGCCGGCATCGGCAGGCGCTTCTTCGACAATGACTGGATCGACGCGCCGGTGCGCCGCGGCAAGTCTCCCGGCGCCTTCGCCCACCCCACGGTGCCGGGCGCCCATCCCTACCTGCTGCTGAACTACCAGGGCCGGACGCGCGACGTGATGGTGCTCGCCCACGAGCTGGGCCACGGGGTCCATCAGGTGCTTGCGGGCGGGCAAGGGCTGCTGCTGGCGGAAACCCCGCTCACGCTCGCGGAGACCGCCTCGGTCTTCGGCGAGCAGCTCACTTTCCGCGCGCTCCTCGACGGCGAGCGCGATCCCTTGCGGCGCCGGGTGATGCTCGCCGGCAAGGTCGAGGACATGCTCAACACGGTGGTGCGCCAGGTCGCCTTCTGCGCCTTCGAGCGCCGCGTTCACGAGGAGCGTCGATCAGGCGAGCTCACGCCCGAGCGCCTCTCGGAGCACTGGCTCGCGGTCCAGCGCGAGAGCCTGGGCCCCGCGCTCCGCTTCCACGACGAGTACCGCTTCTACTGGTCCTACATCCCCCACTTCATCCACGCGCCCTTCTACGTCTACGCCTATGCCTTCGGCGAGTGCCTGGTGAACGCGCTCTATGCGGTCTATCGCGAGGAGCCGGCGGGCTTCGAGCGGAAGTATCTCGACATGCTCCGCGCCGGCGGCAGCCTCAGGCACCGGGAGCTGCTGGCTCCCTTCGGCCTCGATGCCTCGGATCCGGATTTCTGGACGCGGGGGCTCGACGTGGTCGCCGGCTTCGTCGACGAGCTGGAGGCGGCGTTCTAACCCTCTCCCGCCGATCAGCGTGGCGGGAGCGCCAGGGAAACCCTGCCCGCCTGCCAGTCGTCGGTGACCTCGGCGGCGGGGACGCCGGCGGCATCGAGGGCGGTGAGCCCCTTCCACGCCAGCCACGCCTTCATCAGCGCGTATCCCAGGGAGTATCCCGCGCTGCGCGGCCACTCGGGATCGTTCTTGCGGCCGAACATCCAGGTATCGTGCTCGAAGTCCGTCGCCGCCAGAAGCGGGCGGGCGCGGTCTGCCATCTTCGTCAGGGTCTCGCGGTCGAGCGCCACGGCGTAGAAGGGGGTGGGCGCGCCGGCCTGCTCCTCGAAGCACTGGGCGAGCCCTTCGCTGACGAAACGGCCGCCGAGCGTGTACGTCTCGACGCCGCTTCGAAGCCGCACCACGTGGTGCATCTCGTGCGCGAGCGTGCCGAAGAGCCGGTCGGACCTCTCGGGATCGTGCAGCCGGGGCGAAGCCGGGTCGACACCGATGGTGATGCGGCCGGGACCGTTCGCGAAACCGCTGAAGCCGTAAGCCGGCAGCACCCAGGCATCGGGCGCCACGACGACATCGAGGCGATCCAGCCGGACGAGGCGTGCGATCCGCTCGTACGCCGCCTCGAGCTCGCGCATGATGTCCTGCCTGAGCCGTGCCGGGAGCTCGTCCATCGCATCCAGCAGGCGGAATCTGAATGTCATGACCTTCCCGATCGGTGACGCGCCGGCTGGCCCGGTGAACGAGCGGCCGCCATCGCCAGCCGCGCCCGGGAATAGCAGCGGAAGGCCGTACGTGGAAATGCCCGATGCGGCCTCATGCATGACGCGGCGGCATGCGCCGCCGCCCCTGCGTCATGGCCGGTCCTAGAGAAAGACCGTGCCGCCGTCCACCATCAGGGTCTGGCCGGTGACGAGCTTGCTCGCGTCGGACGCGAGGTAGAGCACGGTGCCGACCAGATCGTCGGTCGTGAGGTTCTTCTGCAGGCTCTGGCCGGTGGCGACGGCCTGGAGCAGCTTGTCCTTCTTGGCGCCGAAGAACTCGTCCGTGCCCTCGGTCAGCACCGCGCTCGGCGCGATGGCGTTGACCCTGATCCAGTCGCGCCCGAGCTCGCGCGCGAGCGCGCGGGTCATGCCGATGACGGCGGCCTTCGAGGTCGCGTAGTGGAGGCCGAAGGGCATGCCGTAGACCGCGGCCAGCGAGGCGATGTTGACGATCGAGCCGCCGCCGGCCTCGCGCATAGCCGGCACGCAGGCCTTGCAGCACTGCCAGACGCCGCGCACGTTGACCGCCATGGTGCGGTCCCACTCGTCCTGGGCGATCTTGTCGAAGCGCCCGCCCTGGATGTCGCCGTAGAGGGCGGCGTTGTTGATGAGCACGTCGATGCGCCCGAACTCGGCGACGGCGTGCCGGGCCATGGTCTCGCAGCTCGCCATGTCAGCGGCGTCGAGCGCGACGCCGGTGGCACGCCCGTTGGTGGCGCCGATGGCCTCCACGGTCTCGGACGTGTCGCGGATATCGGCGGCGACCACCGCCGCACCCTCGCGCGCCAGCGCCTCGCAATAGGCGCGGCCCAGGCCCCGCCCGCCGCCGGTGACGACGACCACCTTCCCTTCAAGCTGTGACATGGGGTCTCCCGCTTCTCCCGGATGCCGATGCCCGCGCGGCCCTGCCGCCGGGAGGCCACGAAATAGGCCACAACGGGTGCTGCCGCAAGCCGGGCCGCCGGATCGCGCGCTCCGTATCGCAGGGTGCTAGTATGCTGCCCGAGAGCGCGAGAGCGGAGGGAACGATGGCGACGAAGATCGCGGAACTGCCGGCCGGGACGGCGCACACGCTGCGCCGCAAGAACGACCGGGGCGTGACGACGCTCACGCTCAACCGGCCCAAGTCGGGCAACAGCCTCTCCCACGGGCTGGTGCACGAGCTGCAGGAGGCTCTCGATTCCATCAGGGACGACCGCTCCGTGCGCGTGGTGATCCTGGCGGCGAGCGGGCGGCTCTTCTGCACCGGCCACGACCTCAACGAATCGGTCGAGGCCATGAAGGCGCCGGAGACTAAGCGGGAGGCGACGGCGGCCTGCTCGCGCATGATGCAGAGCCTGATCGACCTGCCCCAGCCGGTGATCGCCAAGGTCCACAGCATCGCCACCGCCGCCGGCTGCGAGCTCGTGGCGAGCTGCGACCTGGTCTACGCCTCGGCGGAGGCCAAGTTCGCGACGCCCGGCGTGAACATCGGCTTCTGGTGCCACTCGCCGCAGGTGGCGGTGAGCCGCGCCGTGGCGCCCAAGCACGCCATGCAGATGCTGCTGACCGGCGAGCTGATGGACGCCGAGACCGCCTTCCGCATGGGGCTGGTGAGCGAGGTGGTGGCGCCCGACAAGCTCAACGAGAGGGTGGACGAGGTGGCCCGGCATATCGCGGCGAAATCGGCTTACGCCATCGCCCAGGGCAAGCAGTCCTTCTACCGCCAGCTCGAGATGGATCGCGGCGACGCCTACGACTACGCCGGCGAGGTGATCTATCGCACCATCCAGGCCGACGACGCCCGCGAGGGGATCACCGCCTTCCTCGAGAAGCGCGACCCGGTCTGGCAGGATTCCTGACGGAGCTTCCTCAGTCCCGCGCCGGGTACCAGTAGAGCGGGTCGGGGCGGCGGTAGCCGTCGGGGCGGTGGATCAGCTCGAAGGTGGTCTTGAGCGCGTCCTCGGTCTGGAAGTAGCAGAAGCGCACGCCCCTCCAGCCGCCGCCCATGACGGCGGCGAAGCCGCGCGCCTCGATATCGGCGATGCAGGCGTCCCAGTCGAGGCCGGTATCCTGCAGGAGAAAGCCCACGTGCTGCAGCCCCTCGCCGTGCTCCTCCAGGAACTCGTGATAGATGCTGGGCCCCTCCAGCGGCTCGATCACCTCCCAGTTGAGATCGCCCGTCCAGGCCAGCGCGAGGCGCATGGAGAAGTTCCCCGGAGCGCCGCGAAAGTGCCTGTCGGTGAGCAGCGGCGGCGCGTATTCCTGCACCCACCAGGGGCCGATCC
>WTGU01000001.1 GCA_011523425.1 Alphaproteobacteria bacterium
CGTCGAACTACTTCATCGACGTGTGGCATTCGCAGGTGCCCGAGCTCGACGTCTACTCGGCTCTCAACGGCGCGGTGCCCGACGGTAGCTGAGCTACACCGGCGGGCGGCGGCTGCAGGCCGTTACCGGCCGGGGCAAGGTGCGAGGGGCGCGGCGGCAACCGCCGCGCCCCAAGGCGCCGGACTGACCGGGCGGCGGCGGCACGCAGAGTCCGGCCATGGATGAACAGGCGCCGGCGGTCGAGACCCGCGGTCTGAGCAAGGCGTTCGGCGCGACCGTCGCGCTCGACGACGTCTCGCTCGCCATTCCGCGCGGCGAGGTCCATGCGCTCCTCGGCGAGAACGGCGCCGGCAAGTCGACCCTGGTCAAGGTGCTGAGCGGGCTCAGCCGGCAGGATACCGGCGAGATCGCGCTCTTCGGCGGCGACGTGCGCATCGACACGCCGCGCGATT
Organism: Alphaproteobacteria bacterium; assembly: GCA_011523425.1. Lineage (GTDB taxonomy): Bacteria > Pseudomonadota > Alphaproteobacteria > UBA828 > UBA828 > WTGU01. The sequence continues at coordinate 453 of WTGU01000001.1, forward strand.
CCCACCACCTCGGTATCCAGACTGCCTATCAGGAAATCTCGCTGATCGGCGACCTGACGGTCGTGCAGAACATGCTGCTGCCCTACGAGCCGACCGGCCCGAGCGGACATATCAGGCGGCGCGAGTCTGAGCGGAACGTGCGGCGCGCACTCGCCGAACTCGGCCTCGACGACATCGACCCTCACGCCGAGGTGAGGACGCTGGCGCTGCCGACCCAGCAAAAGATCGAGATCGCCCGTGCCGTCTCGCGCAACCCGCGTCTGCTGCTGCTGGACGAGCCGACCTCGTCGCTCTCCGGCAACGACGTGCAGTGGCTCGGCGCGCTCTTCGACCGGCTGCGCGCCGAAGGCACGACGATCGTCTTCATCTCGCACCGGATGCAGGAGGTGCGAGATTTCTGCGACAGCCTGACGATCCTGCGCAACGGCCGCATGGTGGGGAGCTTCAGGGCCGACGAAATCTCCGACGACCGGGTGATCGAGCTGGTGATAGGGCGCTCGCTGGCCGCGACCTTTCCACCCAGGCCGGCGGAGGCGGCCCGGCGCGGGGAGGCGCCGATCCTGGCCGGTGAGGGTCTGGCCATCGAGGGCGGCGTGCAGGACTTCTCCTTCGACCTCTGGCCCGGCGAGATTCTCGGCGTCGGCGGGCTGGAAGGCATGGGCCAGCGCGACCTCTTCCTCGCCCTCTTCGGCATGGTCGGATTGAGTGCCGGCGACATCCTGATCGGCGGGAGGCGGGTGACGCTGCGGACGCCGAAGGACGCCGTGAACAGCCGCATCGGCATCAGCTTCGTGCCGGAGGACCGCAAGACGGAGGCGCTCTTCCTCGCGCTGACGGGCCGGGAGAACATCTCGCTCCCGATCATCGACCGCTGCGTGCGCTTCGGCCTGGTGGATCTGAAGCAGGAGGCCCAGGCGGTGGGCCGAGCGCTCGACATGGTGCAGGTCGACAGGCGCGCGCTCCACAGCCCCTGCAACGTCTTCAGCGGCGGCAACCAGCAGAAGATCGCCATCGCCAAATGGCTGCTCGCCGAGAGCCGCGTGCTGCTCATGTACGACCCGACACGCGGCGTCGACGTCGGCACCAAGGCGGAGATCTACGCCCTCATGCGGGCGTATGCGGAGGCCGGCGGTGCGGTGCTCTACTACTCGACCGACGTGCCGGAGCTCGTGAATCTCTGCGATTCGGTGATGGTGATCTACCGCGGCCGCAAGGCGGCTTCACTCGCCGGCGACGAGATCACCGAAGCCAGCATCATGCGCGCAGCACTTGGCGAGGGCGCCCGATGACCGCGCTCCGAGCGCCACGGTTGCCCTACCTGCCGCCGTTCAGCTGGTCGCGCCAGCGCGGCACGATCATCGCCATCGCCGTGTTCGCCGCCGCCATGATCGCGCTGCAGCTCATCACCGGCCAGGGCATCGCGTACTTCGACATCAGCAGCATCAGCGCGAGCGCCGCGACCCTCGCGCTTGCCGCCCTGGGCGAGACCATCGTTATCCTCGCCGGCGGGCTCGATCTCTCGGCGGGCGCGGTGATCTCGCTCGTCAACGTGGTGCTGGTCACCCAGCTCGGCCCCGTCGCCGACATGGGGACCGGCCTCTTCACCCTCGTCGCGCTCGTCATCGCGCTGGGCCTGGGTGCTGCCATCGGCGCCGTCAACGGCTTCCTCGTCGCCTATGTCCGCCTGCAATCCATCGTGGTGACGCTCGCCACCATGTTCATCGCGCAGGGAGCGGCGCTGCTCGTGCTCAAGTTCCCCGGTGGCGAGATGCCGTGGGACTTCAGCCTGGTCTTCACCGGCGACCTCATCACTGAAGGACTGCCCGCCCCGGTCGTCGTGCTGGCGATCGCCATCCTGTTCTGGCTCATGCTCAAGAACACGCGGATCGGCACCGGCATCTACGCCATCGGCAGCGATGCGGGATCGGCCGAGGCCAACGGGGTCGACGTACGCCGCACCCGCTTCTTCACCTTCACCTTCGCGGGCATGTGCTACGGCGCGGCCGGCCTCTTCATCACCGCCAACATGGGCGGCGGAGATCCGCTGATCGGCGCGAAGATGCTGCTCCAGATATTCGCCGCCGTCGTGCTGGGGGGCACGCTCATCGGCGGCGGCCGCGGCGGTGCCGTCGGAACCATCTTCGGCGCTCTCACGCTCACCGTGGTCGTGAACATCTTCCTCGTGCTGGGCGTGCGCACCTACTACACGCCGATCGTGGAAGGCGTGATCCTGCTCCTCGCCGTGCTCGGCTTCTCGCTCGGCCGCGATTCGCCCGTGGTGGAGATCACGCGCTTCTGGCGGGCGACGCTGCGGGCGCTGCGGGAGTCGTCGCTGCCGTCCAGGCTGCGGGTGGTGGGCGAGCCGATCCGCCTCGGCGGGCCGGATCCGCCGGGTGCAGGCGCCGCCATAGCCGCTGCGCCCTGGATCGACCGGCACCGCGCCGTGCTGCGCTTCGCGGTGCCGGCCTACCTCATCTACATCGTCATCCTGGGTGCCACGCTCGGCATCTTCGGCAGCGACTTCTCGCCGCTCGCCTACCTCAACGCAATGCTGATACTGACCGCCTTCCTCGCCATTCTCGGCCTCGGCCAAGGAACGGTCATCATCACCGGCGGGCTCGACCTCTCGGTTCCCTGGACCATGACCTTCCCGGCGATCGTCGTCACCACGCTCTGCAACGGGCTCGACGCGCCGGCGGTGTGGGTGATTCCGGCGGCGCTCGGGATCGGGATCGCCATCGGCTTCCTCAACGGCATGACCATCGTGCTCTTCGGGCTCTCGCCGATCATCGTGACGCTCGCCATGAACGGCATCCTGGAGGGCGTGTCGCTGCTGTTCAGCTCGGGCGCGCCGATCGGCAAGGCGCCGCCTTCGCTGGCCTGGTTCGTCACCGGGCGCATCGGCGGCATCGCGCCGATCGGCTGGTTCCTCATCGGCTTCGTCGTCGTGGCAACGCTCTACCTGAACAGGAGCGCGCCGGGCCGGCGCATCTTCGCGGTGGGCAACAGCGAGCGGGTGAGCCGCCTCTCGGGCGTGCGGACCGGCTTCCCGATCGTCGGCGCTTATGTGCTGAGCGGCTTCTGCTCGAGCCTGGTCGGAGTGTTTCTAGCGGGCTTCAGCGCCCAGGCGTTCTACGGGATGGGCGACCCCTATCTGCTGTCGTCGATCGCCGTCGTGGTGCTCGGCGGCACCCTCATTACCGGGGGCCGCGGCCACTATCTGGGAATCCTGGGTGGCGCGATCCTGTTCACCGGCCTCGGTATCATGCTGTCGGGTACGGTGCTGCCCGAGGCCGTGCGCAACATCATCTACGGCCTCGTTCTGCTCGGCGCGATTGTCGCGCTCCGGGAGCGCGCGAACACGTAGAGTGCTCCGGGAGCGCGCGGTAGCCGACCTCCGGCCACCGCAACGCCAGGCGAGGGGGGGGGGCCGGCAGCGCCGTTCGGATCGTTCGCCTAGTCCGTGGCGGGCGCGCCCTCGGCCGTGGCGCCGAAGGGTTGGCGGCGCTTGAAGTCCTCCGCCATGTCGGCCTTGGTCACCATGCGCACGCCGGAATGCGACAGGACGTGGTCGATGAGCCGCTCCACCATCATCAGGACCTGCGGCTTGCCGGCGCAGTCGGGATGGATCACGCAGCAGTAGATTGCGTGGTCGTAGTGACGGTAGATCCAGTCGAACTGGTCGCGCCAGATTTCCTCGATGTCCCGCGGGTTTACCCAGCCGTGGCTGTTGGGGAAGGTCTTCACGAACATCATGGGCGGCGCGTCGTCGAGGTACCAGCTCGCCGGCAGCTCGATGAGATCGACCGACTCTCCCGCCACCCAGGGCTTCATCCACTCGACTGCATCCTTGCTGTAGTCGATCTTGGTCCAGCGGTCGCCCTTGCGCAGGTAGTAGGGCGTGTAGTCGTCCTCCATCAGGCTGCTGTCGTAGACGAAGCCACGCTCCAGAAGCAGATCGATGGTGTTGGGACTCAGCTCCCACCACGGCGCGACATAGCCGGTCGGCCGCACGCCGCAGAGGTCGGTCACCAGCTCGACGCACTTGTCGAGAACGTCGGCCTCCTGCTGGCGGGACATGGCGAGCGGGTTCTCGTGGGTGTAGCCGTGGACGCCGATCTCGTGGCCGTGCTTCGCGACCATCTCGGCCTCCTTCGGAAAGCTCTCGATGGAGTGGCCGGTGATGTCCCATGTCGTCTTGATGCCGTAGCGGGCGAACATCTCAAGGATGCGCGGCACCCCCTGGCGCGCCGCGAAGACGCCGCGCGAGATGTCGCACGGCGAGTCCGCGCCACCGAACGACCCGATCCAGAGCGATACCGCATCGAAGTGTGGATTGAAGCAAACCTGGATGTCCTTCTGCGTGGCCATGTTTCTGCCTCCCTCTGTCGCCGCGCGGCTGTGTCCGCCGATGATAGCGCGCGATGCACCGGCGCGGCTCTCTTTCCGCCTTCTCTCGGCGCGGTCGCCTTGCTACGCTCGCAACGAGGCTCGGAGCTAGAGGGAGGCGGCCGGCCGAGGCCGCACGGGAGGCGAGCGATGACCAAGCCAGTGCTGAACCTGACGGGCGATCCCAGGGATCGCGGCCGTGCCCACGGCGAGATCCTGTCGAGGGAGATCGACGAGAATCTCGATCGCTACCTCAAGCGCTTCGCGCTTCTGGGCTTCGAGAAGGACGTGCTGATGGCCGAATCCGCGAAATGGGCCGAGGCGCTCCGCCCGAGGGACCCGTTATTCTGGGAGGAGATCGACGGCGTGGTCGAGGGCTCGGGCCGAAGTCTGGAGGAGATCACGCTCCTCAACGTGCGCTACGAGCTGCTCGTCGGCATGATGAAGAGCAACGCGCAGCCGCAGCATGTGCCTGTCGCGCCCGACGGCTGCACCTCCTTCGCGGTGCTGCCCGAACGCTCGAAGAACGGCGACACCGTCATCGGTCAGAACTGGGACTGGGTGCGGGACATCAACACCGCGGTCTCCAGGGTGACGCGGGAGGACGGGCCGGACTTCATCCACATCGGCGAGGTCGGCACCATCGGCGGCATGCAGGGCGTCAACGAGCACGGCATCGGCGTGTGCATCAACGCCCTGATGACGACGGAGGACGGCAAGTACGAGTATGAGAAGCCCTTCCGCATGCGGGTGCGCGATATCCTCAACGCCCGCAACATGCAGGAGGCGATCCTCGGGGTCTGCGGCACCAACCGGACCGTCGCCATGAACTTCCTCATCGCGCACGAGGACGGCATCGCCATCGACATCGAGACGAGCCCCGACAAGGAGGCGTTCATCTACCCCGAGGACGGGGTGCTCACGCACTCGAACCACTTCTGCGAGCTCGACGTGGAGTCCGAGGTGGTTAAGCTCTGGCCCAACACCATGTACCGCCATGTCCGCCTCGAACGGCTGCTTAGGCAGTCGCAGGAGCTCGACGTGGCCGCCATCGAGTCGGCGATGGGCGACCACTTTGCCCACCCGCACTCGATCTGCGCGCACTATGACGACGACGAGCCCGAGAATCTGCGGCTGGAGACCAATCATTCGATCGTGATCTCGCTCAAGCAGCGGACGCTCCACATCACCGACACCCAGCCCTGCCGTTCCTCCTTCGAGGAGTATCCGCTCGCCGCCTGAGCCGGCCGGCGGGGCCGGGGAGACGGCGTCGTGTGCGCGTTCTGCTCGATGATGGCCGACGCCAGCGTGCACTGGACCGAGGCCGGCACCGATGCCGGCCGCACGGCCGAGCCGGAGAGCGGGCGCGAGCGCTATCTCGGCCGGCTGCGCCGCGTCTCGCTGGTCAACCGGATCCTCGACCACTACGGCTGCCAGGCGTCGGACTGGGCCAACAATCAGTACGTCGTGCGGAACCGCGCCGGCCGCACGACCCTGGTGGCGCACCTGCCACAGGTCTGGGCCGCGGCCGAGGAGATCGCGGGGCGCCCGCTCGACCCCCTGGACCCGGCACTGCTCGCCGCGCTCCGCCGCGCCGCGCCGGCGGGCACCGCCGAGTGACGCACGCCGGAGACGCCGTCGCTCACTCGATCCCCATGACCAGCCTCGGCAGGGCCAGGGAGAGGTCCGGGATGAAGGTGACGATCAGCACCATGGGCAGGTGGCCCAGGCAGAGCAGCTTCATTGTCGGCACGACGTACTTGTCCAGGGAGAGCTTGCTGATCCCCGCCGCCATGTAGAGCATGGGCGCGCACGGCGGCGACACGTTGCCGAGGCCGAGATTGGTGCCGACGATCGCGGCGAAGTGGATGGGATGGACGCCGATCTCCGTTGCCACCGGCAGCAGGACGATCGCCGCGAGCACGCTGCCGGACACGTCGTCCACGATCATGCCGATCAACAGTAGGATCAGGTTGATCATCAGGAGCACGAAGATGCGGTTCTCCGTCAGCGCGATCAGCGCGTCCGCCACGTCCTTCGGCACCTGTTCGAGGACCATCGCCCGGCTCATGACGAACAGGAAGAACAGCACCGCGATGATCGACCCGGTGGTCACCGCCGCGCGCCCGATGGCCTTGGGGAAGTTCTGCAGCGTGAGCCCGCGGTAGAACACGAAGCCCACGACGACCGTGTAGACGAAGGCGATCGCGGCGGCCTCGGTCGGCGTGGCGATTCCGGAATAGATGCTTCCCAGGATGAAGACCGGCAGCAGCAGCGCCCAGAAGGCCTTGGTGCCCGTGGTGCCGACCCTGCGGACCGCGACCCGCACGGGAACCCGTTCCTCGACCGTGATGGTCTTCACCTTCCGCAGGAACAGGAAGTTGAGCCCGACATAGACGCCCGTCAGCAGGACGCCGGGAACGATGGTCGAGAGGAAGGCTGCACCCACCGATATCCCGCCGGTGACCGCAAAGACGATCATGGGAATGGAAGGCGGGATCATCAGCGCGAGAACCGAGGAGCACGCCACCAGGGCGGTGGCATGACCGGGCGGGTATCCCTCCCGCACCATGCGCGGGATCATGATCGACCCGATGGCGGCGATGGCTGCGGACGACGAGCCGGAGATCGCACCGAACAGCGCGCAGGTGACGATGGTCACGGCGCCGAGCCCGCCCTTGAGCCTGCCGACCAGCGCGTTCACGAAGGCGAGCAGGCGTTCGGACATCCCGCCTTCGGCCATGATGGTGCCGGCCATCACGAACAGCGGCAGCGCGAGCAGGGCGAAGCTCGAGGTCGTTTGATAGGCGAAGGGGATGAGGAAGGAGATGTCCGAGCCCGACGCGAGGCCGAACACCAGAGCGCCGATGCCGAAGGCGAACGCAATCGGCATCTCCGAGAGCAGCAGGATGACGATGAGGGCGATGGAGCCGAGAAAGATGAGCACGGCTACCTCTGCGACCGCGCGCGCAAGCGGGCCTGCAGATCCAGGAACTGATGGACCGCCTGAAGGATCATGTAGATCGTGGTGCCGACGAAGCCGAAGATGAGGGAGGCCGACCACAACCCCTTGGGCCAGCGCATGTACGAGCTGAGCCGCCCGGTCTGGATCTCGAAGAGCGCGTACCTGATCGCGAAGTAGCCGAACACCGCGCAGGCTGCGATGCCGAGCACGGTGACGATCAGGCGAACGGCCTGCACGCCGTTCGGCCCGCGAACCACCATGGTCAGGATGCCGCCGTGGATGTGCTCGCCGTCGCGCGTGACGTAGGCGATTCCCAGGAAGTAGAACCAGGCGCCGAAGAGGAGCGACAGCTCTTCGATCCCCACGAACGGCGAGGCGAAGGCGTATCGCAGCACCACCTGGGTGAACATCAGCCCGGCGAGGCAGAGGCCGAACGCGACGATGAAGACGTAGAGAATCCGTTGGACGACCGCCTCGGTTGCGATCACCCATCGCAACCTCTCCGCCAGCGGGCCCTTGGGCAGGGCAGTCAGTCGCTCGGGCGGTTCGCGCTCGCTACCCTCGGTATCGTCGATCGATGACTCCGGGACTTCGGAGGGGCCGGGTCGCTGATCGGAATTGCCCTTCACGTTCGCAGGTCCTCCATCAAGAAGCCGTCCGGGTGCCGAAGCACCCGGACGCAGTCGCTGGAGGACGAGACGTTCTTACTCGACGCCTACGACCTGACGGATCTTGTCCATGATTTCCTTGCCGACGACGCCTTCCATCATCGGCCACTCCTTCTCATAGACGATCTGCTTGGCGGCGCTCATCTGCTCGTCGCTCAGATCGACGACGTTGATGCCTGCATCGCGCGCCTTCTGCAGGAACTCGTCGCTCTTGCTCTTGGCTTCCTTCCATGACCAGCCGATCGTGTTGTCGGCTGCAGCCTGCAGGGCGTTGCGGGAGTCTTCGGGGAGGCCGTCCCACCACTCCTTGTTGACGAGCCAGAAGGCAACCTCGAAGTAGTCGTTCGTGAGAATGTTGGCCTCGAGGACGTCGCGCAGCGTGTAGGTCTCGACTGCGGTGGAGAACGACCGCGCATCCACGGTCCCGAGCTGAAGGGCCGTGTGCACCTCCGAAAGCGGGATCGGCACCGCGGCGAAGCCGAAGTTGTTGAAGCGATCCACGGCGATCGCCAGCCCCGGTACACGGATCTTCATGCCGTCCGGATCGGCGGGGAAGTTCATCGGAAGCTCGCCCACGCCCTTCCGGATCACCACCGAGCCGAAGTCGGTCGGGATGATACCGAGGGCATGGAGACCGAGATCGGCCAGCATGTCGTTGTAGACGTCGAGCATGCCGGCGCCGGGGCCGTAGAGACGCTCCGCGTCTTCCCAGTTGGAGACGATGTAGCCCAGATAGATGAGGTCGAGCCGCGAATCGAATTCGGACGAGGCCCAGGTGAGCGTCATCGGAACCACGCCCTGCATGGCCTGCTCGAACAGCGACGTCCAGTCCCCGAGATCGCCGCCCGGGTGATACTCGATCTCGAGGCCGCTCTGGTCGGCCAGATCGGCGATGTAGCGTTCCGAGATGGCGTGGAACACGTGATCGACGTTCATCGCATGGGCGAAGATGAAGCTCTCCGCCGCCTCGGCTTTCTGCGTCTCGGCCTGGTAAGCCATCGCGCCGAGCGCGATTCCTGCCGCGGTCAGGCCGGGCAGCAGCAGTTTGCGAATTGGGTTCTGCATGGTTCCATCTCCTCTTCGTTGCATCGGTTGTCGGCGCATTCCCCGGGAGTTTTTTCGGTCCAGGGGCACTAAACCTTCACGTAGACCTGTCCGCCCTCCGTCTTCACCGGATAGGTGTTGAGGTCGACGAAGGGCGGCGGCGAGATCACCTCTCCCGTCCGGATGTCGAAGCGGCCCTGGTGAAGGGGGCACTCGATGACATGGCCGGTCAGAAGCCCCTCCTCGAGGTGCTCTTCCTCGTGCGTGCACATGCCGTCGGTGCAGTAGAAGCCGTCCTCGGCCCTGTAGATCGCGTAGGTGCGGCCCCCGTGGTCCCAGCGGATGAGATCCTCGTCCTCGATGTCGTCGCAGGCGCAGGCGCGGACCCAGTCGGCCATGGTCGTTCCCCTAGGAGTGAAAGATCCGGCGCGCATCCAGCGCCTCGAGGAGCCTCTCGTGCTCGTCCGGCAGCATCGAGACCGAGGTCGTGGCGTCGGGATAGGAGCCGTCCATGACCGCGTGCCGGTAGTCGCTGAGCGCGCGCCGCCGCTCGACCGCGAGATGCGCGCGGATCGAACTCAGGTCGGCGAACGCCTTGGCGTGCCCCGGGGGGCGATCGGACTCCCCGCAGATGTCCACCAGGAACATGAAGATGACGTCGCCTGCGGAGCCGGCGCCGATGGAATGCGTGACCAGCGTCGTCATCGGGTTGATCGCCGCGAGCGCCTCGGCCGCGACGCATTCCACTTCGGCGGCATAGGCGCCGGCGTCCTCGAGCCGGCGAAAGTCCTCCGCGAGCTCGACGGCTTCCTCCGCCGTCTTGCCGACGATCCGCAAGCCGCCCCGCCGTGTGGAAAGCCGCGGGACCAGGCCGAGATGGCCCTGAACGGCGAGCCCCTCCCTGGCCAGCATCTCGACCATGCGCAGGCTGCGCGGCGTGTAGACCGCGTCGGCGCCGATTTCCGCCGCCTTCACGGCGGCACGCAGAATGTCGTCCGGCGTCCGGTGCGCCGTCATCGGCAGGTCGGCGATGGTGAAGGTCTCCGGAGCACCGGCCCGCACCGCGGGAAGGTCCGCATCCGACGTGTTCAGCACGTCGATGCCCACCGCCTCGCAGGCTGCGGCTTCCTCTTCCGTCGCCGGGCAGGTCTGGCAGAGCCTGGCCGTGCCCTTGAGCGCAATCATGTCTGCCACGGTGAAGTTGCGCCGGGCCGGCTTGCCGCCGTAGGTGTAGATGCGCGTGCGCGTCACTGCATCGTGGCCTTCGAGATCTTCGTGTGGGTGCCGCCGGCGCTGACCATGTGCGGCGCTTGGCGGATCCATGCAGCCTTGGTGCCGCGCCCCAGCGAGCGCCGGACGACGACCCAGAGAAGATCGAGGTTGGTGGGCCAGAAGCCCGGATCAGGCTCCGGCGTCTGCCGGGCGACCGCCTGGTGAAGCCGGGGGAGCGCGTAGAACGGCACCTGCGGATAGAGGTGGTGCTCCACGTGGTTGTTCATGTTGAGGTAGAGGAATCGCCCCACCCAGTTCGTCCGGAACGTCCGCGTGCTGTCCACGATCGAGGGCGAGTTCTCCTGCATCTCGGCGTGCTGGATGATGTTGAACATCAGCATGATCGGGCCGCCGACGAGCCGCGGCAGCACGTAGAACCAGAGCAGCGGCCAGCCGTAGCCGGAGGCGATCAGGGCGACGACACCGAGGTAGATGAGGCAGAAGAGGCGCGCGTTGCGGGTCATCTTCGGCAGCTCCGCCGCCGGCGACACCTCCCGCATCAGCGGCGTGTATCGCTTGGTCGCGAGCTGCCAGAGCACCCGAAACTGGAACCTGTGGATCGACAGCCCGCTGATGTCGTAGAGCCAGCCCTTGAAGTCGAGCGGCGTGTCGAAAGGCATCTGGCTGTCGTGGCCGACGTACCAGGTGTGGGTGTGATGGTTCGTGTGGGTGTAGCGCCGGTGCAGCGGCTCCTCGCCGTAGAGCAGCGACGTGAACCAGAAGACGGCCTCGTTGAGCCGGCGCGTGCGGAAGGCGGTTCCGTGCGCCGTTTCGTGGCTGAGCGCGTAGGACGGCACCGACATGACGACGCCGTAAGCGAACATCGCCGCCCAGACGTACGCGCTGCCCAGGGCGAGCCAGACAAGCGCCCCGGTCGCTGCCATCAGAAACGCCCACGCGCCGAGATAGGCCAGGCCGGGCCGGTCGCTGCGGCGCGCGAGCGCCTTCAGCTGCGCGCGCTCGATCCTGATGCCGGTGGAGGCGGCATTGGTGACGACGACGCTCTTCCCTGCTGCGTTCATGGCCTAGCGCGGCATCACCGCCCCTTCGGACGCCGGCGCCACGTGCTCGGCGTAGTGCTTGAGATAGCCGCGCGAGACCGGAACCGGCCTCGGCGTATGGTTGCGGCGGCGCTGCGCGAGCACCTCCGGGTCCACCCTCAAGTCGAGCGTGCGGCCCGCCAGGTCGATGCAGATCGGATCGCCGTCCTCGACGAGGGCGATGGGCCCCTGCCGCGCGGCCTCGGGCGTGACGTATCCGATGGCGGGGCCGTGCGTCGCGCCGGAGAAGCGCCCGTCCGTGACGAGCGCGCAGCTGTTGCCGAGACCCGCCCCCATCAACGCCGAGGTGGCGCCCAGCATCTCGCGCATGCCGGGGCCGCCCCGCGTTCCCTCGTTTCGGATCACGACGCAGGTGCCGGGCGAGATTTCGTTGTCGCGGAGCGCGTCGATCGCGCCCTCTTCGTCTTCGAAGACGCGCGCCGGCAGCACGGCTTCCCACATGTCGCGAGCGACACCGGAGGCCTTCACCACCGCGCCGCCGGGGGCGAGAGTGCCCTTGAGGATGTAGATGGAGCCTTCCGGCTCGACGGGATCGCTCCTGCCGCGGATGCACTCGGGGTTCTCGATTTCCGCCTGGGCGATCAGCTCCCCGGTCGTCTCGCCGCTCACCGTCCGCGTGTTGCCGTGAATGAGATCGCCCAGCGCCTTCATGACCGCGGGCGTGCCGCCCGCTTCGCCGAGCTCCGTCACGCCCCAGGGTCCCGACGGCGCGAGCTTGACCAGGGTCGGAGTCTCCCGGCTGAGCCGGTCCCAGGTGTCGAAGCTGATTTCGACGCCGGCCTCGATCGCCATCGCGATCATGTGAAGGACCATGTTGGTGGAGCCGCCGACCGCCAGCCCCACGCGCATGGCGTTCTCGAAAGCGTCCTGCGACAGGATTGCCGATGGGCGCAGGTCTTCCCTCACCAACTGCATGATCTTCATGCCGGTGTATTTCGCCGCGCGTAGCTGGTAGTTGCTTCCCGCGGGAAAGGTGCCGGAATGGGGCAGGGAAAGGCCCAGAGCTTCCGTGTAGATGCCGGCGGTATTGCCTGATGTTGCGGTGTCACAAGCGCCTGAAAACGGGAAGTGGTTATCCTCGAGTCCCTTGAGTTCTTCTTCCGTAATCCTCCCGAGAAGATGCTCGCCGACGCTGTCGTAGACCGTCTCCAGAAATACCTTACGGTTCTTGTAGATTCCGGCCTTGGTTGGTCCGCCGTACAGCACGATGGCGGGTATATCCAGGCGCGTTGCGGCCATTACCATTCCAGGCATAACCTTGTCGCCCGAGCCGATCAGCACCATCGCATCGAAGCGGTGGCCTTCGACCATGAGCTCGATCATGTCGGCCACGAGGTCTCGGCTCGGCAGCACGTAGCGCATGCCGACTGAGGCAAAGGTCTCGCTGTCAGTGACGTGGAAGGTGTTGAATTCGCATGGTGTTCCGCCCGCCATGCGAATGCCCGCCTTGACGGCATCCGCGACCTGGCGGAGGTGGATGTTCTCCGGTGAGAACTCCTGATAGGTGTTGACGACCGCGATCATGGGCTGCTCGAACTCTTCGTCGATCAGCCCGGCTCCTTTCGCCCATGCACGCTGCAGAGAGCGCTCGATCCCCAGATATTGTTTGTCGCTACGCAGCTGCATTGCTTCCCGACACCGCCACTTGATCCACCGGTAAAATCCCTCCCGTGCGCGCTTATTTTCTAAGCCGTCGCGGGATCAACCTACCGCTCGGACAGATGAGTCCCTACATACAGATAGGAAAGGTTTTGGGTGCAGAGGCTGAGAGTGCTTGATGGCGCCGCTGGGCGTGCGCTACCCCTGACTCCCGCGGCTGTCGCTCCAAGGGGCGAGGGGCCTGACGACGATGTACGAGAACATGATCGTGATCGATCGCGAGGCGCCGGAGAGCCTGCAGAAGCAGATCCGGCGCCAGATCGCGATGGGCATCGTCAATCGTCAGTACCCCCTGCATCGGCCGTTGCCGTCGATCCGGCAACTATCGACGGAGCTGGGAGTCAGCGTGACGACCGTCACCCTGGCCTACGACGCGCTGAAGCAGGACGGCTTCGTGGAGTCCAGGAACCGCTCCGGCTTCTACGTGAACCCCGACGTGCTGACGGATCCCGGCCATGCGCTGAAGCCGGACGCACCGGCCGGGAATGCACGACCGCCGGGCAGGCTGGACTACCGGGCGTTCTTCGCCGGGCGGAGCTTCAACCTCCAGCGTGTCGTGAAGCCTTCGGACGTTCTGGTCAGATACCGCTACCCGTTCGTCTGCGGCCTGACCGACCCGTCACTCTTTCCCATCACGAGCTGGCGGGAGTGCGTGCGCGATTCCGTCAACGTCATCGAACTTGCCAATTGGGCCACCGACTATTCCGCGATCGACGACGACATGCTGATTGAGCAGCTGATCCAGCGCGTGCTCGCCAAGCGCGGCATCGTCGCCCATCCCGACGAGGTCCTGGTCACGGTCGGCGGCCAGCAGGCGCTCTACATCGCCATCAAGCTCCTGCTGTCGCCGGGCGAGACGATCGGCGTCGAGGACCCGGGCTATCCCGATGTCATCAACATGGCCGAGATCGAGGGCATCGCGGTGAGGCGCCTCCCTGTCGACAGGAAGGGATTGGTTCTCTCCAGCGATGTCGGCGGTTGCAAGTGCCTCTTCGTGACACCCAGCCATCAGTTTCCGACAACCGTCACCATGCCCCTCGACCGAAAAATGGAACTGCTCGATCTCACGAAGAGCAACGGTCAGTTCGTGATCGAGGACGATTACGAGGCTGACATCAGCTTCAACATGACACCCCCGCGCGCCCTCAAGAGCCTCGATGGCTGGGGAAACGTCATCTATACGGGAAGCCTGTCCAAGTCGCTGTTGCCGGGCCTTCGCATCGGCTACCTGGTTGCCGATCGTGAGTTCGTCCGGGAAGCGAGGGCGCTCCGCCACCATATTCTTCGGCACCCCCCTGTGAACAATCAGAGAAGCGTGGCGCTGTTCCTTCAACGCGGGTACTTCGACCGGTTCGTCGCGAAGATCACCGGCATCTACAAGCAGCGCTGCGCGGTCATGCATGACGCCCTCGAGCAGCATTTCCCGGGCGCGTCCACGAAGTCGGAGTATGGCGGAGGCAGTATCTGGCTCAGGCTGCCGGACGAGGCGGATGCCGGCATCCTGCGGCAGCTGGTGGAAGCCGAGGGCGTATTCTTCGAGACGGGCGGCTTCACCTTCTCCGACGAGAGAAACAACCGGAATCACATTCGCCTGGGCTATTCGGTGATCGCAGGATCGCTGATTCCCGAGGGTATCGACAGAATCGCGAAGGCGGTGCCCAATGCGCGGGCTTCGTGATCCGACGCGGGTTGGCCGGTTGAACCGAGCCAGTTCAGCTTGATGGCGTCGCAACGGAGCGGGAGGAACCAATCATGAGGACTGCACGAGCCGTCCCCCTTGCTCCATCGATCGGCGAGGGCCCCGGCACCGGCGCGGTCCCCGCCGCCCTCCACCAGGGCCGCGGCCCCGCCATCTGGCTCGCCGGCGATCCGGATGACCTCAGGGAATGGATGCCCCTCGGCATCGCCGGGATCGTTACGAACACTGTCGTGCACAATCAGTACGCGAAGGCCCATGGCGGCGCCGTTGACGTGATCAAGAAGTACCTGGACCTCACCGACAAGCCCATCGTCGTCGAGATCGACGGACACTCGCTCGAGGAGCTCCTGGAGGTCGGAAAGGCGTTCACGGATCTCTCCGACCAGGTCGTCCTGAAGATCCCGTGCTCGACGACCGCACTGAAGGCCTTCGCCGCGCTCCGGGAAGAGGGCGTGGAGACCTGCTGCACCACCGTCTTCTCCCTGCCTCAGGCCGTGGCGGTCGCCCAGGCGGGTGTCGATCACATCCTGCCCTTCTGCGAGCCGGTCAAGGAAGCGGGTGGCGACCCGACCAAGCTGATCCGGGAGTGCGCCCAGGTGTTCGGCCGCTGGGAGCAGCGTCCCTTCATCATGGCCGCCCTCGTCCGCACGGTGGAGACCGCGTACGCCGCCCTCCGCGACGGAGCCGACGAGCTCGTGACCATGTGGACGGTCTACCGTGACATGATGCACCACCCCATGACCGAGCAGTGGAACAAGGTCTTCATGGACGCCTGGCTGGACATGGACCAGCACGGCCTCCTGGAGGGCGTGCCGGTCCGGCCCCACGCCGACTCGCGCTCGAACTAGCCGGGACTAGTCGGCCGCGCGGATTGGAGGGGTGTCGCGCGGCGGCAGGGCGAGCGGCGGTCCGTACCCGGTATGGTCCATATCCCCGGCTTCGACTCTCCCCTTAACAGAGCCATATAACCTCCTGTAAACTGGTGTGATGTTCGATTCGGCTCGACTCGCACGCAGGGGCAGCAGTTGGTAGCGAACACCGCCCGCGCCGCGCGCACGACTCTCCTGCCTTCGGGTTCGGGGCCGTTCTTTGCCCGCCGATTGAGCGAGTTGGCCGGCCTCGCGCTGGCCATGCTTGCCGCGATCATCGGGGCTGCGCTGATCACCTATTCCGCCGCCGACCCGTCCTTCAACAGCGCCACCGCCCATGCGCCGGAGAACGTGATCGGCCGCCCAGGCTCCTACGGCGCCGACCTCCTGCTGCAGTGGTTCGGCCTCGCCGCCGGCCTGCTGCCGCTGATACTCGCGGCCTGGGCCTGGGCGCTGCTGATCCATCGGCGGCTCTCGATGCGGCCGCTGCGCGTGGCGCTTGCGCCTCCCGCGGTGCTGCTCGCCGCAGTCGGGCTCGCCACGCTGGGCGTGGGCGAATGGCCGGCCGCGGCGGGCGCGGGCGGGGCTGCGGGCGCACTCGTGCTGTCGGCGCTCGGCGCCTCCGGGCTCGGCGACGTCAGCGAGGGCATGGCCGCCGCCGGTATCGGCGCGCTGTTCCTGGCGCTGGCGGCGGGTGCGCTGGTCGGTGCGCTCGGGGTCCCCTGGCGGGAATGGCGCGTGCTGTTTCGCGGTGTTCTCTGGGTGCTGCGGCAGGCCGTGCGCGGGGGCGTCTGGACCGTCCGCTGGGTGGGCGGCAGGACGGCCGATCACCCGGAGGGCAGCGCAGAGGCCGAAGCGCCCGCACGGGCGCGCCGGCCGCGCGGCAGCGAACCGGCCGCTGCGAAGACCGACCGGCGGGACCGGCGGGAGCCGAGCCTCCTGCCCGAGATGCCGGTAGAGAGCGGGGTGGCTGAGCCGGAGCCGGCGCCCAGCATCGTCGAGAGGCGCCGGCGCAGGATAAAGCCTGGCAAGCGGGCGCAGAGGGAGCGCCAGCCCGCCCTCGACTTCGCCGAGGAGGAGGGGGCGCACACGCTGCCGCCGCTGGATCTCCTGGCCGCGGCGGAGGGAGCCGGGGCGGCGACGCGCGTGAGCGATGACGCGCTCCGGCAGAACGCGGAGATGCTGGTTTCCGTGCTCGAGGACTTCCGGGTCTTCGGCGAGATCACCCAGGTCAGGCCCGGACCCGTGGTGACGCTCTACGAGCTCGAGCCGCAACCCGGTACGCGCACCTCGCGGGTGATCGGACTGGCCGACGACATCGCGCGCTCGATGAGCGCGATCTCGGTTCGCGCGGCGACGATTCCGGGGCGCAGCGTCATCGGCATCGAGCTGCCCAACGGCGAGCGCGAGACCGTGCTGCTGCGCGAGCTGCTGGCGAGCGCGGCCTACGAGAACGCCGATACCGGCCTCACGCTTGCGCTCGGCAAGGACATCGGCGGCAACCCCGTAGTCGCCGACCTCGCGCGCATGCCGCACCTGCTGGTCGCCGGCACCACCGGCTCGGGCAAGTCGGTCGCGATAAACAGCATGATCCTGTCGCTCGTCTATCGGCTGCCGCCGGACCGCTGCAAGCTGATCCTGATCGACCCCAAGATGCTCGAGCTCTCGGTCTACGACGACATTCCGCACCTGCTCACGCCGGTGGTGACCGAGCCCGCCAAGGCGGTCGTCGCGCTGAAGTGGACGGTGCGGGAGATGGAGACCCGCTACAAGGCCATGTCCAAGCTCGGGGTGCGCAACATCGCCGGCTACAACAAGCGCATCGAGGAAGCCCGGGAGGCAGGCGAGCACCTGACCTGGCGGGTCAATGTCGGAATGGACGCGGATACCGGCGAGCCGCTGCACGAGGAATTCGAGCTCGATCTCACGCCGATGCCGATCATCGTCGTGGTCGTCGACGAGATGGCGGATCTCATGCTCGTGGCCGGCAAGGAGATCGAGGGTGCGGTTCAGAGGCTCGCGCAGATGGCGCGCGCCGCCGGCATCCACCTGATCATGGCGACGCAGCGTCCCTCGGTGGATGTCATCACCGGCACCATCAAGGCCAATTTCCCGACACGCATCAGCTTCCAGGTCACCTCCAAGATCGACAGCCGCACCATCCTCGGCGAGGCCGGCGCCGAGCAGCTTCTGGGCCAGGGCGACATGCTCTATCTCGGCGCCGGCGGGCGCGTGACGCGGGTGCACGGGCCCTTCGTGAGCGATGCCGAGGTCGAGCGCGTGACCGACTTCCTGCGCGCCAGCGGCCGGCCCGACTATGTCGAGGGCGTTACCGAGGAGCCCGAAACGATCGCCGCCGGGATCGGCGAGGACGGCGACGAGGACCCGCTCTACGATCGCGCCGTGGCGCTGGTCGCGGCCGAGCGCAAGGCCTCAACCAGCTTCGTGCAGCGCCATCTCCAGATCGGCTACAACCGCGCCGCCCGCATCATCGAGCGGATGGAGAGCGAGGGCGTGGTCAGCCAGGCCAACCACGTCGGCAAGCGTGAGGTCCTGGTCTCCGATCACGCCGCCGGATAGCCCGGATTTCTCGCCACGATCGCAGCCCGCGATTGGCAGCGCGGGCCGCGCACCCTACATTCCTGGCACGATGACGATGACGACGTTCCGTGCCGCCGCCCTGCTCTGCATCGGCGCCCTGCTGGCCGTCTGGCTCGCGGCCGCTCCGCCGGCGCAGGGCCAGGAGGCCGTTCCCGCAAGCCTCGACCCGGCAGAGCGGCAAACCCTCGCTGCCGTCGAGGGCTATCTGAACGGGATCGACACGCTCAGGGCGGATTTCCGGCAGGTCGGGCCGGAGGGCGACCGCGCCGAAGGCGTCCTCTATCTGCGCCGGCCCGGCCGGCTTCGCGTGGAATACGCACCGCCGGTGCCGGTGCTCATCGTGGGCGACGGCCTGCTGCTGCACTATCACGACATGGAGCTCGGTCAGGTCAACGACTGGTTCATCTTCGACACCCCGCTCGGCTCGCTCACGAAGGAGGAGATGCGCTTCGGCGAGGACCTGGTGGTGACCGCGTTCGCGGAGATCGACGGGCGCATCGCGATCACCGTGGTGCGGCCGGACGATGCCGGCGCCGGCAGCCTGACGCTCGTCCTGGATGCCGACCCGTTCCTGCTGCGCGGCTGGCAGGTGACGGATGCGCAGGGCTTCGTCACCACCGTCGCCCTGCACGATCTCGAGACGAATATCGTGCTGCGGCCGACGCTGTTCGTGTTCGAGAACCCGCGCAAGACGCCGCGCGTGGAACGCTGAGCGCCGGGCGCCCCGTTCTCGCCCGCCCGCCGGCCGCAGGGGCGCGCGATCCGGCCGATGTCGCCGATGCGTGAGTGGGTCTGGCATCGGCGGGTCTGGCGACTGGCCTGGCCGATGGTCGTCTCCAACCTCTCCGTCCCGCTACTCGGCGCGGTGGACACGGCGGTCATCGGCCACCTGCCCGAGCCGCATTTTCTGGGCGCGGTCGCGGTCGGCGCGCTGATCTTCAACACGATCTACTTCGGCAGCAATTTCCTGCGCATGGGCACCACGGGGCTGACCGCCCAGTGCTACGGCGCCCGCGACTTCGACGGTGCCCGCGCGACGCTTGCCCGCGCGCTCGTCATCGCCCTCGTGCTGGCGGCGCTGCTGCTCGCGCTGCAGGGGCCGATCGGGCGACTCGCCTTCCATCTGGTGGAGCCGAGCGAGGCGGTCGCCGGCGAGGGCATGGGCTACTTCTTCATCCGCATCTGGGGGGCACCGGCGGCGCTCGCCAACATCGCGCTCGTGGGCTGGTTCATCGGGATGCAGAACACCCGGGCCGCGCTGGCGCTGCTGCTGACGGTCAACGGCATCAACATCGTGCTCGACCTGGTGCTGGTGCTCGGCTTCGGTCTTGCCGTCGCCGGCGCCGCCTGGGCCACGGTGGCGGCCGACTATTCGGGGCTCCTGCTGGGCCTGGTCGTGACTGCCCGCCTCGCGCGCCGCCATGGCGGCCAGTGGCGCCCCCACCTCCTCCTCGATGTCACCGCCATGCGGCGCTTCCTCGGCATCAACCGCGATATCTTCCTGCGCACGCTGTTCGTGATCACGGCGTTCGCGCTGTTCACCACGCTGAGCGCGCGCCAGGGCGACGTGGTGCTCGCCGCCAACGCGGTGCTGCTCAACTTCGTCGTCTTCTTCAACTTCGCGTTCGACGGCTTCGCGTTCGCCGTCGAGGCGCTCACCGGCCGCGCCCTCGGCGCCCGGCGCCGCGAGGATCTCGCCCGCGCCATCCGGGTCTGCCTGCTCTGGAGCCTCGCCCTCGCCCTCCTCACGGTCGCGGTCTACGGCCTTGCCGGCCTGCCGGTCATTCGCGTGCTGACCGACATCGATCCGGTGCGCGCGGTCGCCTACGACTACCTGCCCTGGCTGATCGCGCTGCCGCTGGTCGCGGTCTGGGGCATCTTCTTCGACGGCGTCTTTACCGGCACCACCCGCACCGCCGACATGCGCAACACGATGATGCTGGCCTTCGCCGTCTTCGTGCCCTGCGCCTGGCTCCTGCGCGAGCCACTGGGCAATCACGGCCTGTGGCTGGCGATGACGCTGCTCTACGTGGTGCGGGGCGCCGGCCTCGGCGTCATCTACCTGGGGATTGTGCGGCGGGGCGGCTTCTTGCCCGCCGACGGCCCTCGTGATAGCTGAGCCGCCATGACGGCGCCGCCGGTTCCGCTGATCGGCCTGCCCGCGTGTACGCGGGAGATCGGCATTCACCCCTTCCATGTCGTCGGCGACAAGTACATGAGGGCGGTCGCCGAGGCCGCCGGCGGCTTGCCGCTTGCGGTGCCCGCGCTCGGCCCGGCGCTCGACCGCGGCGCGGTGCTCGAGCGCTTCGACGGCCTGCTCTTCACCGGCAGCCCGTCGAACGTGGAGCCCGCGCTCTATGACGGCCCGCCGAGCGCCGACGGCACGCTCCACGACCCCGAGCGCGACGCGACGACGCTGCCGCTGATCCGGGCGGCGATCGCGGCGGGCGTGCCTATCTTTTGTATCTGCCGGGGCGTGCAGGAGCTCAACGTCGCTCTCGGCGGCAGCCTGCATCAGGAGGTTCATCGCCTGCCCGGCCGGCTCGACCACCGCTCGGACGGCTCTCAGGTCCGCGACGTGCAGTACGGGCCGGCCCACGAGGTGACGCTTGCCGCCGGCGGCCTGCTGGCCTCGCTCTGGCCTGGGCGCGAGGTCGCGGTCAACTCGCTGCACGCGCAGGGGATCGACCGTCTCGCGCCCGGCCTGGTGGTCGAGGCGACCGCGCCGGACGGCCAGATCGAGGCCGTGCGCGTCGACGATGCGCCCGCGTTCGCGCTCGGCGTGCAGTGGCACCCGGAGTGGAAGGTCGCGGACGACCCGTTCTCGCTGGCGATCTTCGGCGCCTTCGGCGAGGCGGCCCGCGACCGTGCCGCCTCCCGCGCCGGCTAGCGCAATTCCCGTCCTCTCCGAGTCACGGCGACCGGGTGCGAGTCCACCCGGTCGGGCTGCGCGGCTAGTGGATTTCCTTCGCCTCGCTCATCACCCGCGCCATCACCTCGGCGGAAAAGCCCGGCTCCTTGCAGGCCGCGAGTATCGGCGCCTCCCGGCGCATGCAGAGCTCGGCCGCCGCCGGCACCTTGCGCGCCGCCTCGTGCGGGATGATGACCGCGCCGTGACGGTCCGCATGCACCAGATCGCCCGAATGCGTCACCATGCCGCAGACGTCCACCGGCTCGCCATGGCTCACCAGATGGACCCAGGCGTGCGACGGCACCACCGTGCCCGAGAGGAACTGGAAGCCGTCGGCGACCATGTCGAGATCGCGCACCGCGCCGTTGGTCACGACGCCGAGGCAGCCCAGCGCCTGGTGCACGGCGGAGTGCACCTCCCCCCACCACGACGCCGCGCCCGGCCTGGAATCGATGTCCTGGATGACCATGATCGAGGGGCCGTGGCCCTCCTCCACGTAGCGGTAATAGGCCACCCGGTCCGCGCTCAGCGCGTCGGCGTCCTTCGCCGGCTTCTCCATCGAGCGGATCGTGGCGGTCCGCGCATAGCCCACCATGGGCGCAAGCGCGGGGAAGGAGCAGATCAGCGTCTCGGTCGTGAAGCCGAGGGCGCGGCGCTCGGGGCAGACGATCTCCAGCGCGTTGCAGATCGTGGGCGTGTCGTAGGCTCTGAGCGCCGCCAACTCGGCCTCGTTGAGGAGCGTTTCGGTCACCGCGGGTTCTCCCTGTTGCTGGCGCCGGATGATCGCCGATGGGGGGCGGGCGGCGCAAACGCCAATGCGGAGGCGCTGTCGACAGCCTCCGCCCTCGGCCCGCGCCTTGCGCGCGCCGACGGCTGACATGCGCATCGCGCTCTACACGCCGTCGGATCGAACGAGCATGGCGCAGCAGGGCCGGCCCTCGCTGGTGCGGCCTGTCGCACAGGCGCTGGAGGCCGCCGGCCACACCCTGCTCGCGCCCACCGAATTCCGCAGCGACGGCGCCGAGGGAGATCGCCGCCGGCAGAACGCGCTGGAGCGGAAGGGCGCCGCGAACGCCCGCCGCCTCGTCGCCGCCTACCGCGACCTGCCGTTCGCCGTGCGGCCCGAGGCCTGGCTCACCTGCCACCTGCATCCCGGCGCGCCCGACCTGATAGGCCCCGCGGTGGCCGATACGCTCGCCATCCCCTACCTGCTGGTGGGCGCGTCGTGCCCGCGCGGGGACGCCGGTGCCGCTCAGGGAGGCTGGGCGACGCTCGCCGCGCGTGCCATCGCGCACGCACGCGCGGTGCTGTCGCTCACGGCCGAAGACGAGGAGAGCGTCAGGCCGCTGGTAGCACACCCGGCGCGGCTCCACCGGCTCGCGCCCTTTCTCGACAGCGCGCCCTGGCGCGCGGCCGGGCGCGACGAGTCCCGCCGGGCACTGGCGGCGACCCTGCCGCTCGATCCCGCCCGCCCGTGGCTGCTGGCCGAAGCCCCCATGCAGGCCGGTGCGGCGCTCGCCTCCTGGCGCCTGCTGGGGCGTGCGCTCGCGCTTGTCGCCGCGCCGCCGTGGCAGTTGCTCGCGGTCGGAGACGGCGAGGCACGCGCGCCGGTGGAGGAGGCGCTCCGCCCCCTCGGGCCGGGCCGGGCGGTGCTTGTCGGCGAGAGGGCGGACGAGACGCTGCCCGAGGTCTATGCGGCGTGCGACACCTACGTCTGGCCCGCCTACGACGAGGCCCTGCCCATGGCCCTGCTGCAGGCGGGCGCCGCGGGCCTGCCGGCGGTCGCGCAGGACTGGCCCGGCGCCCGTGCGCTCGTCGTCGACGGCGAGACCGGGCTGCTCACGCCGCGCCATGACGACGTGGCCTTTGCCGGCGCGGTGGTCGAGCTCTCTGCCGACGCCGAGAGGCGTCGGGCGATGGGCGAGGCGGCGGCAGCGCGGGTGCACGAGCGGCACGGGATCGAGAGCGCGGCTGCAACCCTCGACTGCGCCCTCGATGCCGCCGTCGGCGCGGCCTGAGCGAGCCGCGGGACCACCCGCGCGTCCTATCGGCACCTGCGTCAGGCGCCGAGATAGTACTGCTTGACCATCTCGTTTTCGGATAGATCGGCGGCGGACGCAGCGGCGAACGCGATAGTCCCGTGGACGATGATGTAGCCGCGATCGGCGATCTTGATCGCCTGATTGAAGTTCTGCTCGGCCATCAGCACGGTCAGATTGCGCTGCTCCTTCAACTCCTTGATCTTGGCGATGACACGGCTCACCAGGATCGGCGCGAGCCCGACCGAGGGCTCGTCGATGAGCAGGATGCGGGGCTCGGACATCAGCGCGCGGGCGATCGCCAGCATCTGCTGCTCGCCGCCGGACATGGAGCCAGCGAGCTGACGGCGCCGCTCGGCAAGGACGGGGAACGCCTCGAAGGCGAACTCGAGGTTGGCGGCGATCCGCCGGCGCGCGGAGTCGCGGTACGCGCCCAGCATCAGGTTCTCCGACACCGTCAGGCCGGGGAAGAGGCGCCGGCCCTCCGGCACCAGCGTGATGCCGAGCTCCACCACGTCCTGCGGCGTCTTGCCCACGAGTTCGATCTTCTCGCCGTCGTCGGTCTCGTAGGTGATGGACCCGGCGGAGGGGGCGACGATCCCCATGATGCAGTTGATGAGAGTCGACTTGCCGTTGCCGTTCGTGCCGAGCAGGACGACCGTCTCGCCCGAATCGACGGAGACAGAGACTCCGTGCAGGACGCGTACCGAGCCGTAGCCGGCCTCGACATTGTCGATGACGATCCTACTCACCGAGATAGGCCCTCTCTACTTCGGGATCGTTGACGATCTCGTCCGGACTGCCGTCCGCGATCTTGCGGCCCGCGTCCAGCACCACGATCCGCGTCGAGAACCGCATGACCGCCCGCATGATGTGCTCGATCATGATGATCGTGATGCCGCCCTCGTTCAGCTTGAACAGGATGTCGAGGATGTCGTCGACCTCGGTCGACGAAAGCCCCGCCATCGCTTCGTCGGAAATCAGCAGTTCCGGCTCGGTCGCCATCGCACGGGCGAGCTCCAGCTTGCGCATGTCGATCTGCGTGAGCGCCCCGGCATTCTCGCCGGCGCGCTCGGCCAGGCCGATCGTCTCGAGGATCGTCATGCCC
This sequence comes from Alphaproteobacteria bacterium, assembly GCA_011523425.1. Classification (GTDB taxonomy): domain Bacteria; phylum Pseudomonadota; class Alphaproteobacteria; order UBA828; family UBA828; genus WTGU01. The sequence goes on from WTGU01000001.1 coordinate 24,738, forward strand.
CGCTCCCGAACCTCGCCGGGCGCGGCGTCGGTCGCGTATTCGAGCGCGATGCCGAGGTTCTCGAGCACCGTCATCGAGCGGAAGGGCTTGGGAATCTGGAACGACCGCGCGATCCCCAGCCGCGTGCGCTGATGGGGCTTCTTGCCGTCGAGCCTGGCGCCCTTGAAGAGGATTTCGCCGCCTTCGTTGGCCAGCGTCCCGGAAATGCAGTTGATCATGGTGGTCTTGCCGGAGCCGTTCGGGCCGATCATGCCGAAGCGCTCGCCCGCCCTGACCTCCATGCTGATCTGGTCAAGCGCCGTGAAGCCGCCGAAGCGCTTGGTGACGGCGCGCACGTCGAGCAACGCGTCAGCGGTCATTGCGCGGCCTCCACCACTTTCGCGGCCTCCACCACTTTCGAAGCAGTCCCACGATCCCCTCCGGCGCCACGATCACGAAGAACACCAGAACGACGCCGACGATCAGGAGGTTGAGCTCCGACGAGATCGTCACCGTGGCGACCTGCTGCACGGTGCCGAGCAGCAGCGCGCCGATCAGCGGTCCCAGCCACGTGGTCGCGCCGCCGATCATGGGCATCGCGATGGCGTTGACCGCGTAGATGAGATTGAAGGCGGACGAGGGCTCGATGAAGCCGACGTAGAGCGCGAACGGCGCGCCTGCGACCCCCATGAGGAAGCCGGAAACGGTCGTCGCGATGAGCTTCAGCCGAAGCGTGGGCACGCCGGCGCACTCGGCGGCGACCTCGTCGTCGCGGATGGCGCCGAAGCCCCGCCCCGTCTTCGACCTCTCGAGCCAGCGCGCGACCGCGACGGCGAAGATCGCGAGCAGCAGCATCACGAAGAACAGGAACTCGACATAGTCGCCGAACGGCGCCATCTCGCGCTCGCGCAGGATGTAGGCGCCGGTCGCGCCGCCCACGTAGTCCCAGTTGAGGATCATCGTCTCGAGCACGATCGCCATGGCCAGCGTCGCGATGGCGAAGAAGACACCCCGCAGCCGGAGCGTCAGGTAGCCCATGGCGAGCCCGAGCAGGGCGCAGACCACGCCCGAGAAGGGGATCATCAGGGCGAGCGGCGCCTGAATCAGGTTGTAGAGCGCGACGGACGCATAGGCGCCCACCGCGAAGAACCCGGCCGTGCCGAAGTTCACGTAGCCCATGTAGCCGCCCATGATGTTCCAGGCGGTCGCCAGCACCACGTACTGCAGCACGACGTAGGCGGCGAAGTAGATGAAGGTGTTGATGGCGAAGACATCGAAGATCGTCACCGCGATGCCGAGCAGCACCACGACGGCGGCGCAGATCCAGAAGGCCGAGAGCTTCAGCGCCGGCATTCTCATCGGCCGAACAGCCCTTGCGGCCGGAAGGCCAGCGCCAGCAGCAGGATGCCGAAGGCCACGGCGGGCGCCCACGAGGGGCCGAAGAACGTCGACACCAGGCTTTCGGCGATGCCGAGGACGATGCCTGCCACCAGCGTGCCGGGGATCGATCCGAGCCCGGCGAGCACCGCGATCGCGAACACCTGGCCGATGTAGAGCCGGCCCACCGAGGGCTCGACCGGAATGATGATGATCAGCAGCGCGCCCGCCAGCGCGGCGGTGCCGATGCTGATGCCGAAGCCGAGCTGCTTGATCTTGACCGGGTCGGCGGCCATGAGCTGCAGCGCCAGCCGATCCTGCGCCACGGCCTTGATCGCGCGGCCGTTGAAGGTGCGCGACATGTAGAGATAGACCGCGCTGAACATGGCGACGGCGACGCAGAACGGCACCAGCATGCGGGTGGGCACGCCGACCCCGCCGACTCTCAGGTTCTGTCCGATGTAGGACGCCTGCACCGAGCGGAAGTCCACGCCGTAGACCATGATCAGCCCGACCTCGATGATGAACATCACACCGAAGAAGAAGGCGAGACCGCGCAGCGCTTCGTCGTCCTTGCGCTCGAAGCTTTCGTAGTAGAGCCGGTAGGCGCCGGCGCCGATGAGGAAGAACACCGGGATGAAGATGATGCCGACCAGGATCGGATCGAGCCCCCACAGGCTGTTGCACATGTAGGCGATGTAGGAGCCGAGGATGATGAAGGCCGGGTGCGCGATGTTGACGATGTTGAGCTGCCCGAACGAGACGGTCAGCCCGAGGCTCACCGCGGCGTAGAAGCCGCCGAGCAGCACGCCCGCCACGAGCGCGTTTAACAGCAGGTCGATGGTGAACAAGAAAGGGGTGCCCTAGCGGGAACGGGAAATGTCATCCCGTCGGGTGCGGGATGACATTTCCATCGACAGTCGCTGTTCGGCTCCTCTCGGGAGCGCGGGCTACTGGGCGTACGGGTAGTTGACGGTCCCGGACGTCCACTCCGCGGGATAGAGCACGACGCGCGTCCCCGCCGTGGCGAAGGTCGCGAGCTCGTTGTCCTCGATCCCCTGGTACTGGACCATCAGCACCCGCGTGTTCGCCCACTCGCCGTTCGGCGCGAAGCTCACCTTGCCGACGACGGTGTCGAACTCGTTGTTGCGGATGAATTCGCCGATGGCGGCGTGATCCATGCTGCCCGTACCGGTAATCCCCTGCTCCAGCACCTGCAGGTACGCATAGGCATAGGGCTGGAGATAGAAGCCGAGCGGATCCACGCCCTGGCCCTCGGCCGCCTTCTGGTACTTGGCGAGGAAGGCCTCGACGCCCTCGAACTGGAGCGTCGGCTCCGGCACCCAGAAGTCGTAGTTCACGATGCCGTTCAGCTTCGGCCCGAGCGCGGTCATGATGGAGGCGAACTGCAGCCCCACCATGCCGCCGCCGAACATCCTGGTCTTGAGCCCGACCTCCGTGGCCGCTTTCACCATCCCGACCGAATCAGGCGGATAGGAGCCCACATAGACGATGTCCGGACTGCGCGCCTGGATCGCATTGACGATCGGGGTGTAGTCCGCCGTCTTCGGCGGGTAGGACTCGTCGTAGACGACCTCGAGGCCGTACTTCTCCGCGTTGGTCCGGGCGCCGTTGACCGCGTTCTTGGCGAATTCCGCGTCGGCGCCCACGAGCGCGATCGTCTTCGGCGGCGGATCCTGCGCCATGGCCACCTCGAAGAAGCCCCTCGACCAGTCCGTCATCGGCTCAGGCCCCGACGGCATGATCTGGAAATAATTGGGGTAGTTGAACTTCTCGTTGACCGCGAGACCGAAGAGCGAGGGGAAGACGAGCCCGCGCTGCATGACGAGCGGCATCGCCGGCGCGATCAGGTTGGTGCCGTAGCCGGACACCACGAAGTCGACCTCGTCAACGTCGAGCAGCTTGGCATAGATGCCGGGCACGTTCGCGGGGTTGGTCTGATCGTCGTAGTAGATGAGCTCGACCTGCTTGCCGAGAAGGCCGCCCTTGGCGTTGACGTCCTCGGCCCACACCTGCATGGCGATCAGTGCACCCTTGCCGGCGCCTGCGAGACCACCGGTGAGCGCCATGCTGAACCCGATCTTGATGGTGTCGTTCGCCTGCACCGGGGCCGCAAACGCCACCGCTCCGGCCAGCGCGATTGCCGCGAGTGACCTGGTCAGCCACCGCTGAAGACCTATTTTCGTGAATGATTTCATGCACATGGTTTTTGTACCTCCCACCTCCCAAACCATCTGCCAATCGAGGCTAAGCCGTGGGGTCCATACCGTCAAGCAAACTGGACCGCGCCGCGCCGTCGCCAGGGCGGGACGGTAGTCGCTCTCGCTTGCGCGCCTGCTCCCCGCGGACCGGGCGCGCGGGACGCAGGCCGCGACCGTGGCGAGGAATCCGGGTTAATCGCGGGCCGTCTCCGGGCTACAAGGGGGCCTCGGCGACGGCGGAGCACGAGCGAGCGACAGTCGTGGAACAGGCGATGGCGGCGTCCCACAGCGATCCGCGCATTCCGGCGGCCGACAGGTGCGTGCTGCGCTACCTGCTCGACCGGCTGGCGGCGGAGACGCCGGACAAGACCTTCTGCGTCTTCGAGGACGGCGCGGAATGGAGCTACGCGCGCACGCGGGCCGAGGTGATCGAGACGGCCATCGGCCTGCAGTCGCTCGGCGTGGCGCAGGGCGACCACGTGCTCTCGTGGCTGCCGAACGGCGCCGACGCGCTCCGCGTCTTCCTCGGCGCCAACTATCTGGGGGCGGTCTACGTGCCGATCAACACGGCCTACAAGGGCCGGTTGCTGGAGCATGTGGTGGCGCGCTCCGATGCCCGCATCATCGTCGCCCACGCGGCGCTCGCGCCCAGGCTCGCCGCCGTAGACCGTGCCGGACTGGAGACCATGGTCGCGGTGGGCGGGCCGCTGCCGGCGGTGGACGGCCTCACGGTGCTGCCCGCGACGGCGTTGCAGCCCGCGAGCGGCAGCCTGCGGCCGCCGGAGCGCCCGATTCAGCCGTGGGACACGCAGTCGATCATCTTCACCTCCGGCACCACGGGGCCGTCGAAGGCGGTGCTCAGCTCCTACTGCCACGCCTTCTCGAATTTCGGGCCCGACACTTGGCGCTTCATCTCGCCGGAGGACCGCTATCTGATCAGCCTGCCGCTCTTCCACCTGGGAGGCGCCACGATCGCCTACGGCATGCTCTGCCAGCACGCCTCGATCACCCTGGTGGAGTACTTCAAGACGAGCGCGTTCTGGGACACCGTGCGCCGCACCGGGGTCACCTCCGTGTTCATGCTCGGCGTCATGGCGTCGTTCCTGGAGGCGGAGGCGCCGAGCGCGCGCGACCGCGATCACCCCTTGCGCACGGTCGGCATGGTGCCGCTGCTGAACGACGTCGAGGCGTTCATGGAGCGCTTCGGCGTCGACGTCTATTCGATCTACAACATGACCGAGCTCTGCTGCCCGGTGATGACCACGGTGCCGATGACAGTGCCCGGAAGCGCCGGCCGCGTGCGGCCCGGCTGCGAGCTCCGCGTCGTCGACGCCAACGACTGCGAGGTGCCGGTGGGCGCGGTCGGCGAGATCGTGGTGCGCTCCGACACCCCCTGGTCCATCAACCACGGCTACTACCGCGAGCCGGAGGCCACGGCCAGGGCCTGGCGCAACGGCTGGTTCCACACCGGCGATGCCGGACGGGTGGACGAGGAGGGAAACCTCTACTTCGTCGATCGCCTGAAGGACACGATCCGCCGGCGCGGCGAGAACATCTCCTCGCTCGAGGTGGAGACCGAGGTCGCCGCCCATCCGGCGGTGCGCGAGGCCGCCGTGATACCGGTGCCGAGCGAGCTGGGCGAGGACGAGGTCATGGCCGTGGTCTCGCTCGGGCCGGGGGAGGAGCTGGAGCCTCAGGCGCTGCTCGCGTTTCTCGAGCCCAGGCTCGCTCACTTCATGATCCCGCGCTACGTGCGGATCGTGGACGAGCTGCCCAAGACGCCGACCGAGAAGGTGGAGAAGCACAGGCTGCGCGCGGAAGGGATCACCGCCGAGAGCTGGGATCGCGAGGCCGCCGGCGTTCGCATCAGGCGCGAGCGCCTGGGGCGTACGGGGTGACCGTGTCGCTGCCCGAGACGACGCCCGAGACGGCGTCTCGATCCGTGCTCGAGGGCGCAAACGCCGACGTCACGGGCGCCGACAACGCGGGCGAGAGCCGCCATCGCTACCCGACGCGCGCGGTCCTGCTCGACTATCTCTATGCCGGGCTCGGCCTTCTCTTCACCCTCGGCCCGCTAGGGCTGGCGGCGTCCGCCGGCCCGGCCGCCTGGTTTCTCGGCGGGCTCGCCCTGCTGTTCGCCGTCTACGGCGTGCGCACGGTGCTGAGGCACCGGATACGGATTCTCGTGAGCGACGACGGGCTCAACGCGGACGGCCTCCTGCGCCGGCACTTGCCGTGGGCAGGGCTTAGCCGCTGCACGCTCCGCTACTACTCGACCAGGCGCAATCGCGACGGCGGGTGGATGCAGCTCACCCTGAGGTCGAACGGCCGGAGCGTGCGGGTCTATTCGCAGATCGAAGGCTTCGATCGGATCGTCCGCCGCGCGGCCCACGCGGCCGCGGGCCGCGGTCTCTCCCTCGACAACGCCACGACGGAGAACCTGCGTGCGCTGGGGCTTGCCCCCGGCGTCGAGGACGACGTCTAGACCCCTCCCATGCACGATTCCAGGACCGGCCCGCTCGGCGGCCTCAAGGTGCTCGATCTCAGCCGCATTCTCGCGGGCCCCTGGGCCGGCCAGCTTCTGGCCGACTTCGGCGCCGACGTGGTCAAGGTCGAGCGCCCGGGCACGGGTGATGACACCCGCGCCTGGGGGCCGCCCTTCCTGCGCGACGCGGACGGCACCGAGACAACCGATGCGGCCTATTACATGTCGGCGAACCGGGGGAAGCGCTCGATCACCATCGACCTCGCCGCGCCCGAGGGGCAGGCCGTGATCAGGCGGCTCGTGGAACGCGCTGATGTCCTGATCGAGAACTACAAGGTGGGCGGGCTCGCCAAGTACGGCCTCGACTATCCCTCGCTGAGCACGGTCAATCCCCGCCTCGTCTACTGCTCGATCACCGGCTTCGGCCAGTCGGGACCCTACGCGACCCGCACCGGCTACGACCTCATCGCGCAGGCCATGGGCGGCATCATGAGCATCACGGGCGAGCGCGACGATCTGCCCGGCGGCGGCCCGCAGAAGGTGGGCGTCGCCGCCGCCGATCTGATGACCGGCATGTACGCGGCGACCGCGATCCTGGCTGCGCTCACGAGCCGCGAGCAGAGCGGGCGGGGCCAGCATATCGACCTCGCGCTCCTCGACACCCAGGTGGCCTGGCTCGCCAACCAGGCCATGAACTACCTGATCGGGGGCGACGCTCCTGCGCGCGCCGGCAACGAGCACCAGAACATCGTGCCCTACGGGGTCTTCTCCACGCGCGACGGGTACTTCGCGCTCGCCATCGGCAACAACAGCCAGCTCCGCAAGTTCTGCACGGTAGCCGGCTGCCCCGAGATCGCCGACGACCCGCGCTTCGCGACTAACATCGAGCGGCTGCGCAACCGCGTCGAGCTGATCGCGCTGCTGAACGACATCACCCGGCAGCGGACCATGGACGAGTGGAGCGCGGTGCTGGAGCCGGTGGGGGTTCCCTGCGGGCCCATCAACAGCATCGACCGGGTCTTCGCCAACCCGCAGGTCGAGGCCCGGGGCATGAAGGTGAGCATCCCTCACAGCCTCGGCGTCGAGGTGGAGTACCCGGCCAACCCGATCAAGTTCTCGGAGACGCCGGTGGACTATCCGCGCGCAGCCCCGATGCTGGGCGAGGATGCGGATACCGTGCTGCGCGACTGGCTCGATCTCGACGAGGCGGCGGTCACCCTGCTTCGCGAGAGCGGCTGCGGCATCGACTGACGCCGGTGCTACTCCCTCAACCCGCGCCGCCCAGCACGTCGCGAAGGAAGTGGCCGCCGATCTCCAGCCCGTCCGGCGCGATACCGTGGCCGATCCCGCGGCTCACGTGCCACTGCACCGGAACCTCGCAGGCGGCCAGTGTCGCGGTCGCCTCAAAGAGCGCCCCCACCGGCACCCGATCGTCGGCATCGCCATGGACGAGCAGCGCCGGCGGACGTGCCCGCAGCTCGTCGCCGAGCCGCTCGCCGCTCACCAGCCAGCCGGAGAAGCCGAGCACGCCGGCGCACGGTGACGTGCGGCGATAGGCCACGTGCAGCGACATTATCGTGCCCTGGCTGAACCCCACCAGCGCGAGGTCGCGCTCGGCGAGCCCGAGCGCCGCGAGCCTCGCGTCGATATCGGCGTTGAGCGCGTCTGCGGCCTGCGCGATGCCATCGGCGACGGGTACGGGCGAGCGGTCGCTGAGGCTGAACCACTGCCGGCCCGAGGGCGCCATGTCGCAGGGCTCCGGCGCGTCCGGCGCAGCGAAGCAGGCGTCCGGCAGGAGCTGGCCCCAGGGCTCGGCGAGGCCGATCAAGTCGTTGCCGTCCGCGCCCAGCCCGTGCAGCAGCAGCACGAGCTTGCGGGGCGCGCCGCCTGCCGCAGGCGGCCGTTCGGGTCCCGTCAGGGCGCTCACTCTCGGCTTCTCCGCTGGCTGTGACGTGACGCGCCGATGATGGCCGTCGCCCCCGGCCCGCACAAGGCACGACCACGCGCGTCCGCGCCCGTCGCCGCTACCGGACGAGGCGTCGCTCCGGCGGCACTCAGGTCGAGATCATCTTCTTCTCGATCCCGACGCCCGCCGCGATGGCCCGCTCGTATTCGAGCGGCAGCGTCGCTGAGTCCTGGAGCGCGATCCCCGTCGAATCGAAGAGCGTGACCTCGCTCGCCGAGGTGCGGCCGGGAATCGTGCCCGTGATCACCTCGCCGATGTCGCCCGCCACGTCGCTCTCCTGGAGCTGGCCCCTGGTCAGCGGCACGTTGATCTCGCCGTCGGTGATGCACTGGCGCATGTCGTCGACGATGATCCGCGCGCGCCGCAGGATGGCGACGTCGAGTTCCTGCGTGCCGGCGAGGCCGCCGCCGAGGGCCGCGATATGCATGCCGTCCTCGATCAGCTCGTTGCCGAGCACCGGCGTCTCCCCCGTGGTCCCGGTGACCACCACGTCGGCGCCCGGCACCACGTCCTCAAGCACGGTCGAGGGCGTGATCGCGAGATCGGGGTGGTTCGGCTGCTCGCTCGCCATGAAGGCATCCAGCGTCGCCTGGGTCCGGCTCCAGACACGGACTTCCTTCCACTCGTGCGTCGCGACGCAGGTGCGGAAGGCGCCGGTGTTCACGTCGCCGGCCCCCACCAGCGCGAGCACGGAGGAGTCCTCCCGTGCCATCCACTTGGCGGAGACCGCGCCGGACGCACCGGTCCGCATCAGGGTGTGGTGGGTACCGTCCACGATGGCGAGGGGAAACCCGGTCTCCGGCTCCGTGTAGATCAGGATCGAGAACACGGTGGGGAGATTGAACCTGGCGCGGTTCTCGAAGCGGATGGAGACCCATTTGCAGGCGGCGGCGGCAGACGCGGCTTCCGGCTCCTCGATGTAGGACGGCATGATCTCCCACTCGCCCGGATACTTGTCGAGCACGATATGGCCCTTGGGCTCCATGTAGACCCGCCCCTCGCCCATGCGTCGGAAGGCGGTTTCCACGCAGCGGACATACTCCTCGGGTTCCAGCAGGCCGATCATTTCGCTGCGGCTCAGGATCAGGGTCTTGCGATTGCGCCAACTCGTCTGCGTCATGGCTCGCCCGCTCCTCTCTGAGTTCGGTTCCTCCGACGAGGATCTCGGCCACTATAGGTCCATCCGCCAAGGCCGTGGGCAGCGCGCACGCGACGCGCTATAACGCGCGATACCGCCCTGAGGGCCCCGCCTGTGCCGGGCGGGCGCCAGGCCGCGAGGTGCGCCATGCTGGCCGACATTCTCGAGATCGCCGTCTACGTCCTGATGGGCGCGGTCGTGGTCGTCCTCGTGATGGGGCTCGGCGCGATGTACACCGGCGGCAAGAAGAGCAAGAGCAACGTCTTCATGCGCTGGCGGGTGGGCCTCCAGTTCGCGGCGATCGCGCTGCTCGCGCTGCTGGTCTTCGTCGTCCAGAAGTAGGCCGCATGGTCCGGCTCACCAGGATCTACACCCGCGGCGGCGATGCGGGGGAGACCTCGCTCGGCGGCGGCGCGCGCGTGAAGAAGCACCACGCGAGGGTCGAGGCCTACGGCACGGTGGACGAGGCCAACGCGGCCATCGGTCTCGCCCGTCTGGAGACGGACGGCGAGGCCGACGCGATGCTCGAGCGCATCCAGAACGACCTCTTCGACCTCGGAGCCGACCTCTGCCGCCCGGGGCCGCTGGAAGAGGGCCTGCGCATCGCCCAGGCGCAGGTCGACCGGCTGGAGAGCGAGATCGACGCGCTGAACGAGCGGCTCCAGCCGCTCGAGTCATTCGTCCTGCCGGGCGGCAGCCGGGCTGCGGCGGCGCTGCATCTCGCGCGCACGGTGGTGCGCCGCGCCGAGCGGCTGATCACCGTGCTCGCGGAGGCCGAGCCCGTGAATCCCCTGGCGGTGGTCTACGCCAACCGGCTCTCCGACCATCTCTTCGTGCTGGCCCGCCACCTCAACGACGACGGCGCCACCGACACGCTCTGGGTCCCCGGCGCGAACCGGTAGGGCGACAGGCTGGTGCCGTGCGCCGGAAATGCGCGCGAATGCCGTTGGCCTCCCACCGTCATGCCCGGACTAGTTCCGGGCATCCACGTGATCGCGCGATACTCCGGGGCGGCGAGGCGGAAGCGGTGCAAGACCGTGGATGGCCGGGACAAGTCCGGCCATGACGGAAGAGGGATGTCCGCATTGGTCGCTTTCGGTTGCTGGCCACGAAACCAGCCCGGCCCGCCGGCTACTCAGCGGCTTCCTGGTAGCTCTCCAGCGGCGGGCAGGCGCAGATCAGGTTGCGGTCGCCGTGCACCTGGTCGATCCGGTTCACCGGCGGCCAGTACTTGGCCTGCCTGAGGCCGTCGGCGGGAAAGACCGCTTCGGCCCGGCTGTAGCCGCGCTCCCACGCGTCGTCGGCGATGTCGTCCATGGTGTGGGGGGCGTTCTTGAGCGGGTTGTCGGCGGCATCCGCGCGGCCCTCCTCGATCGCCGCGATCTCCCGGCGGATCGCGATCATCGCGTCGCAGAAGCGGTCGAGCTCCGCCTTCGATTCGCTCTCGGTCGGCTCGATCATCAGCGTGCCGGCGACCGGGAAGGACATGGTCGGCGCGTGGAAGCCGAAGTCCATCAGGCGCTTGGCCACGTCGTCGACCTCGACGCCGGCGCTCTTCTTCAGGTGCCGCATCTCGATGATGCACTCGTGCGCGACCAGCCCGCTGGCTGCGGTGTAGAGCACCGGATAGTGTGCGGCGAGCCGTCTGGCGATGTAGTTCGCGCTGAGGATGGCCACCTGGCTCGCCCGCGTGAGGCCCGAGCGCCCCATCATCGCGATGTAGGCCCAGGAGATGGGCAGGATCCCGGCCGAGCCCCAGGGCGCCGCCGAGACCGGGCCGATCCCTTCCGCCGGCCCTGACTCCGGCACCAGCGGATGGCCCGGCAGGAAGGGCGCGAGGTGGGCCGCCACGCCGATCGGCCCCACCCCCGGCCCGCCGCCGCCGTGGGGGATGCAGAAGGTCTTGTGCAGGTTGAGGTGCGCCACGTCCGGGCCGAACTGCCCGGGCAGGCTCAGCCCCAGCAGGGCGTTGAGGTTGGCGCCGTCCATGTAGACCTGGCCGCCGTTGCGGTGGATCACCGCGCAGATCTCGACGATGGATTCCTCGAAGACGCCGTGGGTGGAGGGGTAGGTGATCATCAGCGCCGCCAGGTCGTCCGCATGGGCCTCGGCCTTGGCGCGCAGGTCGGCGAGGTCGACATTGCCGTCGTCGTCGCAGGCCACGACGGTCACCGTCATCCCGGCCATCACCGCGCTCGCCGGGTTGGTGCCGTGGGCGGAGCTCGGGATCAGGCAGACGTTGCGGCGGCCCTCGCCGCGGCTCTCGTGATAGCGGCGGATCACCAGCAGCCCGGCATACTCCCCCTGGCTGCCCGCGTTGGGCTGGAGCGAGACTGCGGCGAAGCCGGTGACAGCGCTCAGCATCCCTTCCAGTCCGGCGACGAGCTCGCGGTAGCCGGCCGTCTGCCCGGCGGGCGCGAAGGGGTGAATGGCGCCGAAGCCGGGCCAGGTGATCGGCATCATCTCGGCGGTCGCGTTGAGCTTCATGGTGCAGGAGCCGAGCGGGATCATGGCCTGGTTGAGGGTGAGGTCCTTGCCCTCGAGGCGCCGCATGTAGCGGAGAAGCTCCGTCTCGGCGTGGTAGAGGTTGAACACCGGGTGCTCGAGGAAAGGGGTCTCGCGCGCGAGGCCCTCGGGCAGCCCGCACCGGGCCTCGCCGTCCAGCGCGGCCACGTCGATGTCGGCGTCGCCGCCGGCGAACGCGCGCCACACCGCCTCGATGTCCGCTCTCGTGGTGGTCTCGTCGCAGGCGATGCCAAGGCGGTCGCCGTCGATAGGCCGCAGGTTGTAGCCGGCGGCCTCGGCCCGGCTCAGGATCGCGTCCGCCTCGCCGGGCGCGCGGACCGTGAGGGTGTCGAACCAGCTCCCGTTCTCGATCGCGAAGCCCATTCGCGCGAGCCCGTCTGCGAGGATGTCCGCGAGGCGGTGGACGCGGCGCGCGATCCGCGTGAGCCCCTCCGGCCCGTGATAGACCGCATACATGCCGGCGATGACGCCGAGCAGCACCTGCGCCGTGCAGATGTTGCTGGTCGCCTTCTCGCGCCTGATGTGCTGTTCGCGGGTCTGGAGCGCAAGCCGGAGCGCCTGGCGGCCGCGGCTGTCGACCGAGACGCCGACGATCCGGCCCGGCATGGCGCGCCGGTACTTCTCGTGGGTGGCGAAGTAGGCGGCGTGCGGCCCGCCATAGCCGAGGGGGACGCCGAAGCGCTGCGAGCTGCCGACCGCGATGTCGGCGCCGAACGCGCCGGGCGGCGTCAGCAGGACGAGGCTGAGCAGGTCGGCTGCGACCGTGACGATCGCACCCTGCGCGTGCGCCTGTTCGACGATCCCGCCGTAGTCGGGCACCCCGCCGCCGGTCTCGGGGTATTGCAGCAGCACGCCGAAGAAGGGGCCCTCGGGGAGGCCTGCGCGGTGATCGCCCACCTCCACCTCGATGCCGATGGCGTCGGCGCGGGTCCGCACCACCGCGATGGTCTGCGGCAGGCAGGCGTCGGAGACGAAGAAGCGGTCGCTGCCGTTCCTGGCGATGCCATGACTCATGTGCATGGCCTCGGCCGCCGCCGTCGCCTCGTCCAGCAGCGAGGCGTTGGCGCAGTTGAGCCCTGTGAGGTCCATCACCATGGTCTGGAAGTTGAGCAGCGCCTCCAGCCGGCCCTGGGAAATCTCGGGCTGGTAGGGGGTGTACGCGGTGTACCAGCCGGGGTTCTCCAGGATGTTGCGCTGGATGACGGGCGGCGTGATCGTGTCGTAGTAGCCGAGGCCGATCATGGAGCGCGCGACGCGGTTCTGCCCGGCAAGCGCCGCCATCGCCGCCAGCACGTCCGTCTCCGTGCGGCTCTCGGGGAAGTCCTCCGGAATCCGGGCACGGATCGCTTCCGGCACCGCCGCGTCCATGAGGGAGTCGAGGGAGTCGTAGCCCACGGTCTCGAGCATGGCCGCGAGATCGTCCTCGCGCGGGCCGATGTGCCGGCCGACGAAGGCGTCCGCCTGCTCCAGAGCCGTCAATGAACCGTCGTGTACCGTCATCGCGATCGTTCCCTCCCCGTCGGCGGGCGCCGGCTTGTCGTCGCCGCGTTCCGCAAGACCCTGTTGCCGCCGGCCGCGGCGACGTGACTAGTCGTCGCCGAGCCCGGAGACGTAGTCGGCGTAGGCCGCCTCGTCCATCAGCCCGTCGAGCTCGCCGGGCGCGCTCAGCCGGAGCTTGAGAAACCAACCCGCACCGGTCGGATCGCCGTTCACGAGCGCCGGGTCGTCTTCCAGCGCCTGATTGACCTCGACGATCTCGCCGGAGACCGGCGCATAGACCTCGCTCGCGGCCTTGACCGATTCGACCACCGCCGCCTCCTCGTTCTGGGCGACGGTCCTGCCGACCTCCGGCAGCTCGACATAGACCACGTCGCCGAGCTGCTCCTGCGCGTAGTCGGAGATGCCGACGGTGCCGACATCGCCGTCCACCCGCACCCATTCATGATCCTTGCTGTACTTGAGCCCGCTCATGGAAACCTCTCGCTCACGGTCGATGATAGGAGTGGGGGACGAACGGCAGCTTGACGATGGTCGCCGGCCGGGGCTTGTCCCTCACCAGCAGCGACACCGGTCTGCCGGCCTCGGCGGCCTCCGCCGCGACGTAGCCCATGGCGACCGGCCCGCCGACGGTCGGCCCGAAGCCGCCGCTGGTGACTGCGCCGATCGTGGTCCCCTCCGCGTCCAGCACGGATGTGCCCTCGCGCGCCGGCGCCCGGCCGTCCGGGCGGATGCCGACGCGGCGCCGCCGGGGGCCGTCTGCCAGCTCGCGCCGGATCCGCTCCGCGCCGGGGAAGCCGCCCTCCGCCCGGCGGCGCTTGCCGATCGACCAGGCGAGCCCGGCCTCGACCGGCGAGGTGGTCTCGTCGATGTCGTGGCCGTAGAGGCAGAGCCCGGCCTCCAGGCGCAGCGAATCGCGGGCGCCGAGGCCGACCGGCTCGACCTCGGGCTCGGCTGCAAGCTGCCGCCAGAACGCCGCCGTCTCGTCTGCGGGCAGCGAAATCTCGAATCCGTCCTCGCCGGTGTAGCCCGAGCGCGAGATCAGGGCGTCCGTACCGCCGATGGTGAACCGGCCTGCGGTCATGAAACCGAGCTTGGCGCATGCCGGCGCGTGGCGCCCGAGCACCGCCGCCGCCTTCGGCCCCTGCAATGCGATCAGCGCACGCTCGGCGAGCTCCTCGAGGGCCACGTCACCCTCGAGCCTCTCGTTCAGATGCCGGAGGTCCGCCTCCTTGCAGGCCGCGTTGACCACGAGCAGGAGTCCGCCGTCGATCCGGGTCACGATCAGGTCGTCGAGGATGCCGCCGTCGTCACTGGTGAACTGGGTGTAGCGCATGCTGCCGGAGGCGAGCCCGGCGATGTCCCCCGGCACCAGGCGCTCGAGGGCGGCGACGGCGTCCGCGCCGGTGAGCCGCATCTGACCCATGTGGGAGACGTCGAAGAGGCCGGCGGCGGTCCTGGCGTGCGTGTGCTCCGCCATGATGCCGGCCGGATAGCGCACCGGCATGGCGTAGCCGGCGAACCCCACCAGCGTGGCGCCGAGGGCGCGGTGCTCGTCGTAGAGCGGAGTCCGGGCGAGGTCGGCTACGGCGTCGTCGCTCATGGCTTCTCCCAGGCACGCACAGACAGGGGCACGATCCCACGCAGGATCGTCCGGTGCCCCCTCTGTCTCGGAACCTGAGAGATTAACCGGGCGGCCGATAGCCTGCCGCCGGCTTACCCCGTCGGTGAGGCGGCGTCGCGGCTGCCGCCTGCTTTCCAGAGTCGCATCCCCCCGCGGTCCCTGATGCCTGAGAGTTTCCGGGACGCTTGCTCCTTCGGCGCCGCGCGGCACGGCCGCACGGACTCTCCCGCGGGGTTCATCTGCAAGACCGGTCGGACCAATACTACCGACTTAGCCGTGCCGGTCAACTGCGGCCGAACCGGGCCGCCACGCCGTGGCGGCCCGGCACAAGGCTCAGCCGATCACGCCGCCGTCGTCGCGGGTGATCGCCACCACGGCGGAGCGCGGCGCGGCGTCGCCGCCTTCGGGGAAATGGCTGTCGCCCTTCTCGCCGGGGTGCTGGATGCCGACGAAGAGGGTGGTGCGATCGACGCTCCAGGCGATCCCGGTGACCTCGCATTCGCGGGGGCCGACGAGGAAGCGGCGAATCTCGCCGCTGGCGGGGTCACCGACCAGCATCACGTTGTTGCCCTGGCCGGCGAAGTCGCCCTCGTTCGAGTACGTGCCGTCGGTCTGGATCCAGAGGCGGCCCTGGCTGTCGAAGGCGAGGCCGTCCGGCGAGTTGAACATGTTGTCCGCAGTCACGTTGGCGGAACCGGCGCGCGCGTCGGCATGAACGGTGGGGTTGCCCGCCACCACGTAGAGGTCCCAGGCGAAGGTCTCGGCCGCGTGGTCGCCGCCTTCCGGCGCCCAGCGGACGATCTGGCCGTACTTGTTCTTCTCCCTCGGGTTGGGGCCGCCCACCGGCGTCGCGTCGCCGCCCGCATTGGGCTTGACCCCGCGGTTCTTGTTGTTGGTCAGGCAGCAATAGGCCTCGGCCTTGCCCGGATTGACCGCGACCCATTCGGGCCGGTCCATGGTCGTGGCACCCACCGCAGACGCCGCCTGGCGGGTGTGGATGCAGATCTCGGCCTCGGATGCCATGCCGGTCGTCTCGGGCGTGAGCGCGACCCACTCGCCGCGGCCGTCGTCGGCGAAGCGCGCGACCGAGAGGGTGCCGCTTTCCAGCAGGCCGGCGCTGTCGCCGCCTTCCGCGTAGACGCCGTCGCTCACGAAGCGATAGAGGAACTCGCCCCGCTCGTCGTCGCCGAGATAGACCACGACCCGGCCGTCGGCGGCGAGCGTCACCTCCGCGTTCTCGTGCTTGAAGCGGCCGAGCGCCGTCAGCTTCCTCGGCGTGGATGCAGGATCGAGCGGGTCGATCTCGACGACGTAGCCGGCGCGGTGCGGCTCGTTGGGGTGCCTGGAGACGTCGAAGCGCTCGTCCGTCATCGCCCAGCCGTAGCCCCAGTCTTCCTCCCTGATGCCGTAGCGCTTGAAGCCGTCGGGCAGGGCGAAGTCCGGATCGCTCGACGAGAAGTAGCCGTTGAAGTTCTCCTCGCAGGCGAGATAGGTGCCCCAGGCCGTACGCCCGTTGCCGCAGTTGTTCCAGGTGCCGAGCGCCGTCGTTCCGGCCGGGTCGGCCGCGGTCTTCGTCATGTCGTGGCCGCGCGCAGGGCCTGTGATCTGCATCGGTGTGTCGGGGGTGATGCGGCGGTTGTAGGGAGAATCCTGGACGATCCGCCAGGTGCCGTCGGCCCGGGCGATCTCGACGATGGAGACGCCGTGCGCGGCCTTGCACTTGCGCACGTCGTCCTCGGTCTCGGGCTTCCCCGACTCACGGTTGGCGAAGGCGATAGCGAGGTTGGTGTACTCGTTGTTCACGGCGAGCACGCTGTGTGCGCCGTCGCTGAAGAGCGCCATGCCGTCGTTGTTGTCGCCGAAGGCTCTTTCCTGGCTCGCGCCGGTTCCGCGCGTCGCATGATCGAACGGCGCGCCGTCGGACCAGAGCGGATCGCCCCAGCGTGCCACCACGTGCCAGCGGACGCCCTCGGGCAGGGTGATCGTGTCGAGCCTGTTGGCGGCGACCGGCGTGAAGGCGAGACCCGTGCCCCCGGCGCGCGCCGGCAGCGCGCCTATGGCACCGGCACCCAGCACGAACGCGGCAGCCCCGCAGGCTGCGCTGCCGCGGAGGAAGACGCGCCGCGAGACCGCCCGCTCGGCCAGGCGTTCGAAGTCGGTGGGCACCGCGTGCCGGCCGTCGTGCCCGCCGGCATCGCCCTGTGAGACCGCGTCCCGTGCGGCCACCGCGTGATCGCGCATGTCCATCTCCCGTGATCGAACGACGCTCCGTGTCCGGGCCGGGATAGCCTCGGCCGGTTACGGCCGCTCGGCAGCCGAGTGACAGCTTCGTGACGCCCCCGGCCTCGGGCCGGCGGACGCTCGGGCCCGGCGCTACAGCCTCCAGCTCAGCGCGACATGCAGGCCGGTGTCGGGCGTGGCATGGAAGGTGCCGTCGTCCTCGGTGACGGCGATCTCCAGCGTCGTGTTCTCGCTGAAGGTCCACGACCCCCCGAGCCCGATCATGACGACCGGGTCCGAGAGCGGGGCGAGGGCGGAGCCGCCATAGGGCGAGGAGTGAACGTCGAGCTGCGTCGTCAGGTTGAAGTCGGAGAGAAGCTGCCAGGTGACGCCGAAGCGCCCGAAGGCGATGAACCGCTCGCCGATTCCCGGCAGGTTGCGCGGCGCTTCACCGGCGAGCAGGCCCAGCGTCGCGCTGTAGAGCCACTCGCGCGACGCGGCCGAGTCGAAGAGGGCGCCCGAGGTTTCCGCCCAGGTCGCGAGCGACAGTCCGCCCGATCCGGTGAGGTCCGCCTCGTCGCCGGTAGGGAGCTTCAGCGCGGCCCTCACCGCCATGCCGTCGTTCGGGAAGGGCGGGTTCGGCAACGCGTAGCCGACGCCGAGGCTCACGTCGCCGAGGGAGGAGACGCCGTTGTCGATGTCGACATGAGTCACGCCGTCACGCGCATAAGAGAGTGCCAGCCGGTTGCGGGGCGCGGTGTCCCGGTTGCCCTGGGGCAGTCCGAAGGTGCTGTGCCAGTCCTCGATGAAGCGGTCGAAGTGGCCGGCGCTGTGCGAAACGAAGGCGAGGTCCAGCAGATACTCCCAGCCGTTGCCGAGGCCGTGGCGCAGGGTGAGCGACTGCCTGTAGGTCTCCCCGTCGATCAGGACCTCCTCCGCGCCGGAATCGCCCGCGCGCAGGTGGGACGCCATGTCCAGCGCCGCGATCAGTTGCGTGGAGCCGGACGCCAGCACGGGCGTGCCGAAGGAGCCGGGCACACCGTAGAGGAGGTGAAACGGGTTGAGATTCACGATGCGCAGCGGCGTCGCGATGCTGTGCTCGCCCTGGTCGTCGGATGCGGCGGCGCTCGACCAGAAGGCCGCCAGCAGCAGGGCGCAGGCAACGGCGCAAGCGAGACCGAGGCACGAGGCCCGATTGGCCCGGCCTCGCGAGAGCCCGTCTGAAAGGACGCCGGGCACGGGCCCATGCTCGGGCAGGCGCGGCGCGCTCAGCCTTGCGTCTGGGCCTGCTTCTCTTCGATGGCGCGCAGCACCACCTCGGGCGTCACCGGGATCTCGGTGATGCGGACATCGAGCGCGTTGTTGATGGCGTTCACGATCGCCGGGATCGGGCCGTTGGTCACCATCTCGCCCACGCCCTTGCCGCCGTAGGGGCCGCTCTCCGCCGGGAACTCCAGGACCTCGCAGGTGATCTCGGGCGTCTCGTGCGCGCCGGGCTGGAGGTAGTTCTGAAAGTCCACCGGCGCCGGATCGATCGCCGGATAGCCGGGCGCGGTGGTTTCGTAGAGGGCATGGCCGATGCCCATCCAGGCGCCGCCGACGATCTGGCCTTTCACCAGATCGGGATTCACCTGCTGCCCCACCTCGTAGACGGCCTTGACGTCGAGCACCTCGACCATCCCGGTCTCGGTATCGACCTCGACCTCGACGACGGTGCAGGCGTGCGCCTGGGTCGAATCCGGATCGCAGGCGCCTGTCTCCGGGTCCATCGGGCTCGGCGGCTTGAGGTAGGCGCCCCGCCCCGCGATGGTCTTGCCAAAGGCGAAGTGGGCGGCGCCCGCCACCTCGCCGACCGAGACCGACTTCCCGGCCACGCCCTTGATGTGGATGTTGCCAGCGCCATCGGTCTCTAGATCCTCCGGGCTCGCCTCCAGCAGCTCGCCGGCTGCCTCGAGCATCGCCTTGCGCGCCTCCTGCGCCGCCATCACCACCGCGTTGCCTGCGCGGTGGGTGGTGCGGCTCGCGAAGGTGCCGGTGCAATGGGGGCCGGTGTCTGTATCGGCGGTCTCCACCACGATGCTCTCGTAGGGGACGCCGAGGGTCTCGGCCGCGATCTGGGCGAGCACGGTGCGCAGCCCCTGGCCGAGGTCGACGCTCGCCATGGTGACGACGAAGTCGCCGGCCGGCGTCATGTGGATCAGCGACTGGGTGGGATCGCCGCCGAGATGCATGCCGGTCGGATAGTTCACGGCCGCGAGGCCGGTGCCCCTTACCTTGGCCATCAGCCTGCCTTTCTGTCCCAGGAGGTCATCGCTTGGTACTCGGCCGGCAGCTCCTGGCCGGCGAGCCTGGCCGCCGCCTGGATGGTCTCCACCATCGCCGCGTCCTCGACCTCCTTGCGGTGCGCCTTCATGTCGTCGTTGCGGTAGGCGTTGAGCAGCCGGAGCTGCCACGGGTCCATGCCGATCGTCTTGGCGATCTTGTCCATCTGCAGCTCGATGGCGAAGGAGGCGGCCATGACGCCGAAGCCGCGCATGGCGCTGGACGGTGGCCGGTTGGTGAACACCACCCGCGCGTCGACCCACACGTTGGGGATGGTATAGGGCCCCGGCATGTGGCCGGCGTGCTTCATCGAGCCGTAGGAGCTGAAGCGCAGGTAGGCGCCGGAATCCTGGTAGGAGGTGATCTTGCGGGCGACGATGCGCCCGTCGTTCATCACCCCGTCCTTGATGTAGAGGCGCCAGGCGGAGCGGGTGGACGAGACCTGCATCTCCTCCTCCCGCGTGTACTTGAACTTGACCGGGCGGCCGGTCCTCATGGCGCCCAGCACCGAGATGGGCTCGACCGCCACGTCCACCTTGCCGCCGAAGCCGCCGCCCACCGTGCCGCCGAGGAAGCGCAGCTTGCCCGGCGCGATGCCGAGAATGGCGGCGGTGTTGTCGCGGGCGAAGTGCACGGCCTGCGTGTTGGTGTGCACGGTGATGCGCCCGTCGCCGCCGGGCTTGGCGATGCAGCCGTTGGTCTCCATCGGCGCCTGCTCGATGGGGCTGGTCTGGTAGCGGTCCTCGACGATGTGATCGGCATCGGCGAAGCCGGCCTCGACATCGCCGTAGCGGATTTGGGCGGCTGCGTGATCGTCGGGATAGATGTAGTGGTTGCGCGGCCAGTGGGCCGTGAGAGCCGGTGCCGCGCCTGCGATCGCCTCCTCTACGTCGAAGACGCCGGGAAGCGGGTCGTACTCCACCTTCACCTTGGCGGCGCCCGCGCGGGCGGCCTCCGCGCTCTCGCCCAGCACGGCGACGATCGGCTCGCCCCGCCAGCGCACCTTGTCGAAGGCGAGGATCGGCTCGTCCTCGGGCCCGACGCCGACGGCGGCAAGCCCGTTCCACACCTTCTTGCCCGGCAGGTCCTCGTGGGTCAGCACGCAGACGACGCCGGGGCTGGCCTGGGCGGCGCTGGTGTCCACGCTCACGATGCGGGCGTGGGGCTCGGCGCTCCGGTGCATCTTGAGGTGCAGCATGCGCGGGTAGTGAACGTCCTCGTAATAGGTCGTCTGCCCGCGCGCGTGGCTTTCGAGGTCGCGCTGCCCGACGTTCCGGCCGACGACTCCGAGTTGCTTTATCGACATCAGCTCGCCTCCTCGCCTGTATCCGACAGCGCCTGCGCGGCCTGCTGCACGGCGCGGACGATCGGCGCAAAGCCGGTGCAGCGGCAGAGATTGCCCGAGAGTCCCTCGACGATCTCGTCCCGGCTCGGCGCCGGATTGCGGTCGAGCAGCGCCTTCGCCGCCATCACCATGCCGGCGGTGCAGTAGCCGCACTGCGCCGCGTAGTTCTCGACGAAGGCCTGCTGCAGCGGCACGATCGCGTTCGTCTCGTTGAGACCTTCGAGGGTGGTCACCTCCGTGCCTTCGACCCGTTCGGCCAGCGTCAGGCAGGAGAGGCGCAGCTCTCCGTCCACCAGCACCGAGCAGCTCCCGCAGCCGCCCTGGCCGCAGCCGCTCTTGACCGCGGTGAGCTGCAGCGTGTCGCGAAGCACGTCCTGCAGCGTCGCCAGCGGGTCCGCCACCACGGTCTCGTCACGGCCGTTGACCGTGAGACGTATCAGCTTGGCTTCCATTCCCGTCTCCCGCTCGACGTCTTCAGGCGAGCGCCGCCAGCGCGCGACGCACGAAGACGCCGGCCATGCGCCGGCGGTACCAGTCGCTCGCCACCGGGTCGGTGGCGGGTGTCACCGCCGCCTCGGCCGCCGCGCCCGCCGCCGCCATCGCCGCGTCGTCCAGGCCGGCGCCGATCACCGCCTGCTCGGCCGCAGCGCAGCGGAAGGGATGCGCGCTCGCGCCGCTCAGCGCGATCCGGGCGTCGCTCACCGCGCCGCTGCCGTCCTTCTCCACCGAGGCGGCGACGCTGACCACCGAAGGGCTCGCATAGCGGCGCCTGGCGCACTTCAGGTAGGAGACGGCGCCCGCGGGCTCATCGATCTCGATCCGTGTCAGCAAGCCCGCACGGGGCGCGCCGTCCTCCGACCAGCCGGCGTAGAACGCCTCGATCGGCTGCTCCTCCTCGCCGTCGGCGCTGGCGAAGACGAGACGCGCGCCGAGCGCCAGCAGCGCGGGCGCGAGGTCGCCGAAGGGGGCGCGCGCGAACAGGTTGCCGCCGACCGTCGCCATGTTCTGCACCGCGGGCCCGCCGATCTCGCGGGTCGCCGCCTGGAGCGCCGGGATCGGCACGGCGGCGCGGAGACCGCTCAGCGAGACCGCAGCACCCACCGACCAGCCGCCGTCGCGGCTTTCCACCCGGTCGAGGCCGAGCCGGTCCAGCGCGATCAGAACGCCGTCGTCGGACGGATGGGTCTCGCGCAGCAGGCCGGTGCCGCCGGCGAGGATCGCCGCCGCAGCGCCGTGGCTCGCGAAGAGGCCGGCCGCCTCGTCGACCGAAGCGGGCCGAAGCAGTTCGGGCATAGAGGCTGTCCCCCCCTCCGTTGCACGCTTCCCGGCACCAGGCAGCATGATGTGCGTGCCTGATGCGCGCGGCCCGGATACTAGCCCGGATGTCTCACCGGGGTCACGGTCTGCGTCGCGCGGTACGCGCGGAATCATGCTCGCGCGTACCGCGCGCCGGGACGGCCTTGCCGCGCCGCCGGCCGTGCGGCTATCGTCTGCCGCCCCAATTCCACGGGAGACGCGGCATGGCGACGAACGTCCGGGCGGACGGACGGAATCTCGATCTCGGGAGCGCCGTCACCGAGGTGACGGCGCGCTATGCCGCGGCCAATCCCGGCAGCCGGGCGCAGTACGAGCAGGCACGCGCGAGCATGCCCGGCGGCAACACCCGCACCGGCATGTTCTATGCGCCCTTTCCGCTCGCCATCGAGAGCGCGGCGGGTGCTGCGCTGACCGACGTGGACGGCCATACCTACACCGACTTCGTCGGCGACTACTCCGCAGGGCTCTACGGCCATTCGCACCCGGTCATCCGGGAGGCGGTGATGTCGACGCTGGAGTCCGGCGTTTCCTACGGCTCGGCGAGCCCCTACGAGGCCCGGCTCGCGGCGCTCGTCTGCGCGCGTTTCCCCTCCGTCGAGCAGGTGCGGTTCACCACCTCGGGCACCGAAGGCAACATCCTGGCCATGGTCACGGCGCGCGCGGTGACGGGAAAAGACTCGATCATGGTGTTCGAGGGCGCCTATCACGGCGGCACCATCTACTTCGGCCGCGAGGCCGCGCCGATCGCCGTGCCCTTCCCCTTCGTGATCGCCCCCTACAACGACGCGGAAGAGGCGCGGCGCCTGATCCGGGAGAACGCGCACCGCCTCGCCGCGGTGCTGGTCGAACCCCTCCAGGG
The DNA here is from genome assembly GCA_011523425.1 of Alphaproteobacteria bacterium. Lineage (GTDB taxonomy): Bacteria > Pseudomonadota > Alphaproteobacteria > UBA828 > UBA828 > WTGU01. The sequence goes on from WTGU01000001.1 coordinate 47,615, forward strand.
CGCGTCCGGTGCGATCCCGGCCTCCGCCGAATTCCTCGGGGCGTTGCGCGAGGCCTGCAGCGCCCACGACGTTCTGCTGGTCTTCGACGAGGTGATGACCTCGCGGGTGGCACCGGGCGGGCGCCAGGGCCAGCTCGGCATCGTCCCCGACCTGACCACGCTCGGGAAATACATCGGCGGCGGCTTTTCCTGCGGCGCCCTGGGCGGCCCTGCGGAGATCCTGAAGATCTACGACCCCTCCAGACCCGATTCCATCGTTCACCACGGCACCTTCAACAACAACGTGTTCATGCTGATCGCAGGCGCCGCCGGCCTGGAGAAGGTGTTCACACCGGAGGTGCAGGTCGCGCTCAACGAGACCGGCGATGCGCTGCGCGACGCCCTCAACGGGCTCGCCGCCCGTCGCGACGTATCGTTCCAGGTCACCGGGCTGGGCTCGATCCTGACGATGCATCTGCAACGCGAGCCGATCCGCTCGATCCGCGACATCGCGCCCAGAGACGCGCGCCTGCGGCAGCTCCTGCATCTCGACCTGATCGACAAGGGCTTCTTCACCGCGCGGCGCGGCTACATGGCGCCCTGTCTCGCCATTACCGACGCCGACTGCGACGGCCTTGTCGAGGCGGTCGACGACTTCCTGACCCACTACGGCCATCTCCTGGATACCGTCCCGGAGGGTGGCCCGATCGAGGCATTGCCGGCGGCCGCCGGCGCCTGCACCCAGTGAGCCCAGTGAGGGAGAGAGAATGAACGACGACGAACGCCGCAATCTCGCGGTGATTACCGAAGTCTGCGACGCCTACAACCGGCACGACGTGGAAGGCATCGTCCGCCACTTCGCCGAGGACTCGTCCTGGCTGCTCTCTCGCGGCGTGCCGCCCGAGGGCGGGCGCGCGCGGGGGTTGGACGAGATCCGCGCCATGGCGCACAGGCGCTTTCGCACCATTCCCGACATGTACTGGCACATTCGCAGCCACTGGGTCAGCGGCAACCGGGGCTGCTCCGAGTGGACCGTGACCGGCACCGAGACCAACGGCAACGAGATCAACTGGCTCGGTTGCGACATCTGGGAGCTGAACGAGGACGGCAAGGTCGTCACCAAGGACACCTACTGGAAATTCGCGGGCGAGGAGGCGTCGGAGCAGGCGTCCGAGTAGGCGCCGCGCCTGCACGCCCGGGGATGCCCCGGCGGGCACGAAGCGCCGGCGCTGGCGCCGACCGGGCGGGTTGTTGACAGCGTTCCGGCCGGCTCCGTAAAAGAGCGGGGCTCAGTCGCCGAGGGTCGTGACCGGAGGGATGGCCGAGTGGTCGAAGGCGGCGGTTTGCTAAACCGTTGTACGGTGACAAGCCGTACCGTGGGTTCGAATCCCACTCCCTCCGCCATCCCGCTCGTCCAACAGGTTGCAAACGGGCGATTCTTTCCGGTCGAAGAACCGGGCTCCCCCTCGTAGCGCCCTGTTCCGGGCGGGCTAGGCGCGTGCCTGCGGGAGCGCTGGCCCGACGCGACCCGGATGCGGGAGGCGCCTTCCGCCTGATACCATCGCCCGGCTTGCAGGCGTCCGAGGGAGACGTGTGAGCCCCTCGTGCCGCCCTGGCGCCGCGTCTGGCGGGAAGGCTCTTGTATGTGTATGCCGCTCGTGCATGTGCACGGGTTAGAATGACCATGCCGATCTCCTCATGGCGGGAGCAGTGCGATGACGGAACGAGACGGGAGCGGCGGACGCGCTGACGACGCGCACGCCCGGCCCGAGGATCGCGAGTCGGGGTTCCCCGAGGCCGGTTCGCCCGTGGCGATCGTCGGCATGGCGTGCCGGTTCCCCAGCGCGGACGATATTTCCGCATTCTGGCGCTTGCTGGAGGCGGGCGAGAGCGGCGTGATCGAAGGGGTTCCCGGCTCCGGCGTCGGGCGAATCGGCGCGCTGTTCCCCGATGCCGCGCAGGCTCCGGCCTGCCGATTCGGCGCCTATCTCGACGAGCTCGAGCTGTTCGACGCGGCCTTCTTCCGCATCTCGCCGGTCGAAGCGCAACTGCTCGACCCCCAGCAGCGGATGATGCTGGAGACCTGCTGGCACGCGCTCGAAGACGCAGGGATGGACCCGGATCGCCTGAAGGGCAGCCGCACCGGCGTCTATGCCGGGATCAGCAACAACGAGTATCGCGGGCTGATCCTGGACACAGACCAGCCGGTCGAGCCCGCCGTCAGCCTCTATTCCGTCACCGGCACCTCCTTCAACACGGCCATCGGCAGGGTCGCCTTCGCGCTCGGGCTGGAAGGGCCGGCGCTCGCGCTGGATACCGCCTGCTCGTCCTCGCTGGTCGCGATCCATCAGGCGGTGACCGGCCTGCAGCGGGGCGAGGCGGACCTGGCGCTGGCCGGCGGCGTGCACGCGATCCTCTCGGGCCGGCTGCTGGAGATGCGAGCCAACGCCGGCATGCTGTCGCCGGACGGCCGCTGCGCCACCTTCGACGCCGCCGCGAACGGCTATGTCCGCGGCGAGGGGTGCGGCATCGTGGTGCTCAAGCGGCTGGCCGAGGCGGAGGCCGACGGCGACCGCATCTGGGCGGTCGTGCGCGGCTCGGCGCTGAACCAGGACGGGGCGAGCCCGGGCCTGACGGTGCCGAGCGGGCCGGCGCAGGAGAAGGTGATCGAGGCAGCGCTGAGGCAGGCGGGATTGCAGCCTGCCGACATCGATTACGTGGAAGCGCACGGGACGGGCACGGATGTGGGCGACCCGATCGAGGCGCAGGCAACCGGCATGGCGTACGGTCGCGGGCGCGACGCGGATCGCCCCCTGCTGATCGGTTCGGTCAAGACCAACATCGGCCATCTCGAGGCGGCGGCCGGCGTGGCCGGCGTCATCAAGACCGTGCTGGCCATGAACAGGGGCGTCATCCCCAGGCACCTCCATTTCCGGGTCCCGAGACCGGAAATCGACTGGGAGCGGCTGCCGCTCGAGGTGACCGCGACGCCCACGGCGTGGCCGCACGACGCCGACCGTCCGCCCAGGGCGGGCGTGAGCGGGTTCGGCTGGTCGGGCACGAACGCCCACGTGGTGCTGGAGGGGTACGGCGCCTGGAACGGCGAATCGCCCCGCCCGGCCGACGGTCACGAGGCGGTCGGCGCGGCGCGGGCGGTCCCGATCTCCCTGCCGGAGTCGGTGGCCGGCGAGACGATGGCCGAGCCGGCGTCCGCCCCCGCCCCGCGCAGGACCCGCGTCCTGCCCCTCTCCGGCAAGTCGGACGGGGCGCTTCGCGCGCTCGCGGGGCGGTATCTCGCGTGGCTCGACGGGCGGGCGGGTGCACCTGCCGGCGATGACGCCGACGACACCGATGCCGCCGCCGGTGCGGACGCGCTCGCCGACATGGCCTGGACGGCAGGCGGGGGCCGCAGCCACTTCAGCCACCGCAGGGGCGTGGTGTTCCACGACGAGGGCTCGCTGCGGGCGGGCCTGACGGCGCTGCAGGAGGGCGACGAACGGGCGCAGCCGCAGGCGGCGGCCAGGGTCGCGTTCGCCTACACCGGCCAGGCCAGCCAGTGGCCCGGCATGGGCGCGGCGCTCTACGCCAGCGAGCCGGTCGTGCGCGCGGTCCTCGACCGCTGCGACGCGCTGCTGGCGGAGGAGCGGGACGGCGCCTCGCTGCTCGACGTGATGTTCGGCCGGCCCGGCGCTGCGGGCGAGCTGGACGATCCGCGGTGGAAGCAGCCGGCGATCTACGCGCTCGAATGCGCGCTCGCGGCGCTCTGGGCGAGCATCGGCATCCGGCCGGACGTGGTGATCGGGCACAGCCTGGGGGAGATCGCGGCGGCGCACACCGCAGGCGTCTTCGGCCTGGAGGAGGGCCTGCACTTTGCCGCGGCGAGGGGGAGCCTGATCGGCGCGCTGCCCGGCGAGGGCGCCATGGCTGCCGTGTTCGCGCCCGCTTCGCGCGTCGCCGCGGTGCTGGACGAGCACAACGCGGCCTCCGACGGGCCGGACATCAGCATCGCCGCGGACAATGGCGCCCACCAGGTGGTGAGCGGCCCCAAGACGGGTATCGAGGCGCTGCTCGCCCGCTTCGAGGCCGACGAGGTGCGCATCGCGCGGCTCAGGAAGAGCCCGGCCTACCACAGCGCCATGATCGAGCCGGCGCTGGGCGATCTGGAAGCCGCGATCTCGACGATCGCGTTCCAGCCGCCGTCTCCCACCTTCGTCAGCAACCTGACCGGGCGGCCGCTGGAGGAGGGAGAGGCGCCGGATGCGGCGTACTGGCGGCGTCAGGCGCGCGAGCCCGTGGCCTTCCGTGCCTGCATCGAGACGCTGGCGGAGCTCGGCGTGGATGCGGTCATCGAGATCGGCCCCCACGCCGTGCTCGGGCCGATGACGACCATGGCGTGGCCCGAGGCGGCCGGGCCTGCGCCGGTGGTCCTGTCGAGCCTGCAGCGGCCGTCGAAGGACGAAGACCCGCCGGCGCCGGGCTCCGGCGGCGGCTTCGCAGACGCCGTCGCGGGCGCCTACGAAGCCGGGCTCCCGCTCGAATTCCCGGGGCTTTTCGCGGGCGAGACGCGGCGCCGCGTCGCGCTGCCGGGCTATCCGTTCCAGCGCGAGCGGCACTGGATCGAGACGCCGAAGCGGCGTCGGAAGGCAAGCGACCACCCGTTGCTCGGCAGCCGACACGAGTCCGCCAGCGGCGAGATCGCGTTCGACACCGAAATCTTCCCCTCCGATCCGGCGTGGCTCGCCGATCATCGGGTCTTCGGCCGGCTGATCGCGCCGGGCGCGCTCTATGGCGCCATGGCCGCGGCGGCCTCCCTCGCCGAGGGCAGCGAGGCGGTGGTCGTCGACGACTTCCAGATGCAGAGCGCGCTGGTCTTTCCGGACGAAGACGCCGAGGACGGCATCGCCGACGCGGGCCGGCGGGTGCAGGTGCTGCTCGACGGCCACGAGGACGGCGCGTCGCGTCGCGTCCGCATCCTCAGCCGGGGCGAGGGCGAGGACGGATGGACACTGCACGCGGAGGGCCGCATACCGGACGGCCCGCCCGGCCCGGCGCCGGACGCCGCCCCGCTCGATGTGGACGGCCTGAAGGCCGCTCTCTCGCCGGTGGATCTCTCGGGCTATTACCGCGCCAAGGCCGCGGTCGGGATCGACCTCGGCCCGTCCTTCCGCACGATCGAGGCGCTCTGGGCGCGGCCGGGCGAAGCCATCGCCGAGGTCGCGCTGCCGGCGGGCCTGGAGAGGGGCGCGCTCGACGTGCATCCGCTGCTGCTGGACGGCTGCTTCCAGGTCTTCGGCGCGGCACGCAGCGCCGATGGCGGCGAGGAGGGGATCACCTATCTACCCTTCGCGTGGGACGGGCTCCGGCTGCCCGCCGGCCTGCCGGAGCGGCTGATCTGCCACGTGCGCATGAAAGAAGGCCCGGAGGGCGCGGCGGCGGAAGCGGAGAACGGGGACGTGCCGGAGGTCCAGGCCGCCGATCTCCTGCTCTACGAGCCGGACGGGGCGCCGATCGGGGTGCTGGCCGGCTTCACCGTGAAGCGCGCGACGCGTGCGGCGCTGCTCGCGGCCGTGGAAGGGATCGACGAGCTTCTCTACGAGGTCGTCTGGCGCGATGCCGCGCTGGCACCCGGCGTGCTGCCGGCCGACTTCCTCACCGCGCCATCCGACGTTACGGCCGAGACCGACCTCTTCACCGCCTATCTGGCGAACGAGGGCGTCGGGGCCGACGATCGGGCCGCCCTGCTGGCGGACCTCGAGCAACTGTCTCACGCCTATGCGCTGGCCACGCTCGACAGGCTCGGCTGGCAGCGGGAGGCCGGCGCGTCGGTGGACTCCGAGGACCTGCGGCAAAGGCTGAAGGTGGGTGACGAGCACGTACGCCTTTTCCGCCGGCTGCTCGAGATGCAGGCCAGGACGGGCGTGCTGACGGAGGAGCCGGACGGCGCGTTCGTCGTTGCGGTCGGTTCCGAGGACCCGCTGCCGGACGGCATGCCGGACGACACGGAAACCCTCGCGGGCCGGATGGCGGCGCAGTACGCCCACGGCTCGAACGAGATCGGGCTGTTCCGGCGCAGCGCCAATGCGCTCGCGGACGTGCTGCGCGGCGAAGCGGATGCGCTCACGCTGCTCTTCAGCAGCGGGGAGCCGACGGCGGCCGATCTCTACCTGAAGGCCCCGGTGGCCCGCGCGGCGAACCGGATGCTGGCGGACGCGACGGCGACGCTGTTGCGCGACCTGCCGGCGGGGCGCCGGCTCCGGGTGCTGGAGGTGGGCGCCGGCACCGGCTCGGCGACCGCCGCGGTGCTGCCCGAGCTTCCCGCTGGCGGCTACGACTTCATCTATACGGACATCTCCGCCGGCTTCTTCTCGGAGGCGGAATCGCGCTTCAGCGGTGCCGAGGCGGCGATCGACTACCGGGTGCTGGACATCGAGAAGGACCCGCTGGAGCAGGGCTTCGACGCCCATGGCTACGACCTGGTGATCGCGTCCAACGTGCTGCACGCCACGCGCTATCTGAACGAGACGCTGGCGCACTGCCTCGCGCTGCTGGCGCCCTCCGGCCAGCTCGTGGCGCTGGAGAACCTGCGCAGCCAGGGCTGGCTGGACCTGACCTTCGGCCAGCTCGACGGCTGGTGGCGCTTCGCCGACGACTACCGCCCGCACCATGCGCTGGCCACCCCCGCGGTGTGGCGGCAGGCCCTCGGCGACGCCGGCTTCGGCGATGTGGCGATCCTGGGCTTCGACGAGTCCGACCCCGACGCCAACCCCGACCGCGGCGTGATCGTGGCGCAGGGGCCGGCGGAGGTGACGGAAGCGCCCGGGGTCTGGGTGCTGGCCGCCGACCGGGGCGGTGTCGCGGACGGGCTGGCACGCCAGCTGGCGGCGCACAACCAGACGGTGGTGCTGGCCGGCGAGGCCGCACCGGCCGCCGCTGAGGACGCAGCCAGCGACATCGCGGGCGCATCCGTGGAGACGCAGAGTCGCGATTCCTGGCGCGCGCTGCTCGACGACCTGCCGGCCGACCCGCCGCTCGCCGGCGTTGTGCATCTCGCCGGGCTGGACGGCCACGGCACGCAGGCGACGACGGCCGAGATGGCGGCCGATGCGCAGCACGTGGCGGCAAGCGCGCTCGCGCTGACGCAGGCGCTGGCCGAAAGCGACCTGGCGCCGTCGAAGGGCCTCTGGTTCGTGACGCGCGGCGCCCAGGTGCTGGAGCGGGAGCGCGGCGGCGAGCTGGCCGGCGCCACGCTCTGGGGCCTGGGCAAGGTGGCGGCGCGGGAAGCGCCCCGGCTGCAGCCGAGGATGCTCGACCTCGATCCCGCCGATGCGTGGGTGCCGGCCGACGTCGCGACCGAGCTGCTCTATCCCGATGACGAGACCCACATCGCCTATCGCTTCGGCCGTCGCCAGTGCGCCCGGCTGGTCCGCGCGGCCGCCGTCGCGGACCGGCTGGCGCTGCCGGAGGAGCCGGGATGGGAGCTCGCGCCCGATGCCGGCGGCTCGCTCGACGCCATTCAGGTGGTGCCGGTGCCGGAGCGGCCGCTGGAGTCGGGGGAGGTCCGCGCCGCGATCGAGGCCTTCGGCCTCAACTTCCGCGACGTGTTCATCGCCATCGGCCTTGTCGACGACTTCATGGGCGGCGAGTTCTGCGGTCGGGTGCTGGAGGTGGGAGAGGGAGTCACGAGCGTCGCCGTGGGCGACCGCGTCGTCGGCATGACCTTCCGCAACTACGGCTCGGAGACGGTGACCCTGGAAAAGATGATCGTGCCGGCGCCGGCCGGGTTCTCGGTCACCGAGCTTGCGACGATCCCGACGGCGTTCGTCTCGGCGGCGCTCTCGTTCGAGCTTTCGGGGCTGAACGCCGGAGACCGGGTGCTGGTTCATGCCGGCGCTGGCGGCGTGGGGCTGGCGGCGATCCAGCTTGCGCACGCTGCGGGTGCGGAGGTCTTTGCAACGGCCAGCGCGCGCAAGCGCGACTATCTGCGCTCGCTCGGCGTGGCGCATGTCTTCGACAGCCGCACGACGGCGTTCGGCAGCGACATCCTCGAGGCCACGGGCGGCGCAGGCGTCGACATGGTGCTGAACAGCCTGACCGGCGAGGGCTACATCGAGGCGAGCCTCTCGTGCCTCGCCAAGGGCGGACGCTTCGTGGAAATGGGCAGGGTGGACATCCTGAGCGAGGACGAGATGGCGGCGCTCCGGCCGGACGTCTCCTACGCCATCCTCATGATCGACGTTCTCAAGGAGGAAGAGCCCGCGAAGGCCGGCGAGATCCTGCGACGCGTGATGGCGCGGCTCGAGGCCGGCGAGCTGACCCCGCTCCTCCACGCCAGGTGGCCCGTGGCCGAGGCGGGGTCCGCGATGAAGTGCATGCAGGCCGCGCGCCATATCGGCAAGATCGTCTTCACCAATTCGCCGCTCGCCAGGGGCCGGCTGCGCGAGGACCGGAGCTATCTGGTGACCGGCGGGCTGGGCGGCATCGGCATCGCGGTGGCCGGCTGGCTCGCGGAGCGCGGCGCCGGCGCCATCGTGCTCAACGGCAGGCGGGCGCCCGAGCCCGAGGTCGAGGCGGCGATCGAGGCGCTGCGCGGGCAGGGGGCCGCGGTGCAGGTGGAGCTCGCCGACGTGACCGACGCAGCCGCGCTCGACGCGATGCTCGCCCGGATGGACGCCGACCTGCCGCCGCTCGCAGGCGTCATCCACAGCGTCGGCGTGCTGTCGGACGCGACGATCGGCAACCAGAGCTGGGAGAGCTTCGAGACCGTGCTGTGGCCGAAGATGCTGGGGGCCTGGCATCTGCACCGGGCGACCGCCGGTCGCGATCTCGACATGTTCGTGCTGTTCTCCAGCGTTGCCGGCGTTCTCGGCAATCCGGGCCAAGCCAACCACGCGGCCGCCAACGCCTTCCTCGACCAGCTCGCCGCCCATCGGCGCGCGCTGGGGCTCCCCGGCCAAGCCATCGCCTGGGGGGCATGGTCGGAGATCGGCGAGGCCGAGGAGCAGCGGGAGCGGATGACCCGGCGCTCCGTGACCGGTGGGATCGAGTGGATTACCCCGCAGCAGGGCCTTCGGGCCTTCGACCGACTGGTGCGCGAGGACGCCACCACCGGCGTGGTGGTGGCGCGCGACTGGGTCGCGTTCGGCGAGTCCCTCGAAACTCGCCCGCCGCTGCTGGAGGACCTGCTGTCCGACGGCGCGGATGACGGCACCGACGATGCCTCCGCCGACGACCTGCTCGCCCGGCTGCGCGAGGCTCCTGCGGCGACCCGCGAGGAGGTGCTCGCGTCGTTCCTCCAGGGGGAGGTCAAGGCGGTGCTGAGGCTGCCGACGACACCGGCGCCCGCCGTGGGGTTCTTCGACCTCGGTATGGATTCCCTGATGGCGGTGGAGCTGCGCAACCGCCTGAACCGCGCGTTCGGGGGCGTCTACACGGCCTCCAACACCGTGGTGTTCGACTACCCCGACATCGCTGCGCTCGCCGCCCACCTGACGGGCGAGCTCGGCGACATCATCGGAGCGGATGCGCCGGCGCCGCAGCCCGCGCCAGCGCCCGTGGCGGCAGCGCGGCGCGACGGCGAGGGCACGGCGGACGCCATCGCGATCGTGGGCATGGCCTGCCGCTTCCCCGGCGGCCCGGACCTGCCCAGCTTCTGGAACCAGCTCGATGCCGGCGCCGATGCCGTGACGGACGAGCGCCGCGAGGCCGGCCCCTGGGAGGACTTCGTCGAGCACCTGCCCGCCCAGTATGCCGACTTCGGTCGTGCCGGGTTCGTCGACGGGATCGATCAATTCGATGCGCGGTTCTTCGGAATCTCGCCGATCGAGGCGCGGATAATGGACCCGCAGCAGCGGATGCTGCTGGAGACCACCTGGCAAGCGCTCGAGGACGCAGGAATCGATCCGGATGGGCTCAAGGGCAGCAGCACCGGCGTCTATGCCGGTGTCGCCACCAGCGAGTACCGCGATCTGATGAAGGGCGGCGACTACGGCATCGGCTACCTGAGCACCGCCGCGAGCATGGCGGTCGGCCGCCTCGCCTTCCGCTTCGGCCTGGCCGGGCCCACCATGCCGGTCGAGCTGAACTGTGCGTCGTCGCTGGTGGCGGTGCATCAGGCGGTCACGAGCCTGCGCCTCGGCGAGGCTGACCTCGCCCTGGTCGGCGGGGTGAGCGCCGTACTCTCGGCTCCCATCACCCGGGAGATGGCGGATCTCGGGCTGCTCTCGCGGGACGGCGTGTGCAAGAGCTTCGATGCCGCTGCGGACGGCTTCGTGCGGGGCGAGGGCTGCGGGATGGTTGTCCTCAAGCGGCTCGCCGAGGCGGAAGCGGACGGCGACCGCATCTGGGCGGTGATCCGCGGGTCCGCGGTCAACCAGAACGGAGCGAGCGCAGGCGCGACGGTACCCAACGGCCCGGCGCAGGAGCGGGTGATCGAGCAGGCGCTGTCCCAGGCCGCCATTCCGCCGGCGGAGGTGGACTACCTCGAGGCCCACGGCGCGGGCTCCGCCTTCGGCGATCCCATCGAGGTGCAGGCGGCGGCGGCGGTCTACGGCCGCGGACGCGATGCGGATCGCCCGCTGCTGATCGGCTCGGTGAAGACCAACATCGGCCATCTCGAATCGGCCGCCGGCATTGCCGGCCTGATCAAGGCGGTGCTGGCGATGACGCGGGGGGTGATCCCGCAGCACCTGCACCTGCGCACGCCGAGCCCGCTCATAGAGTGGGAGCGGCTGCCGGTGCGGGTGACCACGGAGGCGGCGGACTGGCCGCGCGCGCCCGACCGGCCACCGAGGGCCGGCGTCAGCGCATTCGGGATTTCGGGGGTGAACGCCCACGTCGTGCTGGAGGGATACGCCGAAGCCGAGGGCGCCGCCGGCCCACGCGAGAACGGGCACCTGCCGGCGGGGCCGGCGCGGCCGGTCGCGGCCTCCCTGCCGGAGTCCGTCGCGGACCTGTCGCCGGAGGACGATGCGTCCGCCGGGCGCGATACCCGTATTCTGCCGCTCTCGGGCAAGTCCGAGGAGGCGGTCAGGGCGCTGGCCGGGCGGTATCTGACGTGGCTCGACGATCACGCCGGCGATCTGGAGGCGGAGGCCGGCGCCTCCGGTCCGCTGCTCTCGGACATGGCATGGACGGCAGGCGTGGGGCGGAGCCATCTCGCCTGTCGCGCGGGCGTGGTGTTTTGCGACGCGGCGTCATTGCGGGAGCGCCTGAAGACGGTGGCGGGCACCGGGGGAGCCGCGAAGACGGCGACCGCGGCGAAGGTCGCGTTCGTCTATCCCGGCGAGGGCAGCCAGTGGCAGGGCATGGGCAAGGCGCTCTACGAGAGCGAGCCGGTGGTGCGGGCGGTGCTCGACCGCTGCGAGGTCGCACTCGGCGACGCGCGGGGCGCGTCGTTGCTCGACGCGATGTTCGGCCGGTCCGGCCCGGCGAACGCCCTGGAGGACCCCGCATGGTCGCGGCTCGCGACTTACGCGCTGGCCTGCGCGCTCACGGCGCTCTGGTCGAGCGTGGGCATCCGGCCGAGTGTGGTGGCCGGCGAGGGCGCGGGCGAGATCGCGGCCGCGCAGGCCGCCGGCGTGCTGGGCCTCGAGGACGGGCTGCGGCTCGCGGCAGGCGACGATCTGGAAGCGGCGCTGGAAGGTGTCGCGCTCGCGGCGCCCTCGATCGGCCTGATAAACGGTGCGACGGGCCGGCCGGTCGAGCCCGGCAATGCGCCGGACGCGGCGTACTGGGAGCGGCAGGCGCGGGAGCGGGCGCCGCTCGAGCGTTGCGCGGACGCCCTGGCGGCGCTGGGCGCAGACGTGGTCATCGAGCTCGGCCCGCAGGCCGTGCTGGGACCGGCACTCGCCCGCGCCTGGCCGGTTTCGGCGAGTGCGCCGATGACGAGCGCGAGCCTGACCCCGGCGCCTGCCGGCGAGGCTGGGCGGTCGGCATCAGGAGACACGGGGTTCGTGGCCGCGGTGGCCGCCGCCTACGAGGCGGGGCTGCCGGTTTCCTTCGCGGGGCTGTTTGCGGGCGAGACACGGCGCCGCATCTCGCTGCCGGGCTATCCGTTCCAGCGGCGGCGCCACTGGCTCAGGAAGCTCGGGACGCAGGCGACCGCCCCGGCCTGAGCGTGCTCCTCGTGCGGCGGCCGGAGCGGCGCTCGAACCCGCCCTAGGAGAGCCCGTGCCGCGCGATGAACTCGCGGGTCACGGCCACGCACTCGGCAGGCTTTTCCAGTTGAAGAAAGTGCGTCGCCTCCGGGATGAAATCGTAGTCCATGGCCGAGGCCACCCGCTGATCGAGCGTCGGCAGATACGCGTGCGGAAGCGTCGGGTCCGCGCCGATGATCTTCGTGGGGCAGGCAAGCAAGTCGAGATCCAGCAGCGGGAAGAAGCTCCGCGCATAGTCCATGAGCTGCGCTTCGTATTCGCGCGGGCAGCGAAGCTCGAATTCCTCGCCGCTTGCGGATGGCCGAAGCGTCGTCTGCGCCATGAGCTCGTGCACGCCGGGAACGGCTCGCTTGAAGGTCGGGAAAATGCCGAGCAGTTGGACATAGTCCTCCCGCTTCTTGAAGCGATGCCCTCGCTTCCGAATCATGGCGGCCGCGCGCTCGGCAGCATCGTGAAGCTCTATCTGACTCTCGCCGGGCTTGGTGAGGGGCGGGTCGAACAGAACCAGTGCGGCATAGAGCTTGCTGAACGAAAGAAGGGCGACGAGCGTGGTGAGGGAGTGAAAGATGCCGATGGTCGGCTTGCTGCCATAGTCGCGGTCGATGGCCTCGAGAATTAGATCGTGATCGTGAATCAGGGTCGGAATGTTGTGGTGCCTTTGGGCGCCGACGTCATTCCAGCCGTGGTTCCTGAGGTCGTAGACCATCAGGTCGAAATCGTCCGCGAGCAACGACCAGAACGGGAAATAGAGATCGACGGCGAGCCCGCTGCCGTGGCTCACGACGATTCGCGGGCCGGACGGATTGCCGTGCTGACGCAGGGTGGTGACGGTATCGGCGTCGAGACGGACATCGAGCACCGATAGAGGCTCGGGGAGCTCGTACACCGCGTCGGTCGTCATGGCGTGCTGAGCGATTGGCGGGCGGCAGTGCTCTGCGGAGACAGACCCGGCATTAGCTGCGCCCGAGCCGGCTCGGTGCGGGAAACGACGGCCGCCCCCGAAATTGGAGGCGGCCGGTCTCGCTCACGTCACGCTGGAGGTAATCGGTAGAATGCTCGCGCTTGGCGCGCGGCGTTCAGCCCGCACGCGCGTCGATAAAGCTCACGAGGTCGCGCAGGGTTGCGAACTGCGTGCATTCTTCCGCTACCAACCCGAGGTCGAATTCCTGATTGACCAGCTTGAAGAACGCGATCGCATCCACCGAAGAAACGCCGACGTCGCTGAACCGCGCGTCGAAGTCCGGTTCATGATCCAGGTCGAGATTGTCGTTGATGAGCGTCCTGAGGCGGGTTTCCGTCGATGACATGAATCTCAATCCCTCTGCTGAGTGTGTTCGGAAGGCGCTGCCTCAAGCGTCACCGTGCCAATAAGGAGACGACCCCGAAGACTTGAAGCGATACGCCATGGTAGCAACGAGTCTGAACGATAGAAGAAACCTATAGTGCTCGCAAGTCTGCGTGCGAGGAATGGCCGTGCTATCGTTGCATCCGCCGCGATCGGCGGCACCCCGTCGAACCTCACGCCGAGACGCACCGCAGGAAGCTCCATGAAGACCGTCATGCGCGAGAAGCAGTGGGCGGAGAAGTACCCCGCGCTCGGCACCGGGCCGGTGCCCACGGAGCCCTACTTCTCCGACGAGCATTACGCGCTGGAGCGCGACCTGATCTTCCGCCGCACCTGGATCAACGTCGGCCGCGTGGACGACGTGCCCGAGCCCGGCGACTTCATCGTGCGCGAGATCGCCATCTGCAAGGTCTCGGTGCTCGTCATGCGGGGCTCGGACGGCGTCGTGCGCTGCTTCCACAACGTCTGCTCGCACCGCGGCAACACGCTGGTGCTGGACGAGCGGGGCTCGTGCCCGGGCAGCGTCTACTGCCACTTCCACAACTGGGTCTACAGCGACACGGGCCAGCTCATCCGTGTGCCGGACGAGGAGAACTTCTTCGACCTCGACAAGGCCGAGCATGGTCTGACGCCGATCAAGTCGGACATCTGGGAGGGCTTCGTCTTCGTGCACCTGGACCCGGAGCCGGCGGAGACGCTGCGGGAGTATCTCGGCGGGGTGGCGGAGCAGCTCGACGGCTGCCCCTTCCACGAGATGCCGCTGATGCAGACCTACCTGGTGGACGAGCGAGCCAACTGGAAGGTCGGGCTCGACGCCCAGAACGAGCTCTACCACTTTCCCTTCCAGCACCGCCGGGTCCTGGGCGATGCCTTGGTGACGAACGACAAGAAACAGTGTCGCTACCGGGACCTCACGCTCTACGACAATCACAGCGTCTGGTCGTGCGAATTCAAGCGGGGCCAGAAGCCGACGGCGCTTGCGACCGAGCTCTTCAAATTCGATGGCTTCCTGCGCGCCTTCACCATCCCGCAGATGATCGGCGAGTTCGACTTCTTCGTGATCTTCCCGAACTTCGTGATCCTGCTGTATCAGCTCGGCTCGACGACGAGCTACCTCACCTATCACTTCTGGCCGCTCGCGGTGGACCGCACGACCTGGGAGGTCAGCATCTATTTCAGGGAGCCGCTATCCATGCGCGAGCGGCTCAGGCAGGAGTATTTCAAGTGCACCTACAGGGACACGCTGCAGGAGGACACGGCCATGCACGAGACCCTGCAGGCAGGGCTCGCGTCCGGCGCGAAGTCGCACGTGATCCTGCAAGACAACGAGCTGGCGATCCGCCACTTCCACAGGGTCTTGCAGGATCGCATCGGCGCCCGACGGAACGCGTGAGCCTCGTGGGCGAAGCGGACAGGCTCTGCGCGATGGCTGAGAGCGCGCTGCCTGAGGCGTTCGCGGACCTCGCCCCTTGGCTCGACTGGGCGCTGGAGCCGGAGCGCGCGCGCACCGAAAAGCGGGAAGCGTCCTCCATGGACGAGATCCGCGCCTTCTACGATGCCGTCCTGCCGCGGCTGGACGAGATGATCCGCCACCTCGAGGACTTCCGGGATGGCGACATGCCCGCGCCGGCGCACCGCCTCTACCTGCTCACCCTCTCGCTGGTGGAAGTCGCCAACCTGGTGGAGCTCTACAAGCGGCGCGAGGCCGTCGAGGCCTGCGATCCGCTGCGCTACGTCCCTCGGCGCTGAACGGGCCGTCTCGAACGGGCACATGACGCTGGAAACCGCCGTCCCCCGCCCGTCCGGCGACGCAGCCCCAGCCGTCGGGCGTGAGCCGTGAGCGACCGGGAACTCTCCTACCTCTCGGCAACGGAGGCGGCCGCTCTCATCCGCGACGGCTCGCTCTCGCCCGTCGAGCTCGTGACGAACGCGCTCCAGCGCATCGAGGAGGTCGACCCCACGCTCAACTGCTTCTGCTTCACCTATCCGGAAGAGGCCCTGGACCAGGCGAGGGCGGCGGAGCGGGCGATCGCCGCGGGCGACGATATCGGTCCTCTGCACGGGGTACCCATCGCCATCAAGGACCTCACGCCCACCAAGGGCAAGACGACGACGTTCGGCTCCTACGCCTACAGGGACTGGGTGCCGGACGACGACGCTCTCGTGGTGCGGCGCCTGTGCGATGCGGGCGGCATCATGGTGGGCAAGACGACGACGCCCGAGTTCGCCTTCTCGAGCCTCACCGACAGCCCTCTCTGGGGCATCACCCGCAACCCGTGGAACCCGGATCACACGCCGGGCGGGTCCTCGGGCGGCTCGGCGGCCGCGGTGGTTGCGGAATGCGTGCCGCTCGCCGAAGGCTCGGACGCAGGCGGCTCGGTGCGGATTCCCGCCTCGCACAGCGGCTGCGTAGGGCTGAAGCCGAGCTCGGGCCGGATCCCGTTCGAGTTCTTGCCCACCCAGTTCGACTACATGTGTTGCCACGGCCCCCTCTCGCGAACCGTGGCGGATGCGGCGCTGTTCCTGAAGCTCTGCCAGGGGCCGGACGAGCGCGATCTCAACAGCCTGTCGCCCGCGATCACGGTCGAGGTGCCGCCGCCGAGCGACGTTCGCGGCCTGCGCCTCGCGCTCTCCATCGACCTCGGCTACTACCGTGTCGACGCGGACGTCGAGGCGAACACGCGCGCGGCAGCCGATGCCCTCGCGCAGGCCGGCGCGGAGATCGAGCCCGTCGAGCTGGGCTGGACCAGGGCGTTCAACGAGGCGTGGTGGGCCTATTGGGGGGTGTTCCAGGCCACCCATTTCGGCCGGCATCTTGAGCGCTGGCGGGACATGATACACCCGTCCGTGGTCGCCTCGATGGAGGAAGCCCACTCGATGAGTGCCGTCGATCTCATGAAGACCGAGACGGTGTACACCGAAGCCTGGAACGCGCTGCGTCCCATACTCGAGCGCTGCGACGCGCTGCTGTGCCCGACCGAAGCGATCCCGGCGCCGACGGTCGACTATGACGAGCTCGGCTCGATGACCGACGATACCGACGGCCGTCACCTGAGCATGGACATGACCATGCAGTTCAACGCGCTCAAGCTGCCTGCGCTCTCGGTTCCTTCGGGGTTCTCGTCGCAGGGGCTGCCCACGGGCCTGCAGATCGTCGGCCGCCGCTTCGACGACCTGACGGTGCTCCGCATCGGGGCCGCGCTGGAGGCCGTGCGCCCCTGGCGACAGCACCGGCCAAGCCTCTGAGAAGGAGGCGCGGCTCAGGCGGGAAGGCGGATTCCGCGGCGTCGCGTGCCACCTTGCGGCTCATGTATCGCCGGGCACCGTGCCCCGGGGCAGGCTCTCGACATGGGCGCAGATGTCGCGCGGGCGCGTCAGCCAGATCCGCTCGCGCTCCGCTGCGATGTGCTCGAAGAAGCGGCGTAGCTGGCGCAGGCGATAGGGGCGCCCCATCACGAAGGGGTGGAGCGAGATCGGGTACACCAGGGGCTGGCTCTCGCTCTGGGCCAGCATCTCGTCGAAGCCGTCGATCAGCATGTCCACGAACTCGGCCGCCGTGTGGCCGTACCAGACGATGCCGCGGGTGTCGTTGCACTCGATCGGATAGGGCATCGCCAGGATGCGGCCCGCGCGCGTCGTCATCCAGATCGGCTGGTCGTCGCAGGTCCAGTCCATGAAGTAGCGATAGCCCGCCTCCTGCAGCAGGTCGGGCGTGACCGCGCTGTTGGAGAGCCAGGGGCTCATCCAGCCCACCGGCTGGCTGCCTTCGTGGCGCGCGATGGTCTCGGTGACCTCGGCGATCAGGGCCGCCTCGTCCGCCTCGTCGAGGGTCTCCTGCATGTCCGAGTTGGTGATGCCGTGGCCCAGGATCTCGTGGTCACGCTCTCTCAGCGCCTGCGGGATGTCCGGACAGTGTTCGTAAACGGCAAGATTCATCTGGGCTTCGATGGGCACGTCGAAGGCGTCGAACAGCTCCAGCAGGCGCCAGATGCCCACCCGGTTGCCGTAGTCGCGCCACGAGTAGACGCTGTGGCTGTTCGCCTGATCGGGCGGCGCGATGGCCGCGCCCTTGCCCTCGCCGAAGCTGAATTGCTCGATGTTGACGGCGACATAGACGGCGAGACGGGTTCCGTTGGGCCAGTCGTAAACCGGCCGGGTGGTGATGCTGGAATAGGGATAGCGACCGTGGGTGCGAATCATGACGACCTCGATCCTAGCCCGGCCGATCCGGCTCAGTGGAAGTAGGCGCCGCCATCGACGACGAGCGTTTGCCCCGTGACGAAGGCGGAGTCCTGCGAGGCGAAGAAGATCACCGCACCCACGATGTCCTCCGGATGCTGATCGCGCTGGATGACGCGTGCCTGCCGCGAGATTTCCTGGAGCTTCTCCATCTGATGCGGGTTCGCGCGCACGCCGTCGGACAGGGTGAATCCGGGCGCCACCCCGTTGACCCTTATGTCGGCGGCGCCGAGCTCCTTCGCGAGCGCTCTCGTCATCGCGTTGACGGCGCCCTTGCTCGCCACGTAGTGCAGCATGAAGGGGACGCCCTTGAAGGGCGTTCCGGACGAGAGGTTGACGATCGAGCCGCCGCCCTGCCGCCGCATGGCGGGGACCACCGCGCGGGTCGCCATCGCCTGCCCGATGACGTTCACCTCGAGAACGCGCCGCCACTCGTCGATGTCCAGGTCCTCGAAGGGCGTCATCTCGAGCGTGGAGTAGATCCCGGCGTTGTTGACCAGCACGTCGATGCGACCGAACGCCTCGAGCGCGGCGGTCGCCATGGCCTCGGTGTCGCGTCGGCTCGACACGTCGCAAGAGACGCCGACGACGCCCTTCCGGGCGCCGCCCTCTGCCTCGGCGGCTTCCGCGGCGCCGGCGCTGTCGGCGATGACCACCTTCGCTCCTTCGGCGAGGAGCGCCCGCACGATCGCGAGCCCGATACCCATGGCCCCGCCGGTGACGATCGCGACGATCCCGCTGCAGCGCATCTCTCCGCTCCTTCAACTGCCCGCACTGCCCGCCGTTACATCGTGGCGGCGGCGCCTCTATCCTTGATCGAGGCGTACGGGCATCTCGCCATACACCCGATAGGTCTGCGACTTCGGCCTGTCGCGGTCCTCGTCCCTGACGTAGCGAATGGACGACGCACCGAGCAGCGATCGTGGCAGGACCATCGTGCGAATGAAACGGCTGGGGACGGTGGCCGAGGCCTGCGCGAAGACGGGTTCCGGCCCGCTCTCGAACCAGGCGCCGCCGGGACCGTAGGAAGAGGAACGGCCTTCCGTATCGATCCTGATCTCCCCCTCCCGGAGGCATCTGATTCCGGGCCCTTGATGCGTGTGGAGAAGGGCCTCTCCCCCGGGCGGGAAGGCGACGCTGTCGAGCCGGATCAGGAGCTCGTCGGCGATGGCGGCGGGGTCGATCGGGCCGGCAAGGCGAAGGATGGTCCGCTGACTGCCTGCGCCGGCCTCGACGGCGGGAGGCCCGACTTCCCAACGCCAGACAGTGGCGCCGTCGCCGCCGGCGCCGACCGTCGCCGCGCCCGTCAGGACGATTCCCTCGTCCAGCGGGACATCGTCTCCATCCACCGAGACGCTACCGGCCGCGACGTAGAGCGCCCTCGGCGCGGGCTCGTCGAGGCGGATCTCTTCGCCGCCGAACAGGACATCTTCGAAGAGCCGCATCTCGTAAGGCATGCTCTGGTGCCTCGCGGGCATGGCCGGCGCAGGCGCTACGCGAAGGGCAGAAGCACCGTCGAGCCGGTCGTGCGCCGTTCCTCGATGGCGCGGTGCACCTCCGCGGCCTCGCGCAGCGGATAGCGGTTGTGAACGGTGATCGTCACCGCCCCCGACGACACCGCGTCGAACAGCTCCTGCGCCGAAGCGACCAGGTCCTCGCGTTCCTCGACATAGTGCATGAGCGCCGGACGGGTGACGAATAGCGAGCCGCGCCTGCCCAGGTCCACCACGTCGACCGGGTCCGGCGCGCCCGAGGCGTGGCCGTAGCAGGCCAGGATGCCGAGCGGGCGCAGGCAATCCAGCGAGCGGGTGAAGGTGTCCTTGCCGATGCTCTCGTAGACCACCGGGCAGCCCTTGCCGTCGGTGACCTCCATGACCAGCGGCACGAAGTCCTCGCGCGAATAGACGGCCACGTGGTCGGCGCCGTGGGCCCTGGCGAGCTCCGCCTTCTCGTCGGTGGAGACCGTGCCGATCACGACGGCGCCCAGGTGCTTGGCCCACTGGCAGAGGATCAGCCCCATGCCGCCTGCCGCCGCATGGACCAGCACCGGATCGCCCGGCTGCACCCGGTAGGTTCGGCGCAGGAGGTACTGGGCGGTGAGGCCCTTGAGAGTGATGCCGGCGGCGTCTTCCTCGGAGATGCCGTCGGGCAGCCTGACCAGCCGCCTGGCCGGCATCACCCGGCGTTGCGCGTAGGCGCCGTGGGGCGGGCTGGCATAGGTGACCCGGTCGCCGACCGCGCATCCCGTCACGCCCTCGCCGATCGCCTCGACCGTGCCTGCGCCCTCGATGCCGACGACGAAGGGGAGCGGCGGCACAGGCCAGGGATGCGGCATGCCGCGCCGGTTGTAGGTATCGATGTAGTTCACCCCGATGGCGCCGTGGCGGATGAGCGCTTCGCCCGGCCCCGGCTCGGCGACCGGCCAGTCTTGCCAGCGGAAGACGTCGGGCGTGCCCTTCTCGTGGATGACGGCGGCTTTGTTGCTCATGGTTTCTCCCGGTTCGGCCTCAGGCCGGATGCTGTCATCCCGATCTTCCTTACCATGTTGCTGCGGACGACAGGAGGTGGACGCGGTGCCGGCGTCTCTCGCCGGCGAACGCCCGGCCGTGATGGTGATGGAAAGCGAGTTCTCCCTGCTGCGCGGCGCGCTGGGCTGGTACTGCCCGAGCCGGGAGATCTATGCCGCGCGCGCAGCCTTGGGATCTCCTGCACCCGGACCTTCCCCATGACGAGGGCTTGCCCAAGCGGTAGGGCCAAATCAAGTATCCGCTGTCTCCGTCGGCGAGGCGGGTATAGGATTGAGCCATCGACGTGCCGACCGCGGCGGATCGACCGTTCGCGGCGGCCCAGATCGCGAACTCCGAACCGCACGGGGTCGGTCGGAACAGAATCCGATGTCAACGCAAGGGGAGAGCCAGATGTTGGATAGCAAGCTAGTCAGGCTTGGCGCCGTGGCCGCGCTTGCCGTGGCGGCGAGCTTCGGTACACACAGCGAAGCGTTCTCGGCGGAGAAGACGGTGCAGATCGCCGGCTTCGGCGCGAAGTCCGGGGTCGTTCGCTCGTTCGGCATCAACACGGAAGCGGTGCTGACCGGCGCGATCGAGGCCGTGAACGCGGGCGGCGGCGTGACGCTGGCCGACGGCTCCAAGGCGATGATGGAGCTCACGTTCTACGACGATCGCTGCAATGCGGAAGAAGGCATTTCCGTGCTGCGGCGCATCGCCGGCAGCAGTGCGGTGGTCGCCATCGGTCCGACCTGCTCGAATGTCGCCGAGCCGCTCTTCGGAATCCTGCAGAAGACCGTCGACGATGCCGGGGATTCCGGTCTTCAGATTCCGGTCTTCACCGATACCGCCATCAAGGGCGGGCTGGCGAAGATTTCCCAGTGGGCGTTCCGCAACGTTCCCAACGAGAGCGAGATGTACAGGGCGCTGTTCCAGTGGATCAGCTCGGAGCATCCGGATCTCAAGACCGTCTATGGCGGCGTCGAGGAGGACTTCGCCCATTCCCGCTTCACCTGGCACAAGGTGATGAAGGAGCGCTCGCCCGAGGCGGGCTACGAGGTCCTCGGTGAGTCCAAGTGGCTCCTGAACGACACCAACTTCACCACCCAGGTGCGCCAGATGAAGAAGGCGAAGGCCGATATCGTCGCCATCTCGGCCCATCCCTTCACCACCTGCGGCGTGCTGAAGGAGATGAAGCGCCAGCGGGTCACGCCGAAGCTGCTGGTCGGGCTCACGAGCTCGTCGAGCATGGAAACCCTGCAGGGCTGCTCGGAGCAGGCCGAGGGCATCATCATCCCGACCAGCTTCGCGCCGGTCACGCCGGCCGCCAAGGCCGCCGCCGATGCGGCAGCGAAGTACGAGGGGAGCGCGGACCTGCACAGCGCCGCCGCCTGGGAGATCGTGATGATCCTGAGGGATGTCATGGAAGCCCAGGGAATCGCGGGCGACGGCGATTCGGTCGACGCGGACCGGCGCAAGATCCGCGACGGGCTGGCGTCCCTGAAGGAAACCGACGGGCTGCTGGGCAAGATCCAGCGCACGGACGAGGGCGAAGCGGTCAAGCCCTACCTCTACGTGCATGCCCAGGCGGGCGAGTGGGCCATCCTCCACGACCCGTCGCAGTAAGCGTTTTCGGGCGGGTGTGCGCCGCACGCGTCGGCGCACGCCCACCCCTTTTCGCCGACGCCTCTTGAGCGGGGGATGATCGGGTGGACTGGCTCGACTTCTTTCAGTCGATCACGGACGGCCTGCTGTTCGGCTCCATCTACGCGCTCATCGGCATCGGTTTCACCCTGATCTTCGGGGTGATGCACAAGATCAACCTGGCCTATGGCGCGGCTTCCATCGCCGGCGCCTATGTCAGCATCGCCGTGGCCGCCTATGTGCCGCTGCCGGCGCTGGTCACCTTCCTCATCGCCGCGATCGGCTCCGGCGCGATCGCGTTCTTGATCTACCTCGCCAACTTCCGCTTCATCCCGCTCGCGAGCCCGCTTGCCACGTTGATGGCGACTGTCGGCATGCTGATCCTGATCGACGAGATCGTGGTTCACGCGACCGACGGAATGCCCCAGCCTTACCCGGCGCTCTTCGCGGACATCTATATCGAGTGGGGCGATTTCGGCCTGCGCGGCGATCTGATCTTCATCTTCGTGCTCTCGCTGATCGCCATGGTCGTGCTCATGTTCATGCTCTACCGCACGCGCCTCGGCATCGCGACCCGCGCGGTGGCGCAACAGCCGGTCGCGGCCCAGCTCGCCGGCATCAGCCTGGACCGCACGAACGCGCTCACCTTCGTCATCACCGGTCTGCTGGGGGGGCTGGCCGGCGCCATGATCGGCGCCTCGGTCGGCGTGCTTTCGCCCCTGCTGGTCGTGCCGATCACGGTCAAGGGCCTGATCGTCTGCGTGATCGGGGGCCTCGGCAGCATCCCCGGCGCCATCGTCGCGGGCCTCGCGGTCGGCGCCTTCGAGAACTTCTTCCTGGCGTTCAGAGGGGTCACCGAACGGGACATGTACGTGATGCTGCTGCTCTTCGTGTTCCTCGTGTTCCGGCCTGGCGGCATCTTCTCGCGCTCGGTGGCGCGCGACTGAGCGGGGGAGAGGGCGATGGACTTCTTCTTCGGGCTCCTCCAGATCATCGGCGTCCACACGCTTCTCGGGCTGTCCGCTTACGTCGTCCTGCAGACCGGCCAGGTCACGTTGGCGCAGGCGGGCTTCTTCTCCATCGGCGCCTATGTCTCGGCGATGCTCACGGTGCTGGCGGGCTGGCACATCATTCCGGCGCTTCTGGTCTCAGCCACGCTCGCCGGCATCGTGGCCGGCATCGTCGGCTTCCCGGCGCTCCGGATCAAAGGCCTGATGCTGGTGGTCGCGACCATCGCCTTCGGCGAGTTCATCCGCCTCTTCTGGTTCAACTTCGACTACCAGATCGAGAAGAAGGGCATCGTCGTGGGGCCGCAGGGCGGCGAAGGGTTCAAGCAGATCCGCTTCTTTCCCGAGAACGGCTGGAGCACCCTGGATGTCGCGATCTTCATCTGGGTGATCGTCGCCCTCGTCATGCTGGCGCTCTGGTGGACCGATCGCTCACGCGCCGGCGCCGTGCTCAGGGCGGTCGGCGAGGACGAGCTGGCGGCCCAGAGCGTCGGCGTCAACCTGACGGCGGTGAAGGTCGGCGCGTTCGCCGCCGGCGGCTTCATCGCCGGCATCGGCGGCGCGATCTACGCCCACTACACGACGCACATCGAGCACCTGAACTTCGGCGTCATGCTGGCGACCTTCGCCATCGCCTATCCCATCCTGGGCGGCCTTCGCAATGTCTTCGGCACGCTCGTGGCGGTGATCTTCATCCAGGGATTCCTGGTCGAAGGCCTGCGCTTCATGGGCGACTGGCGAAACCTGCTGTTCGGGGCGCTGATCGTGCTCGCCATGAACATCCAGCCGCGCGGGCTGATCGACGAGCGTTCCGTGAAGCTCGTCCGCGGGCTCTTCACCCGCGACACCCGCAACTAGCGTGATGGCGATCCTGGAGCTCACATCTCTCACCAAGCACTTCGGCGGCGTCCATGCCGTCGACGAGCTCGATCTTGCGGTCGAGGAGGGCGAGATCTTCGGCCTGATCGGCCCCAACGGCTCGGGCAAGAGCACCACGGTCAATCTGATCTGCGGCGTCCTGCCGGTCACCGGCGGGCGGGTGGTCTTCGAGGATCGCGACATCACCGGCGCAGCACCCCACCGGGTGCTGGCGGCGGGCGTGGCGCGCACGTTTCAGAACATCCGCCTGTTCGGCCACCTCACGGTCTGGCAGAACCTGTGGGTGGCGCAGAACTCGGTCGAGGACCGCCGCCGCGAGAACTTCGCCAAGCGGTGGTTCTTCGGCTCCGGCGCGGCGCGCGATGCGGTGGACCAACAGCTCGCCTTCGCCGGGCTGACCGGCAAGCGGAACGAGCTCGCCGCCAACCTTTCCTTCGGCGAGCAGCGCCGTCTCGAGCTGGCGCGCGCGCTGGCCACGAAGCCCAGGCTCCTGCTGCTCGACGAGCCCGCCGCCGGCATGAACCTGGAGGAGGTGCACGCGCTGGACGGCCGCCTGCGGACCCTGCAGCGGGCGGGCATGACGATCGTCCTGGTCGAGCATGTCATGGAGCTCGTCATGGGCGTGACCGACCGCATCGCGGTGCTCAACTTCGGGCGCAAGATCGCCGAGGGGCTGCCCGCCGCGATTCAGGAGGACGAGGCCGTCCAGCAGGCCTATCTCGGCGGCAGCGTGGAGGCGGCGGATGCTTGAGGTGAGCGACGTCGCCGTCTCCTACGGCAATATCGAGGCGTTGCGCGGCGTCGAGCTCTCGGTCGAGGAAGGCGGGATCACGTGCCTGCTGGGCCCGAACGGTGCGGGCAAGACGACGCTGATGATGACCATCGCCGGCATTCTGAGGCCGCGGCGCGGCAGGATCAGATTCCTCGATCGCGACATCACGGGCATGAGGCCGAGCGGGGTCGTGAAGCGGGGCATCGCCCTGGTTCCGGAGAACCGGCTCGTCTTCCCCGCCATGAACGTGCACGAGAACCTCATCGCCGGTGCCTATCTCCGTCTCGGCAAGCGCAAGGCGCAGGTGCAGCGGGACGTCGACCACGTCTTCGAGCGCTTTCCCAGGCTGCAGGAGCGGTCGAAGCAGCTCGCGGGCACGCTCTCGGGCGGCGAGCAGCAGATGCTGGCCGTCGCCCGCGCGCTGATGGCGCGGCCCAGGCTCCTGATGATGGACGAACCGTCGCTGGGCCTCGCGCCTCTCATCGTCGAGGAGATCTTCCGGATCATCAGCGACCTGAACGCCGACGGCACCACGATCTTTCTGGTGGAGCAGAACGCGCACATGGCGCTGCAGGTGGCGGATCACTTCTTCCTGCTCGAACAGGGGCAGGTGTCCTTCAGCGGCAAGCCCGGGCAGCTCTCCGAGCACGAGGTGATCCAGCGCGCCTATCTGGGAAAGTCCGCGCAACACGATCCGCCTGCCGGCGACCGGGGGCGCCCCGACGGGACCACGCACCCGAGCGGTTGAAGCCCATGACCGGACCTCCGACAGCGGCGCGGGACGAGGCCGGTGGTTGATTTCATCCAGAACTGCCTCGACGGCATCATGCTGGGCTCGTCCTATGGCCTGCTCGCCATAGGGTTCACCCTGATCTTCGGCGTCATGCGCCGGCTCAACCTCTCCTACGGGCCGTCGATCATGGTCGGCGCGTTCGTCGGCACGCTGGTTTATCTCGAATTCCAAGCCAACGCCGTGGCGATCGCCGCGGCCACCGTGGTGGGCGCCGTGATCGTTGGGATCTACGTCGAGCGCCTGTGCTTCAGGGCCATTCGCCGGGGCGCCGCGGTGGCGTCGATGGTCTCGAGCTTCGTCATCTGGATGCAGCTCGAAGAGATCGTGACCGTGGTGTTCCCCGACCGGACCTACTTCTTCCCGCCGCTGGTGAGCGCCGCGCCGGTCGAGCTGGGCCCCTTCTTCTTCAAGCTGGAGAACGTCGTGATGTTCGCCTGCGCGGCCGTCATGACTGTCTGGCTCCACTGGCTGCTGCAGCGCACGCGTTTCGGCCTTGCGCTCAGGGCCGTTTCCGAGGACCCGCGCGCGGCGCTCTTCATGGGCATCAACGTCGGCGCGGTCATGTCCCTCGCCTTCGTCATCGCGTCCGCCTTCGGCGGCGTCGCCGCCTATCTGATCGTCAGCGCCGACGGGCAGATCACGCCGCTCTTCGGGCTCTGGGCGACGTTCAAGGGGCTGATCGCCATGATGCTGGGCGGCATGGGCTCGATCCCCGGCGCCATCCTCGGCGGGCTGCTGCTCGGCGTCGTCGAGGCCCAGAGCATCTGGTATCTGGGCACCGAGTACCGCGACCTCTCCGCCTACTTCCTGCTCTTCCTGTTCCTGGTGTTCCGGCCCGGCGGCCTCATGGGCCAGCTCGCCGTCGAGCGCGAGCAGGCGGCGACACGGCGGGTGTGAGCGATGGGCGGCGACTATCTCATCGCGGTCCTCTCCAACATCGGCATGATCTCGTTCATCGCGCTCTCGGCCTACCTGCTGCTCGTCGTCGGCGAGATTTCGTTCGGCCAGCAGGCCTTCTTCGCGGTCAGCGCCTACGGCTCCGGCATCGCGACCGCGATGTGGGGGTGGCCGATCTGGCTCGGCCTGCTGTGGGGCGCGCTGGTGGCCGGCGTGGCGGCGCTGGTGGTGGCGATCCCGACTGTGCGGCTGCGCGGGCTCTACTTCTCCGTGGCGACGCTCGCCTTCGCAGAGATGGTACGGCTGATCCTCGAGATCTTCACCTATCAGGTCGAGATCGACGGCGAGCTGGTCGGCCCCAACGGCTCCGACGGCTTTCGCGACATCCGCGCGATCTACGACAGCAACGTCTCCGCCTTCGAGTACCTGCTGATCATCTACGGCCTGCTGGCGGTGGTCCTCGTCGGCTTCCTGATCCTCGAGCGCTCCCGCCTCGGCGCCATCTTCCGGATGATCGGCGAGGACCCGATGCTGACCGAGATGCAGGGGCTGAACGTCACCGCCCACAAGATCCTGGCCGTCGTCCTGGCCGGCGTCGTCGCCGGCATCGGGGGCGCGCTCTACGCCCACCTCACGACCTACGTGGAGCCCAAGATCTTCAACGTCATGCTGGGCGTGCACGGCTTGGCCTACGGCCTGATCGGCGGCCTGGGCACGGCGTTCGGGCCGCTGATCGGCGTCGCCATCGACATCGGCCTGCTGGAATCGATCCGCGCGATCTCCGGCTACCGCATGATCGTCTTCGGCGGTCTGGTCGCTGTGCTGCTCATCGTGCGCCCGCGCGGGCTGCTGGACGAGGCCGCCGTGCACTGGTTGCGCGTCCGGTGGCGAGAGTTGCGGCGAGGGCTGCGGCGGGGGTGGCGGCGTGCTGAGGGTTGAGAGCCTGAGCCGGTCCTTCGGCGGCGTCGCCGCGCTGGAGGAGATCGACCTCGCGGTCGCGGACGGCGAGGTGGTCGGCCTCATCGGCCCCAACGGCTCCGGCAAGACGACGCTCTTCAACGTCATCACCGGCGTTCACCCGGTGGATTCGGGCCGCGTGCTGCTGCGCGGCGAGGACATCACCGATCAGGCGCCGGCCCGGATCGTGCGGCGCGGCATCGCGCGAACCTTCCAGAACCTGCGTATCTTCCGGCGCATGAGCGTGCACGAGAACGTCTGGGTGGCGCAGCACAGCCTGCCCGGCGTCGGGCCCATGACGCTCCTGTCCGGTCGCTCCGCGGGCGAACGCGCGCGCCGGGCCGAGGTCGACGGCCTGCTCGACGCCGTCGGCCTCGCGGACCGGCGGGATGCGCTGGCGGGCAGCCTGCCGCTGCCCGATCAGCGGCGCCTCGAGCTGGCCCGGGCGCTCGCGCGCTCCCCTGCGCTGCTGCTCCTGGACGAGCCGGCGGGCGGGATGACCCCGGCGGAGACGGCGGAGATGGCCGCGCTCATCCGCGACTTCGCGGTGCCGGGGCGCACCTGCATCGTCATCGAGCACAAGCTCGACCTGATCTCGGCGCTCTGCCAGCGCCTCTGCGTTCTCAACTTCGGCCGCAAGATCGCGGACGGCGCACCGCAGGAGGTCCTGCAGCAGAGCGACGTGCTCGAGGCCTATCTCGGCCGGGATGCGGGCGATGCTTGAGGTCCGCGACCTGCAGGTCAGCTACGGCAAGGTCCGCGCCGTCCAGGGCGTGTCGCTGGAGGTCGAGGAGGGCGAGATCGTCGCCCTGATCGGCGCCAACGGCGCCGGCAAGAGCTCGACGATGCACGCGGTGTGCGGCATCGAGCGGCCGGCGGGCGGGCAGGTCCGCTTTCTCGGGCAGTCCATCGCCCGCCTGCCGCCGCACCGGATCATGCGCCGCGGCATCGTGCAGGTGCCGGAGGGTCGTCTGATCTTCGGCGGGCTGACGATCGCGCAGAACCTGCGGCTCGGCGCCTACAACGTGCCCGGCCGCGCGCGGGCCGAGGCGGATATCGATCGCGTGCTGGCGTTCTTTCCCATGCTGCGCGACCGGCTCGACGAGCGCGGCGCGGCGCTGAGCGGCGGCCAGGCCCAGATGCTGGCACTCGCCCGCGGGCTGATGGCCCGGCCGAAGCTGCTCATGCTCGACGAACCCTCGCTCGGCCTCGCGCCGATCGCCGCGCAGGAGGTCTTTGCCCTGATCGCCAGGCTGAGGGGCGCAGGGGTTACGATCCTGCTGGTCGAGCAGAACGTGCGCCAGGCGCTGGCGATCGCGGACAGGGGCTACGTGCTCGAGAGCGGACGAATCATTCTGGACGGCCAGGCGGCCGAGCTTGCCGAGCACGAGCTGCTGGTGAGCGCCTATCTTGGTCTGCAACGGGGAGGATGAGGGATGCGAAACGTGACAGCAGTGCTTGCGCTGTCGGCGATGTTGACGGCGAGCGGCGCGGCGCTCGCGGGCGAGCGCGTGGCAGCGGACGTGAGCTGTACCGCGACGGCGGAACGGCTCACCTACGACTGCATGATCATGCTGAAGGGCAAGAAGAGCGGCGACCCCGTAGACGGTGCCGAGGTCGTCGTCAAGGCCGACATGCCGTCGATGCCGTTGGCGCACAATGTGCGGCCCGTGCAGGCGGTACCCGGTTCGATGCCGGGGCACTACGCCGCCACGCTGGAGCTCGAGATGCTGGGCGAGTGGGCCTTGACGCTGGACGTCAGCGGCCCGACCCGGGACCGCGTCGTCAAGAAGGTGGATTTCGGCGCTGGCGACGGCGAGGCCGAGCACATGCACGGCGAGATGAAGGAGCACGGCGACGACATGGACCACGACGGGATGGACATGAAGGACCCGCAGTAGCCCGGCCAGAGGGAATGGAGGACGCACCCATGGACGGACTGGAGATCGGACGGCCCGCGCTGGCCGTGGTCGACATGCAGAACGACTTCGTCGACCACGATGTCGGCTCCTACGCGATCGGGGCGGAGCGGATGGTGACGCGGATCGGCCGGGTGGTCGCCGCGGCCCGGCGCGCGAAGGTGCCGGTCGCGTTCAGCCAGGAAGTGCATCGCGCCGACGGGCTCGACGGCGGGCGCCTCCTCTGGGACGGGCGGAGCGGCTGGGTTACCGGCAGGCATCCCCGCGCGGCGCCCGGAGAGCCGCCGGCACCGCCCTGCATCGAGGGCACGGAGGGCTTCGAGATCGTCGACGAGCTGGCGCCCGAGCCGGGCGACATCCGCATCCTCAAGCGGCGCTTCAGCATCTTCGTCGGCACCGAGCTCGACATGAACCTGCGCCGCCTGGGCGTCGACACGCTCCTGATCGCCGGCGTCTGCAGCGACGTCTGCGTGCTGTGGACCGCGGGCGACGCCTACCAGCGTGACTACAGGGTGTACGTGCTGGAGGACTGCGTGGCCGGCACCAGCGCGCAAGGCCATGATGCGGCGCTTACGCTCATCCGGGCGCTCACCAACGCCGGCCAGCCCGTCACCGCGGCCGATGCCATCGCCGCCCTCGAACGCCGGGCCGACGGCATCGGCGCGTAGGAGGCCGCGTCAGGGCGACCCGCGATCCGCGCGAGGCGGCGCCGGCGGGCGTGGCTCAGCCCAGGTTGCGGTCGGCCATCACCTCGCGGATCGCCTGCTCGGCCACGTCGACGGTGCGGTCCACCATCTCGCGGGTGGCGATGAGCGCAGGGCCGAACTCGATCGCCGTGCCTTCCTCGCCGCCGAGCACGCCGAGATCGGCCATGCGCCGCGTGATCGCCTTCACCGTGTCGTCGGCGAACGGCGCCTTGGTCTTTTTGTCGGCGGTGAAGTCGATGCAGGTCCACATGCCGAGCCCGCGCACGTCGCCGACGATGGCGAGCTCCCGCAGCCGCTGCATGGAATCGAGGAAGTAGGCGCCGGTCTCCGCCCCCCGCTCGACCAGGTTCTCGCTCTCCAGGATGTCGATGGTGGCGAGCGCCGCGGCGCAGGCGCCGGGGTGGCCGTTGTAGGTCT
>WTGU01000030.1 GCA_011523425.1 Alphaproteobacteria bacterium
GCCCGGTTCGGGTTTGTCGGTCTCGGCCAAAACGGGGACTCGTTCCGGGCATCCACGTTCTGTATCCCTGCCGCACCAAAACTCGTGGATGGCCGGAATAAATCCGGCCATGACGTGAAGAAGGAACGGCGCACGCTCACGAGCGCGGGTGTATGTCCTGCGCGCGCCGGGCGGCGGCGCTCCCTTGTCACCCGGAGCGCATCGCCCATATCGTTGCCGGCATATCGAGCCGACAGGGAGAGATAGACCGATGAAATCCGCGATCGGCATTGTTGCAGCCGCTTCCCTCGCGCTTGTCGTGGCCGCCTGTGGCGGCGGGTCGAGCATGGTGGAGGAGAAATGCGGCGATCTCATCGACAAGGGCACGGCCGCCGTGGAGCGTGTGCTGGCCGGCAAGCCGGTCGGCACCTATTCCGGCCGGGGGACCGTCGAGACCGGCGGCACCTACATGTCCGGGCCGGTGATGCAGTATGCCGTCCGTGACGACGGCTCCGCCATCATCGGCTCGGTGATCGCCTACGACTACCGGGGCGAGCTGAAGAAGGGCGTGCCGAACGGGGTGGGCGTCGCCGCCTATTCCTGCGATTTCCCCTGCCAGTATGCGGGCGAGTGGCGCAACGGCACCAAGCACGGCCGGGGCATCATGCGGCTCGACGATGCCTGCTACGCCGGCGAGTGGGTCTATGACGAGCCCCACGGCGAGGGCACGCGCTACGACGTGCACGTCTACCACGGCCTTGGCACGACGACGGGCACCTTCCGCGACGGCAGGAGCTGGAACACGGACAACTACAACGACGACGAGCTGGTCGGCCGCACCCGGAGCGGCGACTACGCGATGGCCGACGAATACCTCGCTAACAAGGACGCGCGGACCGAGCGCCTGCAGCGACAGACCCTCTCGATCCTCAACGCCGTCATGGAGCACATGGAGTAGGTCGCGCGTGCCCGCAGGGTCGTGCGCGTGGAAGAAGAGGCTTGCGCGAGCCTGAGTTGCTCGTGTCGTGATGAAAAGTGACCATGGGAAACTGATCGAAGTCCTTGATGTGCGTTGCAATCGTCGTCCACTATTCACCCGCCAGCAGTATCTTCGAACGGGCCATGTCGCCTTCCTCAGCCGCTCTCCATCGCGCCGCCCAGGCCGCCCGCTGCGGCCGGCACCCGCCGGGCGGCGCACCCCACGCATCTAAGATGCTGGCCTGCCAGCCCGGCAGCCATTCGAGGATGAGCTGAATTCATCCCTCTTTTCAACGGCTTGCCAGTCTTTCCGTCCTTCGCCCTCCGCTATCCGAACCGTGACCACGTTGCAGGTTCAGGACACGATATTCGCAAATGGACCCGTTCAAATCAATCGGTTCTGTCCGCAGCCTGCTTCGCGGTCTCGCGAAGCGTGACCCCGTCAAGGGGATCCCCCTCAACCCGATAGACGCGGAATTCGTGCTGGCGCCCTGCATTCCGATTGGGCACTTTGGTCGTCTCAAGTTCGTTCGTTCGAAGATCGAAACTGTATGCGACGATGACCTGATCGACTTCCCGGCGAGTCAGCGTCCCAATCTGGACTAACCCGTCGTCCACGGGATGGCCAGCCGGAAGTATCAACGTACGCTGATGTGCCGTTCCACCGACTAGCGCGAATGGTGTGGGGCAGACATACATCTTTCGGTCGCGTACAAGAATGTCACCATATGTGCCAAATCCTCGAAAACTCTTGTTCTTGTGCACATAATCATTGTCCGCATTCAGAAAGCTGCCATGGCACAGCACAAGATCAAGAACCGGGTACTGGTCACCATCCGGTTCCTTCGGGTATCGACCAAAGACGTAATAGACCATGCGTTCGTTGTGCTCACCACAAGGCACTTGACTGTTGGAGTCGTAGCTTGCCTCACGACCCGGATACGCCAACCCCTTCAACTCATATCCTTCTGCGGAATGAACCAGTCGAAAGTCAGGATACGAATTTCGGCCAGGAGAATCATATCTGATATCCATCGCATCCAAACGCTCTTTGAACCAGTTCTGGAAGTGAAACTCCTTGTCCGAACGCGCCTCCCGTTGAATTAACTCGCCAGAGCGAACCGCATGCACACAATGCCTGAATATCGCAGATACATTACGCACGCCACTTGCCCTCCGCGCCATTGTCTCCGCCAGCGCTAGCATGTAGCTCGCCAATGAGCGCCTCAACCCCTTGTTCCGAATCCTCAAGAAATCCCAACGCGCGACCTTCCAAATCTAAACCAGAAAGTTGCCGCAACACTTGAGCCATGACAATCACCAGTATGTCGTTCCGACTTAGCTTCCTTCCTGATGCCCGCAGCCTCATTACTTGACTTTTTGCAATCTCCGTCACCTTCTTCCACCATCCGGCACACTCGCTGCTCAAATTCGCCTGCAATCGTTTACGACAAACAACAATGACATCAAGGTCTATCGGTTCCTTTGCCTGATGCTTTGGCATTGCTACAGACATCTCGGATTTGATCGGATGAGCAGCTGTTATGAAAAATCCAGCCGACACAAGCGCCTTAAGGACGGCATACCAACCTTCCGGGCGCGAATGATGATAGGTAAAGGCCAAAATACCATCATCCTTTAGAACGCGGTGAGCTTCCGACCAGATGGAAATTAGCCGGTCAGTAAAGACGTTTGCATCGGCATTTTGAACCTCGTTCACGCTCCGTGTTGTAGTAGACGGGCAAAATTCCTTTCCACCAACAATATATTGCTGCCAAACGTGGAAAAAGTCTGCAAGTTGGGAATAGTGTACGTTATCAAAAAACGGAGGGTCGGTTATAACTGCATCAACCGTTCCACCGGGTAGATCAGTTTTGCCCGAATCTCCGCAAGAAAGGTAGATGTGTTTCCCTTGACGGAAGGTACTGTAACTATCCGCAACAGAAAACCCGATTCTTTCCGAGAGCCCATAAACCTTTTCGTTCGTCTTTTTTCCACTAAGGCCACGAGGGTAGATTTCGAATGGGTCATCTGCATAGTCGAGTGCACGCAGAATTCGGCTAGCAAACAATGTAGAGAATGCCCCAGAACTCTTGTGCGTACCCCAGAGATTAGACTCAAGAGGAACACGTTCTGGCTTTAGGATATGATGCGCAAACATGTGCCGCACTGCGCCGGTGCCTTCGCCCTTATATGAGGCGAACATATTATAGAACTCCAGCGTACCAGAGAACAAACACGTGAAGAGGTCGCGAACAGCCGAATCTTCGATATCTGAAATTCGATTCGCCAGAATGGACAGGCAAAGCAGTTGTCGATCATTAAACATTTCGTGCCAATGCCGATAGTTGTAACCGAGCGCCTGATTCGTGTTGTAGCCAGGCTCAATTCTCACCACTGGAAACGCATTTTCCGACCTCGCCAACGCAATCCGTGCTTCCTCGTAGAGCAAGTGGTCTTCATCGGTAGCAGCCATATAATCCTTGCGTCCATCAGGCATCAAAACAAGCTTCGCATACATTCGGTGACGTGCTGGCTCGTCAGTGTTCCTAACTGTCTTTGCGATGGGGAAACTATGTTCGCAGGAAGGACAGGACGCCTTCTGTCCGTTGGCAGGACCTTTCTGCGGATCGTAAAGACCGCGACAAACGTTGCACTGCGCTTCGTGGCTATCATTGCGAACTTCGTTTATTGCGCCACACATAGGGCACACTGATCGTGCTTGAGTGCTTTTCTTGGGATAGGCGTGGCGGGCGAAGATACGGGAAGAGAATAGATCGACATCATTGCTACAAATGGGACACTCTAAAACCTTTACCCAAAAATAATACAGTACATCAACTTTATTCCCTTCCGTAGAGGTTGTGCGGTAATAGCGGCGCAACTCAGCAGAGACATCTTTTTCGATTTTCGAGAATGTTGAAAGTATAGTCGCACGATCCTGCAAGGAGAGTGCATTCTTCACCAAGAAATGGGCGACCGGGTTGATGTCGCGTCCTATACTACGCGCACCAATTTTCCCGGCCTCACCAATAGTGGTTCCACTTCCCATGAAGGGATCAAAAACGACCGCATCCCTAATGCGAACAGGCTTGTAGAATAGGTCGAGAATATCGGCGTCGGCTGGAGCAAATGCACCAATGATTATCGCACGAAAAACTGAACCGAGTCGCTGTGCCCACCATTTGTGAATATGATATGGAGGTCGATAGATTTCTTTGCGCCAGCTTTCGGCTTCTGCAATCTTGCTGATGGCTTCAAAGGGAAATGAGTCATCCTCAAGGGCACGACGCCCAAGAACGGGAGTAAGGGTAATAGTAGGTGTGGCGTCGTCTGTGAAAGGGAGGGACAGACTATTCGTGCTATCTTCACCGTGACGTAAAGCCAATTTCGCGTTTTTCCCGCTCATTGTGATCTGTGTGATCTGTGACCAATGGCACCGATACAATATGGCAGCATGGATTCGACTACCATAGGTCAGTCTTTACAGCGTAACCGGTGTTCGATTGCAAGCGCTACTCGCTCGGCGGCTTGGCTCAGGGTTGCGTCGTCGAGATGGACGTAGCGGTTCGTCGTGCTGGCCCGCCGGTGTCCGAGCAGGCGTCCGGCGACATGCAGGCTCTCCCCGTTCATGACCGCGTGCGAGGCGTGGGCATGACGGAGATCGTGAAGCCGCGCATCCGCCACGATCCCGGCCCGGTTGCGCGAGGTGATCCAGAAATAGTGAAGGTCATGCCTGCTCAAAGGCCCGTCTCGCCTGCTTGCCGGGAACACCCACTCCCCGGATGCCGTTTGGGCGATGCTGGCCAGCAGCTCCCGCGCCGAATCGCCGAGCAGAACGTGCCTCGGCCCGGTCTTCGCGTCAATCAGGGTCAAGCGGTCGGGCTTGACTTCCGACCAGCGCAGGCGGCGTATCTCGCCCGGTCTGCACCCCGTCAGCAGGAGCAGGCGCACCGCCGCGACGCAGGCCGGGCTTTCGGCTTCGCGCTGGCGCAGCACCGCGCCGAGCTTCGCCAGATCGTCCGCGCCGAGCAGCCGCCCGCGCGGCGGACGCCGGTAGCGGACGATGCCCTTGCACGGATTGCCCGCAGCTTCGGGCCGATGGCCCCATGCGATGGCGCAGTCGAACATGTTGCGCAGTATCTCATGACTTCGATTCGCGCCGCCCGGCTTCCGGCGTCCGTATTCGTGGAAGAAGCGGGCAATGTCGGCGCGCACCAGCGAGCCGACGCGCAGATGGCCGATAGCAGGCAGGATGGCGCTGTTGAGGTAGCTCATGGTGGCCGCCACCGTGGACGGCTTCCACGAGGGCGAGCGGCGCTCGACGTATTCGGCGGCGAACTTCGCCAGCGTCGGGCCGGAAGCGGGAAGGGGCACGGGACTCCCGCCGCCCTTCTCGCGAGCGAGGAAGGCGAGCGCGGCGGCGCGCGCCTGGTCGGCCTTCACCGCGTCGGGCTTGCCGAGCGTCACCCGGCACGGCGTGCCGTCGCGCCGGAAGCGGAACACCCAGGACCGCGCGCCGTTGGGCTGGACGCGCAGCATGAAGCCTTGCAGCGCGGTATCGTGGACGGCGTATTCGCGCTCGCGCGGACGGGCCGCGAGCGCCAGCGCATCGGTCAGGCGGGCGCGTTCGGTCATCGGCCCGCCTCCCCGCCGTCGAGCATGGCGGCAAGGCCGCGCGACACCCGGTTCGCGGCATCGAACACGGAGTCCTCGGCAAGATGCGCGTAGCCGAAGGTGGTCTTGATGTCGGCATGGCCGAGCAGCCCGGCGACGACGCGCAGGCCCTCGCCGCCGCCGACCGCGACCGCCGCATGAGCATGGCGGAGATCGTGAATGCGCAGCGTCGGCAGCCCCGCCGCCGTGCGGATCGCGTTCCATGCCTTGTCCACCGTCGCAGGGCCGCCGCAGGGCGACGCGAACACCCACGGGCAGTTGGTGCGCCGTTGCCGCGCCGCGAGCACCGCGCGGGCCGGCGACGCGAGCCAGAGCGTGCGCGGCCCGGTCTTGCTATCGGGCAACACCGCGCGGTCGCCGTGGACATGCTCCCACTTGAGCCGCAGCGCCTCGGACTTGCGCGCGCCGGTGTAGAGCAGGAACCGCACCACGGCGACGGCGACCGGCCATTCGGCCGTCGCGTCGTCGAGCGCCCGGCCGAGCGCGGCGAACTCGTCGTCCGTCAGGTAGTGCGCCTCGAAGCCGGTCTTGCGCCGCCGCAGCCCCTTGCACGGGTTGGAGTCCTCGCGTCGCAGGCCGAGCGCCTCCGCGTGCTTCATCATCGACGACAGCACCGCCAGCGCCCGGTTCGCCGTTCCCGCCCGCGTGACGGAGAGATCGTCGAACCAGTTGCGCACGTCCTTCGCCGTCACCGCATCGACGCGGCGATCGCCGAGCGCGGGCAGGATGTGCCGCCGCATGCCGTCCGCGTGCGCATCCCGCGTCGCGGGCTTCCAGCGTTCGGCGCAGTCGGCGAGGAACACCGGCGCGAAGGTCCGCACCGTCGGGACCGGCGCCGGTGCACCGTTCGCTTCCGCATCACCGAGCAGCGCCCGCGCCGCGTGCCGTGCGTCCTCGACCGTCAGCGCGTCGAGCGCGCCGAGCGTCCGCTTGACGACCGAGCCGTTGCAGCGCCGGTGCACGATCCACGTCTTGCGCCCGTTCGTGCGCGCCCGCAGTCCGAGACCCGGCGCGGCGCTGTCCCACAGCACGGCCTCGCGTCCGTCCGCAGCGGCGAAGGCGCGAGCGCCCGCCATGGTGATCTTCGTTCTGTTCGTCATCGCCCGATCCCTTCTGTTCGTTCCGGTCGCGACCGGTGCATCGCAGGCGCTCCCGTTGGGGAACTCCCAGGACACGCCGGGTAACGGCGGCGGGTTCGGAAGTTGGAAGGGTCGGAACGGTCGCGCTCAAACGCCGCGCGGGCTGCAAGCCGTTGTCAGGGCTGGCTTTGCGGCGCTTCGCGGATGCGTGGGCGGAGTGCTGAATTCTACGCCATGCGGCGCGGTCTCATCACACCCCACTCAGCTTAGTACGTGTAGCGTAAGACCATCCTAAATAGTATGATATGCCGATAACTTCTCTTAAAATTCGCAACTTTCAGGCGTTTGAAGACTATTCCATTTCCTTGCGCCGAACCAACATCCTCGTTGGACCAAACAATAGTGGAAAGTCCACAATACTTAACGCCTTTCGTATACTTGAGCACGCACTGCGTATAGCCAGAGCTCGACGCCCCTCACCTGTAATAACGCACCACGAAAACGAATCATCTGGCCACATAATTCCTTCAACTTCTTTGCCGTTTTCGCTCGACAATGTTCATCACAACTATATTGATGACAATACTCGTCTAGAATTTCGATACTCTGATGGCAATCATCTCATTCTATTCTTTCCGACTGTGGGAGGAGCAACAATGTACTGGGACACTAGCGGTCGTCCCATTGCTTCATCTGCGACTTTCAAACGTGCCTTTCCCACCAACATTCAAGTCATACCCGTCCTTGGACCGATTGAGCAAGACGAACCCCCTGTAACTGACGAGACTGTGAGAAGGGCAGCGGGCACCCCTCGAGCCAGTCGCCATTTTCGTAACTACTGGTTGAAAAACCCTGATGGCTTTGACCAATTCGCTCGTTTAGTTGAGGAAACATGGCCGGGCATGTCGATTGGACGCCCCCAAATTCTCGCTGGAGTTGAGCCACGCCTCACTATGTTCGTCTCGGAGAAACGAATTGATCGGGAACTATTCTGGGCAGGATCTGGCTTTCAGGTATGGTGTCAGTTGCTCACCCACATTTCGCGATGTAGTACGTCGGACTTGTTGGTTGTCGATGAACCTGAAGTTTATTTGCATCCAGAAGTTCAACGACAACTTCTTGGAATTCTCAGGGATCAACATCCTGATATATTGTTAGCTACACACTCAGTAGAAATAATGAGCGAGGCGGATCCTAGCGAAATATTGCTTGTTAACAAGTCTCATCGGTCTGCGCGACGACTACATGATGTTGAAGGAGTCCAGCAAGCAATCGATAATATCGGCTCAATTCAAAACATCACTTTGACAGAGTTAGCACGAAATGGACGAATATTGTTTGTAGAAGGTGTTGGCGACTATAAGATAATCAGAAAATTTGCTAGAATTTTGGGCTATAATGACTTGGCGGCGGGAAGCGGACTGACTCCGCTAGAGTCGGGTGGCTTCGATTCATGGCCGAGGGTCGAAGCGTTAGCGTGGGGGCTTGAAAAGGCTCTTGGGCCTAAGTTGCGCATAGCAGCAATTTATGACCGAGATTATCGTTGTCAGGAAGAAACTGAATCTTTATCAAGTGAATTGGGGGACAAAATCGAGTTTGCTCATTTCCATGCGCGAAAAGAGATTGAAAACTATCTATTGTTGCCGGAAGCGCTTAACCGAGCTGTAATGCAGGCAATCAAAGAGAGAGCTCGTCGTACAGGAAAAGAGCTCGTATCTGCAGTCGATGTGCGTCCGATGCTCGCTCAAATTACACGTAGACTAAAAGCAGACTGTAGAGGACAATATGTTAGCAAGTATTGTGATTTCTTCAAGGATAGTGGCAGAGACAGAGCGGAGTTGACAACGAGAGCGTTGGAAGTGTTTGATAGAAAATGGGCTAAATTGGATTCCAGATTGGAGATCGTTTCCGGGAAAAAAGTGCTGAGGTCCATAAGAACAAAACTTCAGAAAGACCACAACATCGCGTTGAGCGATAATCGCATTGCTTCGGCATACCAGAAGGAAGACGTGCCAGAAGATGTGGCCAGTCTAGTTGCCAAACTTGAGCAGTATCGTACCAGTGATAGAGGTGTGAGACGTTAGTTGATTGTACATATTCGCATGTGTCTGACTACTCGACTCGCAGTCTTGCTGGACGCAAGGCAATAGAACGAAAATGTTTCAAGTTATTCAAACTCTCACTGCGGCCGCAGCACCAGCGTGCCCATCGCGTCCCGCTCGACGGCCGAGCGGTCGGTGAGCATGGGGAGGTATTCCCCGTCGCGCCAGGGCTCGGCGTAGTCCTCGTAGTGCGAGGACAACGGATTGCCCGACTGGCCCGTGCTGATGATGAAGACGGAGCGCTCGGGCTCGGCGAGGTCGTAGACCGCGCGGTAGCCGGCCCCGTGGTTCTGGGCGAAGGGGCGCTCCTCGTCGGCCACGTCGAAGCCGCCGGCCTTCAGCGTCTCCTTCTCGCCGCCCGATTCCATGTTCACCTCGAACCAGGAGCCGACGGCCGGGATCTCGCCGAGGATGCGGCTCTTCATGCGAACGGCATGGGCCTCGCCCCAGCGCCAGTCGGCCATGTCGTGGCCGTGGGTGACGGCGAGATATTCGAGCGAGACCGTGAGCGCGCGGGAGACCACGGCGGCGCAGCTCTCCTGCTCCGCCGTCGTCACGTCGTCGCACCACTGGGTGCGCTCGCCGAGCGCGCGGTGGATCACCTCGGTGCGGATGTTCCAGTAGTCCTCGAACACGTCGCCCAGCTCGTCAGCGAAGAGCGCGTGCATCAGCTCCCGCGCCCACGCCATGTAGATGAGCGCCTCGGTGCTGTCGCGCCCCATCTCGTGATCCCACGCCGCCAGCATGGCGAGGGCCTGACGCGCGGTGTCTCCCGCCGGCTCCGCGTGCTCGAGCAGGACCGGCACCAGCCGGGCCGCGGCGAGCGAGACCAGGTCCTGCTGGATCGCGGTGAAGCTGTCCACGTCGTGCGCGGGCCTTGCGTCGAGCAGCGCCTCGATCCGCTGCGCGCGATAGGGGGGAGTCCAGTCGTCGGTGAGGTAGTGCGGGTAGTCGAGCGGGACCATCCGGTTGTTGGCGTTGACGATGCGTCCCGCCGCCGGGTTGTAGGCCCGCGGCAGCTCCTCGAAGGGCACGCGATCCACCCAGTCGTAGGCCCCGGTCCAGCCCGGCACCGGCATGTGCCCCTGGCCCGAGGCGCGGATCGGCACCCTGCCCGGCGCGATGGTGCCGATATTGCCGTCGCGGTCGGCGAAGACGACGGTCTGCTGCGGCACGGTGAAGTCGCGCAAGCCCTCGACGAAGCCCTCCCAGTCCGCCGCGGTGGTGGCGCGCACCAGCGCCTGGGCGCTCAGGTCGTCGTCGTCGAGCGCCGTCCAGGCGAAGGCCAGCACGTGGCCCTCCTCGAGGAACTCCGCGCTCTCCTCCAGCACGTCCGAGATCACCGGCCCGTGGCGCGTCGTGCGCACCGTGAGCACGATGGGCTCTTCCCCGCTGACGTTGATCGTCTCGTTGCGGACCTCAAAGGGGAGGCTGCCCTCGGGCGCGAGATAGCGCGTCGGGTCGTCCGGGTCGATCCGCTCGATGAAGAGGTCCTGGACGTCCGGCCCGGTGTTGGTGAGGCCCCAGGCGAAATCGGACGTACGCCCGATGAGCGGGAAAGGCAGCCCCGGCAGCGTCGCGCCCACGCTCTCGAAGTCGGGCGTCGAGATGTGCGCGAGATACCAGACGCTCGGCACCTCGAGGCGCAGGTGCGGATCGTTGGCGAGCAGCGGCTTGCCGGATTCGGTGTGTTCGCCGGAGAGGACCCAGCCGTTGGAGCCGAGGCCGGAGACGGTCTCCTTCGGCAGCGCGGCCGCGAGCGCGCGGTAGTCGACGGTCGCAGGGCCGAGAGCGGACGGCACCGCGGGCAGGGCCGGCGCGGGGTCGTCCGGATGCTGGGCCCAGAGGTCCTGCATCTGCGCCGGGTCGAGCCTGTCGGCCAGGCGGGCGCGCAGCAGCTCGTCGCTGAAGTTGTCGCCGAGGTCCCAGGCCATGATCTTGAGCCAGACCAGGCTG
The DNA here is from genome assembly GCA_011523425.1 of Alphaproteobacteria bacterium. GTDB lineage: Bacteria > Pseudomonadota > Alphaproteobacteria > UBA828 > UBA828 > WTGU01. The sequence continues at coordinate 10,772 of WTGU01000030.1, forward strand.
TCGGCGGGCCGCCAGGGCTCGGGCTCGTGGCCGAGCAGCAGGAACTCCGGCGGCATCAGGCCCGAGCGGGTCTCCAGGTAGGCGTTGACGCCCGCGGCATAGGCCTCGTAGATCGCCTGCGTCTCGGGCGCGAGGCGCTCGAAGTTCCGTTCCGCCACGCGATAGATGCCGAGCGTGCGCAGGAACTTGTCGGTCGTGACGCCGGGCTCGCCGACGACCTCGGCGAGACGCGCCGCGCCGATCCGCCGCTGCATCTCGAGCTGCCAGAGCCGGTCCTGCGCGTGGACGTAGCCCATGGCGAAGGCGCCGTCGCGGGGCGATTGCGCATAGATGTGGGGGATCGCATGCGCATCGCGGACGATCTCCACCGGCGCGTCGAGACCGGGGACGGCCTCGCTCCCGTCGTAGGAGGGCAGCGCGAACCAGGAGCAGGAGCCGGCGGCGAGAAGCACGCCGAGCAGCGCCAGCGCGCCCGCGCTCGCGCACCAGGGCCGGAGTCGTCCGAGCCAGCCGCGCGGGAGGCCGCGCCGGCTCTCGTGGGCGGGGGACATGGCGCTCATGGCTGCTCTCCTTCGACGATCGCCTGCCGGTGCTCGTCCAGCTCCGGCGCGGGCGGCCGTTCGGCCGGGTCGGGATAGACGGACATCTTGATCGGGTTGCCGGCCATCTTCACCTCGCCTGCGACCGGGTCGCGGGCCTGGATCACCATGTTGCGCGCCGCCACCTGGGGGTCGGCGAGCACGTCGTCCACCCGGTTGATCGGCGAGCACGGCACACCCGCCTCCTCCAGCAGCGCGAGCCAGTGCGCCGTCGGCTGCAATGTCAGCAGCGCCTCGAATTCGCGCTCCAGCGCGTCGATGTTGGCGTTGCGGGAGGCGTTGTCGACGAAGCGCGCGTCGCGGGCGAGCTCCGGCCGCTCCAGCGCGGCGCAGAGCGTCGCAAAGAGCGTGTCGTTGCCGGCGGAGATGACGACGTGGCCGTCGGCGGTCGCATAGGCCTGGAACGGCGTGATCGAGGGATGGCGCGTCCCCAGCGGCCCCGGCACCTCGCCGGACGCGAAGTAGCGCGCGAGCGCGTTCTCCAGGATGGCGACCTGGCAGTCGAGCATCGAGACGTCGAGCTTCATGCCCTCGCCCGTGAGCGTGCGCCGGTAGAGCGCGCCGTTGACGCCGATCGCGGTGAAGAGGCCGGCGACGATGTCGCCGACGGAGCTTCCCACCCGCGCCGGCGGCCCGCCGGGCTGGCCGGTGAGGCTCATGATGCCGCCCATGGCCTGCACCACCACGTCGTAGGCGGGCCGGCCGGCATAGGGCCCGGTGTGGCCGAAGCCCGAGCAGGCGGCATAGATGAGGCGCGGGAAGCGGGCGTGCAGCGCCTCCCAGCCGTAGCCGAGGCGATCCATCGTGCCGGCGCGGAAGTTCTCGACCACCACGTCGGCGCCGGCCAGCAGCTCCTCGAAGGTCCTGCGGTCGGCGTCCGCCTTGAGGTCGAGGGCGATGCTCTCCTTGCCGCGGTTGATCGACATGAAGTAGGCGGACTTGCCCTCGATGAAAGGGCCGAAGGTGCGGGAATCGTCGCCGCCCGCCGGTGTCTCCACCTTGATCACGCGGGCGCCGAGGTCGGCGAGCACCAAGGTGCAGTAGGGCCCGGCGAGAACCCGCGTCAGATCGATCACGGTGACGCCGCTGAGCGGCCCGTCCACGGTCATTGTGCTGCTTCCCCGTCCTGGCGACCGATTATACACGCCCGGCGCCGGGCGGGCGGAACTCAGCCCTGCAGGCGCCTCGCGATGTCGAGAGCGGCGTAGGTCAGCACGCCGTCGGCGCCGGCGCGCTTGAAGCCCCGGAGCGCTTCCAGCAGCGCCCCGTCGCCGTCGAGCCAGCCGCGCTCGCCCGCGGCCTTGAGCATCGCATACTCGCCGGAGACCTGATAGACGTAGGTGGGCAGCCCGAAGGCCGCCTTCACGCGGTAGACGATGTCGAGATAGGGCATGCCGGGCTTCACCATCACCATGTCGGCGCCCTCCTTGATGTCCATGGCGACCTCGCGCAGCGCCTCCTCCCCGTTGGCCGGGTCCATCTGGTAGCCGCGCTTGTCGCCGCCGGCGAGGTTGCCGGTGGATCCGATCGCGTCGCGGAAGGGCCCGTAGTAGACCGAGGCGTACTTCGCCGCGTAGGAGAGGATGCGCACCCGCTCGTAGCCCGCCCCGTCCAGCGCCCGGCGGATCGCGCCGACGCGTCCGTCCATCATGTCCGACGGCGCGATCACGTCGCAGCCGGCCTCGGCCTGGACCAGCGCCTGGCGGCACAGCACGTCCACCGTCTCGTCGTTGACGATGTAGCCGTCGCGCAGCAGCCCGTCGTGGCCGTGGCTGGTGTAGGGGTCGAGCGCCACGTCGCAGATCACGCCGATCTCCGGCACCGCCGCCTTGACCGCCCGCACCGCCTGGCAGACCAGATTGTCCGGATTCAGCGCCTCGTCGCCGTCAGGGGTCTTGGCCTCCGCCGGTGTCTGCGGAAAGACGGCGAGCGCGGGGACTCCGAGGTCGTAGGCGGTGCGCGCCTGCTCCGCCAGCAGGTCGGCGCTGAGCCTGACCACGCCCGGCATCGAGCCCACCGGCTCGCTCCGGCCGGTGCCCGCACAGACGAAGACCGTCCAGATCAGATCGCCCGGCGTGAGCACCGTCTCGGCGACGAGGCGACGCGACCACGGGTCGCGCCGGTTGCGACGCAGGCGGGTCTGCGGATAGCGCCCGAGGGCGCGCACACGATCGACCATGTCATCCTCTGCGAGTCTGCGGGGCGGGCGACGATGCGCCATTGCCACCGGTGGCGGGCGCCGCCCTGCTCTGCCGAGCGCCGGCGCCTCCATGGTGGCATCTAGGGACAACCGCGCGCCGGGTCAACCGCGCTGCACGGGAGGGAGGAAGCGGGACACGGCGCCGCCGGCTATCGGCAACATTTAAACCGGTTGATACCGTCGCTTATCCAAGCATTCGAGACGAGAATTTCGCCATGCGGGTTGGAACGCTATGGCCGCGCTTTGCTGCACGGGTCTCCTGACCGCCTGCGGGGGCGGCAGCGGCCTCGAAAACGGCGACACGGGCAACGGGCCCCTGACGGTCCCCGCGACCTCGCAGATGGCCGCCCGCGCTTACGAAAATCCTGACGGGATCGATCCGCTGCCGTCCTTCCGTGCCGCCTCCCTGCCCTCCTCGAGCCGCTTCGCATACCGGCTCGAGGCGCCACCGGGCAGTCCGGGGGTCACGATCACCCCCCCGATGGTCAAATTATCGGCCAATCTCCCCAATTCTGGGGAAGATAATTCCTTCCCGGATTCACTACCATCGCCGCACTGCGGATCGATTTACCCCGTTCGAACAGGTTGCGTGCCGCTTGTTCCCGTGTCGGCCGGGCGGCTGCGTTGGTACAGGCGGGATGCACGACGCGTCGAAGGCGCATTCGGTGGGAAACCGGAACGGTGAACTGGTGGCGCTGTACAGCTCTGCACGATGAGCAGATTTTCGGGAATTGATCCGGGCCGAGAGCCGGTAATCGAACTGAATGTCGTGCGCCGGTTCCGGTTTGCCGGTCCCGCGCTGCGGAAGGGCATGGGAAGGACCGGCATGCCGGTCAACCCGGCCGCTGGGCACCGAGACCTGCCGGCAGGAGGAGGGAATGTCGGCATCGCCGCCCACTGGCGGGAACGCCGGTCCGTCCTTGCCAAGAGCGGATTCGCATTAGTCGTCGATTTTCACGAAACGCGCGAGGCCGCGCCCGGAGCGTTTGCCACAGGATGAATCGACTCCCTCGAACACGTCCCGTTGCGAATGCCTTGCCGCCCGGTCCGGCCCCGCAACCGGTTCGGTTTCCGGCGCCTGGCGCTCGCCTCGGGAAGATCGCATGACAGGCGACACGGTCGACGACGGGGCGGCGATGCTCGCGGCCCTTCGCATCTGCGCCTGCGTTTCGGCGGCGATGATTGCCTGTCTCGCCGGCCTCCTGCCGGCAAGCGGAGCGGCAGGCGCGAACGATGGCGCGTCCGCGACCCCCCGCGTCGGATTTGTCAATGTGAGCGAAGCGGTCGGCTTGAACTACGTTGTAGAGACGGGCGGTGGGAAAGACGGCACAGAGCCGATCGAGGGCAATCTGGAGGACGGCGGCCTTGCGCTTTCCGACATAGACGGCGACGGCCGGCTCGAGCTTTACGTCGCTCACGGGACGGGCGCAATCGGCCGGCTCTTCAGTTGGAACGGCCGCCGTTTCGAACCGAGGGCCCGAAATGGCGGCATTGCGCCGTCCTTCATGAATCGGGCCGGCTATTTCATCGATCTCGACGACGACGGCGCGGTGGATTTCCTCTCGATCCACGGAGAGGGAACGCAGGCGTTTCGCAATGACGGCAGCGGGCGGTTCACGGAAATGCCCACCCCGTTCGGAGCCCGAGTCGACAGGTCCTTCTACTCCATGGCCGCCGCCGATTATGACGGCGACGGCGATCTCGATCCATTCTTTGCCCACTGGAACCGCTTCTGGAACGACATCCGGCCCCCGGCCGGATATCTCTGGCGCAACGACGGCAGGGGGCGCTACGAAGATGTCAGCCATCTTGTGCCGGTTCGCCCCGGCGCATTCGGCAGCAGTCCCGGCAAGCGCGAATTGTCGATGACGCCGACTTTCTCGGATATCGACGGCGACGGCGATCCCGACATCCTGCTGGCAGGCGATTTCGGCACGAGCCAGGTGCTCCGCAACGAGATCGGCACCGGCTACAGGGACATCACCGACACGGCGATCACCGACGAGAACGGCATGGGCGCTGCGGTGGGGGACTACGACCTGGATGGCGATATGGACTGGTTCGTAACCAGCATCCACGATGCCGACGGCCGTTCGGGCTACGGCCCCACCGGCAACCGGCTTTACCGCAACAAGGGCGACGGCCGCTTCGAGGACGCAACGGATGCCGCGGGAGTCCGCAGCGGCGGCTGGGGGTGGGGAGCCTGCCTTGCCGACTTCGACAATGACGGGCGCCCGGACCTGTTCCACACGAACGGCTGGCTTGGCGGGGATGTCGAGAACGCCAGGGGCGAGAGTCGCAGTTTCACCGGCTTTCACGAGGACCCGTCCCGGCTCTTCATGGCCAACGGTGACGGAACATTCACCGAGCGGGCATCGGAGCTGGGCGTGCGTCACACGGGCCAGGGCCGGGGTGTCGTTTGCGCGGACTATGACGGCGACGGCCGGGTGGACATTTTCGTCGCCAACCACGGCGCCGCCCCCACGGTCTATCGCAACGTCTTCGAGCGAAGGAACCACTGGCTCGCGATGGATCTCAAGGGCCGGCATGCCAACCCGATGGCGGTCGGCGCGCGTGTTACGGTACGCACGGCGTCGGGAATCCAGGTGCAGGAGGTGCGGCTCGGCACCGCTTACCTCTCCCAGGCGCCGTCGACGCTGCATTTCGGGCTGGGACCCGACCAGGTCGCACAGTCCGTCGAGGTGCGCTGGCCCGGCCCGGGCAACCAGGTCAGCCGGCTGGATGCCGTCGCCGCAGACCGGCGCATCACCATCCGTCAGGAGAAACCTGACGATTTTCCGCTGCGCGTCGTCCGCGGAACCGGCACCGGGCTCCATGCCGAAGGCGGCATCGCCGCGATAAGCGCGGAGCCGGCTCGCGGCCGCTATCGATTCAGCCATTGGAGTGCCGAGGGGGGCGGCGCGTTCGGCGATGCGCGCGCGCCGGTCACGACCTTCGCCATGCCGGCCGGGCCTGCAACCGTGTTCGCTCACTATCTACCCGGCTTGTCGTCGGCGGACACGGACATGTCGGTTGCGCGGCGCTGGATGGAGGTGCTGTTGCAGGCGATCCGAGACGATCGCGCGCGCCCGACCGTTCATGCGCGTAATCTCTTCCACCTCTCCGCTGCCATGTACGATGCCTGGGCAGCCTGGTCGGAAGGAGCAACCCCGTACCATTTCGGCAGGAGCGGCGCCCCGTGCCGGGCGGCAATCCGGCCAGTGGGCGCGGACTTGAAACGCGCCCGGGAGCACGCGATCAGCCATGCCGCCTGGTGGCTCATTCGTCACCGGTTCCAGCGGTCGCCCGGCGCCGCCTCGACCCTCCGGAACGCCGATACCCTTATGGCCGCGATCGGACTCGAAACCGGGTCCGGGGCAGCTCCCGGGCCGGCGGCGGCCCTCGGTGACTGCATCGGCCGGTATTACATCGCCCGCGGTCTCGACGACGGATCGAACGAAGCCGGCGACTATTCGAACATCGTCTATCGGCCGGTCAATGAGGAGTTGGACCCAACCGAAGCCGGCAACCCCGCTCTCTCCGACCCCGATCGCTGGCAACCCGTATATCTGCCGCTGTTCATCGGCCAGTCGGGTTTGCCGGAGGAGGAAAGACCCGAGTTCGTCACGGCCGAGTGGGGCCTGGTCACGCCCTTCGCTCTGGCCGAAACGGATGTCGCGGTCCATCGGCGGGACGGAGCCGACTGGCCCATCTATTTCGACCCGGGTCCGCCGCCTTTCTCGAAGGGTCCGTTGTCGGGGCACTACAAATGGGGGTTCTCCCTGGTCGCCCGCTGGTCGTCCCACCTCTCGCCCGAGGACGGCGTCACGATGGACATCGCGCCGTCGGGTATCGGAAACATTGCGGCCCTGCCGCGCCGGCTGGAGGACTATCCTGCCTTCTACGACGGCAACCCGCACGGTCCCGGTCGCACCGTCAACCCTGCAACCGGCAAGCCCTACCGTCCCCAGATCGTACCGCGCGGCGACTACACCCGCGTGCTCGCCGAGTTCTGGGCCGACGGACCCGACTCCGAAACTCCGCCCGGCCATTGGTTCGTGATCCTGAACGAGGTGAACGACCATCCAGCGCTGATCAGGCGGCTCGGCGGGGAGGGGCCGGTACTCGGCCCTCTCGAATGGGATGTGAAGACGTACTTCACCCTGGGCGGGGCGATGCACGACGTGGCCATTGCCTCCTGGGGAATCAAGGGGTGGTATGACTATATCAGGCCGATCTCGGCGCTTCGGTTCATGGCCGACCGGGGGCAGTCCAGCGATCCCGGGCTCGGTTCATGGTCGCCCCTCGGCATCCCTCTGGTCGAGGGCTTCATCGAGCTGGTCGGCCCGCAGGATCCTCTCGCGGGCGAGGACGGGGCGAATGCGGGAAAGATCAAGCTGCGAGCCTGGCGCGGCCCGGACCACGTGGCGGATCCGGCGACGGACGCAGCCGGCGTGGCGTGGATTCTTGCCGAGAACTGGTGGCCCTATCAGCGGCCGACCTTCGTCACCCCGCCCTTCGCCGGCTATGTCTCCGGCCATTCCACCTACTCCAGAGCAGCGGCCGAGGTGCTGACGGCGCTTACCGGCGACCCGTTCTTTCCCGGTGGCATGAGCGAGTTCCGGATCCCGGCCAACGAGTTTCTCGTCTTCGAGCGCGGTCCCTCGGTCGATATGGTCCTGCAGTGGGCGACATACCGCGATGCAGCCGACCAGTGCAGCCTGTCGCGCATCTGGGGCGGCATCCACCCGCCGGCGGACGATATGCCGGGACGGCTCATAGGCGCACGGGTAGGGCGCGATGCTTTCAGGCTCGCGCTGTCCCTTTTCGACGGGAGCTATACCGGCGACCGTTGACGGGAACCGATAACCGGATCCGGGCTCGGCGCCGACAATGCACTGCCGGCGCATCCGTCGCCGCGCGGGTAGAGCCCACCGGCTCGCTCCGGCCGGTGCCCGCGCAGACGAAGACCGTCCAGATCAGATCGCCCGGCGTGAGCACCGTCTCGGCGACGAGGCGACGCGACCACGGGTCGCGCCGGTTGCGACGCAGGCGGGTCTGCGGATAGCGCCCGAGGGCGCGCACACGATCGACCATGTCATCCTCTGCGAGTCTGCGGGGCAGGCGACGATGCGCCATTGCCACCGGTGGCGGGCACCGCCCTGCCCTGCCGAGCGCCGGCACCTCCATGGTGGCATCTAGGGACAACCGCGCTGCACGGGAGGGAGGAAGCGGGACACGGCGCCGGCCATTGGCACGATTTGGGCCAGTTGATACCGTCGCCTGCACAAGCATTTGAGACGAGGATTTAACGATGCGACTTGGAATCGTCATAGTCGCGCTTTGCTGCACGGGCCTCCTGACCGCCTGCGGTGGCGGGGGCAGCCCCGAGAACGGCGACACGGGCAACGGGACCCCGACGGTCCCCGCGACCTCGCAGATGGCCGCCCGCGCTCACGACAACCCCGACGGGATCGATCCGCTGCCGTCCTTCCGTGCTGCGTCCCTGCCCTCGTCAAGCCGGTTCGCCTATCGGCTCGAAGCGCCGGCGGGCAGTCCGGGTATCACGATTACCCCCTATGGCCCGCACAGATATGTCTCGGGCAGCGATCTCGTCCCCATGATGCGCCGTGCGGCCGAACTCTGGACCCGCCGGATCGCGGGCTTCCGCATGCCGGATGGCCATTACCACATGGAGCTGAGCGAGGACGCCCTGCTGGAGATGGATTTTCCCGTCGGCTACCAACAAGCTCCTTGCCCGAGGGAAGCCTGCGCAAACCACTATGGTGATCCGACACTGCTGCCCTCCGACCGCGACAACAGCGGCCGCAACCCGGTCATTGCGCTCAACCCGTCTTTCCTAAACGCATTCGTGCGCAACGGCCGGCTCACGATCGGCGGCTTCCGCATCCTTGCGCACGAGTTCGGCCACATCGTTGACTTCGCGGACCAGCAGAACACCGGCATGTATCACGCCGATTGCGGTGGTGGTGCCATCATGTGCGACCGCTGGGAAAGCAACGTTCCCGCCATTCCGGTCGAGCGCGACTTCGACGGCATTCGCCACCACTACGACCTGCGAGCCGACACCGACCACAAGCAATTCGGCATCTGGGCGGACGCTCCCGGACCGGATTCGGACCTGGAGCACTTCGGCGTGCAGGTGACCCGAACGCTGAGAGTCTCGCCCGCCTACAGCGTCTGGACTCCACTGGCGAGCAACTTCATCAGCGATCGGGTCGAGATCGAGGCCGCAGTCGCGGGCACCCGGAGCCAGGGGCCGGCGGCCGGCATGGGAACCGCGAGCTGGAGCGGCGACCTGATCGCGGTCGAGACGTCCCTCTTCCAGCCGGTCCTGGGCGCCGCCGATCTGAGCATGGACCTGGCGGACGTCGACACGCTCGACGCGTCGTTCACGGAGCTGCAGCGGACCGATGAAACCGGCACGACGCACGCCCTCTCGGATCTCGCCTACACGCTTGGGCGGACCGACGACACCTGGGCCGATTCGAACGGCGCGGTCCTCGCCAGCTTCTACGCCGTCGGCGCGGACCCCGGCGGCGCCGTCGCCGGCACGCTCGACGATCGGGCGCAGAGCCTGACGGGAGCCTTCGGCGCCCTGCGCGAGCGGTAGCCGACGCACGGGCTCAGCCGACGAAGCGGGCGAAGGTGCGGAGCCAGTTCCGGCCGAGGATTCCGGCCACCTCGTCCTCGCCGTAGCCGCGCTCAAGCAAGCGCCCCGCGAGGTTGGGGAGCTCGGCTATCCCGCCGAAACCCTCGGGATAGCGCTGGGTCACGAAGGCATCCACGGGGCCGAAGATGTCGGGCCTGAGCGTCCGCCAGCGGATCGCTTCCGGCAGCACGGTCTTGGATTCCTTGTAGGCCTCGGTGAAGTCGAGCCCGATGCCGATATGCTCGGTGCCGACCAGCGCCCTGAAATGGTCGATGTGGTCGATCAGATGATCGAGGGTCTGGTCCGTCGGGCTGACCGAGAGCGGCAGGCAGCAGGCGCCCATCATGCCGCCCTTGGCGCAGATCGCGCGCACCGTCTCGTCCTTCGTGTTGCGGTCGTTGGGCACGTGGTGCCAGGCGTTGGAATGGGTGCAGACCGGCGCGCGCGCGAGCGGCACCGCCTCGGCGCGCGAGCGGTGGCCGGCATGGGAGAGGTCGAGGATCATCGGCGTCTCGTTCACCGCCGCGATCAGCTCCTCGCCGAGGAAGCTGAGCCCGGCGTCCCGCTTCTCGCCGCAGCCGTCGGCGAAGAGCGTGGCGCCGGTATAGGCCAGGCCGAAGAAGCGGAAGCCAAGGCGGGCGAGGATGCCCACGCGCGCGAGCTCCTTGCCGATCATGCTGGAGCCCTGCGTGCCGGGGATCACCGCGAGCCGGCCGGCCGCGTGCGCCGCCTCGATCTCCGCGCTGTCGCGGGCGAGCGCCAGCACGGGACTGGCTTCGACCTTCGCGAAGCCCTCGTCGACCGCCCTCATGGTCTGGTCCCACGTGCTCTCCAGCGCGAAGCTCACGTTGCAGACGTTGACGCCCGCCTCCAGGCAGCGGGTCGCGTAGGGCTCGTCGAGCACGTAGAAGAGCGCGAGGCCGTCGAACACCGCAGCGTCCCGCGTAGAGGCCCGCGCCCTCTCGGCGGCCCCTGCTGCGTCGGGGTCAGCCTTGGCCATGGCCTGCTCCGAGATGGCTGGTCACCGCATCCAGGCTGCGCGCCGCAGCCAGCCCGTCCAGCGCCGCGAAGGCTGCGTCGCACGCGGCCTGCGGCAGGGCACGCGACGCGCAGTCGACGAACTTGGCGTGGAGGGCGTCGCGGCCGAGCGGCCTGCATGGATGGCCCCTCGGCTCCTGCACCGTGTGCGACCGCTCGTCCCCGCCCGCGAGCCGTACCGTGACCGTCGCCTGCAGCGTCATGGCGCCGGCGTCGGCGCCGCCGGGCTGATCCGGGTCCGGGCGCATGCGGATCCTGGGGATCAGGGAGCGCACGTCCGGCCGCGCCAGCGCCTCGCCGGTGAAGGCGTCGAGCGCGAGCCGGCCATCGACCAACGCGCTCGCCAGCAGGTAGGGCAGGCTGAAGCGCGCCTGCATGGCATCGGCGGGCGCGGCATAGGGCAGGTTGTGCGTCTCGATCTCCGCCAGCAGCGCGTCGATCCCGGCCACCGCCTGCGGCCGCAGAGCGCCGTTCCCCCGCATGTCGAGCAGGGCATCCAGCGGGCGATGGACGCTGCCGCAGCAGGGGTAGACCTTCTGCCACAGGCCGTGGCGCTCGATTGCGGGCGGCGCGCCGAAATCCGCGACCGCCGCCTCCAGCCGCTCGCGCGGCACGCCGGCGAAGAGCTCGACGAAGCCGCGCGCGCCCTCGTAGGCGTCCGCCGCGGCGGTAACGCCGGCCTCGGCGAGGGCCGCCGCCATGATCCCGTTCTTGGCCGCGAGCCCGGCGTGGAGCGGCTTCGCCATGGTGCCGAACTGGC
>WTGU01000112.1 GCA_011523425.1 Alphaproteobacteria bacterium
GGGCTCAGCGCAGCAGGTAGTTCTGGCCGAGGGTGATCGTGTCGATCGGCTCGCAGGCCGCGAGCGTGCCGTCGACGAACACCTCGAAGGTCTGGGAATCGACGCGGATATCGGGGCAGGCGTCGTTGTGCAGCATGTCCTTCTTGGTGAGCCTGGTGAAGCTCCCGATCGGCAGGATCGGCTTGGCGATGCCGAGGCGGCCGGGCACGTCGATGTCGAGCGCGCGCTGGTGGGCGAAGGTGGCGCTCAAGGTCTGCGGCGCGCGGCCGTGATGGCCGAACTGGGGCCGCATGATGACCGGCTCGGTCTGGAAGTAGCTGCCCGAGGGGTCGCCGCTCGCGCCCCAGGCGACGAAGCCGCCCTTGATGACGCCGAAGGGCTTGATGCCGAAGAAGGCGGGCTTCCAGGTCACGAGATCGGCCATCTTGCCCGGCTCCAGCGAGCCGACGTAGCGGTCGATGCCGAAGGCGATGGCGGGGTTGATGGTGTACTTCGCGATGTAGCGCTTGATGCGCTCGTTGTCGGCGTCCGCCGTGGTCTCCTCGGGCAGCCGGCCGCGCTGGTCGCGCATCTTGCTCGCGAGCTGCCAGCAACGGGTGATGACCTCGTTGATCCGCCCCATGCCCTGGCTGTCGGAGCCGAACATCGAGACCGCGCCGATATCGTGCAGCACGTCTTCCGCAGCGATGGTGCCGTGGCGCACCCGGCTCTCGGCGAACGCCACGTCCTCCGGCAGGTCGTAGCGCAGCAGGTGGCAGGCCATGGTCATGTCGAGCTGCTCGTCGAAGACGTTGACCGTGTAGGGGTTGGTCGGGTTGGTCGACGACGGCAGGCAGTGGGGCTCGCCGTTGCAGCGGATGATGTCCGGCGCATGGCCGCCGCCCGAGCCCTCGGTGTGGTACATGTGGATGGGGCGGCCGGCGATCGCCGCCATCGTGTCCTCGTAGAAGCCGGATTCGTTCAGCGTGTCGGTGTGGATCTGCACCGGGAAGTCGTGCTCGGCCGACGCCTGCAGGCAGGCGTCGATGGTGGCGGGCATGGCGCCGTAGTCCTCGTGGATCTTGACGCCGATGATGGCGCCGTCGAGGTGCTCAGCGACGGTCGCGGGATCGTGCGACGAGCCGCGCCCGAAGAAGCCGAAATTGAGCGGCCACGCCTCCGACGCCTCGATCATCCGGTAGGTGTTCCAGGGGCCGCCGCAATCGATGGCGAAGAGCGGCCCCATGGTGCCGCCGATCATGGTGGTGAGCCCGCTCGCCAGCGCATGGTTGCACTGCTCCGCCGACATCCAGTGCACGTGCACGTCGATGCCGCCGGGCGTCACGATCAGGCCGCCGGCCGGGTAGTAGGTGGTGTTGGGGCCGCAGACGAGCGCAGGATCCACGCCCTCCTGGGTGTTGGGGTTGCCGGCCTTGCCGACGCCGGCGATCTTGCCGTCCTTGATGCCGATATCGGCCTTCACCAGCCCCAGCACGGGGTCGATGACGGTCGCGTTCTCGACCAGCATGTCGATGGCGCCGTCGGCCGCGGACGTATGGGCGTCGTAGGACATGCCGTCGCGCATGACGCGGCCGGCGCCGGTCCAGCACTCGTCGCCGTACGACGTGTGGTCGTGTTCGATCTCGCCGATCAGCGCGGTGTCGCCGAGCCTGATCCTGTCGCCCTTGGTCGGCCCGTAGTAGCGGGCATAGGTCTCGCGCGCAATCTTCACCATCTGCCTACGCTCCCCGGAATCCGCGCGCCCTGGCGCGGTCGATCGCCTGCTCCTTCACGGCGGGCGAATCGATCATGCCCTCGGTGAGGTTGTTGAAGCCGCTGACCCGGCCGCGGCCGCCGATCTCCACCAGCGCCACCTCCTTCTCCTGCCCCGGCTCGAAGCGGACGGCCGTGCCCGACGGGATGTCGAGGCGCATGCCGAAGGTCGCCGCGCGATCGAACTCGAGCGCCCGGTTGATCTCGAAGAAGTGGAAGTGGCTGCCGATCTGCACCGGGCGGTCGCCGGTGTTGGTCACGGTGACGGACGCGGCCCTGCGGCCGGCGTTCAGCTCGATCTCCTCGTCCGGCGTGATGATCTCGCCGGCACGGGGCGCGGACGGGCGCTGCTCCTTGCCGGGTCGGATCGGCTGATGGACGGTGACGAGCTTGGCGCCGTCCGGGAACATCGCCTCCACATGGATCACCGGAATGAGCTCGGGCACGCCGGCCATCACGTCGTCGGCGTTGAGAATCTCCGCCCCGTAGCCCATGAGGTCCTTGAGCGCACGACCCTCGCGGGCGCCCATGAGGAGCTCGTCGCAGATGTAGGCGAGCGCCTCCGGGTGGCTGAGCTTGATGCCGCGGCGCCTGTGCTCGCGCGCGAGCTGGGCGGCCTGGAAGATGATAAGCCGCTCCCGCTCCGTCGGGTTGAGGTTCATCGGCCGTCGCCTCCCTCTTGCCAAGGAGGGCCAGAGTAGTCGGCGCACGACGCCGACAACAGCCGAATTTGCCGCCGGCCGCCGCTCGCATAGACTCCGCCGCGAACAGAGGGGGAGCACGGCCCATGACAGCCGATACCAACCGCCAGATCGTCCTCGCCCGGCGCCCGGTGGGCGCGCCGCAGGAGACGGACTTCCGCCTCGTCGAGGGGCCGGTGCCGACGCCGGCGGACGGCGAGCTGCTGGTCAGGACGATCTGGCTCTCGCTCGACCCCTACATGCGCCTCAGGATGGGGACGGACCTCCGCTACTACCCGCCGATCCCGCTCGGCGAGGCGATCGTGGGCGGCGCCGTCAGCCGCGTCGTGGAGAGCCGGCACCCGGGCTTCGCGCCCGGCGACATCGTTGACGACTACACTGGCTGGCAGGACTACGCCATCGCGCGAGGCGCGGACGCACGCAAGGTCGACCCGGCGCTGGGGCCGCTGTCGACGGCGGTCGGCGTGCTCGGCATGCCGGGGCTCACCGCCTATCTCGGGCTGGTCAAGGTCGGCCGGCCGGCGCCGGGCGACACGGTGGTGATCTCGGCGGCGGCAGGTGCGGTCGGCGCGGTCGCGGGCCAGGTGGCGAAGATCGCGGGCTGCCGCGTCGTCGGCATCGCCGGCGGTGCGGAGAAGCTCCGCTACCTCACCCAGGAACTCGGCTTCGATGCGGTCATCGACCGTCACGAGGGCGACCTGCCCGCCGCGCTTGCCTCGGCCTGCCCAGACGGGATCGACGTCTACTTCGAGAATGTCGGCGGACCCATCGGCGATGCGATCTATCCCCTGCTCGCCAACGGCGCCCGCGTGGTGATCTGCGGCGGCATCTCCCACTACAACGCGACCGAGCCGCCCCGGGTCGCGAGCCACCTCGCCCCGATCCTCTTCACCGAGACCGAGGTGAAGGGCTTCAACATCTTCTCCTACGGCGCCCACTACGAGCATGCGCGCCGGCGGCTCGCCCGCTGGCTGGCGGACGGACGGATCGCCTTCCGGGAGGACGTCGTGGACGGCCTCGAGAACGCGCCCGTCGCCTTTCAGCGCCTTTTCGACGGGCGCAACTTCGGCAAGCTGCTGGTGAAGGTCTCGGCGGAGTAGGCGATCGCCGGCGTTCCTCTTCCGACGGGAGCAATGTGTCGGCTGCGAGGATGTGACCCTTGCGGCCCGACCACTCCAACCGTCATGCCCGAACTGGTTCCGGCCATGACGTGAGGGGGGCAGCGGCGGCTACTCGTGAGCGTGGACGTGGCCCGGACCGACGCGGATGCAGACCGGCACCGGACGGTCGCGATCGGGGTCGGGCGGTGAAGCGTACATGTGCTCGACCTCCTCGAGAACGACGGCGGTGATGTAGGGGAGCGGCAGGCCCATGGCCTCGGTGACCGTCACCCAACGGAGATCGAGCAGCTCCCCGTTGCCGCCGAGCGTGCCCGCCGCATCCGCCGCATCGGCAAGGAAGAAGCGCGCGTTGAAGCGCCGCGGCAGCCCCGGCGGCGTGACCGCGCGGTAGATGTAGTCGAGCCTGTCCAGCGCCGGCGCGAGGCCGGTGGCGTGGAAGTCCCGCCATTCGGGCCGGAGCCGTCCGTTGACCGCCGGCGCGGGCCGGCCGAGGGCGAGGCCCGTCTCCTCGAAGGTCTCGCGCACGGCGGCGGCGGCGAGCGAGCGGGCGCGGCCCGGCGTGCAGGCGCGGGTGAGCCGCGCCGCCACCGCTGGCCGGAGCTCCGTCGCGGGCCGAACCCAGCGATCGCAGGGCTCGACGCCGCCGCCTGGAAACACGTACTGGTCGGGCATGAACACCGTGCGCCGGGGGCGGCGGCCCATCAGGACCTCGGGCCCGTTCGCGCCGTCGCGCACCAGCACCAGCGTGGCGGCGTCCTTCGGTCGGGGGCTGCGGCTCACGCCGTTCGCGCGCGCCGGGGTGCGTTGCCCTCTGCGTGCGTCAGTCGGCAACGAAGATGACGCCCCACTGGTTGTCGACGACATCGCCCGAGCCCGAGACGGTGAAGTTGGAGGTGATGATCCCGCTCGCGCCCGCGAGCGGCCCCGTGCCGCCGTCGATCCTCCAGTTGATCGCGCCGTGGGTGAGCCCGTCGACTGCGCTCGGCCCCATCCATCCGCTCCCGATGGTGCTGAAGTCGAGCGTGCCGGCCGCTCCGAAATCGATGGTCCCGTCCTCGGTGAAGCTGCCGTCCTCGGCGATCTGAACGCTGGACGTGAACGACGCCCGCTCCGCCGGCGCGTCGTCGACGGAGACGGTGGGGCCGTCCGCGCCCAGCGCGGTCGAGAGCCCGTTCGTGGTGGAGCCCGACCTGGCCGAGAGCTCGTTCTCCTTGCCCTCCTGCGGCCCGGCGGACCCCCTGAACTGCATGGCGTAGCCGATCTGCCTCATCGCTCACTCTCCCGTTCTACGCACGGCCCTGTCCCGCGCGGGCGTCCCGCCGTACCGATTGCCGGCGCATCTTACGCGCAACCGCCCGCCTTGCCGATGGCCGATGGGGCGACGCGGCGCCCGCTCCCGCCGGCCGCAGCGACGGACAGGCGACGGGCGACGGACATTGCGCCCGACGCGCGTTTCCGCTACCTCTCAACGCCGTGCGGAAGGACCATGGCAGGGCAGTCAGGCATGGACCGGAGCGGCACGGTGCGCACGCTGCTGATCCCGCCGGCGACCCGGCGGTGAAGGCCCGCGCGTGACGACCGTCGCGGGCCGGGACCCGCACGCCGCCGGCCGCCTCAGCCTCTTCGCCGACCGGCATTTCAAGTGGCTGGTGATCGCGCCGTCGATCATCGTGCTCCTGCTGATCGGCCTCT
>WTGU01000124.1 GCA_011523425.1 Alphaproteobacteria bacterium
AGAGCACGCTGCAGCCGACGATGCCGCCGCCGATCACCACCACCCGCGCCTGATCCCTCATGGCTCGACCCTTCACACCTTGCGCGCCCGCCCGGCGGCGCGCGAACCCTATCACGCACGCGCTGCGCGCGGCAGGCCGGCGTGCAAAGCCTGCCGGCCGCGCCTATCCTTCCGCCCCGAGCGACGGGCGGGCGGTGCGGCGACCATGCCCGCGACAGGAACGGAGAGGCGCGCCATGGCGATGACGTCCGACAGCGGGCGGGGGATGACGATCGCGGAGCGCGACGCCTTCCTGACCTCTGGCGCGATCTTCGCCAAGATCGCCACCACGATGGCCGACGGCTGGCCGGTGGTGAGCCCCGTCTGGTTCGACTGGCTGGCGCAGGACCGCGCCTTCCTCGTGATCAGCAAGGCGCACACGAGCATGGTGCAGAACCTGCACCGCGATCCGCGCTGCGGTCTCCTCGTCGACAATCCCGGCCTGCCCTACATGCGCGTGAGCGTCCTCGGCGAGGCGGAGTTCCTGCCTGAGGACTTCGACTGGATCACGCCGGCCCGCAGGATGGCGGAGCGCTATCTCGGCGCGCCCGGCGTGGCCTACGCCGAGACGACGTTCGGGTTCCCGAGAGAGCCCTTTCTCGTCCATGCGCGAAAGATGACCACCTGGAACGGCGGCGGCTTCGACCGCACCTTCTCCAGGCCGACCACCTGGCACGACCTGTCCGCGCCTCGATCGCCGAAGGACCCCGGCCCATGAGCACCAGCAGCGACCGCGACCTCGTCGGCTATGGCCGCCACCGCCCGCGCCCCCTCTGGGCGGACCGCAGCCCGCTCGCGCTGAGCCTCGTCCTCAACTACGAGGAGGGCGGCGAGCGAACGGTCCTGAACGACGACGCCACCTCGGAGAGCTACATCCACGAGCTCGGCCCGTTCGAAGCGCGCGCGGGCGAGCGGGACCTGAACACCGAAAGCCTCTACGGCTACGGCGCCCGCGCCGGCGTCTGGCGCATCCTGCGGCTGTTCGAGGAGCTCGGCGTCACGGCGACGGTGTTCGGAGTCGGCCGCGCCCTCGCGCTCAACCCCGAGGTCGGCCGCCACTGTGCGCGCCAGGGGCTCGAGATCGCGAGCCACAACTGGCGCTGGTTCGACTATTCCGGGCTCTCGGAGGAGGTCGAGCGCGAGCACATCCTGATGACCAAGGAGACCATCCGCGAGCAGACGGGAGAGGCGCCGGTCGGCTTCTACTGCGGACGGGTGAGCGCGAACTCGCGCCGGCTCGCAATCGACTGCGGCGGTCTGCTCTATGATTCGGACGCCTACGACGACGACATTCCCTACTGGCTCGAGATGGAGGACGGCGGCCGCCACCTCGTCATTCCCTACGCGCTCGACAGCAACGACATGAAGTTCAGCACGGCGAACGGCTTCGCCTCGCCCGCGGCGTTCGCCGACTACCTCTGCGCGGCCTTCGACGAGCTCTACCGGGAAGGGGTCGACGGGCACCCCTCGATGCTCTCGGTGGGCCTGCACTGCCGCGTGATCGGGAGACCGGCGCGCCTCGCGGCGCTCCGCCGCTTCCTGGAGCACGTTCTCAAGCACGACGACGTGTGGATCTGCCGCCGCGCGGATATCGCGCGCCTCTATCACGGCCTTGAAGACTAGGGTGCGGCCGGCACGCCCCCGCCGCATGGTAGAGTGACAGACATGGCAGGGCGTCTCGGCGGCAAGGTCGCGCTGATCACGGGCTCGGGCTCGGTCGGCCCCGGCTGGGGCAACGGCCGCGCCACCGCCGTGCTCTTCGCCCGCGAGGGCGCGCGCGTCGTGGCCCTCGACCGCGACACGGCCGCCGCCGAGGCGACGCGGCAGATCATCGAGAGCGAGGGCAACGCCTGCGCCGTCGAGACCGCCGACGTGACCGACAGCGGCCAGATCGAGCGGGTGATAGCGGCGATCTGCGAGCACTGGGGCGGACTGCATGTGCTCGTCAACAATGTCGGCGGCTCGGTGCCCGGCGGCCCCGTGGAGCTCAGCGAGGAGGACTGGGCCGCCCAGCTCGAGTTCAACCTCACCAGCGCCTTCCTCACCACCAGGTGCGCGCTGCCGGTCATGGAGGCGCAGGGCGCGGGCACCATCGTCAACATCTCGTCCGTTGCCGGGCTGCGCTTCATCGGCAACCACCACGCGGCCTACGCGGCGGCGAAGGCGGGTCTGGTGCAGTTCACCAAGGCGGTTGCGGTGCAATACGCGGCCCGCGGCGTGCGCTGCAACTCGATCTCCGTCGGCCTCATGCACACGCCACTGGTTGAGGCCCGCCTCGCCGCCCAGTACGGCAAGGGCGATCTCGACGCGCTGGTGGCGAGGCGCCACGCCCAGGTACCCATGGGCCGCATGGGCTCGGGCTGGGACGTGGCCCATGCGGCGCTCTATCTGGCGTCGGACGAGGCCGGGTACGTGACCGCGGCCGATCTCGTGGTGGACGGCGGCCTCACGGCGAAATGCAACTGAGGCCACGGCCCACGTGCCCCTGATCGAGGGGATCGCCCGGCGCGACCGGCTGGTGGTGCTGGCCGGGCTCGCGCTGGCCGCCGCGCTCGCCTGGCTCTACCTCATCGACATGGCCCTCGACATGGGGGGCGATATGGCCGGCGACATGGGCGCGGGCTCCATGGCCGCGGGCGGCGCCATGATGCGGATGCAGGCCTGGAGCGTGACCGACGGCCTGCTGATGTGGGCGATGTGGGCGGTGATGATGGTGGCGATGATGGTGCCGAGCGCGGCGCCGATGATCCTCATCTTCGCCCGCGTCGACCGGAGCAGGAGTGGCGGCCGCCCCTTCGGCGCCACCACGCTCTTCGCGCTCGGCTATGTCTCGGTCTGGGCGGCCTTCAGCGTGGCGGCGACGGCGATGCAGTGGGGGCTGCAGAACGCTGCCCTGCTGTCGTCCATGATGGTCGCCACCAGCACGATACTCGGCGGCGCGCTCTTCCTCGCTGCTGGCGTCTACCAGTGGACGCCGCTGAAATACGCCTGCCTCAAGCACTGCCGCTCGCCGATGGCCTTCATCATGGGGCACTGGCGGCCGGGCGGGTGGGGCGCCTTCCGCATGGGGGTCGGCCACGGGGCCTTCTGCCTCGGCTGCTGCGGCGTCGTGATGGGGCTTCTTTTCGTCGGAGGGGTGATGAACCTCGCCTGGGTGGCGGCGATCACCGTCTTCGTCGTGGCGGAAAAGCTCGCGCCCCGGGGCGAGTGGGTGGCGCGCATAGGCGGCGTCGCCATGGTCGCTGCCGGGGTCTATCTGCTGGCGAGCCCCTGACGGGCGCGCCTCGCGCCCGTGCCAGCTTCAGCCCCTGGCGTCGCGCCAGGCGATGGCGGCGCGCAGGCCGTGCGTGCGCGCGATCTCGAGGAACTCGCGCTTGGTCGCCGTGCCCTCGGCCTCGATCAGGAGGTCCTGATCGAGCGCCATCTCGAGCGCCGCGTCGAAGCCCATCATCCGGTACATGCGGTTGATCGTGGCCTTGGTGCGCCTGCGGAGCGCGGGCTCGATCGCAGCCATGCGGCTGGCGAGCGCGAGCGCGGCATCGACCTCCTCGCCGTTCGCCACGACCCGGTTGACGAGGCCGATCTCGCAGGCGCTCCGGGCGCCGATCTGATCCTCGCCGGAAAGCAGGATCTCCTTCGCGTGCTTGGGTCCCGCGAGCCACGGCAGCAGCATGACGACGATGCCGGCGCCGAAGCGCAGCTCCGGCTCGCCGAAGCGGGCGTCCTCGGCCGCGACGGTCACGTCGCAGGCGAGCGCGAGCTCGCAGCCGCCGGCGAGCGCCGGCCCGCGCACCGCGGCGACCGTCGGCTTGGAGAGGTGCCAGAAGCGCATCACGGTGTCGAAGTCGTCGCGCAGCACGTCGCGCCATTGGGCGACGCCTTCCGGCGGGGCCTCCGCCTGCTCCTTGAGATCGAAGCCCGAGGAGAAGACCCCGCCCGCGCCGGTCACGACGAGCGCGCCGATGGTCTCGTCGGCCTCGACCGTGTCGCACGCCGCATTGAGCTCCGCCAGCATGGTGCGGTTCATCGCATTGGCGCGTTCGGGCCGGTCGAGCGTCACGAGCGCGACCGACCCCCGCCGCTCGAACCTGATGCATCGATGATCCATCGCGGATCTCTGGGCAGCCATGCCGACCGGATCGGAGGCGCGCTTATCGGGCCGTCGTTCCGCCGTCGATCGCGAGCAGGGCGCCGGTGACGAAGCCGGCGGCGTCGGAGGCGAGGTACATCACCGCGTTGGCGATATCGAGCGGCTCGCCCACCTTGCCGAGCGGGATGTGGAGCTTGAGCTTCCCGCGGATCTCCGCCGCAGTCAGGCTCTTGTCCCAGCCCTGATCCATCATCGGTGTGTCGATATCGCCGGGGCAGACCGCGTTGACGCGGATGCCGTCCTTCGCGTGGTCGATCGCCATGCACTTGGTCAGCATGGCGATGGCGCCCTTGGTCGCGCTGTAGGCGGGCAGACGCTCGTAGGCGATCAGCGCGCATTCCGAGGCCATGTTCACGATCGCGCCGCCGTCGCCCTGCGCCTTCATCTGGCGCACCGCGGCGCGCGCCATGAAGAAGCTGCCGCTCACGTTGATGCCGATCAGCCGATGCCAGTTGTCGTCCGCCATCTCGTCGACCGTCCCGTAGTCGCAGATGCCGGCGTTGTTGAAGAGCACGTCGAGCCGGCCGAAGCGCTCCGTCGTCTCGGCCACCAGCCGGTCGCAATAGGCGGAGTCCGCCACGTCGCCGAGGCTGAGGGCGGCGCTGCCGCCGCCGCTCGCGATTTCTTCCAGCACGGCCGCGCCGCGCGCCTCGTCGCGGCCGTTGAGCATGACGTTGGCGCCGTGGGCGGCGAAGGCCCTGGCCGTGCCCTCGCCGATGCCCGAGGTGGCGCCGGTGATGAGCACGGTCTGGCCGGCGAATGCGTCCGTGGCGAACTGTGAGGTCATGGCGGTCTCCCTGTCGGCGGGGCTGTGCCGTTCAGTTGGCGAGTATCGGCGGCCGGCGTCCCTTCCAGGGCTTCGCCGCCTCGAGCTGGCCGGCGAGGCGGAAGAGCGTCGCCTCGTCGCACTCGCGGCCGACGAGCTGAACGCCGACCGGCAGCCCATCCGCCGTCATGTGCAGCGGCAGCGACATGGCGGGCAGGCCGCTCGCGTTGAAGGGCGCGGTGAACACCGCATCCGGCCCCATGATCTCGGCGTTGTAGTGGTCCGGGTCGGCTGTGGTCATGGGATAGTGGCCGTGCGGGCGGGCGGGATGGCCGATCACCGGCATGAGGTGCACGTCGCAGTCCGCGAGGCTCGCGATCAGCTCGCGGCTCATCAGGCGGAGCTCGTTCACGTCGCGGTAGTGCTGCGGGCCGTCGATGGCCTTGCCCTTCCGGATCAGCCCCCAGATGAGGGGGGCTACGTCGTCCTCGGTCACGGGCCGGCCGATCAGCGCCTCCGAATCCTCGAAGCCGGACGCGGTCTGCGCGGCGGTCATGCGCGTATAGGCGCCCCAGAAGCGCTCCCAGTCCAGCGCGAGCGGGCGCTCCTCCACCGCGTGGCCGAGGTTCTCGCAGAGCGCGGCGGCATCCTGCACCGCGCGCACCACCTCCTCGTGGAGGGGCCTGCCGTCCGGCGAGGCGGTGGTGACGCCGATGCGGAGCGTGCCGGGCTCCCTGCCCACCTCGTCCAGATAGGGCGTTGTCGGCATGTCCGTGTAGTAGACGTCGCCGGTCACCCGGCCGCCGACGGCATCGAGATAGGCGGCGGTCTCGCGCACCGTGTGGGTGACGGTGAGGAAGGTGGCGCCACCGTACCAGTAGTCGGGGAAGGGGTCGAGCGTCACCCGGCCGCGCGAGGGCTTGAGCCCGACCAGCCCGCAGTGGGAGGCCGGCACCCGGGTCGAGCCGGCGCCGTCGCTCGCATCGACGAAGGGCACCATGCGCGCCGCCAGCGCCGCCGCAGCGCCGCCGCTCGAGCCGCCGGATGTGCGCTCGAGGTTCCAGGGGTTGCTGGTGCGGCCGAAGAGGGTGGGCTCGGTCGCGAGGCACCAACCGAACTCGGGCGCGTTGCTGCGGCCGAGCAGCACGAATCCCGCCTGCTTGATGCGGCGCGTGTAGGTCATGTCGGCGGGGCAGACGAAGTCCCTGAAGTAGCGGCAGCTGTTTACCAGCGGGATGCCCTCCCAGAGCGTGCCGAGATCCTTGAGCAGGAAGGGCACGCCCCTGAAGGGGCCATCGGGGAGCGCCGGGTCGGCGGCCGCCTTGCGGCCATAGTCGAAGAGCGGGATGGAGACGGCGTTCAACACGGGGTTGAGCGTCTCGATGCGGCGGATCGCCTCCTCGGCGAGCTCGCTCGGGCTCACCTCGCCCGCCTTCACGAGGCTTGCGATCTCGAGCGAATCCCGCTCGTCGAACAGGGCTCCGATATCGGCGCTCATGGGGCCTCCCTTGCCGTGTGCGGCGCCCGCGACGCTCGCCGCCGGCGCGGCTTCACATATCCCGCGGCCCGGGCCCGCGCAAACGAAAAGGGGCGGACCCGAAGGCCCGCCCCTCTCGTCGGTCTGAACGACTGGGCTACATGCCCATGCCGCCCATGTCCGGCATGCCGGCGCCCGCGCCGGCCATGTCGTCCTTCTTCTCCGGCTTCTCGGCCACCATCGCCTCGGTGGTGATGAGGAGGCCGGCCACCGAGGCTGCGTCCTGCAGCGCGGTGCGCACCACCTTCGCGGGGTCGATGATGCCCGCCTTCACCATGTCGACGTACTTGCCGTTCTGCGCGTCGAAGCCGTGGGTGGCGCTCCGCTGCTCCAGCAGCTTGCCGATCACGAGCGAGCCGTCCTCGCCGGCGTTCTCGACGATCAGACGCGCCGGCGACTTGAGCGACTGGCGCACGATGTTGACGCCCACGTTCTGGTCGTCGTTGGCGCCCTGGAGCTTGTCCAGCGCACGGCCGGCATAGAGCAGCGCCACGCCGCCGCCGGCGACGATGCCTTCCTCGACCGCAGCGCGGGTGGAGTTGAGCGCGTCCTCGACCAGGTCCTTGCTCTCCTTCACCTCGACCTCGGTGGCACCGCCGACCTTGATCACCGCGACGCCGCCGGCGAGCTTCGCCAGCCGCTCCTGCAGCTTCTCGCGGTCGTAGTCGGAGGTGGTCTCCTCGATCTGGGCGCGGATCTGGTTGCAGCGCCCGGTGATGTCCCCCTTCTTGCCGGCGCCGCCGACGATGGTGGACTCCTCCTTGGTGATCGAGACCCGCTTGGCGGTGCCGAGCATGTCGACGGTGACGTTCTCGAGCTTGATGCCGAGGTCCTCGCTGACTACCTGGCCGCCGGTGAGGATGGCGATGTCCTCCAGCATGGCCTTGCGGCGATCGCCGAAGCCCGGCGCCTTGACCGCCGCGACCTTGAGGCCGCCGCGCAGCTTGTTGACGACCAGCGTCGCCAGCGCCTCGCCCTCGACCTCCTCAGCGATGATGAGCAGCGGCTTGGACGACTGCACCACCGACTCCAGGATCGGGATCATGGCCTGCATGTTGGAGAGCTTCTTCTCGTGCAGGAGGATGAAGGGGTCCTCCAGCTCGCAGGTCATCTTGTCGGCGTTGGTGATGAAGTAGGGCGACTGGTAGCCGCGGTCGAACTGCATCCCCTCGACGACGTCGAGCTCGGTGTCGAGGCCCTTGGCCTCCTCGACCGTGATCACGCCTTCCTTGCCGACCTTCTGCATGGCCTCGGCGATCATGTCGCCGACCGAGCGCTCGCCGTTGGCGGAGATGGAGCCAACCTGCGCGATCTCCTCGTCTGTCTGAACCCGCTTGGAGCGCTTGCCGATCTCGGAGACCACGGCGCCGACGGCGAGGTCGATGCCGCGCTTGAGGTCCATCGGGTTCATCCCGGCGGCAACCGCCTTGGAGCCCTCGCGCACGATCGACTGGGCCAGCACCGTCGCCGTCGTGGTGCCGTCGCCGGCCTCGTCATTGGTCTTGCTGGCGACCTCGCGCACCATCTGCGCGCCCATGTTCTCGAACTTGTCGGAGAGCTCGATCTCCTTGGCGACGGTCACGCCGTCCTTGGTGATGCGGGGCGCGCCGAACGACTTGTCGAGCACCACGTTGCGGCCCTTGGGGCCGAGCGTCACGCCGACGGCGCTCGCCAGCGTGTCCACACCCTTCAGGAGGCGCGTCCGCGCATCGGCGGAAAAGCGTACTTCCTTCGCTGCCATTGGTTCTGTTCCTTCCTACTCGTACCCCGAAGCGGCCCGCCTACGCGGCCTTCTTCGACTTCTTGCCGGTCTCGACGATGGCCATGATGTCGGACTCCTTCATGAACAGGAGCTCGTCACCGTCCAGCGTCACCTCGTTGCCCGACCATTTGCCGAACAGCACGCGGTCGCCCGGCTTCACGTCCAGGGCGTGCAGCGTCCCGTCATCGGCCCGCACACCGGGGCCCACGGCCACGATCTCGCCTTCCTGCGGCTTCTCCTGCGCCGTGTCGGGGATGATGATGCCGCCCGCAGTCTTGGTGTCCTCGCCAATGCGACGGACCACGACCCTGTCATGCAGCGGTCGAAACTTCATTGCGTCC
The DNA here is from genome assembly GCA_011523425.1 of Alphaproteobacteria bacterium. Taxonomy (GTDB): domain Bacteria; phylum Pseudomonadota; class Alphaproteobacteria; order UBA828; family UBA828; genus WTGU01. Next base: position 8,596 of record WTGU01000124.1, read on the forward strand.
TCCAATTTCGTCCGAACGTTCGTCTGAGCGCTGATGTTAGCACTCGCTAGAAGTGAGTGCTAACACTATTGCCGGGGCGAATCAAGCGCCGGTTTGCGGCGAGACGCCGTGTCGCGTTGCGTCGGCGGAATGCCCGCCGGCCTTGCACAGGCCGTCCGGCGAGCGTCAGGATGCGCCCAAGCAGGGGATATGGAGCCATGGATCTCGGAATCAAGGGGCGCCGCGCGGTGGTGTGCGCCGCGAGCCGCGGGCTCGGCCGCGGCTGCGCCGAGGCGCTCGCGCGGAACGGGGTCGACCTTGTCATCAACGGGCGCGACGCCCAGGTGCTGGAGGAGACCGCTGGGGCGATCCGCGCCGATACCGGGGTCGCGGTGGAGACCGTGGCCGGGGACATCAGCGAGCCGGCGGTGCAGGCGGCGCTGATCGACGCGGCGCCCGAGCCCGACATCCTCGTCAACAATAATGGCGGCCCGCCCCGCCGCGACTTCCGCGAGATCGACCGCGGCGCCTTCCTGCAGGGCGTGGTGATGAACATGGCGACGCCGGTGGAGATGATCGGCCGGGTGGTGGACGGCATGGCGGAGCGCGGCTTCGGGCGGATCGTCAACATCACCTCGATCTCGGTGATGATGCCGGTCCCCGGCCTCGACCTCTCAAGCGGCGCCCGCGCCGGGCTCACCGCCTTCGTCGCCGGCATCGTGCCCACCGTCGCCGCGAGCAACGTGACCATCAACAACCTGCTGCCGGGCTACTTCGACACCGAGCGGCTGCACAGCAACATCGCGGCCGGCGCCCGGGCGACGGGTGCCGATCTCGCCGAATTCACTGCTCAGCACATGGCGTCGGTGCCGGCCAAGCGCTTCGGCGATCCGGCCGAGTTCGGCGAGGCCTGCGCCTTCCTCTGCAGCGCGCAGGCGGGCTACATCACCGGCCAGAACCTGCTGCTCGACGGCGGCCGCTACTCGAGCGTCTGGTAGCGGGGCGCGAGCCGGCGCTTCCGCTTCCCCGCTCCCCAGGGAGGAGAGGAAGTACAGCAAGCGGCGGCGGGAGAACGCCGCCTACGCGTCCGCCGCGGGCTTGAGAATGGCGGCCACTTCCGCGAGGCCGAGGGAGCTTGCGGTGAGCGCGAGGCTTGAGCGCACCCTGCGCGGCAGCGGGATTCCGTCTGCGCCGCGCCGCGCACGCATCGCCTCCTCGGGCTCGCCGGGCAGCAGCACCTTCTCGTGGCCCGGCGCGGCCCGGGCGCTCTTCACGAAGGCGATGTAGCGCTTGAGCTCGGGCCACATCAGCGCCTCGGTGCCGAAGCGCGCCGGATCGAGCAGGATGGAGAGCATGTTGTTCTCCAGCGTCTTGTGGCCGGCCTTGCCGCAGCCACCGCCGGTGAGCGCGCCCGCCAGCACCTCGCACATGAAGCTGATGCCGGAGCCCTTGTGCTCGCCCATCGCGCGCACGGCGGCTGAGCCCGTGCGCTGGTCGTGCGGCTGGGTGCCCTCGATGGCGCCGTAGATCGCGGCGGGGTCGGTCGTGAGCTGGCCGTCCCGCTCGATCAGCGCGCCCTCCGGCAATGGCTTGCCGCCGTTGAGCGCGACCAGCACCTTGCCCTCGGCCACGACCGAGGTCGCGCAGTCGAGCACCAGCGGCGGCCCCTCCGGCATGGGTACCCCGATGGAGACCGGGTTGGTGGACATGCGCCGCTCGGTGCCGCCGAAGGGCGCCACCAGCATGCCGAGGCCGCTGGTGTTGACGAAGTGGATCGAGAGCAGGCCCTCGGCCGCCGCGAGCTCGGCCCAGTCGCCGATGCGCCCGAGATGGCCCGAGTTGCGCAGTCCCACCACGGCGATGCCGTGCTCGCGCGCCTTCTCCACCCCAAGCCGGATCGCCTGTTCGCCGACGGTCTGGCCGAAGCCGTGGTCGCCGTCCAGCACCGCGACGGCGCCGACATCGACCACCGTCTTCGCGCTGCGCCCGGCGTGGACGGCGCCGGTATCCAGCCAGTGGACATAGCGCGGCACGCGTATGACGCCGTGGCTGTCGTGCCCGGCGAGATTGGCCTCGACCAGATAGCGGCCGATGCGCGCGCCCTCGGCCTCGTCGCAGCCGGCGGCGGTGAAGATCGCGGCGACGGCCTCGCGCAGCGCCCCGGCCTCGATGGCCGGGGCGTCGTCTCGGGTAACGGTCATGGTCAGGCTCCGGCAGGGGGGCGCGGGTCGGGCGGCGGGCGGGGAGGAGGCGGGTGCTCGTCGGTCTCGCCCCAGGCGACGCGCCCGTCGGTCGACAGCATCACCGCGATGGGCCGCGTGCGCGGGAAGTGGGCGAAGATGATCATGGCGATCACGGTGATGGGCACGCAGAGGAACATCCCCGGCACGCCCCAGATCGTGCCCCAGACGGCGAGCGAGACGAGGGTCGCGAAGGGGCTGATGTTGAGGGAGGACCCCATCAGCATCGGCTCCAGGAAGTTGCCGATGAAGACCTGGATCACTGCGAGGCTCGGGGTGACGATGAGGAAGGGCACGAAGGTGTCGAACTGCACCAGCGCCAGCAGCGCCGGGAAGAGGATGCCCAGCAGCGAGCCGATGGTGGGGATGTAGTTGAGCAGGAAGATGATGACCGCCCAGAAGCCGGCGAAGTCGAGACCGATGGAGGCCAGCACGGCGTAGCTCAGTCCCGCCGTTAGCGCGCTGGTGAAGGTCTTGATCCACAGGTAGTTCTGGATCTCCTGACTCATGTGGCTGAGGATCTTGTGGACCCGCTCCTCCCGTGCCGGGTCGGGGAAGAGCGCCTGCATCTTGCGGTCGAAGCTGCCCTGCTCGACGAACAAGAAGAGCATGTAGACGAAGATGAGCCCGGCCTCGCCGGCGATGCTGGTGAGGGTCCCGGCGATGCTGCTGACGACCGCGCTGAAGTCGATGCGATCGACCAGCTCGGTCAGGTTGGGCGTCTCCTGCAGGCCGAACAGCGCCGCCACCTCGCCGATCAGGCGCTGGAGATTGGCCTGGTAGGTGGGGATTGCCTCGACCACGGCGCTGAAGTTGCCGCTCACCATCTCGGCCAGTGACATGACCGCCGCGATGACGACCAGCACCGTGAGCGCCAACGCCGCCCAGCGCGGCGGGCGCACGCCGCGTATGCTGAGCTTCATGATGCCGCGGGCGATGGCGTTGATCAGATACCAGGCCATGACGGCGATGGCGATCGGGATCAGGATGTTCCGCCCGGAGATGAGGAGGTAGATGGTGAGGGCGGCGATGCCCGCCGAGGCGGCGAAGAGGATGAGCTTGGATTGCATGACAGGGCGCCGTCCGGGGCTGTTCAGGCATTGTTGGGCCGGGCAAGGCGGCCGTCAACCGGCCCAGGCCGGGGCGGCGAGCGCATGACGGAGATGTCTGGGGAAGGGCCACCTCCGCAGGTGGGGCCGCTCCGCAGGCTCTACGACTGGACGCTCGCGCTCGCCGGCAAGCGCCATGCCGTCTGGGCGCTCGTCGCCGTCTCGTTTGCGGAAAGCTCGTTCTTCCCGATCCCGCCGGACCTCCTGCTCATCCCCATGATCCTCGCGCGCCGGGCGAGAGCCTGGTGGCTCGCAGGGGTCTGCACGCTCTCGTCGGCCGCCGGCGGTCTTTTCGGCTACGCTATTGGCTACTATCTCTTCGATGCCTTCGGCGGCCCCCTCCTCGACCTCTGGGGCAACGAGGACAAGCTCGCGGCCTTCGAGCGCTACCGCGACGAATGGGGCGCCTGGATCGTCGCCGCCGGCGGCTTCACCCCGCTCCCCTACAAGCTGATCACCGTGGCGAGCGGCGCCGGCCGGCTCGATATCGGCGTCTTCATCCTCGCCTCGCTGCTCTCGCGCGGGCTTCGCTTCTATATCGTCGCGGGGCTTCTCTGGCAGTTCGGCCCGGCGGCGCGCGCCTTCATCGAGCGTCGCCTCGGGCTCGCGGCGCTGCTCGCCCTCGCGGTCGTGATCGCCGCCGTGCTGGCGCTCCGCTTTGTCGGTTAGAGCACTTTCGTTCAGACACGATCGCAGCGAGTTGCCGCGGGTGCCCGAGCCTCGCGCGGTGCCGCCCGAGGCTCCCCCACCCCGACCCTCTCCGCCCCCTTTTCATGTTCCCTCAGTCGCCGGGCGCGCGCTTCCAGCCGGGCGCCCGGACCATGGTGCGGTGCCGTTGGTGTGAGGGGCGTGCGAGGGTCGCGGCATGATGGGCGAGAGCGGGAAGGAGCGGGGCGCGGCAGGGGAGCCGGTGCTCAAGTGGGATATGGAGGCCGCCTGTCCCGCCCGGAATCCCTCGCTGTCCCGCGAAATCCCGCATGCCCCCCAGGACCCCAGCTCCCGTCCCGTGCAATCCCGCCTTCTCCAGCCGAATCCCGCCGAATCCCGCCGAATCCCACAGGACCCCGGTGCCTCCCCAACCCCCTGTCCCGCGCGGCGCGCACATCGCGGCCCGCCCGCCCGCCGGCGCCGCCTAGCTAGCGCCGGTTTTCCTTGTCGCCGCTCGCCGCCGGCCGCGTGAGCGTGCGCGCCACCGCGTCGGCCCAGCGGGCGCGGGCCGGTGCTGGATCGCCCTGGGGAGAGAAACGCCGGCCCGGAGGCCGGGGCGCCTCGGCGGGATCGGAGAACGCGCCGACGCCGAGGCCCGCCAGCACGGCCGCTCCCCAGGCCGTGGTCTCGGTGACGGCCGGGCGCTCCACGGTGAGGCCGACGACATCGGCAAGCGTCTGGGCGAACCAGTCGTTGGCGCTCATGCCGCCGTCGATGCGGATCAGCGCAGGCCTGACGCCGTCGGCGGCCGCCGCGTCCAGCAGGTCGGCGGTCTGGTGCGCCGCGGCCTCCAGCGCGGCGCGCGCGAGCTCGGCCGGGCCCGTGTCGCGGGTGAGTCCGAAGAGCGCGCCGCGCGCATCGGCGTCCCACCAGGGGGCACCCAGGCCGACGAAGGCCGGCACCATGACCACGCCGCTCTCGCCCGCTCCTCGTGCCAGCGCCTCCGTCTCCGCCGCGTCGGCGATCACCCCCAGTCCGTCGCGCAGCCATTGCACCGCCGCGCCGGCGACGAAGACGGCGCCTTCGAGCGCGTAGGTGGTGCGTCCGTCGAGGCGGAGCGCGACGGTGGTCAGCAGCCGGTGTCGCGAGGCGACCGGCTCAGGCCCGGTGTGCGCCAGCAGGAAGCAGCCGGTCCCGAAGGTGCTCTTGACGTCGCCGGCCTCCAGGCAGCCCTGACCCAGCGTCGCCGCCTGCTGATCGCCGGCCACGCCCGCGACCGGCACGGGCGCGCCGAGAATGTCCGTGGTGCCGAAGCCGTCGGCGTTGCCGCGCACCTCCGGCAGCAGGGACTCGGGCACATCGAAGAGCGCGAGCAGCTCCGGACTCCAGGCGCACGCGTGGATATCGAAGAGGCTGGTGCGCGCGGCGTTGGTGGCGTCCGTCGCGTGGAGCCTGCCGCCGGTGAGCCGCCAGACGAGGAAGCTGTCGACCGTGCCGAAGGCGAGGTCGCTGCGCGCCCGCGCGCCGGGCAGGGCGTCGAGCAGCCAGGCGAGCTTGGTCGCCGAGAAGTAGGGGTCGATCAGGAGGCCGCTGCGCGCGGCGACGAAGGGCTCGCGCCCGTCCGCGCGAAGCCGCTCGCAGAGGGGCGCCGTGCGCCGGTCCTGCCAGACGATGGCGTTGTGCAGGCAGGTACCGGACGCGCGGTCCCAGAGCAGCACCGTCTCGCGCTGGTTGGTGATGCCGATGGCGGCAGGCAGGGTGTCGCCGGCCGCCTCCCGCAGCACCTGGACGCTGGCCTCCCAGATCTCCTCCGGGTCGTGCTCCACCCAGCCTTCCGCCGGGTAGATCTGGCGCAGCTCGCGCCGGGCCGTCCTGAGCGGCGTGCCGGCGCTGTCGAACAGGATCGCGCGGGTAGACGTGGTGCCCTGGTCGAGGGCGAGCAGCAGCGGACCGGACGTCATGCCGATAATGCTAGCCCGCCTGTCTCGCCAGGGTCACGGATCGAACGGTGCTGGCCGCGCTGGAAAAAGGAAATATATGTTCACCCATGGGCCAGGATCAGATGGGCGTGAGGGATGCGGCGCCGCGCACGGTCGACCTGCTCGTCATCGGCGGCGGCATCAACGGCACCGGCATCGCCCGGGACGCGGCGGGGCGCGGCGTCCGCGTGCTGCTGTGCGAGCAGGACGATCTGGCGGCGCACACCTCGTCGGCCAGCACCAAGCTGATCCACGGCGGGCTTCGCTACCTGGAGCAGCGCGACTTCCGGCTCGTGCGCAACGCGCTCCGCGAGCGCGCGGTGCTCCTGCGCAACGCACCGCACATCATCTGGCCGCTGCGCTTCGTGCTGCCGCATCACGCGGGGCTGCGCCCCCGGTGGATGATCCGCCTCGGCCTCTTCCTCTACGACCATCTCGGCGGGCGCGGCCCGCTGCCGCCGTGCGCGACCGTCGACCTCGGCCGGCACACGAGCGGGCGCGCGCTGCAGGGCCGCTATCGCCGGGCCTTCGAGTACTCGGACTGCTGGGTGCAGGATTCGCGGCTGGTGGTACTGAACGCCCGCGATGCCCACGCCAGGGGGGCGGAGGTCCGCACTCGCACCGCGTGCGTCGCGCTCGCGCCGGGCGGCGCGGGCTGGAGGGCCGTTCTTGCCGATCGCGTGTCGGGCGAGCGCGCCACCGTCCGGGCGCGGGGCGTCGTCAACGCGAGCGGCCCCTGGGTCGGCCGGGTCCGCGCGCTCGCGGGCGGCGCCGAGGCGATGCATCGGGTCCGACTGGTCAAGGGGAGCCACATCGTGGTGCGGAGGCTCTTCGACCATGCCCATCCCTACATCTTCCAGACCGGCGACGGCCGCGTGCTGTTCGCGATCCCCTTCGAGGACGACTACACCCTGCTGGGGACCACCGACGTGGAGTTCGAGGGCGCGCCCGGCCGGGTCGAGATCACGCCCGAGGAAGTCGACTACATCTGTGCCGCCGCGAACGCCTACTTCGAGAAGCCCGTTGCCCCGCGCGACGTGGTGTGGGCGTACGCCGGCATCCGACCCCTGTTCGACGACCTCGCCGAGAACGCCAGCGAGGTCACCCGCGACTACGTGCTGCACCTCGACCCGGCGCCGGCGCCCATGCTCTCGGTCTACGGCGGCAAGCTCTCGACCTACCGCAGGCTCGCCGAGCAGGCGGTGGACATGCTGGCGGGGCCTCTCGGCGCCGACGGGTCGCGATGGACGAGCGACGCGCCGCTTCCCGGCGGAGACATTCCGGGCGCGGACATCGGCGCGTTCACCGCGCACTGCGCCGCGCGGTACCCGTGGCTGCCGGAGGCGCTACTCCGTCACTTCGTCCGCCACTACGGCACCGATCTCCATGCGCTGCTCGCCGGTCGCAGCAGCGTGGACGACCTCGGCGAGCACTTCGGGGCCGGGCTCTACGCGGCGGAGGTCGCATATCTCGCCCGGCACGAGTGGGCCCGGACCGCCGAGGACATCCTGTGGCGGCGCACGAAGAAGGGCCTCGGCGTCTCGGCGCACGGCGCGGACCGACTGCGCGCGTACCTTCGGGCAGGGTGTGGCAGAGCGTGATGCTGTTGACCACGACCAAGACCGCGCGCCGGTTGCCCGCGCGGGCTTGACGGGGGCCGGTGCCTGCACATGAATGGCGGCGACCCGCCGAGGTGACCATGGCCTACCGATCGCTGCGCGACTTCATCGCCCGCCTCGAGAGCGCGGGCCGCCTGCATCGGGTCCAGGCGCCGGTCTCGCCCGCTCTCGAGATGACCGAGATCCAGACCCGCCTCATCGCGGAGCAGGGGCCGGCCGTGCTCTTCGAGAACGTGGTGGGCGACGACGGCACGCGCTACGACATGCCGGTGCTGGTCAACCTCTTCGGCACCGTGGAACGGGTCGCCTGGGGCATGAACCGGGAGCCCGGCGCGCTCCGCGAGGTGGGCGAGACGCTGGCCTTCCTGCGTCAGCCGGAGCCGCCGAGCGGCTGGCGCGAGGCGGTCGAGATGCTGCCGCTGCTCAACACGGTACGCGCGATGAAGCCACGCACTCTCGGCGAGGGGCCCGTGCAGGAGGTGGTGCTCACGGGCGATGACATCGACCTCTCCAGGCTCCCGATCCAGACCTGCTGGCCTGGCGAGCCGGCGCCGCTCATCACCTGGCCGCTGGTGGTGACCAAGGGGCCGAGCCGCGCCCGCGTCGATAACTACAATCTCGGCATCTACCGCATGCAGGTCACCGGCCGAGACACGACGCTGATGCGCTGGCTCGCGCACCGGGGCGGCGCGCAGCAGCACCGGCGCTGGGCGGAGTCGACGCGCGAGCCGCTGCCGGCCGCGGCGGTGATCGGCGCCGACCCCGGCACCATCCTCGCGGCGGTGACGCCGGTGCCGGATACGCTGTCGGAGTACCAGTTCGCGGGCCTCCTGCGTGGCCGCAAGGTCGAGCTGGTCCGGGCCAAGACGGTGCCGCTCGAAGTCCCGGCCGAGGCGGAGATCGTCATCGAGGGCCACGTCAGCCTCGACGACTACCAGGACGAAGGCCCCTTCGGCGACCATACGGGCTACTACAACGCGGTCGAGCCGTTCCCCGTCTTCACGGTCTCGGCCATCACCATGCGGCGCGACCCGATCTATCTCTCCACCTACACCGGGCGCCCGCCGGACGAGCCGAGCATTCTCGGCGAGGCGCTCAACGAGGTCTTCATCCCGCTGCTCGTCCAGCAGTTCCCGGAGATCGTCGATTTCTGGCTGCCGCCGGAGGGCTGCAGCTACCGCATCGCGGTGGTCTCCATCAGGAAGTCCTACGCGGGACACGCCAAGCGGGTGATGATGGCCGTCTGGTCCTATCTCAGGCAGTTCATGTATACGAAGTGGGTGATCGTGGTGGACGACGACATCGACGCGCGCGACTGGAAGGACGTCATGTGGGCGGTGTCGACACGCATGGACCCGGCGCGCGACATCACCATCGTCGAGAACACGCCCATCGACTATCTCGACTTCGCCAGCCCGGAAACCGGGCTCGGCGCCAAGATCGGCCTCGACGCGACGACCAAGATCGGGCCCGAGACCAGCCGCGACTGGGGCCGGCGCATCCGCATGGCCGACGAGATCGTCGAGCGGGTGACGGGCAAGTGGCAATCCTATGGCCTGCCCGGCGACGGCAAGCCGATCTGGCGCTGAGCCGCCCACCTTCGGAGATGACGGCATGACAGGGAAGACCGCGTTCGTGACCGGCGCGTCGGGTTTCATCGGCACCAATCTGGTGAAGCAGCTGGGCGAGGCCGGCTGGCAGGTGATCGCGATGCACCGCGAGACCTCGAACCTCGAGTACCTCAAGCGCTTCCCGGCAACGCTGGTGGTCGGCGACATCGGCGACCGGGAATTTCTGGCGGGCGCGATTCCGGAAGGCGTCGATGCTCTCTTCCACGTGGCCGGCAACGTGAGCTTCGATTCCGCCGGCGACGAGGCCCAGACCCATGCGAACGTGGCGGGCACCCGTGCCGTCGTCGAGGTGGCGAAGGCGAAGGGGGTAGGGCGCTTCATCCATACCTCGACGGGCGCGGTATTCGGCCTCCATGACGGCGTGCCCATCGACGAGACGGCGCCGTCGAACGCCGACGAGATCCCTGTCAACTACTGCCGCAGCAAGAAGGCCGCCGAGGACATCGTGCTGGAGGCCGCGGCCGCCGGCCTCGATGCCGTGTGCGTCAATCCCGGCAATGTCGTCGGTCCCTACGACCGGGTGATCTGGGGTCCCTTCGTGGAGGCGATCGCAAGCGGTGCCATGACCACGGTGGGCTCGGGCGGCGGCGCCTTCTGCCATATCGACGAGACCGCAAAGGCGCACATCGCCGCGTACGACAGGGGGAAGAGGGGGGAGCGCTACATCCTCGCCGGCGCCAACGAGAGCTTCGCCACCGCCGCCGCCATCGTCGCCGAGATCGTCGGCGTCGCGCCGCCCCGGCCGACGAGCGAGCGAAACCCCGACGCGAGCGACGAGATCCACTTCGTGACGAATCAGACCCAGATCATGCTGTGCGACAAGGCGGTGCGGGAGCTCGGCTTCAAGCCGGTGCCGCTCCGCACCATGTTCGCCGACCTCTGCGCTTGGATGCGGGAGGAGGGGCTGCTGCCGGCCGCGCCGCCGGCGGGTTGAGGTTCCTTACGGAACGATGCCGGCGGCCGAGAGGCCGGCGAGAACGCCGATGATGGCGACGACGAGGCCGAGCCCCGCCACGTATGGGATCCGGGCCCGCGTCAGCTCCTCAAGCGAGGGGCCGTGCTCGTCGCTCATCGACGTCTCCTCTTGCTCTCGCACCACGACTCGTCGGGCGGCGCGGGGCGCGCACCATGCCTCAAGCGGTGCGCGAACGCCAGCCCTACTCGGCGGCCTCGCGGCGAATCGTCGGCGCAGGCTCCAGCGGCTGCAGGCTGTAGCCGCGCTCGGTCAGCGTAGCCCCGATGGTCGTGGCCAGATCCACCGCGTTCGGCCCGTCGCCGTGCAGGCAGATGCTGCGCGCCGAGATCGCCACCCGCGCGCCGTTGATGCTCAGCGTGTTGCCGGTCTCCAGGAAGAGGCCGAGCTTGTGGCGAGTCTCGTCCAGGTCCGCGCCCTCGTTGGAGCGCTTCAGCGCCAGCGTGCCGTCGTCCTCGTAGGGCAGGTCGAAATAGAGCTCGGGCACCACGTCGATGCCCATGTCGGCCGCGATCCTCGTGACCGCGTGGCGGTCCACCGGCGCCGGATAATAGAGCATCGGCTCCGGACAGAGGTCGATGACCGCGCGCGAGAAGGCCTCGCCCAGCGCCTCGTCGCCGTTCAGCATGCGGTAGAGCGCGCCATGCGGCTTTACGTGATGGAGCGTCATGCCGTTGGCCTCGAGCGCCGATTTCAGCGCGCCGGTCTGGTAGATCACGTAGGCGTAGAGCTCGTCCGGCGTGATCGCCATGACCCGCCGGCCGAAGCCCATGAGGTCCGGCAGTCCGGGATGGGAGCCGACGGCGACGCCGTTCTCCTTCGCGAGCGCGATGGTCTTCATCATGGTCACGGGGTCGCCGGCATGGAAGCCGCAGGCGACGTTCGCGGTGGTGACGTGAGGCATGAGCGCCTCGTCCGCCCCCATGACCCAGTTGCCGAAGCTCTCGCCGCAGTCGATGTTGATGTCGAAGGTCCCGGCCATGATGCGGCCTCCTCGTCAGCGCGTCTCTCCCGTCATCATGCCCCGGACGCGCCGTGGCGGGAAGGGCGCTCTGCGCCACCGGTGTGGCCCATCCCGTCGCGCTGTGTGCATGGTCGAGGCTGGCAGCCGGCGGCGGTTCTTGCTACAAGGGCGCCCTTCCCCCGGGACCATCGGACTGCGCCATGAGCCAGCCTGCGCGCACGGCCCGCGTCGAGCGGGTCACCAAGGAGACGAGCATCGCCGTCGCCGTCGATCTCGACGGCAGCGGACGCTCGCAGATCGCCACCGGCATCGGCTTCTTCGATCACATGCTGGAGCAGCTTTCGCGCCACAGCCTGATCGACATCGCCTGCGAGGCGAAGGGCGACATCGACGTGACCCTGCACCACACGGTCGAGGACACCGGGCTCGCGCTCGGCGAGGCGGTGAGCCAGGCGCTCGGCGAGCGGCGCGGGATCCGGCGCTACGGCAGCGCCGTGATTCCGATGGACGAGGCTTGCGCGCGGGTCTCGCTCGATGCCAGCAACCGGCCCTATCTGGTCTGGCGCGTGCGCTTCGAGAGGCCGCGCATCGACGGCATGGATACCGAGCACTTCAAGGAGTGGTTCCAGGCGTTCGCGCAGTCGGCCGGGCTCACCCTCCATGTCGAGGTGATGTACGGCGAGAACAGTCACCACATGATCGAGGCCTGCTACAAGGGCCTCGCGCGGGCGCTGCGTCAGGCGATCGAGCCCGATCCCCGCATGGCGGGCGAGGTTCCCTCCACCAAGGGCGTGCTCGGCGGCAGCCTGGAGGCCTGAGGCGGTGCGCTTCTACACGGTTCACCTGCCCGAGGGCGAGCGTGCCGCCTCGGGCGCCGCGCTCGGCGATGCCGTCCTCGTGCGCGAGGGCTTCAACTGGCTCGCCTTCTTCTTCGCGCCGTTCTGGGCGCTCGGGGAGGGGCTCTGGCTCGCCGCGCTGGTGCTGATCGCGGCGCTCGCGGCGCTGATCGCGGTGCCCGTAGTGCTCGATCTCGGGCCGCTTCTGCCGGCGGTGCTCGGCCTCGGCTACGGCCTGCTCGCGGGCTTCTCGGGCAACGACCTGCGCCGGGCGGGGCTCGCCGGGCGCGGCTGGCGCCTGGTCGAGATCGTCGCCGCGCCGAGCCGAGCGCAGGCCCTGATCCGCTATGCCGAGGCCATCGGCCCGGTGCCTTCGCCGGCGCGCGCGCCCCAGGCAGCGCCCGCCGCCCGTGCGCCCGGCAGGCTCGACTGGGGCCCCGGCCCCGACGTCTGGAGCTGACGCGCCGTGACCACCGCGATCATCGACTACGGCTCGGGCAACCTGCGCTCCGCCGCCAAGGCCTTCGAGCGCGCCGCGGCGGACGCCACACCCGAATCGCCGGTGCTGGTGACCGACGATGCCGAGCGCGTGAGCCGGGCCGAGCGCATCGTCCTCCCCGGCGTCGGCGCCTTCGCCGACTGCAAGGCCGGGCTCGCCGCGCGCGAGGGCATGATCGAGGCGCTGGAAGATGCGGTGCTGCGCCGTGGCGTGCCATTTCTCGGGATCTGCGTCGGCATGCAGCTCATGGCGCGCATCGGCCGCGAGCACGGCGAGCACGAGGGCCTCGGCTGGGTTGATGGCGAGGTCGTGGCGCTCGAGCCCGGCGACGAGTCGCTCAAGGTGCCGCACATGGGGTGGAACGATCTCGCGATCGCCGCTGGCGGCCATCCCGTCCTGCAGGGCCTCGCCAGCGGGGCACATGCCTATTTCGTCCACAGCTACGCGCTCGCCTGCCGCGAGCCGGGCGAGGTCCTGGCGACGGTGGACTATGGCGGGCCCGTCACCGCCGTCGCGGGCCGCGACAACATGGTCGGCACCCAGTTCCACCCCGAGAAGAGCCAGGCGGTGGGGCTCGCGGTGATCGGCAACTTCCTTCGCTGGCGGCCATGAGCGAGCCACAGGACGCGGGCCCGCGGATCGAGGTCGGTGCCGTCGAGCGCTTGCACAAGCGCGATCTCGGCGAGCTCTGCGAGGCCGCCGCCGCGGCGATCAACGACGGCGCCGGCTTCGGCTGGGTGCGCCCGCCCCAGCCTGCCGCGTTCGAGCGCTACTGGCGGGGCGTCACCGTGGTGCCCGAGCGCATCCTCTACATCGGTCGGCTGGACGGCGTCGTGGCGGGCTCGGTCCAGCTCGTCTCGGCACCGCCGCAGAAGGAGGCCTGGCGGCTCTCCTGCCTGATCGATACGCACTTCGTCGCGCCCTGGGCGCGTGGTCACGGGCTTGCCCGGCAGCTGCTCGAGGCCGCCGAGGCGGAAGCGCGTTCGCGCGGCTTCAAGGTGATGAACCTGAGCGTGCGCGAGACCCAGGACGCGGCCATCGCGCTCTACGAATCTCTCGGCTTCGAGCGCTGGGGCACGCACCCGAAATACGCCTTCGTGGAAGGCCGGTCGATCGCCGGCCACTACTACTGCAAGGACCTGACGGACCCGCCGGGCGCGGCGGCATGATCCTGTTCCCCGCCATCGACCTCAAGGGCGGCGCCTGCGTGCGCCTCGTGCAGGGCGACATGGCGCGCGCCACGGTCTTCTCCGACGATCCGCCGGCGCAGGCACGCGCCTTCGCCGCCGCCGGCTTCGACTGGCTCCACGTGGTCGATCTAGACGGCGCCTTCGCCGGCGAGCCGGTCAATGCGGAAGCGGTGGGCGCGATCCTCGAGGCGGTCGATATCCCGGTCCAGCTCGGCGGGGGCATCCGCACCATGGCCACCATCGAGGCGTGGCTCGCGAAGGGCGTGCAGCGCGTGATCCTCGGCACCGTGGCTGTGCGCGAGCCTGCGCTCGTGCGCGCTGCGTGCCGCGCCTTCCCCGGCCGGGTGGCGGTCGGCATCGACGCCCGCGACGGCCGCGTGGCGGTGGAGGGCTGGGCGGAGTCGGTCGACATGGATGCGCTGGCGCTGGCACGCCGTTTCGAGGATGCCGGCGCCGCCGCGATCATCCACACCGACATCGCGCGCGACGGTGCGCTGGAGGGCGTCAATGCCGAGGCGACCGGGGCGTTGGCGCGCGCGCTCGCCACGCCGGTCATAGCGTCCGGTGGCGTCGCCTCCCATGACGATCTCGACCGGCTCAAGGCGCGCGAGGCGGACGGCGTCTGCGGCGTGATCTGCGGCCGCGCGCTCTATGACGGGCGCATCGACCCGGCGCGTGCCTTGGCGCAGCTCGCCGCCTGATCGCATCGGATCCGTCCCGTGCTGAAGATGCGCGTCATCCCGTGCCTCGACGTCCACGCCGGGCGCGTGGTCAAGGGCGTTCGCTTCGTCGATCTGGTGGATGCCGGAGACCCGGTGGAGCAGGCCCGGGTCTACGACGCGCAGGGGGCGGACGAGCTCTGCTTCCTCGACATCACCGCCTCCCACGAGGGGCGCGACACCATCTATGACGTGGTCGCCGGCACCGCCGAAGCCTGCTTCATGCCGCTGACGGTGGGTGGCGGTGTGCGCGCCATCGAGGATGTCCGGGCGCTTCTCCTCGCGGGCGCCGACAAGGTCTCGATCAACACGGCGGCCGTCGCCAACCCGGCCTTCGTCGCCGAGGCGGCGGAGAAGTTCGGCACCCAGTGCATCGTCGTCGCCATCGACGCCAAGCGGGTCGCGGGTGGCGGCTTCGAGATCTTCACCCACGGCGGCCGCACGCCGACGGGGATCGACGCCATCCAGTGGGCGAGGCGCATGGCGGCGGCAGGCGCAGGCGAGATCCTGCTGACCTCGATGGACCGGGACGGCACCCGCGCCGGCTTCGACCTGGAACTGACCCGGGCCGTCGCCGATGCGGTCCGGGTGCCGGTCATCGCGTCGGGCGGCGTCGGCACGCTCGACCATCTGGTTGAGGGCATCCGCGAGGGCGGCGCGACCGCGGTGCTGGCCGCCTCGATCTTCCACTTCGGCACCCATTCCATCGGCGAGGCCAAGGCGCACATGGCCGCCGCCGGCATCCAGGTCCGACCGTAGCGGGCGCGACCATGACGGCGCGCGCGAAATCTGATACCCAGACCCGCTGAGCCGAACGGGGCAGGACGATGGCCAAGGCGCGGGGCGGCCGCGTGATCGAGGAGCTGTTCGACGTCATCGAGCAGCGCAAGGGCGGCGACCCGGAGACCTCCTACGTCGCGCGCACCGTCTCGCGCGGCCGCGAGCACGTCGCGAAGAAGGTGGGCGAGGAGGGCGTCGAGGTGGCGCTCGCCGGCGCGCTCGAGGACAGGAAGGGCATCGTCTCCGAGAGCGCCGACCTGCTGTTTCACCTTCTGGTGCTCTGGTCGGCGGCAGGCGTCGCGCCGGCCGAGGTGTTCGATGAGCTGTCGAAGCGGCGCGGCACTTCCGGGCTTGCGCGCGAGAAGACCAAGCGCACGGCCGGGGGCGGGCGATGAGCTACGACGAGAACAACATATTCGCGAAGATCCTGCGCGGCGAGATTCCCAACGACACCGTCTACGAGGACGACGCCGTCCTCGCCTTCCGCGACATCGCGCCGCAGGCGCCGGTGCACGTCCTGGTGATCCCCAAGGGCGCCTACGTCTCGCTCGACGACTTCACGCAGAACGCGTCGGCCGACGAGGTGGGGCGCTTCTTCAAGACGGTGGGCGAGATCGCCCGTTCGCTCGGTCTGGACGGGCCGGGCTTCCGCACCATCGCCAACACAGGCGGCCACGGCGGCCAGGAGGTGCCCCACTTCCACGTCCACATCTGCGGCGGTCGCCGCCTCGGGCGCATGATCCCCGAGAGCTGAGAGACGCCGGGCGGCGCCCCGGCGTCGCCGGGCCTAACCGTAGGGGCCGATGCGGCGGTAGGAGAGGGCTTCGGCGATGTGCCGGCGCGCCACGGTCTCGGCGCCGGCCAGGTCCGCGATCGTGCGCGCCACTCGGAGCACGCGGTGATGGCCGCGGGCGGACAGCCTGAGCCGGTCCGTCGCTTCCGTCAGCAGGGCGCGCCCGTCTTCGTCCGGCGTCGCGATGAGGTCGAGCGTCTCGCCTTCGGCCTCGGCGTTGGTGCGCATCCCGGGCGCCGCGCCGAGCGCCTCGAAGCGGGCCCGCTGCAGCGTGCGGGCAGCCGCAACCCGCCCGGCGACCTCGGCCGAGCCCTCGGCGGGCGGCGGCAGGGCGAGGTCGGCGGCGGACAGCTCCGGCACCTCGACGTGGAGATCGATCCGGTCGTAGAGCGGACCCGAGATGCGCACCTGATAGTCGCGTGCGCAATTGGGGGCGCGCGAGCACGCCCGCGCGGGATCCGACAGGTAGCCGCAGCGGCAGGGGTTCATGGCGGCGACGAGCTGGAAGCGCGCGGGATAGCGCACATGGGCGTTGGCGCGCGCGACCGCCACCGCGCCGCTCTCGATCGGCTGGCGCAGCGCGTCGAGCACCGGGCGCGGAAACTCCGGCAGCTCGTCCAGGAACAGCACGCCGAGATGCGCGAGCGAGACCTCGCCGGGCCGGGCGCGGACGCCACCGCCTACCATCGCCGCCATCGAGGCCGAATGGTGCGGGTCGCGGAACGGCCGGCTGCGGGTCAGCCCGCTGCCATCGAGGAGGCCGGCGACCGAGGCGATCATGCTGACATCCAGCGCTTCCTCCGGCGCCAGCGGTGGCAGGATGCCGGGCAGACGCGAGGCCAGCATCGACTTGCCGGTGCCGGGCGGGCCGATCATCAGCAGGTTGTGGGCGCCGGCGGCGGCCACCTCGAGGGCGCGCTTGACCGTCTCCTGCCCCTTGATGTCGCGCAGGTCCGGGTAGCGTGGTTGCTGCGCGTGCGTCGCCGGCGTCGGCAGGGCCAGGAGCTGCGTTCCCTTGAAGTGGTTGATGAGCGCCAGCAGGTCGGTCGGCGCCACGACCTCGCCGCCGCCGGCCCACGCGGCCTCCGCGCCGTTGGCCGCCGGACAGATCAGGCCGCACTCGCGCGCGTTGGCGCCGATCGCCGCCGGCAGCACGCCGGCCACGGGATTGAGAGCGCCGTCCAGCCCGAGCTCGCCGAGTGCCACGTAGGTGGCGACATCGTCCGCCGTCAGCACCTCCATCGCCACCAGGAGCCCGAGCGCGATCGGCAGGTCGAAGTGGCTGCCTTCCTTCTGCATGTCCGCCGGCGCCAGATTGACCGTGATCCGCTTCGCCGGCAGCGCCAGGCCCAGGCCCGAGAGCGCGCCACGCACCCGCTCCCGGCTCTCGGCCACCGCCTTGTCCGGCAGGCCGACGACGGTGAACGCGGGCAGGCCGGCGCCGATATGCACCTGTACGTCGACCGGCAGCGCTTCGATCCCCTGGAAGGCGACGGTCTCGATATGGGCAACCATGCGGCGTCTCCGGCCGGAATAGGCGGCGCTTATCATCGAACGGGCGCGCCCGTTCGCCTAGCGCGATCTTGGGGCGGGGGCTATTCTCAATCTCGTGCCGGGAGACGTCGAACACTGGGGGCGCAGCACCGATCTCGCGGTGCTGAGCCGGCTCGTGGAGGTGCGCGAGCTGTCGCTGATCGACGTCGGCTGCGGTGCAGGCGCCCTTGCCCGTGAGCTCGCCGCGCGCGGCGCCACCGTGCTCGGCGTCGAGCCCGACCCGGTCCAGGCCGCGCGCAACCGCGAGGCGCCCGAGGCAGACGGCGTGACCCTGGCCGAGGGCCGGGCGGAATCGCTCCCGGCCGACGACGGCAGCGTGGACGGGGTGATCTTCGGCCGCTCCCTCCACCATGTCCCGCAGGCCGCCATGCGGCCGGCGCTGGCCGAGGCGCGGCGGGTGCTCCGGTCCGGCGGCTTCCTCTACGTGCTGGAGCCGGTGATGGAGGGGGCGTTCTCGGCGGTCATGAAGCCCTTCCACGACGAGACCGAGGTCCGCCGCCAGGCCCGCGAGGCGCTTGTCGACACGGCCCCGCTCTTCGCCGGCGCGCGGGAGGTGCACTACGAGATCGAGCGGCGCTTCGCGAGCCACGACGAGTTCGTCACGCTCTTCTCCGGCCTCAGCTACAACAGCTACGGCGCCGACGCCGTCCGGAGCGAGACCGTGAAGCGGCTCTTCGAGGCCGGCCGCACCGAGGCGGGCGACTATGCCTTCGAGCAGCCGATGCGGGTCGATCTCTTTCACACCGCCCCCGGATGAGCGACGCCGGCGCTCTCGCCCTTTTCTCCGTCGCCGAGATGTACGCGGCCGATGCGGCGGCAGCCCGCGCGGGCACGCCGGGGCTGACGCTGATGGAGAACGCCGGCCGCGCCGTGGCGCAGGCCGTGATCCGGCGCTGGGGGCGGCGTCCGGTCTCGGTGCTCTGCGGCCCCGGCAACAACGGCGGCGACGGCTTCGTCGCGGCCCGGTTGCTGGCCGATGCCGGCTGGCCTGTGCGCCTCGGCCTTCTCGGCAGTCGCGAGCGCCTCAAGGGCGATGCCGCGGCGATGGCGGCGCACTGGGAGCATCCGGTCGAGCCATTGGCGCCGGCGCTCCTCGACGACGGGCCGCTGGTGGTCGATGCGCTCTTCGGCGCAGGCCTCGCCCGGCCGCTCGAAGGCCACGCGCTGACGCTGGCCGAGGCGAGCGGCGCCCGGGGCCTCGCCTGCGTCTCGGTCGACGTGCCGAGCGGCATTCACGGCGACACCGGCCAGGCTCTCGGCGGCGCCTTCCGGGCGACGCTGACCGTGACCTTCGGCCGGCGCAAGTACGGCCACCTGCTGCTGCCGGGGCGCGCGTGCGCCGGCGAGGTGGAGGTCGCCGACATCGGCATTCCCCCTGCGGTGATCGACGGGCTGGAGCTCCGGGTGCACGAGAACGCGCCGGCGCGCTGGCTGGCGGCGATGCCCCGGCCGACGCTCGCCGATCACAAGTACAGCCGCGGCCACGCGCTGGTGGTGGGTGGCGACGGGGCGCACTCCGGCGCGGCGCGACTGGCGGCGCGCGCAGCGCTCAGGGCCGGCGCCGGGCTGGTCACCGTGCATGCGCCCGAGGATGCCGTTCAGCTCTACGCGGCCCAGCTCACCGCCGTGATGGTGGCGTCCACGGCCGAGCTCGGCGTCGCGCTCGCCGACGAGCGGCGCAACGCGCTGCTGATCGGGCCCGGCTGCGGCACGGGCCCGGCAACCCGGGGGCAGGCGCTGGCTGCGCTCGGCGCCGGCAAGCGCTGCGTGCTCGATGCCGACGCGCTCACGGCGTTCCAGGGCGAGCCGTCGGCGCTGTTCGCCGCGCTCGGGCCCGACGCCGTGCTGACCCCGCACGAGGGCGAGTACGGGCGCCTCTTCCGCCACGAAGGCGACAAGCTCTCCCGCGCCCGCGCGGCGGCGGCGGAATGCGGCGCGGTGGTGGTGCTCAAGGGCGCCGACAGCGTGATTGCCGCACCCGACGGCCGTGCGGCGATCAACGCCAACGCGCCGCCTACGCTGGCGACGGCAGGCGCGGGCGATGTCCTGGCGGGCTTCATTCTCGGCCTGCTGGCGCAGGGAATGCCGGCCTTCGAGGCGGCCGCCGCTGGGGTCTGGCTGCACGGCGCCTCGGCGGCAGCCTTCGGCCCCGGCCTGATCGCCGAAGATCTTGCCGAAATGCTGCCCGGCGTTCTCCGCAGACTGGCCGGATAGGCTTGCGTCCCCGCTCGCCTGCCGCAATATGCGAAATTGATGCTATCGCTCTACCAAATAAGGACTTTTCGGAAGTGCTCCCAATTGACAGCACTTCTGCATTTAGGGCATCTTTCACGAAGCCGTGAACGCTGACCGGGAGCCCACTATGCGGGACGAATTCAGGGTTACGCATGCCACGTCGTCTGCCTCCTCCCGCCTGGGGCTGGGTCTCTTCCGCTCTGCCGGCAGATCGGGCTGGCGCATCGCGGCCCTGGTCGTCGTGCTCACGCTTTCGCTGGTGTTCGTGGTGCCGCAGGCCTATGCCGCGGTCACGGCGGAGACGCAGTTCATCCTCAACAGCTTCTCGTTCCTCGTCTGGGGCGCGCTGGTCATGTGGATGTGCGCCGGCTTCACCATGCTGGAGGCCGGCTCGGTGCGAACCAAGAACGCATCGGTCATCTGCCTCAAGAACATCGGCCTCTATTCCATCGCCGGGCTCACCTACTACCTGGTCGGCTACAATCTCATGTACGTCGACGTGGTGAGCTGGGTCGGCTCCTTCGCCCATCCCTACTCGACGACAGGCGACGAAATCGCCCTGCTCGGCGGCGACGAGTCCGTCACCGAGGCGGTGGTGGAGAGCGGCTACTCCACCATGTCCGACTGGTTCTTCCAGATGGTGTTCGTCGCGACCACCGCCTCCATCGTCTCGGGCACGCTGGCCGAGCGGGTGAAGCTCTGGTCGTTCTTCGTCTTCATCGCGCTGCTGACCGCCTTCATCTATCCGGTGATCGGCTCCTGGACCTGGGGCGGCGGCTGGCTCTCCCAGATGGGCTTCCAGGACTTCGCCGGCTCGACCATCGTGCATTCGACCGGTGGCTGGGCCGCGCTGGCCGGCGCCATGATCGTCGGCGCGCGCAAGGGCAAGTTCCGCGAAGACGGCAGCGTCAAGACGACGGCGCCCTCCAACGTGCCGGCGGTGACGCTCGGCGTGTTCATCCTCTGGCTCGGCTGGTTCGGCTTCAACGGCGGCTCACAGCTCGCGCTCAGCGGCGCCATCGACGCCGTGGCGCTGAGCAACATCTTGGCCAACACCAACCTCGCGGCGGCGGCCGGTGTGCTGGCTGCGATCTCGCTGTCGCGGCCGATCATGGGGCGCGTCGATCTGGTCACCAGCCTGAACGGCGCCATCGCCGGCCTGGTGGCGATCACCGCCGGCCCCGACATCGTCGATCACTACTTCGCCGTCATCATCGGCGCGATCGGCGGCGCGATCGTCGTGCTCGGCGTCAAGCTGCTCGAGATGGTCAAGGTGGACGACGTGGTCGGCGCGGTTCCGGCGCACCTCTTCGCCGGCGTCTGGGGAACGCTTGCGGTCTGCATCGCCGCCGGCGGAGACCCGGCCGTGCAGATCATCGGCATTCTCGCCATCGGCGCATTCGTCTTCGGCACGTCGTTCCTGTCGTGGTACATCATCGACAAGCTCCTGGGCGCGCGGATCCCGCCCGCTCACGAGGAGCTCGGGCAGGATGCGGCGGAGCTCGGCATCGAGTCCTATCCCGAGTTCGTGCTGATGCCAGAGACCGACGATTGACGCGGGCCGGAGGGGCGCCGCCGGGCTGCTCTCCCGCGCCATCTGATCTGCACGCAAATTGGGGTGTGGCAAGCTCCGAACACGCTGTATGATCCCCGGCGGCACTGTGACGGGAGGCGGAGGCAATGGAGTTGACGATCGAGCGCGACGGGAGCGCCCTGACCGCCCGGGTAGACGGACGCATCGACAGCACCAATGCCCGCGACTTCGAGGAAGCGGTGCGAACCAAGATCGAAGACGGCGACAGCGCCGTGATCATGGACTTCGAGAATCTCTCGTACATCAGCAGTGCGGGGCTCCGCGCCGTGCTGATGACCGCCAAGACGCTGTGGAAGCGCGACGCCAAGTTCGCGCTCTGCTCGCTCTCCGGCCCGGTCAAGGAGGTGTTCGAGATCAGCGGCTTCGACAAGATCATCCCGATCCACGACACCCGCGAAGGCGCGCTGAGCTCACTCGGCGACTAGCGTCCCGTTTCCGAAGGTTCCCTCCATCTGCCCGGCGCCCTTGACGCGTCACGGTCGCCCTCCCCTCGCCATGCCCGGACTTGTTCCGGGCATCCACGTTCCTTCCCCCTGCTGCACGAAAACTCGTGGATGGCCGGAATAAATCCGGCCATGACGTGAAGAAGGAACGACGCACGGTCGCGAGCGCGGTAAATGGAGCTCGCGAGCGCGGACGTAGGTCGCCCGGCGCGATCCGCGCCTATTCCGGCTCGATCGCGGGGTGCGACAGCCCGCGCAGGCGGAACATCAGCCCGTCGGCGGTGACCACGCCGGAAGGGGAGACCGACACCCCGCCGGAGCTCAGCATGCGCGCCGTCCACGTGTTGCAGGTGTTGAGCAGGTGAAACGTCCCGCGCGCGTGGTAGAAGCGGCTGCCGGGGTATAGCCCGCGCGAGACGGGCGCGGCGCGCTCGACCCCGGCGGGACGCTCGAAGGTCGCAGAGAGCGCCTCCGCCATGCGCCGGAAGCCCGCTTCGGTCAGGGCGAGCGCGACGACCTCGCGGCCCGCGCCGCCTCCCTCGGGTGCCGCCCGGAGGCCGGCCATGTGCATGACCGCCGGCGTCGGCGCCAGCGCCGCGGCGAGCGTCATGCCGAGGGTCTTGTCCTTCGCCGGATAGTAGACGCGATCGCCCCAGCCGAACTCCAGATGAGCGGCGCCCGGAAAATCCGCCGCCTCGGGCAGCAGGCCCGTCGCGGCGAGCGCGGGCGCGGGCACGATGATCGCCGTGTGCCAGCCGTTGCTCGCGACCCGGATGGGATGAGTGCGCGGCCCGTCTGCGCTGGGCGGGGGTGGGGCGCTCTCGCAGGTGGCGAGCCAGGCGGCGCAGAGAGCCAGCGCGGGGAGGAGCAGCCAGCGCCCCATGCCCTGCCGCTCCATTGCCGCTCCCGCTCCGCCCGCTCCGGGTCAGAGCATCTCCTCGGCGAGGAAGCGGACCTCGTCGCGGCCCGCGCCGCCGAGCAGCAGCGCCGTCACCGCGCCCTCGTCCGCCGCCTTCTTCCACGCGGCGAGCCGCTCCCTGATGTGCGCCCTGGGCCCGACCAGGGCGATGCCGTCGGCGAACTCGTCGGGCACGGCCTCGGCCGCGCCCTGCTTGTCGCCCGCAAGGAACAGGTCCTGGATGCGCTGGGCGGCCTCGCCGAAGCCGAGCCTGTGCGCGTAGTCGTTGTAGAAGTTGCGCCCGCGTGCGCCCATGCCGCCGACATAGAGCGCGAGCGACTGCTTGACCGGGGCCAGCGCGCGCGCGTGGTCCTCGTCGATCCTGGTCTGGACGAAAGGCGCGATGGCGAAGCCCTCGCGCCGCTCGCCGTGGCCGCCGCGGCGGAAGCCCTCGGTCAGCGGGTCGAGATAGACGTGCGCGCGCTCGGGCATCATGAAGAGCGGGAACAGCCCGTCGGTGATCTCGCCGGCGAGCCGGAGCCCGGCCGGCGAGACCGAGCCGGTGTAGATCGGCAGCGGATGGCGCGCGTGGAGGATGCTCTTCAGCGGCTTGCCGAGGCCGGTCGCGTCGGGGCCGCGGTAGGGGAGCGCGTAGTGCATGCCCTCGTGGACCACCGGCTCCTCGCGCGCCACGATGCTGCGCACGATCGAGACGTACTCGCGCAGCCGCTCGTGCGGCTTGCCGTAGGCCACGCCGTGCCAGCCCTCGATCACCTGCGGCCCCGACGGCCCGATGCCGAGGACGAAGCGGCCGCCCGAGAGCGCCTGGAGCGTCATCGCGGTCATGGCGGCGCAGGCCGGCGTGCGCGCCGGCATCTGCATGAGCGCGGTGCCGACCGTCATCCGCTCGGTCCGGGCGAGGATCCAGGTGGCCGGAGTCACCGCGTCCGAGCCGTAGGCCTCGGAGGTCCAGATCGACTCGTAGCCGAGCGATTCCGCCTCTTGGACGAGGTCGATGTCGATGGTGAAATCCCGGCCCGAATAGCCGAGCACGAGGCCCAGTTGCAGCACTGCTCTTCTCCCGTGGCGGGCGCGGCGGCGATACCGCCGACAGCATGGGGAGATAGGCCAGTTCTGCTAGGATTGCCAGAGCAGGGAGAGGGGCCGACGCATGTCGATACTGATCGAGGGCGCGACCATCGTCGCCATGGACCCGGAGCACGGCAGCGAGCCCTTCCGGGGCGACATCCTGATCGAAGGCGAGCGCATCGCAGCCGTCGGCGAGAGCGACGCCCGGCCGGAGGCCGATCGCGTCATCCCCGGCGAGGGCAAGCTGGTGATCCCCGGCCTGATCAACGCCCACATCCACACGCCGGAGGCCTTCGCCAAGGGGCGCTACGACAACATGCCGCTGGAGCTCTGGATGACGCTCGCCTACGGCATCCTCGGCGCGCCCGAGCTCACGCCCCGCATGATCTACCTGCGGTCGGCGCTCTGCGCCATGGATGCGATCAAGACCGGCGTCACCTACTTCTCCGACGACATCCTGGAGTTTCCCCTCCAGTCGATGGAGACCATCGGCGCGGTATTCCAGGCCTACGAGGACGTGGGCCTGCGGGCCTCGATCTCCGGCCACGTCATCAACCGCAGGCTGCCCGACTCGATCGTCCATCTGAACGACCTGCTGCCGGGCGACCTGAAGCGCGAGGTCGACGCCATGGAGCCGCCGACGGCAGACGACTTCGCGGCGTTCTGCGAGGAGGCACATGCCCTCTACGACGGCCGCGCGGGGAGGCTCCGCTTCATGCCGGCGCCGTCGGGCCCCCAGCGCTGCACCGAGCCCCTGATGCGGGCGGCGGACGAGTTCGCCCGCGCCAACGGGCTGCCCTTCCACACCCACATCCTCGAATCGAAGGTCCAGGCGGTGACCGGCCACGCCCTCTACGGCAAGACGCTGGTCCGCTACATGCACGATCTCGGCCTGCTCAACCGCAATACCACCATCGCGCACGGCGTCTGGCTCACCGACGAGGACATCGCGCTGCTGGGCGAGGCGCGCTGCTCGGTGGTCCACAACGCGCTCTCCAACCTCAAGCTCGGCTCGGGCCTCTGCCCCGTGCGCCGGCTGCTCGACGCGGGCGTCAACCTGGCGCTGGGCTCGGACGGGCTTTCCACCAGCGACACGCCCCGCATGTTCAGCGTGATGCAGTGCGCAGGCCTCATGCACAACGTCACCTCGCCCGACAACGCCTACTGGCTCGAGGCCGGCGAGGTGCTGCACGCGGCGACCCTCGGCGGCGCCTACAGCGTGCTCCTTGAGGACGAGATCGGCTCGCTGGAGCCCGGCAAGCGCGCCGACATGGCGATCCTCGACATGCGCACGGCCAACTTCACGCCGCTCAACGACGTCCGCAACCACCTCGTCTACTGCGAGAACGGCTCCTCCGTGGAGACCGTGATCGTCAACGGCGAGATCATGGTCGACGGCGGCCGGCTCACGCGGGTCGACGAGGAGGCGCTGATGGACGAGCTGCGCGACATGATGCCGCAGATCAGGGCCGACCAGGAGCGGTTGGAGGCCATGAACAGGCCGTTCATCCCGCCGCTCGCCGAGGTCTGGCGGCGCTGCGCCGAGACCGATATCGGCATCAACCGCTGGGGCAGCGACAACCAGCCGCGCTGGCCGACCAACCGCTAGCGCGAACGGGCAGGGAAGGGGGCGCCGCCATGAGCAAGGGGTTCTACGAGCCGGTGAGCGGCATGGACATGCCGCGCTTCAGCGCCATGCCGACCTTCATGCGGCTGCCCCACATCACCGACTTCTCGGCCGTCGACATCGCGCTGGTCGGCGTGCCGTGGGACGGCGGCACCACCAACCGCGCCGGCGCCCGCCACGGCCCGCGCGAGATCCGCAACATGTCGAGCCTGATGCGGCGCACGCACCACACGCTCGGCATCTGCCCCTACGAGCTCTGCCGCGTGGCGGACTGCGGCGACGCCAGCGTCAACCCCATCGACCTGAGCGACACGATCGGGCGCATCGAGGGCTTCTTCACCCGGCTGCACGGCGCCGGCGCGGTGCCGCTCTCGGCCGGCGGCGACCACCTGATCACGCTCCCCATCATGCGCGCCATCGCGAAGGACCGGCCCGTCGGCATGATCCACTTCGACGCCCACTCCGACACGTGGGACAGCTATTTCGGCGGCTACACGATCACCCACGGTACGCTCTTCCGCCGCGCGGTGGAGGAGGGCCTGCTCGACCCCAGGCGGACCGTGCAGATCGGCATCCGCGGCTCGGTCTACGATGCCCACGACATGGACTTCGCCTACGGCTCCGGCATGCGCGTCATCACCATCGAGGAGTATTTCGAGCTCGGTTGGGAGAAGGTGGTGGCCGAGGCCCGCGCCGTCGTCGGCGAGGGGCCGACCTACATCAGCTTCGACGTGGACGGGCTCGATCCGGTCTACGCGCCCGGCACCGGCACACCCGAGATCGGCGGCTTCTCCACCTACGAGGCGCAGCGCATGCTGCGCGGCGCGCGCGGGCTGAACCTGGTGGGCGGCGACGTGGTGGAGGTGGCGCCCCCCTTCGACCCCAGCGGCAACACGGCGCTGGTGGGCGCCACCATGATGTTCGAGATCCTGTGCGTGCTCGCCGAGGCCGTCGCCGGACGGAAGGCGTGACGGAGGAGGGAGTCATGGACGACGAAGGCTACATGCGCCGGGCGATCGCGCTCTGCGAAGAGAAGATGGTATCGGGCGAGGGCGGCTACTGCGCGACGATCATCGTGCGCGACGGCGAGGTGATCGGCGAGGGCTGGAACAACGTGGTCGAGACCCACGACGCCACCGGCCACTGCGAGATCAACGCCATCCGCGACGCGGGCGCGCGCACCGGGAGCTGGGATCTCTCCGGCTCGGTGCTCTACACCACCTGGGAGCCCTGCTCGATGTGCGCCGCGGCGATCTGGTGGGCGCGGATCGACCGCGTCTTCTACGCCAATCTCCTGTCCGACGCGGCCGACCTCGGAGTCGACATCGGCGACCTCGAGAGCGAAGTCGCGACCGCGAGCGAGCAGCGCCGGCGCCCCTATCGCCGCCTGCTCGGCGACGAGGCCTTCGCCGTCTTCAAGGCCTGGTGGGACAGCGGCGACCGCGCGACGATTTGAGCGCGCGGGTGCGACGCAAACGCTTGCGTCGGTTTGCCGGCCGCGCCATATACGAGGCGTCCGTCAACAACGAAAGGAGGTGATCCAGTGTCTGACTATCGTAAACCGCGTTCGGCGGTCGCCGGGAACTGGGTCTCCCCCTCGGGTGGGGCCTGCGCCTGACGGTGCCGACGCGATCCGCGGATCGCGGTACGAACGGGAAGGGCCGTCCCAGGCGGGCGGCCCTTCCATCGTTTCGGGTGCCGGCATTCAGCGCCCGATCGGGCGACGCACATGAGCGACCAGGAACCAAGCCTCCCCGTGCAGTCCATTCCCGCCGGATTCGGGCGGCGGGTCGTGGCGTGGATCATCGATTCGATCGTCATTCTGATCGGCGTCTACGTCGTCGGCATCTTCCTGTGGCCCGACCTGATCGAGACCGCGCGGCACGCCTCCGAGACCGACGGCGCCCGCCTGGAGGTGGTGAGCTACTCGCTGAGCGGGCTCGGCTCGGTCGTGCTGGGCGTCGTCTACTGGGCCTATACCGCGCTGCAGGAGAGCGCGTCCGCCCAGGCGACCCTCGGCAAGAGGATGATGGGCATCCGGGTCACCGATCTCGACGGCGGGCGGCTCTCGCTGCTGACGGCGAGCCTGCGCTGCTGGCCGCTCTATCTGCCGGGGCTGGTCGGCATGGTGGTCGGGCTCAACGCCATCGTCGGCATCGCCGCGTTCGTCGCCTGCCTCGCCGTTCCCTTCACCCGCCGCAAGCAGGGGCTGCACGACATGATCGCGCGTTGCCTGGTGGTGCGCCGGGCGCCGGCTGTCGTATACGAGGCGGAATGAGGGCACTCGCGCCTGCCGGCCTTTTGCGCCATGATCGCGCGCCGGCCGGGCAGGGGGGCCGGGAGCGGGGAGCAAGACATGGCCGCTGAGCGCGCGAACGAGCGGGTCTGCTACTTCAACGGAGAGATCGTCCCGGAGAGCCGGGCCCTGGTCTCCTTCCGCGACAGGAGCTTCCGCTACGGCGACGGCGCCTTCGACACCACCCGCACCTTCGGACACCGCATCTTCAAGCTCGAAGAGCACATCGTGCGCTTCTACAAGACGCTGCGCTATCTCCGCATCGACCCCGGCATGGCGCCGTCTGAGATGAAGCGCCACACCGAGGAGGTGCTCGCCCGCAACCTCCACCTGCTCGGGCCGGACGACGACTACTGGGTCTTCCAGCGCATCTCCCGCGGCCTCGAGCCGGCGGGCGGCGACGTCCACGGCGCGACCGACCCCGTGCTCATCATCGACTGCACGCCGCTGCCCATCGCCCAGCGCGCCCACTATTTCCGGGACGGGATTCCACTGATGATTCCGTCCAACCGCCGGGCCGCGCCGGACACGATTTCGCCCAGGGCGAAGACCCACAACTACCTCAATCTCTTCATCGGCAACGACGAGGTCCGCCGCAGCGATCCCAACGCCTGGGCGCTGTTCCTCGACCACAACGGCAACCTCAGCGAGGGCGTGGGCTCCAACCTCTTCCTCGTCGACGACGGCGTGCTCTACACGCCGCAGGACCGCTACGTGCTCAACGGCGTCAGCCGCGAGACCGTGCTGGAGATCGCGGCCAAGGCGGACATCGAGGTGGTGAAGTGCGACCTCGATCTCTTCGACGCCCACGGCGCCGACGAGGCCTTCATCACGTCGACGAGCTTCTGCGTCTGTCCGGTGGCGTCGATCAACGGCGTGGGCTTCGCCGAGCGGGACGTCCCCGGCCCGGTGACCGGGCGTGTGATGACGCTCTACAGCGAGCTGATCGGCTTCGATTTCGTGGCCCAGTACCTCAAGCACCTTCACTAGGAGAGCGTGTCGATGCTGGAGATCGTCAAGCCGGGTCTCGAGACCAGCATTCAGGATTTCCCCGGCCGCATCGGCTACTGGAACCAGGGCTTCCCGCCCTCCGGCCCGCTCGACATGTGGTCCTTCCGCCTTGCCAACCTGGTGGTCGGCAACGACGAGAGCGCTGCCGGGCTGGAGGCCCAGTTCATGGGGCCGACGATACGCTTCCAGCGCGCGGGCGTGATCGCGCTCGCCGGCGCCGACATGCGCCCCAGGCTCGACGGCGAGCCGCTGCCGATGTGGGAGAGCGTCGCCGTCTCCGCCGGGCAGACCCTCGCCATGGGGCCCGCGGTCTCCGGCGCGCGCGGCTATCTGGCGGTGGCTGGCGGCATCGACGCGCCGGAATGGCTCGGCTCCGCATCGACCTTCCACAAGGCCGGCGTCGGCGGGCTGGACGGCCACGCGATCCAGGCCGGCCAGGTGCTGCCGGTGAAGGAGGCGGACGGCACACCGGGCCGGCGGGTCGCAGACGCCGCCAGGCCCCGCTTCGCCGAGGGCAAGACCTGGGAGATCGAGGCGGTGAGGGGGCCCAACGACGACTGGGTCGACGATGCCGGCCACGAGCGCTTCGCCACCACCGAGTGGCTGCTGGAGGCGCGCAGCGACCGCACCGGATACCGCCTGCGCGGGCCGGACTGGACCTTCACCCCGAAGGCCACCGACAAGCTGCCGGAGCACGGCGACTTTCCCTCCAACATCATCGACCAGGGCTATCCGCTGGGCGCGGTCAACCTGGGCGGCCAGACCCCCATCATCCTGATGAACGACGGCCCCAGCATGGGCGGCTTCATCTGCCCCTACACCGTGCCGTCGGCCGCCTTCTGGAAGCTCGGCCAGATGAAGCCCAACGAGTACATCAGGTTCCGCGAGGTCTCGGTGGACGAGGCGCAGGCGCTGCGTCTCGCCCTCGACGAGGCGTGTGCGCCAGGCAGCATCGAACGAGAGGAGTCCAGTTGATGGCGGAGGAGGTTCTGACCCAGGCACCGGGGAACGTTTGGAAGGTGCTGGTCAAGGAGGGCGATTCGGTCAAGGCCGGCGATACGCTGTTCATCCTCGAGGTGATGAAGACCGAGGTGCCCCACGACGCCGAAAGCGACGGCACGGTCACGAAGCTCCACATCAAGGAGGAAGACGCGGTCGACGTGGGTCAGCTCGCGGTGGAGATCGGCTGAGCCGGCGCGGCCGGGCGCCCGCGGCGGGAGGCGGCGCGTGCGCGTCCTGGTGCTCGGCGCCGGCGTGGTCGGCACGGCGGCCGCCTACTTCCTGAACGAGGCCGGCCACGAGGTCACCGTTGTCGAGCGCCAGGCCGGCGCGGGCCTGGAGACCAGCTTCGCCAACGGCGGCATTGTCGGCGCCTACAGCTCCAGGCCCTGGGCGCATCCGGAAGTGCCCCGGATGCTGGTCAAGTGGTTCGGGCGCGAGGATGCGCCCTACCTCTTCCGCCTCCGCCCCGACCTAGCCCAGTGGCGCTGGGCGCTGCGCTTCCTCGGCCACTGCACGCGGGCGCAGTTCGAGCGCTCGCAGCAGGTCTCGCTTAGGCTCTCGACCTACAGCTACGACTGCCTCAAGGCGCTGCGCGAGCAGGAGGGCCTCGCCTACGACCAGCGCGCCGAGGGAGTCCTCCATCTCTACCGCGACGCCGCCTCGCTGGACGCATCCTACGCCTACGAGACCCGGATGGCGGACGGGCGCTTCCACCCCGAGCGCCTCGACCGGGACGCGATGCTGGAGGCCGAGCCCGCGCTGCAGCAGACGGCGGACCAGTTCGCGGGCGCGCTCTTCTTCCGCCACGACGAATCGGGCGACGCGCACAAGTTCACGGCCGGCCTCGCCGCCGCTGCCGCCGCCAGCGGCGTGACCTTCCGCTACGGCGAGACCGTGCAGCGACTCAGCGGCGACCGCCGCCGCGTCACCGGCGCCGAGACCGACAAGGGCGCCATCGAGGCCGACGCCGTGGTGATGAGCCTCGCGAGCTACAGCCCGCGCTTCCTCAGGCGCCTCGGCGTGCGCGCGCCGATCTACCCGCTCAAGGGCTACTCGGTGACCATTCCCACCACCGGCTACAACGGCGCGCCCACCCGCGCCATCCACGACGGCCACCGCCGCATCGTGATGAGCCGGCTGGGGGAGCGCCTGCGCTGCGCCGGCACCGCCGAGCTCGACGGCCACAACGCGACCATCCGCCCGGACCGGGCGACGGCGACGCTCGACGCCGCCATGGCGGTGTTCCCGAGCGGCGGCGATCGCAGCAAGGCCGAGCGCTGGATCGGCTTCCGGCCGATGACGCCGGACTGCCTGCCGATCATCGGCAAGACCGGAGTTCCCGGGCTCTACCTGGATACCGGCCACGGCAGCACCGGCTGGACCTATTCCTCCGGCTCAGGCCGGATCATCGCCGACATCGTCTCGGGCCGCGAGCCCGGCATCGACATGACCGGACTCACGCCGGATCGCTTCTGACGTAAGTGCCGGGTCTCAGCCCTCGCCGCCGAGCAGGCGGTCGTAGTGGCTCGCGGTGCGGGCCGCGGTCTCGCGCATCGCCTCCTTGAGCGAATCGATGCCGGCCATGTCGCAGGCGCGCTCGATGACGCCGAGCAGCGCCGGTGGCGCCGTCGCCTCGACGAAGCGCTCGTCTACCGTCAGGCTGAGGATGCCGTGCAGGTTGTGCCACAGCGTCGTCGCCTCGACGAGCTCGCGCGCGGTCTCCGCGTCGATCAGCCCGTGCGCGGCCGCAGCCTCGAAGGCGGCGGCGGAATTGCCTGTCAGACCGTCGGCCGTCCGCGCGGCGTGCAGAAGCTGCAGGTATTGCGCGATGAACTCGGCGTCTACCAAGCCGCCGCGCTTCTGCTCGATCGCCCAGATGTCCTCGCCGGGGTCGTCGCCCCGCAGGTCCTCCCGCAGCTCCGCGAGCTGGGCGGCGAGGTCTTGGCGCTCGCGCTCCTGCCCGAGGATGGCGCGGCGCGCCTCCTCGAAGCGCTCGGCCAGGTCGCCGTCCGCCCAGACCACGCGCGCGCGGGTGAGGGCGCCCTGCTGCCAGACCGGAACGTCCGCGCGGAAATGGTCGATGAAGGACGTGAGCGAGGTGACGATCGGCCCGGCGTTGCCGGAGGGGCGGGGGCGCATGTCCACGTCGTAGAGCGTGCCCTCCGCCGTCGCCGCCCTGATCGCGGCGACGTAGCGCCGGCTCAACTGCCCGTAGTAGCGGTCCGGCCTGAGGACCTTGCGTCCGTCGGATTCCTCGGCGCCGGGCGGGTGATCGTAGACGAGCATGAGGTCGAGCGGCGCGGTCACGGTCATCTGCCTGCTGCCGAGGCGGCCGAGCGCGACCACGGCGAAGCGGCCGCCGGGAATCCGCCCGTGCGTGGCCGCGAACGCGTCGGCGACGACGGGGAAGGTGGCGCTCAGGCAGGCGTCCGCGATGTCGGAGAGCGGGGTGGCCGCCTCCACCGGGAAGAGGAGCCCGCGCAGCATGTGCACGCCGATGTGGAAGATCTTGTCGTTCGCCCAGCGTCTCTCGGCATCGAGGAAGTCCTGCACGTCGCGCGCGCGCAGCGCCACGTCGGCAAGCTCCGCCCTCATCTCCGCCACGCCGAACTCGCGTTCGTAGAATACGCGCACGAGGCCGCGGCGCGCGATGGTCGCGAGCTCGGGTCCCAGCTCGTCGGCGTCCGGCACGTCCAGGTCCGAGAACTCGCGGCTCAGCACGCTGTCGAGCAGCATCGGCCGGTGTTCCAGCCAACCGGCGAGGCGCGGCGCGGACCCCATGATCTCCGTGATCAGGTCGAACAGCTCCGGATGGGCTGCGAACATGGAGAAGAGATGCGAGCCGGCGGGGAGCCGAGCCAGGAACCCGTCGAAGAGCGAAAGCGCCGAGTCGGGATCCGGCCAGGCGGCGAAGACGTCCAGCACGGTCGGCAGCAGCTCGGCCAGTCGCTCGCGGGCTTCCTCGCTGCGCACGGCCCGATAGCGGCCTTCGTGCCAGGCGCGCAGGGTCTCGAACGCGCGCTCGGGATGGGCGTAGCCCATGGCCGCCAGGGTCTCCAGGGTCGCATCGCCGTCTGCCTCGGCGCTGAAGTCGAGCGTGCCTTCCTTCGTGAGCGCGGGCTCGTCCTCGAAGAGCGTCGTGTAGTGACGCTCCACCGTCCGCAGCCGGGCGAGCAGCGCCTCCGTGAACGCCTCGACCGTGTCGTAGCCGAGGAAGGTCGCGACCTGGACGACTCCCTCGTCGTCGTCGGGCAGGCTGTGGGTCTGCCGGTCGTCCGCCATCTGCAGCCTGTGCTCGACGGTGCGGTGGAAGACGTAGGCCTCCATCAGCTCGTCGACCGCCTGGCGGCGCATGTGGCCGGCGGTCACCAGGAGGTCGAAGGCCTCGCGGGTGCCGCGCACGCGCAGCGCCGCATCCCGCCCGCCCCAGATGAGCTGCTGGGTCTGCGCCAGGAACTCGATCTCGCGGATGCCGCCGCGCCCGAGCTTGATGTTGTGCCCGGCGACGGCGACCTGGCCGAGGCCGCGGTGGGCGTCGATCTGGCGCTTGATCGCGCGGATGTTCTGGATGGCAGCGAAGTCGAGGTGGCGGCGCCAGATGAAGGGCTGCAGCCGTTCGAGGAATCCCTCGCCGGCCTCGATGTCGCCGGCGACGGGCTTCGCCTTGATCATCGCGGCCCGTTCCCAGTTCTCCCCGGTCGTCGCGTAATAGGCCTCGGCGGCCCGGACCGAGAGCGCGGCCGCGGTCGAGCCGGGATCGGGCCGGAGCCTGAGATCGGTGCGGAAGACGTATCCGTCCGCCGTCCGCTCGTCCATGATGGTGACAAGGTTGCGGGCCAGCCGCGCGAAGGTCTGCTGCAGCCCGTCGCCGCTCGGGTCGGACGCGATCTCCTCGTCGAAGAGGACGATGATGTCCACGTCGCTCGAGTAGTTGAGTTCGCCTGCGCCGAGCTTGCCCATGCCGAGGATGATGAGACCGGAGCCCCGCTCGGGCGCATCCGGGTCGGGCAGGGCGAGCTTGCCGCGCTCGTGCAGCGCGCGCAGCAGGTGGGTACAGACCGCGCTGAGGGTGGCCGAGGCGATGTCGGAGAGCGCGCCCGTCACCCGTTCCAGCGGCCAGACGGAGGCGATGTCGGCCATGCCGATGGCGAGGCTCGCGCGGCGTTTCGCCACCCTGAGCCGCTTCATCACCTGCTGGCGCGATTCGTCGCCGAGCGCGCTGACGTCGCCTGCCATCTCGCGGGCGGCGGCGTAGGCGGCTTCGGGCCCCTGCTCGATCAGCAGGCGGGCGAAGCCCTGGTCGGCGATGAGGCAGTGGCTGAGATAGCGGCTGTTGCCGAAGACCGCCTCGAGCAGCGCCCTTGCCCGAGGGTCCGCGTGGCAGGCCTCGGCGAAGGCGGAGAGGGCCTCATCGCCGCCGCCGGCGGCGTTCTCGCGCCAGCGCTCCCAGCAGAGCGCCAGCGCTTCGGCATCCGCAGGCAGCGGCGGCCGTGCCGTCGCATCCGCCCATTCCGGCGCTAGGTTCATCGGCGCTCTCGGTCCATCATGCGGCAGGGCGCCCGCGCGCACGCACTTCGCCCGGCAGGGCGGGGACAGGTGATGGGGAGGGACTGCGTCATGCCGAAGGTCGAAGCCAACGGGATCAATATCTACTACGAGCTGATGGGACAAGGCGACCCGCTCGCGCTGATCGGCGGCTCGCTCTTCGGCCGCCAGAATTTCGCGATGGTCTGGGAAGGGCTCGCGGAGTCCTTCCAGCTCATCAGCTACGATCAGCGCGGCTACGGGCAGAGCGACCGTCCGCTCATGACGTACGACCTCGATATCTGGGCGGACGACCTGGCGGCGCTGCTCGATACCCTCGGCATCGATCGCGCCCACGTGATGGGCACCTCGGCTGGCGGCATGATCGCGCTCAAGTTCGCGGCCAAGCATCCCGACCGCTGCATCGGCGTGGTCAGCGACTGCGCCTTTGCCAAGTGCGACCGCATGCGCCGGATCATGTTCCGTACCTGGCGCCACATGGCCCAGACCTGGGGCTGTGGTCCCGAGTTCGCCGATCACGTGGTGACGCAGGCGGTGGGCGCCGACTATCTCGACAGTCCCGACGGCCCGCCGCTGATCGAGATGGTGCGCACCATCGTCGGGCTGAACGCGGTGGAGACCGTGGTCCAGGCCTGCATCGCCATGGAGGAGATGGACCTGCGCGAGGACTGCCGGAAGATCAGGAACCCCACGCTGGTCATCACCGCCGCCAAGGACATGCTGACCCCGATGGTGACGGGGCCGGACGGCGCCGGCGCGCAGTGGGTCGTTGACAATGTGCCGGGCTGCGAGGCCATCGTCTACGAGGACATCGGCCATGCCGACCTGGTCGAGTGCCCGGACAAGACCATCGCGTCGGCCACCGCCTTCCTCCACCGCGCGAAGGAGCAGGTGCTGGGGTAGGGGGGCCGAGCGCCGCGGGCGGTGGCTGGCCCGCGCGGGCTGTGGTAGACAGCGGCCGATGGAGTCCCCGGCCGGCTGAGGGAGCGACGATGACTGCGAACGGCTCCGGTGAGGGGCGGCGCGAGAGCGTCGGTGTCAGGGTCGGCGGCGTCATGATCGGCGGCGGCGCGCCGGTCGTCGTCCAATCGATGACCAACACGGATACCGAGGACGCCCGCGCCACGGCGGAGCAGGTGAGAGCACTCGCCGACGCGGGCTCAGAGATCGTCCGCATCACCGTCAACACGCCGGAGGCGGCGGCCGCGGTGCCCCGGATCCGCGAGCGGCTGGAGGCGGCCGGCTGCCCCGTGCCGCTCGTTGGCGACTTCCACTACAACGGCCATCGCCTCCTCACCGAGCACCCGGCCTGCGCCGAGGCGCTCGCCAAGTACCGGATCAATCCGGGCAACGTGGGCTTTCGCGAGAAGCGCGACCGCCAGTTCCAGACCATGATCGAGGCCGCGATCCGGTACGACCGGCCGGTGCGAATCGGGGTCAACTGGGGCAGCCTCGACCAGGACCTGCTGGCCGAGCTGATGGACGCCAATGCCGCCCGGCCCGAGCCGAAGGACGCGGCGGGGGTCATGCGCGAGGCGCTGGTCGAATCGGGGCTCCGCAGCGCCGCGCTCGCGGAGCAGATCGGGCTCGCGCGCGACAGGATCGTGATCTCGGCCAAGGTCTCCCAGGTGCAGGACCTGATCGCCGTCTACCGCGAGCTCGGCAGGCGCAGCGACTACGCGCTCCATCTCGGCCTCACCGAGGCGGGAATGGGATCGAAGGGCATCGTGGCGTCCACCGCGGCGCTCGCGGTGCTGTTGCAGCGGGGTATCGGCGACACCATCCGCATCTCGCTCACGCCGGAGCCCGGCGGCGATCGCACCCAGGAGGTGGTGGTCGCCCAGGAAATCCTCCAGACCATGGGCTTCCGTTCCTTCGTGCCCCTCGTCGCAGCCTGCCCCGGCTGCGGGCGCACGACGAGCACCGTGTTCCAGGAGCTTGCCGAGCGGATCCAGGACTATGTCAGGGGGCAGATGCACGTCTGGCGCGAGACCTACGAGGGGGTCGAGAACATGCAGCTCGCGGTCATGGGCTGCATCGTCAACGGCCCGGGCGAGAGCAAGCACGCCGATATCGGCATCAGCCTGCCGGGCACCGGCGAGGCGCCGGCGGCGCCGGTCTTCATCGACGGCAGGAAGGCGATGACCCTGCGCGGCCCCACCATCGCCGAGGAATTCCAGAAGATCGTCGCCGACTACGTGGCGAACCGCTACCCGCGTCGCGCCGGTGCTGGACGCGCGGACGGGTCGGGTGACGACGCCCGGACTACCTCGCACCGAGGCGGCTGACGCGCCCGCAGCCGCTGCCCCCGGTCCCTTCCGAAGCACCCGTGGACGCCGCGGCCCTCCGGCCCGTCCGTCGTGACGGCGCCGCGTCCGACGCCATGGCCCGACACCGCCGCGCCGTCGCCTGCTGGCTGATCGCGCTCGCCGGGCTCGTGCTGGCGATGGTGGTGCTCGGCGGCATCACCCGCCTCCATCACGCCGGCCTCTCGATGGTGGACTGGCGTCCGCTCGTCGGCATCGTGCCGCCCTTCGGCGCGGACGCGTGGGAAGCGCTCTTCGCCGACTACAAGCGCTTCCCCGAGTACCAGGCGATCAACCGGGGCATGACCCTGGACGGGTTCAAGGAGATCTTCTGGCTCGAGTATGCGCATCGCCTGCTCGGCCGGTTCGTGGGACTCGCCTTCGCGGTGCCCTTCGTCTGGTTCCTGGTCCGCCGGGCCTTCGATCTCCGTCTCGGGCTGACGGTGCTGGCTATCGGCGTTCTCGGCGGGCTCCAGGGGCTGCTCGGCTGGTACATGGTGCAGAGCGGGCTGGTAGACCGCCCCGACGTGAGCCCCTACCGCCTCGCCGCCCATCTCGGCCTCGCGGTGCTGATCTACGGCTGCCTGCTCTGGGTGGCGCTCGGCCTGCTGACGCAGGGCAGAGCGACGGGGAGCCTACGACGGCCGGGTCGCTGGCGCGGCGCCCTCTGGGCCGCGACGGCGCTGCTCTTCCTCACCATCCTCTCCGGCGCCTTCGTCGCCGGCAACGATGCGGGCCTCGCCTACAACACCTTTCCCCTGATGGCCGGCGCCATCGTTCCGCCCGACATCTTCCTGATCGAGCCGCTGTGGCGGAACTTCTTCGAGAACGTGCCACTGGTTCAGCTCGATCACCGCCTGCTGGCGATGCTGACGGCCCTCGTCGTGCTCGTGATCTGGGCCGCCGCGCTACACTGGTCGCCGTCCCGCGCGCTGCGCGGCGTGCTCCATGCCGCCGCCGCCGCGGTGCTGTGTCAGTTCGGCCTCGGCATCGCCACGCTGCTCGCCTTCGTGCCGGTGCCGCTGGGGGCGGCCCATCAGATCGGCGCGATGGCGGTGTTCACGGCGAGCGTGGCGGCGCTTCGCCTGCTCCATCCGGCGCGGGCTGCTCCGCCTGCCGCTGCGTCGCCGTCGCCCGCCCCTTCACGAAGCGCTTGATGAGGCGCGGCAGGAAGCCGATCAGGCCGAGCACGGCGAGACCGAGAAGGGCGTTCTGAACCATGTCGCCCTCGCCGGTCGCCAGCGAGCGCCCGGCATGGCCGAGATAGGCGTAGGCCGCGGCGCCTGGCGCCATGAAGACCACCGAGGCGAGGGCGTAGGACACCAGCCGGATGCGCGTCAGCCCCAGCGCGTAGTTCAGCGCGTTGAAGGGGATGAAGGGGATCAGCCGGGTCATGGCGACGAAGCGCCAGCCCTCGGCCTCGACGCCCTCGATCACCCGCTGCACCCTGGCCGGCGTGCGCGCGGCGATCCAGTCGGCCAGCACGTAGCGGGCGATGACGAAGGCGATGGTCGCGCCCACCGTCGCCCCGATCAGTGCGATGAGCGTGCCGACGTAGGGGCCGAAGAGCGCGCCGGCCGCAAGCGTGAAGAGCAGGCCCGGCAGGAAGAGCACCGTGGCCAGCACGTAGGCGAAGAAGAAGACGATCGGCGCCCACGGGCCGAACTGGGTGATCCAGGCCTCGAGCGCCGCCGAATCGAGGCTCGCGCTGTTCAGCACCGCGACGACGATGCCCGCCACGACCGCGGCGAGCAGCAGGAGGCGCGGCAGCGCCTTGCGCAGGCGCTGCAGGCGGGAGGGAGAGGGAGTCGTGCTCGCGGTCGTGCTCATGGTCGTGCTCGCGGTCGTATTCATGGTCGTGCCCGTGGTCATGCTCAAGGGTTGGTTCCTGCGGCGACACACGCCGCGCCGTTGTCGAGGCCGAAGAGGGGGCGCAGCCGCGCTCCGAGTGCCGCGCCGGGGAGCACGGCCAGGAGCCAGAGCCAGCCGTGCACGCTGCC
Source organism: Alphaproteobacteria bacterium (assembly GCA_011523425.1). Lineage (GTDB taxonomy): Bacteria > Pseudomonadota > Alphaproteobacteria > UBA828 > UBA828 > WTGU01. The sequence goes on from WTGU01000124.1 coordinate 47,155, forward strand.
CGATGCGATGCCGCTGAAAAGGGCGCCGATGTTGCAGCCGAAGGCGAGCCTCGCGCCGTAGCCGAGCAGGAGGCCGCCGATCACGGCGCTCGCCACCGCGCCTGCGCCGAGGCGGCGCCGGGTCGCGAAGCGTCCGGCGAGCGCGGCGCCCAGCAGCGCGCCGAGGATCAGGCCGACGTTCATCACCGACACCGTGTCCTGCGCGACGCCGGCCTCGAGCGCGCGCGCCGGGCGTGGCCACTGCCAGAAGGTCCAGTCGGCGATGGCGAAGCCGAGCGCATCGGCGAGCGCGGCGCCCCACAGCGTGAAGCCCCAGGTGACGCTCCACGGATGGCCGGCGATGAGCAGCGTCGCGAGATTGAGCAGCGCGAGCGCCAGCGCGCCCCAGGCCAGCGGCCAGCCGCCGTGCTGGAGGTGCGCCCGCCAGTCCGTGCCGGCGCCCCACACGAGCGGCTCGTGATCGCCGTGGCGGCGGCGCTCCAAGGCGATGGCGCCGAGCGCCAGCAGGCCGATGGCGGCGAGCTGGACCGCGAGGCCGGCCGGCCAGCCCAGCGTCTGCGGGATCGAGAGGGCGGCGAGCGCGGGCTGGCCCAGCCACCAGGGCATGTGCGCCGTGGCGAGCACGGAGCCCGCGATGAAGGCGCCCAGCGTGACCGACATGCGGAGACTGCCGGCACCCGCGCCCGTGAGCGTGCCGGAGGCGCAGCCGCCGCCGAGCTGCATGCCGACGCCGAAGAGGAAGGCGCCGATGGCGACCGAGACTCCCACCGGCGCGAGCGCACCCGAGAGCCCCTGGCCGAAGGCGCTGCCACCCGCGAGCAGCGGGGCGAAGACGATGCTGGCCGCGGCCAGCATGAGGAGCTGCGCGCGGATGCCGGCGCCGCGCCGCTCGACCAGGAACTGCCGGGTCGACGCGGCAAAGCCGAACAGTGCGTGGTGCAGGGCGAGCCCCGCGAGCCCGCCGACGACGAGCAGCGCCGCGAGCCTGCCGTCCACCGCGATGCCGAGTGCGAGCGTGCAGGCGAGGGCCACCACGCCCGCGCCGACCGCGACCGCAGCTTGCGGGCGCGCGCGCGGAATCTCGGCTGCCGCTGTCGTGGCCGTGCTCATATGAAGGACTATTGGGGGCGCGCCGCACACGCGCCAATAACTTTATCTTGAGGGTGCCATTACCAGACGAAGGTCGCGAGGGCGGCGCTGGGCCTGACGCCGGCGGCCCGGCAGGCGTCTTCCAGGGCCCGGGCGCCCGGCGGCTCGCCGGGGGCGAGGCCGAGCGTATCGGCGAGCAGGCCGCCGGTGATCAGGAGCGAATCGAGGCCCGCAGCGGCGGCGCCGGCGATGTCGGTGGCGAGCCCGTCGCCGACGGCGAGCACGCGTGCGGGCGCGAGACCGAGAGCCGCCAGCGCCAGGTCGTAGACCTCGGGATGGGGCTTGCCGAAATGGCGCACGCGGCCGCCGAGCGCCTCGTAGCGGGCGGCGAGCGCGCCGGCGCAGGGCTCCTGGACGCCCAGCCGGATCACCAGCAGGTCGGGATTGACGCAGATCATGGGGAGGTCGCGGGCGACCGCCGTCTGCAGGATCGGCTCGTGGTCCTCGACCGTGTCGCGCCCGTCGTCGAGGCCGATGCCGAGCAGGAAGTCCGCCCCGGCGATGTCGGCGGCAGCGTAGCCGAGACCGTCGAGCAGATCGTCGGAGCCGGGCGGCCCGAGCAGCAGGTAGCGGTGTCCGAGCCCGTCGAACCGCGCGCGCGCGCGGTCGGCGAGCGCCTGGCGCGCGGCGTCGCCGGAGGCGACGACGGCATCGTAGTGCGCCGCTTCGACCCCCTTTCCGCGCAGCACGGCCTCGACCTGGGCCGCGAGCCTGGGGGCGTTGGAGACGAACACCACCCGCTTGCCGGCCGCGCGCAGATGGCGGAGGCAGTCGAGCGCCTCGGGATAGGCCGGCCCTCCCTGATGCATCACGCCCCACACGTCGAGGATGCAGCCGTCATAGTCCGCCATCAGCGGGGCCAGGCCGGGGAGGATCGGGATGCCGGTCGAAACGTTCACGGGGCGCTCACCGCGGGCCCGTGGGCGACGCACCGAGCGCCGCGGCCTGTGCGGGCCACGACCCTAGCTGCGTCCGCCATCGTCGCCATGCGGATAGAACTGCCTGCAGTAGCGCCGGTATCTGCCGATGGGACCGTCGGAGCCGCAGAGGCTTGGATGGGGCCGGTAGCTCTTCTTCCCCCAGATCACGACATCCTGGAGAACGTCCTGTTTCTGTATGGAAAGCAGAAACCTGTTCATGATCCCGGTGCGCGCCTTCACCGGCAGGAATCCGAGGCCGGCGATGAATCGCCTTGGCTTTCGCAGCATACGGACCTGCGAGACCAGAACGAGGTCGACGAGCGTGCCGTCGACCGGCGTGGTTAGAACCCACAGGCGGGTCTCCATGCCGACGGTGTGCTCGTGGATGTCGACGAACGAGTAGCCCAGTCCGTGGACGTAGGTGGCGGCCGACACGTCGAAGACGAGGTCGATGACTCCGGCGATACGCGTGCGACGCCTGAAGTCGAAGCAGCTCACGAGACGTGCGCCGTCCACCGTCGCCGATCCGACGGGGTTCACGTTGTCGTAGCCGTGCACGTAGCGCAGGTGGGCCAGGTCCACCGAGTTCTCTGTCGTCTCCTGAGGATGGCCGGGAAACCGGAGGGTCTCGACTTCAAGCTCGCTCCACTCGTCTCCGGCCGGCGGCTCTTCGGGAAGGTCCCATTGCGGCGGGCGTCCGTCGATGCCCCACCAGGCGAAGACGAGGCCGAGAATCTCGCGCGTGGGGAAGACGCTCAGCCTCGTGCCCTTGGGCGGCGGCGCATAGGGTGTCGCGACGCAGGCGCCTGTCGCGTCGTAGGTGAAGCCGTGAAAGGGACACACCAGTCGGCCGTCGCGCACGCGCCCGCCGGCGGCGGGGCTCAGGGAGGATCCCAGGTGGGGGCAGAGCGACCGGGCGACGCAGACGGCTCCCTCGTCGTCGCGCCAGACGACGATGTCCTGCCCCATCCACTGCTTTTCGATCAGTTCGCCCTTCGCTAACGAGCGACGGTCGGCGACGAAGTACCACCCTTCGGGAAACGGGAAGAGGGAGGGATCGTCGCCGCCCGCGATCAGATTCTCTTCCACGTCTTGCGGGACACTCTGTCGATGAAGATGCATCTGCATGGCAAGGACCGTCGGCCCGGAGTGCAGGGCGGCATATGGTCGTGGGGCATCGAACCCCGTCCACGCCATACCGGATTATGTGGTGAGCGCGCAACACGTCGCCAACCGCGGCGAGCGTGCGTGGATCGCGGTCGCGCGCCCGCGCAGCCGCCGCAAGCCGGGCGGGTTCGCCCGAGAGAGCGATGGACAAGGGATCGGGAGGCTGTGATACTGCCGTGGAAATGCTCCCGATTCTGGAGTCGCCACACGGCTTCCGGCTGCATCGACGGCGAGCGGGAAGCGCGTCAGAGCCACTCCCCGACTGACATCTGACGACGCACCATTCATGAAATACCTCCCCTCCGGCATCGATTTGGACTCCTCCATAGCGCACGTTATGCGTCGCCGGTGGCTGACCATTTTGCTCTCCGTGATCGTCATGCTGTTGCTTGCCGCAGGTGCCCAGAACCTCGTCAGTGTCGACGTCGATTCTCGCAATCATTTCAGTAAAGACGACCCGAATCTTGTCGCGCTCGAGCAACTGGAGGGCACCTACGCCATCTCCGACACCATGCTGGTTGCCTTGGCGCCGAAGAGCGGCACCGTCTTCACGCAGGAATCGCTCCTTGCCATAGAAGAATTGACCGAGGCGCTGTGGCGCACGCCTTATGTCATCCGCGTCGATTCACTTGCTAACTATTCACACAGCGAAGGTCTCGAGGACGAGCTGATCGTCGAGTCGCTTATCGACGACGCCGCTGCGCTGAACGACGACGACATAGAGCGGATCGAGAGTATCGCGCTCGGTACCGAGGAGATTGCCGGGCGCCTGATTTCCCGGGACGGCCGCGTTGCCGGGCTGATCGTCAGCGCGGCGATCCCCGACGAGGAGCGAGAGCAGGCCAAGCTGGACGTCGTCGACTACCTCAACGCCGCCACCGCCGAGGCGCGAACGAAGCATCCGACCCACGGGTACTACCTGACCGGCGAAGTCTTGCTCAATCGCGCGGTTCGCGACGCGCTCAACGAGGACATGGGCCTGCTCGGCCCCATCGCGCTCGGGGTCATGCTGCTCGTTGCCCTGCTCATGCTGCGCACGATCTGGGGAATCGTCGCGATCGTCCTGATGATCATTGCGGTCGTCATATCCGCGTTGGGCTTCGGCGGCTGGGCAGGCATGAAGCTCTACGGCGAGAGCGGGGCGGCGCTGTTCGTCCTGATGGCGATCACGGTCGCCCATTGCGTGCACATCATAGAGGCAATGCTGGCGGGCCTGCGCCAGGGAATGGACCGCAGACAGGCGGCGATTCACTCTCTGAAGCTCAACGTGTGGCCCGTATTCCTGACGTCGATCACGACGGCGATCGGTTTCCTCAGCCTGAACTTCTCCGAGATGCCGCCGTTTCGGGTCATGGGCAATATCGTCGCCTTCGGCTCGCTGTCCGCCTTCGTCTTTTCGGTGACGCTCCTGCCGGCTTTCCTGTCTCTCATGCCCCTGCGCGTCCGGCCCGCCAAGGCCGGGAAGACCGATTATTTCGACCGCTTCTTCGAGCGTTTCGGGCGCTTCGTCGTGTCCCGCCGCATTGTCATGCTGGCTGCCTTCGGCGTCCTCGTCGTGGCGCTGGTTGCCGGCATCTCGCGCATCGAACTCGACGACAATCACCTCGAGCTTCTCAGCGAAAGCTACGAGTTCCGGCGAGCCACGGATTTCGTGAGCGACAATTTCTCCGGCCTGGAGCCGTTCGAGTACTCGCTCGAGTCCGGGCAAGAGGGCGGCATCACGGATGTCGGCTATCTGAAGCAGGTCGACGCGTTCGCGGAGTGGTACCGGGCGCAGCCCGAAGTCGCTCATGTCTTCGGCGTCACCGACATCGTGAAGCGCCTGAACAAGAATCTGAATGGCGACGATCCGGAGTTCTACCGCATTCCGGACGACACCGAGCTCGCCGCCCAATACCTGCTGCTTTACGAATTCTCTCTGCCGGTGGGCCTGGACCTCAACAACCTGATCGACGTCGAACGGTCGGCGACCCGCCTGACGGTCGTCCTGAAGGCGCTCTCCGTCAACCAGAAGCTGGAGCTCGACGAGCGCGCGCGCGACTGGCTGCGCCAGAATGCGCCTGGCCTGGAGACCGGCGCCGCCGGGATGACGATCGTCGGGGCGCACTCGATCAACAGAAACATCGAAAAGATGCTGATCGGCACCATCACGGCGATGGGCATCGTCTCGCTGCTGCTGATCTTCATCTTCAGGAGCGTGCGCTTCGGCCTGATCAGCCTGATACCGAATTTCGTCCCGGCCGCCATGGCGATGGGGCTGTGGGGGTATGCGGTGGGACAGGTCGGAGTCTCGGCGTCCGTCGTCACCGCCATCGCCTTCGGCATCATCGTGGACGACACGATTCACTTCATGACCAAGTATCTGAGAGGCCGGAAGAACGGGCAGTCGCCGGAGGAATCCGTCCAGTCCGCATTCGGCACGGTCGGCAAGGCGCTGCTGGCGACGACCGTCGTGTTCGCGCTGGGTTTCATGGTGTTCGGCGCATCGGGGATGGCGAACAACCAGGCGCTCGGTCTGCTGGCGGGAACGACGGTCATCATCGCTCTCCTGGCGGACTTCCTGTTCCTGCCGCCGTTGCTCATGATTCTCGATAGAAGAAAGGGGACGAGCGGAGCGACCAAGGTGGCGAGCGAGGAGAGCAATTGAACGGCGCGGACGCGTGTCCCCATTCTCGGAGGTGAGGTGGGCGGGATGATCGCGCGCTTCCCCGTCGCTCTTTCAGCGCTTGGCCTGCTGGTCTCGCTGCTCGCGACCGGCGCACACGCCGACAACGGGATCATTGATTATTTCGAGCTTTCCGGGCGCTATTCGCCGGAAACCCGGCTCTACCCCGAGACTCCCGCGTTTCCCGACCAGCGTTCCCATGCGAGCGGGTTTGCCGCGGAGATCACTGCCTACATGGAGGACGACGAGGGTAGAAGCGTCACGATCACGCCCTTCTACCGCTTCGACGCCGGGGATCCGGAGCGCACCCACGCCGATCTCCGCGAGGCCTTTCTTCTCCTCTACGGCGACATCGGCGAGGACGAATGGGAGCTGCGGCTCGGCGTCGATCGCGTGTTCTGGGGCGTCGTCGAATCGCGCTCCCTGGTCGATATCGTCAACCAGACCGACCTGGTGGAGCACCCGGACGAGAAGACCAAGCTGGGCCAGCCGATGGCCCACGTCACCCTGTCGGGAGACTGGGGGGCGGTGGAGCTGTTCGCGCTGACCGGGCACCGCAAGCGCACCTATCCGGGCCGCCACGGCCGCCTGCGTCCCGCGCTGGTCGTGGACCACTCGCTGACCACGTACGAATCCCAGAATGAGGAGTGGCATGTCGATCTCGCCGGCCGCTACACCGGCAGCGTCGGCCCGCTCGATATCGGGCTCAGCGCGTTCGACGGCACCAGCCGCGAGCCCACCCTGCTGCCGATGCTGGCCGGCCGCGAGCTCGTTCTGGCGCCGTATTACGAGCAGATCCAGCAGTTCGGCCTGGATACCCAGCTCACCACCGGCCCCTGGCTTCTCAAGCTGGAAGCCATTCACCGCGCCGGCGCGCAGAACGCCCGGCTCGATCAAACCCTCAACTACGAGGAAGAGGACTACGCGGCCTTCGTCCTGGGCGGCGAGTACGCGATCTATTCCCCTTGGGAGCTCGACTCCGAGCTGACCCTGATCGCCGAATGGACCCACGACGGGCGAGGCCGCTGGGCGACCAACGCGTTCGAGAACGACCTGCTCCTCGTCGCGCGCCTCGGGCTGAACGACGAGCAGAGCACCGAGTTCGTCGGCAGCGTCCTGAACTCCCTCGAAAACAGCAGCCGGGTTCTTGGCGCCGAGTTCAAGCGCCGCCTCTCGGACAGCCTGTCCCTGCATGTGGAGGCCGCCGCCTATGTGGGGATCGACGAGAACGACGCCGCCTATGTCGCGCGGCGGGACAGCTACATCGGGGTGAACCTGGACTACAACTTCTGATCCGGGTTGTCGCCGGCCCTCCATGCGCCGGGCGGGAATCGTGCTACCATGTGCCAGCAGGTTCCGGCGAAGGTGAACGAGATGACACGGCCCAGTCGCTGCCCGGACACCGCCGCCGGTTTTCCGCTTTCCCCGCTCCGCTGATGGCCACCGACAGGAGGAAACGGTGATCCGCGTCTCTTCCCCCTACCTGTTGCTCGCGCTCTTCGGGATCTTCGTTGCCGTCCTTGCCTGGGCGGTCGAGCCGCCGCTCTCCCGGGCGGCCGAAAGTGCCGAGGAAGCCGGGCTCAGGATCGCGACCGACGCCCGCGAGCGCGAGAAGGGTTTCGGCAATTTCACCGCAAGCCTCAACATGGTCCTGCGAAACAAGCGCGGGCAGGAGAGCCGGCGCGAGCTTCGACTGCAGGTCATCGAGGTCGAGGGGGACGGCGATCGCACCATGTTCGTGTTCGACCGGCCGCGCGACGTCAAGGGAACGGCGTTTCTCGTCCATGCCCACAAGGACGAGCCGGACGAGCAGTGGCTCTATCTTCCCGCCCTGAAACGGGTCAAGCGCATCAGTTCCTCGAACCAGTCCGGCTCCTTCATGGGCAGCGAGTTCGCTTACGAGGACCTGGGCGCCTCCGAGATCGAGAAGTACGCGTACACGTACCTGCGCGACGAGCCCTGCGGCGAGCTCGAATGCGTCGTGGTGGAGCGTGTCCCGCTCGACCGGAAGTCGGGCTACTCACGTCAGATTGTCTGGTTCGACCAGGAGGAGCTTCGCGTCCAGCAGATCCAATTCCACGACCGCAGGGACGCGCACCTCAAGACGATGGTCGTGGAGGGCTACCAGATGTATCTCGATCGCTTCTGGCGGGCCAGCAAGATCACCATGACGAACCATCTCACGGGAAAGAGCACCGAGCTGCACTGGCTGGACTACGAGTTCGGCACCGACCTCGACGTGGGCGACTTCACCAAGACCGCCCTGAAGCGCATCCGATAGGTTCGGGCGGCATCGGGCCGCGCCGGCCCGCCCTCCTGGCCGACAAGTCACCGACCGACGCGGCGCGGCGATGCCGAGACGGGTTGCCATAGTCGGCGCAGGGATCTCCGGACTGGCGGTGGCCTGGGCGCTCGATCGTCACCCCGATCGCTTCGACTTTCGCCTGTACGAGGCGCAGGCTCAGGTCGGCGGCAATGCCATCACGGCCGACATGCCGCAGGACGACGGCACCTCGATTCCGTTCGATATTTCCGTCACCGCGTGCATTCCCTCGGTGTACCACCACATCGTCCTGCTCATGCAGCAGCTCGGTATCGACCTGATAGATACCAGGTTCAGCTACAGCGTGAAGTATCGCGGCGGCGTCTACGCGCACGATTTCGACTCCGACATCAGGAGGCAATTGCAGCCGGAAATCGAGAAGTTCCAGCGGCTGCTGCGGCGCCTGCGCTGGTTCGGCCGCCTCAATCGGAGCAGGTCCAGACTGCTCAACGCCTTCAACCCGTACAACTACGTCAGCATGGGTGCGATTCTCAATCTGGGACGGTACTCCGGCGACTTCAGGTACAAGATACTGAAGCCGATGTTCGTCAACTTCCTGATGGCGACGAACGTGTTCGACATGCCTGCGTCCCTGTTCTCCCGCTATCTCGAGTTCTTCGATATCGAGACCGCAACGCCGATGCAGACCTGGGACCGGGGCACGCGGCGCATCTACGAGGCGCTGTCGGCCGCCTTTCGGGACAGGATCTACCTCGAGCGACCGGTGCGGAAAGTGTATCGGCGCGCAGGCGAAGTCGTCGTGGAGGACGAGAACGGAGAGACCGAGACGTTCGACGATGTCGTCTTCGCCTGCAACGCCAATCAGACGCTGATGATGTTGGACAAACCGACCTTCATGGAGAGCAGCCTTCTCTCTTCGATCCGCTACGAGAGCGAGCTGCACAACCACACGGTCGTCCATTCCGACGCGTCGGTTCTTCCCGACAACGAGGTCGAGCCGCTCGCGACGCGGAGCAATCACATCGAGCAGTACGGGGCGAGGCCCGACAATTACGAGATCACCTATATCATGCACAATCAGCAGCCCTGGGTGCACCGGTCGGACAAGCCGTGCCTGGTGACCTACAACCCGATCAGCCGTATCGACGAAGGCAAGGTCATCAAGAGGTGGTGGTTTCAGCACATCGTGCACGACGTGCCCCACGTGGCCATCCTGATCCACCTGTTCCGCTTCGTTCAGGGCAAGCGGCGGACGTGGCACTGCGGCGCCCACACTCTGGTCAACAGCCAGGAGACCTGCTTCGTCACCGGCCTCGTCACCGCGAGGCAGCTCGGGGCGGACTATCCGTTCGAGGATTCCGAGGCGCGCAAGTGGTTCAACTTCTACGGCCGCACGATGTACGGCCGGCGCTTCAGGAAGGCGTGAGCCTGGCGAAAAATCCGGGCTAGACGGGCAGCTCGCGCGCCTGCTCGGCGACGCGGAATTTCAGCTTCCGGTTCGGAGACATCGACGGAAACGGGTTGATCCGGAGCTTGTAGTTCTTCGGCGACACCTCGAGCGTGAAGTAGCGCGCGATCATCAGCAGGTTGACGGTGAGCTGCATTTCCATCCAGCGGAAGCCGAGACACATGTGAGTGCCGAGCCCGTAAGGCGCGTATCCGGGGCTGCGGTGCTCGTTGCGCGGCGGCAGGTAGCGGTCGATGTCGAACTTGTAGGGCTCCGGGAAGACGTCGCTCATGTAGTGCGGGGCCGTCTGGGCGATGACGATGCGCGCCCCCACCGGAAGCTGGTAGCCCTCGATGACGCACGAGTTCATCACGTTGCGAATCGACGCGGGCACCACGGGGTACATGCGCATGCACTCCATGATGAAGCGGTTCGTGACGTCGAGGGCCGACTTGGTGTAGGCCGCCCCGTCCGGGTCGCCGTCGGCGAACAGGGCATCGGCCTCGCCCCGAATCCGGCGGTAGAGTTCGGGCTGTGACGCCATGGCATAGAGGCCGAAGCCCAGCGCATCGCCGAGGTACATGCTGGCGAGCATGGGTGCCGACAGATAGAACGCCATGTTCGACTCGGGGAGGAATTGCGGGTCGCTGGCATGGAGGCTGAGCATGTCGTCCGCGAGGGTGCGCGGGCAGCCGGACCTCTGCGCGGGCGTGTGGACGTTCAGGATCCGTTGCACCGCCACTTCGATGGCCCTGGCAGGCTTCTTCATGCCCGGGGTGTGCAGCATGAATTTGGGCAGGACCCTCGCGACGTGGGTGGTGAGCGCCCGCTCCTTGAACTTGATCAGGTCCTCCACGATGTCCTGCGCCTCGATGCTGAGAATGACGGGCGCTATCTGCGCGTTGACCATGAGGCGGCAGGTGGCGGTGCCCGGCAGGGTCGAGCCCACCTTCCAATCCGCCATGAATGCGCGAATGTGTCCGTAGAGGGCGTCCAGCTCTCCCTCCAGCCTCTCGCGAGAATAGCCCGGCTGCATGGCCTTGCGCTGCCGGAAGTGATCGGCGCCGTCGAGGGAGGGGATCAGCCCGGAGGCGCCGTAGACTTTCTCGACATCGGTGAAGTAGTCCTTGGATCTCAGGTACATCCGCCCGTTGCGGTGGAGCCAGCGGTTGGTGGCGGCCCCGGCCAGGAAGGTCACGGTCTCGCCGAATGGCGGACGGATCTGAAACACCGGCCCGTACTCTTGCGCGAGCCCGGCGCAGATTCCGGGGATGTTGCGATCGCGCATGTGTCGATTGAGCAGCAGCTTGTGCCATGGAACGACCGGAATCTTCTTGGTGAAGGCGGCGTGTCGAAGCAGTGGGCTGGCGATGTTCGCTTCGACCGCATCGGCGATGGAGCGGCCGATCAGGTCCATCCTGCAGATGAACGTGATGCGCTCTTCCGCCTCGTCGTCGAGGTCGAAAATGAAGCGAAACACGTCGCAGGTATTGACGAGGCAGATGATGATGATGTCTCTCGGATCGGGGATCGCCTCGGTGAAGATGTAGACGCTGATGCGCGTCTTGATGAACTGATCCGGGGTGTCATCGTCGAGGTGGCCGTACTGGTCGGAGTAGCGGCTGGTAGGGGCCAGGGTCCAGAAATCGCCGTCGTGGTGCTTCAGGATCTTGAGATCGACCAGGCGGTCGAGAGTCAGGTCGATGATCGAATCCGCATGGGCGGCGAGTCGCTCGATCCAGTACTGGGCGTTGTGCCGAACCGGCTCGTCCGCGATTTCCTTCAGAATGGGATCAAGCGCCGGGTTTCCCGTTTCCGTCCGGTCCACCAGGAGCAGCGACTCCATGTCCGTGTCGATGCGCTCGAGGAGGGACAGTTCCGCCAGTACCGCGCCGACGACGGCGCAGTTCAGTTCCCAGCCCTGGACCTGGTGAAAGTAGCCTGTCTCCTCGTTGAGGAGCATCAGGATGAGCTCCTCGGGCAGCGTCAGGGATTGGGATGCCAGACCCTCGGTCGAATCAGCCATCAGCCGTGGCCTCCTTGGACCTGAAGTCGTGACACAGTACGAGCGCCGGAACTGCCGCGCAATTCGAAGGGACGCACATGATCGGTGAGCAGTGCGGGATTGACTACCTCAAAGATGGTCGAAATGAAAAGACCGCCACGACCGGACGATACAAGAAAGCGAATTGAGAACGGGGCCCCAATGCCGCGTTTCGGTCTGCGAGTTGTGCGGCCAGTGCGTCTCGTCACGAACAGGCGCATGCGGGGTCTCGGATTGCCGTCGTCGTTCACCGAACATGTATGCATGTCGGGTCCGGGCATGCGGCGGTCAAGTCCGCGAAGCACGAGGTGTGATCCCGAGCCCGCCCGCCGATTCCGGCGATTTCGTCCCCTCGTCTCGCCGAGGTGAGGCAGCGGCGCGCTCGTCGCAGCCGCCGCCGCACCCCGCCCACCCGCCGGGCGGGGCGTGTCGCGCAGACCATGACAGTAGTGAGAGTTCCGGGCTACAGTAGTGCGATCCGGGAGATAGCTAACGACGAAGAGAGGTTGGGGTCATGAAAGTCCGTCATCTGCTGATAGGCGCCGCAGTCGCCACGGCGGCCGTCTGGTCGCTTACGACCGCCGCACCTGCCGCCGACCCGATCAAGGTCGGCTATATCGGCTCGTTCGACACCGACACGGGCAAGAGCACGATCCGGGGCACCGAGATCGCCATCGAGGAAATCAATGCGGCCGGCGGGGTGCTCGGCGGGCGCATGATCGAGCTGGTCAAGGCCGACACGCGCGAGGACGTGCAGGAGGGTATCAAGGCTTATGAATACCTGAACGAGGTCGAGAACGTCGACTTCATCATCTCGGGCTGCATCGACGACGTGTCGCTGGGCTGGCTCGAGCGCATGGCGGAGTACCGGACGCCGACCCTCGACACCTGGACCTCCTATGTCGGCATCATCGACAAGGTCGTCGAGGAGTACGAGAAGTACAAGATGTACTTCATGAACGTCTCCAACGACTACGCGCTGGCCATCCTCTACGTCGACTTCGGCAAGGACGTGCTCTCCAAGAAGATGGGCTGGAAGACGGTGTACGTTCTGCAGGAGGACACCGCGTTCGGCGGCGGCGTCTACGAGCTGATCGAGCAGGTGCTCGCGCCGGAGGCGGGCATCGAGATCATCGGTCACACCGTCTACGACACCAACACGGTCGACTTCGGCCCCATCTACAACAAGGCGGTGGCGGCGGAGCCCGACTTCATCTACTCGATCGCGGCGGTGCGCAGCCAGGTGCCGGCCTCGCAGTACGTGAAGCTCGAGGTGCCGGTGCCGATGACCGGGATCAACGTCTCGGCCTTCGCCCGGGAGTTCTGGGACGACACCGGCGGCCTCGGCGGCGGCATCTCGACGCTGAGCCCGGTGCCCTCGATCGGCTCGGAAATCGACCCGCGCACTCAGGACTTCCTCGATAGGTACAGCGCCAAGTACGGCGATTCGCGGCCGGTCTTCCCGCACTTCAACGGCTTCAACGCCTACTACGGGATGCTCAACGCCTTCGCCGCGGCGGAGCGCGCCGGCGGCTTCGATCCGCTCGACGACTGGGTCCGCGAGATGGAGAACGACGATATCGTCGTCGAGAAGGACGGCGAGATCTGGCTCCGCTACGCCTTCTGGAAGCCGGGCGAGATCGAGCCCCGCACCCAGCGGGAATACACCCACAACATCAAGTTCGACATCAACCCGCCCTACGACGAAGGGGCGCCGTCGATGGTGGTCATCCAGTGGTACTCGGACGGCTCCACCAAGGTCGTCTACCCGCCGAAGTACGCCAACGGCGAGTTCGAGGTGCCGGACTGGCTCAAGTAGGTCGGCTAGTCACTCACCGGGCGCGACTTTACGGGTCGCGCCCGGTTTGCCTTGCTGGAAGTGCGCCGGGGTCGCCCGTGATCGGAGCGCCCCGGCCTTCGTGCGAACGCTGACCCGACGGCCCGCGAGCGAGCTCTGATGGCGCTCCAGATCCTGATCCAGGGGTTCGTGCTCAGCGGCCTCTATGCGCTGATCGCCGTCGGCTTCACCATGATCTTCAGCGTCGGCCGGGTGCTGAACCTGGCCTACGGCGTCTACATCATGCTCGGCGGCTACATCTACTACGCGGCCCTCCAGGAGGCGGGGCTGCCGGTCTTCGCGAGCTTCATCCTGGCGATTCTGGCGGGCGTGACCTTCGGCCTGCTCACCTACATCCTTCTGGTACGCCGGCTGGAGGACAACCCGATCGCGGTCGAGATATCGACACTGATCCTCGCCGTCGTCATGCAAGCGCTGATCGTGGTGATCTTCGGCGCCGCACCCAAGACCATGTGGCCGGTGATTCGCGGCGTGCTCCGCTACGAGGGCGTCTCGGTCACCATGAACATCCTGCTGGCGACGGGCGTGAGCTGGGTGGTGCTCGGGGGCCTCATGGCCTTCGTCCGCTACACCCATCTCGGCCGCGCCATCCGCGCGGTCTCCATGGACCGCAAGGGTGCGGTGATCTCGGGCATCGAGCCCAGCGTCATCAGCATGGTGACCTGGGCGCTCAGCGGCGCCTTTGGAGCGATCGCGGGCGTCTTCTTCGCGACCTTCACCCAGCTCGACTCCCACATGTGGGTGTTTCCGCTCATCATCTCGGTGGCGGTCGTGATCGTCGGCGGCATCGGCAGCATCGTCGGCAGCCTGATCGCGGCCCACATCATCGGCTTCGTCGAGACCATCACGACTACCTTGATCGCGGCCGAGCTGCGCGGCGTCTCCACCATGCTGCTGATCATCCTGGTGCTGCTGGTGCGGCCCAAGGGCCTCTTCGGCAAGGCGGAGCTCTGAGCGATGGCCGTCGACCGCGAGACGCTGCGCTATCTCGGCTGGTGGCTCGCCTTCGGCGTGCTCATGTGCCTGCTGCCGCTGGTGGTCGGCACCGGCACGCTGCGCATCCTGATCTTTGCCCACTTCCTGGCGATGTTCGCCATGAGCTGGGATTTCCTCTCAGGCAGGACCGGCTACATCAGCTTCGGCCATCCGTTCCTCATCGGCATCGCCGGCTACACCACGGCGATCCTGAGCTTCCGCTTCGACGTCCCGATCTACTACAGCATCCCGGCGGCGGTGGCGGCGACCATGGTGGGCGGCACGCTCTTCTTCCTGCCCGCGCTGCGCATCCGCGGCACCTACTTCGCGCTGGTGACGCTTGCCTTCATGGAGATCCTCTACCAGCTCACCAAGGTCGTGGCGCCCAAGATCACGGGCGGCACCAGGGGCATCTCGGGCCTCGAGAGCATCGTCTCCGGTGCCGTGAACAACTACTACCTCAGCTTCGGCATCATGTTCGTGATCGGGGTCGTGCTCTGGCTCCTCATCCGCACGCGCCTCGGCATCGCGCTGAGCGCCATCAGGATGAACGAGGAGGCGGTCCGCAGCACCGGCCACAACACCACCAAGCTCAAGCTCTTCGCGTTCACGGTGAGCGCCGCCGTCTCCGGCATCGGCGGCGCCTTCTACGTCCATTACATCGGCTCGATCGCGCCGCGCGGCATGTTCGAGATCAGCTTCCTCTTCACCATCCTGGTCGCGGCGCTGCTCGGCGGGGCCGAGACGATCATCGGTCCGATCATGGGCGCCTACTTCCTGACCGTCCTGCTCGAGTATCTCCGGCCGGTGATGCCGGGCATGGAGCGCTATCTCCTCTACGGCGGCATCGCGCTGGTGCTCTACGTCGTCAAGCCCGAAGGCATCTACGCCATCATCGCCGACGCCGGCCGCAAGGTGCAGGAGTGGCGGCGATGACCGAAGGCCCGCTGCTGGAGGTGCGCGACCTCCACATGACCTTCGGCGGCATCCGCGCCGTGCAGGGAATCTCCTTCCAGGTGGCGGAGGGCGAGACGCTCGGCCTGATCGGCCCGAACGGCGCCGGCAAGACGACCGTCTTCAACATGATCATGGCGGAGCTCAAGCCCACCAAGGGCGAAATCTGGTTCAAGGGCGAGAACGTCACCCGCGTGCCCACCCACGAGCGGGTCAAGCGCGGCATCGCGCGCACCTATCAGGTCCCCCAGCCCTTCGGCGAGATGTCGGTGGGCGCCAACATCCGCGTCGGCATGGCGCCGGACAACCTCTGGAAGCTCGTCGCCGAGGGAGCGGACCAGGCGGCCGAGGCGGAGATCGGCCGCAGCGTCGGCTTCTCCGACGAGCAGATCGAGAGGCTGCCGAGCGAGCTCGCCATGGGCGACCTGCGCCGGCTTGAGATGGCGCGCAACGTCGCCGTTTCGCCCAGGCTGCTGCTGCTCGACGAGGTCTTCGCCGGCCTGACCCTGAAGGAGATCGCGCAGATCTCCGAGCTGCTGGTGGAGAAGAAGCGCAGGGACGGGCTCACCTACATCATCGTCAGCCACGATCTGCGCGCGTTGGCGCCGCTCGTCGACCGGGTCATCGTCATGTCCTTCGGCGCCATCATCGCGGAAGGCACGTTCGACGAGGTGGTGAAGGACGAGGCGGTGCGCGATGCCTATCTCGGACAGTAGGAGCGGGAAGGGGAGGGGATCGTGGCGCTCCTGAGCATCGGCGACCTCGATGTCTTCTACGGCCGCGCCCAGGCGCTGCACGGCGTCTCGCTGGAGGTGGAGGCGGGCAGCATCGTCGCCGTCGTCGGCCCCAACGGCGCCGGCAAGTCGACCCTGCTCGATTCCATCGTCGGCCTGACGAGGCGGCGCGGGCAGATCACCTTCGCCGACACGGACATTACCCGCATGTCGCCGGCGCGGATCATCCGGCTCGGCATCGGCTATGCGACGGAACGCGGCAACCTCTTCCCCTTCATGGGGGTGAAGGAGAACCTGCTCGTCGGCGCCTATCGCAAGCGCGATGCGATCGAGGCCAACCTGCGCACCGTGTTCGACCTCTTCCCCCGGCTCGAGGAGCGGCAGAAGCAGGAGACCGCGACCCAGTCCGGCGGGGAGCGCCAGATGGCATCGCTCGGCCGCGCGCTGATGTCGAGTCCGACGCTGCTCATGGTGGACGAGCCGACGCTCGGCCTCGCGCCCCGCGTGTGCCTCGAGATCGCCGCCGTGCTCAAGGACCTGAACGAGCGGCTCGGGCTCACCATCGTGATCACCGAGCAGAACGTGAACTTCGCCATGAGCCTCGCGCGGGAGGTCTACCTGCTGGAGACCGGCCGCATCGGCGAGCCGAGGACGCCCGAGGAGCTGCGCGAATCCCCCGAGATCGCGGCGGCCTACTTCGGCGACTGAGGCGGGGGCAGGGCGAGGAAGGGCCTAGGTTCCGTCGATCTTCTTCTGCCGCTCGATCAGCTTCTCCTCCGGCGTCCTGCCCCGGCCGATGTGAAAGCGGTCGACGAACAGCGGTCTCTTCGAGCCTTCCCTGTACCAGCTCATCACCATGGGAATGCCGGCCATCCTGAACAGGCCGATCTGCGGGCAGCGGCGGTCCGTTTCCCGGGCGAGCGCCTTGACCCGGCCCGTCTTCTCCCGCGTGTCCACGTGGAGGTCGAAGTTGATCTGCTCGTACTTGGGCTGCAGGTGCAGATCGAAGAAGAAGCCGCGGATGTCGATGAGAGAACGGATGTCGGTCCTCAGGCCCCGATACCGGAACCCCTGATCGCGCGCCACCACGGTGATCGTGATGGAGGTGCAGGAGGCAAGGGCGCAGAGCTGGGCGTGGACGGGGGTCCAGCCCCTTGAGCGTCCTTGCAGATCGGGCGGATCGCCGATGTCGAACCCCTCCGGCTCGTCGAACATGATGGACGGCTGGCCTTCGAAGTAGCCTTCGACGCGCATCTGCTCGAAGGACTTCGTGCTCACGTCCGAGATGCCGATGTAGTCCGGGTATCGCGCGTCTCTCTCCATTGGCTTCGTCCTTCCTCCCGTTCCGGTGGTGTCTTCAGGCGTTCGGGTTAGAGCGTATCCGTCGTTGACGGATACGCGACAGGCCGCGACTGCGGCCCGCCGCTTATGCGGCGCGCCCGCGCAGGCGCCGACCGCAGGTCGGCTGCCGTGAGCGAAAAAGAGGCCAGAGCGTTTCCGTGTAAAGCGGACACGCCCTAGCGCCGGCCGAACAGGCGCTCGATGTCGGCGAGCTTGAGCTCGACGTAGGTCGGCCGGCCGTGATTGCACTGGCCGGCGTGGGGTGTCGCCTCCATCTGGCGCAGCAGCGCGTTCATCTCGTCGGCGTTGAGCCGGCGCCCGGCGCGGACGCTGCCGTGGCAGGCCAGCGTGCTGCACACGTCCGCGAGCCGCTGGCGCAGGGTCGAGGACTCGTCCCATTCGGCGAGTTCGTCGGCGAGGTCGCGCACCAGGCCCTGCGTGTCGCCGTTGCCGATGAGCGCCGGCACCTCGCGCACCACCACCGCGCCCGCGCCGAAGCGCTCCAGCACCAGGCCGAGATCGGCCAGCTCTGCGGCCCGCGCCTCAAGCTTGGCGACGGCCTTATCGTCGAGCTCGACCACCTCGGGGATCAGCAGGATCTGGCGCTGGATGCCGGCGTCCGCCAGCGCGGCCTTCATCCGCTCGTAGACGATCCGCTCGTGGGCGGCATGCTGATCGACGATCACGATGCCGTCTTTGGTCTGCGCCACGACATAGGTGCCGTGCACCTGCCCGCGCGCGACGCCGAGGGGATGGGTCGGGCCGGTCGCGTCGCCTGACTCCGCCGACGGCGCGGCGTCGACCCGGGCCGACGGTGCGTCGAGGGGCCCATCGAGCGGTGCGTGGTAGCGCGCCTGGGCTTCGGCCAGATGCGGCGCCCTGGAGGGCGGTGCGGGGCCGTAGTCCCCATCGGCGCCGGCGCTGGCGCGGCCGCCGCCGCTGTGCGGCCGCAGTGCGGCGAGCGCATCCTCGGCGACCGTGGTCGCCGCATGGTGCCCGGCGGCGGCGAGCGCCCGCTTGAGCGCGCTAACAATGAGCCCGCGCACCAGCGCGCCGTCGCGGAAGCGCACCTCGGCCTTGGTGGGGTGGACGTTCACGTCTACCCGGTCCGGCGGAAGCTCGAGGAAGAGCGCCGCCATGGGATGGCGCCCGCGGTGGAGGAAGTCGGCGTAGGCCGCGCGCACCGCGCCCATCAACAGGCGGTCGCGCACCGGCCGGCCGTTCACGAAGAGGTATTGGTGTTGCGCGCTGGCGCGGTTCAGCGTGGGCAGCGCCGCGTAGCCCGTGAGCCGCAGGTCCTCGCGCTCGGCATCGATGGGCAGGGCATTCTCGGCGAAGGCCCGGCCCATGACCAACGCGAGCCGCGCGAGCCGCCCCGCCGGCCCGTCGTCATGCGGCCCGTCCTGCAGTGCGCTGCGGCCGTCGTCCGTGAGCGCGAAGGCGACGGCCGGGTGGCACATGGCGAGGCGGCCGACGGCGTCCGCGACGTGGCCCGATTCGGTGCGCGGCGCCTTGAGGAACTTGAGCCGTGCCGGCGTCGCGTAGAAGAGATCCGCCACCGTCACGGTGGTCCCCTGCGGCCGTGCGGTGGGCGAACATGCACCCGGCGCCCCGCCGGCCGCGTCGATCGTCCACGCGTTCCCGGCGCCGGCGGCACGGCTCGCGATCGTGAGCCTGCCGACCGAGGCGATGGAGGGCAGCGCCTCGCCGCGAAAGCCGAGAGTCGCGATCGACCAGAGGTCGCCGTCGCCCGTGAGCTTGGAGGTGGCGTGGCGGGCCAGCGCCAGCGGCAGCTCCTCGCGCGTCATGCCGCGACCGTCGTCGGCGACGCGGATGAGCCGGCGGCCGCTCTCCTCCAGCGTCACCTCGATGCTGCGCGCGCCGGCGTCGATGGCGTTCTCGACCAGCTCCTTGACTACCGACGCCGGCCGCTCGATCACCTCGCCGGCCGCGATCCGGTTGATCACGCTCTCCGGCAGGAGACGGATGGTCATGGGGCGACCTCCAGGAAGCGGCGGGCGGCGATGGGCGGCGGGCCCGCGCGCCGCCATCGCGTCAACTCAGAATATCCCTTCGAGAAGAGCCCTCTCGCGCCGCTCGATCGTCGGCGTCTCGCCCTCCGTGACGGGCTTCCCGGCCTCGATGTTCTCTCGCAGCCGCTCGGCTTCGGCCTCGGGGTCGACCACCTCGCCAGGCGGGTCCTCGGAGCGCCAGAACATGAGCGCTTCGACGAAGCTCTCGTCCCTGTACGCGTAGCCCGAATACTCGCGCTGGATGATGTCGCGGATGTTGGGGTCCACGTCGGCGGCGCCGGCACGCGCGATCAGCGCAACTTCGCCCGGCGTCTCGGTCGCCTGCGCCGCGTCGGCGTCTCGGTCGCCGCCGGCTTCGCTCAGCAGGAGGGTCTCCGCCTGATCGCGCGCCGAGACCTCGTTGGTGGGTCGTTCGCCGGGACGGGGCGGCCTGAGCGTCAGGTCGGGCGGGAGCGAAAGCGGCGGGTTCCGGACCACCGCGAATTCGTCCGGCGTGTTCTTGCCGAGGCCGAGGGACTGGCTGACGTTGCCGCAGGCGCCGAGCGCCAGCGCCAAGCCTACGGCGCCGAGACCCGCCGCGACAATACGGCCGGCTCCCCGGTGCCAGGCCGCCCGCTGCACCGCCTTGCCCATGGGACCCTATCTAGGCGCTTTCCGCGGCTTCATCAAGAAGCCGTGCAGGATCAGCATGACGACGCCGACGCTGATGGCCGCATCGGCGATGTTGAACGCCGGCCAGTGGTAGCCGCCGCCGTGGAAATCGAGAAAATCGATGACCCAGCCGAGGCGTACCCTGTCGATCACGTTGCCGATGGCACCGCCGATGACGAGGCCGAGCGCCCACGCCGGCCAGCGCAGGCGGGTCCGGCTCAGCCAGACCACGAGGCCGGCGGAGATCGCCAGCGCGAGGCCGACGATCACCCAGGCGCCGGCACCCTCGCTCTGGAAGAGGCCGAAGCTGATGCCCCGGTTCTGGACCGGGACGAGGTTGAAGAAGGAGGTCACCTCGATGTAGCGGAGCGGGTCCCACAGCGCGTCGCGCACGACGTACTTGCTGGCCTGGTCGGCGACGACGACGGCGGCGGCGACCGGTAGTCCGATACGGAGCAAGAGCGCTCTTCCCGGCCCGGGGAGGCCCGGCCGATCAGGCGGCAGCCGGACGGGCCGCGTCTACTGCGCTCGCGCAGCGTCCGCAGAGATCGGGATAGCGCTCGACGGTGCCGACCTCGGGCAGCAGCCGCCAGCAGCGCGCGCACTTCTCGGCCTCGGCCGGCGCGAACAGCACGCCAACCTCCGGCACCTCGGGCAGGGTCACGAGATCGGCGTTCGCCGGCGCGTCTTCCCATGGCGCGATGCGCGCATCTGAGGTGATGAAGAGGGTCGCGCAATCGTCGTCGCCGCAGGCCAGCGCGTCGCGGTAACGCTCGTGCACGAAGACCGTGGGCGCAGCCTCCAGCGAGGAGCCGATGACCTTCGCGGCGCGCGCCTGCTCCAGCGCCTTGGTGACGACGCGGCGCACGGCGCGCATGCGCTCGATCCGCTCGGCCAGCGCGTCGTCCCGCCACGCCGCCGGCAGCGCGGGGAAGGTGCGCAGGTGCACGCTCGTGTCGTCCGCGTGACGGGCGAGCCAGGCCTCCTCGGCGGTGAAGCAGATGAAGG
Organism: Alphaproteobacteria bacterium; assembly: GCA_011523425.1. Taxonomy (GTDB): domain Bacteria; phylum Pseudomonadota; class Alphaproteobacteria; order UBA828; family UBA828; genus WTGU01. Next base: position 68,385 of record WTGU01000124.1, read on the forward strand.
GCGCGAGCCAGGCCGTGAGGCAGTCGAACAGGCTGTCGAGCACGGTGCGCACGGCGCGCCGCCGGCTCGACCCGGCGGGCTCGCAATAGAGCGCATCCTTGCGGATGTCGAAGTAGAAGGCCGAGAGGTCGACGGCGCAGAAGTGATGCAGTGCCACGAACATCTCGTGGAAGGCGAAGTCTTCGCACCATTGCCGCACGTCGCGGCCGAGGCCCTCAAGCCGGTGCAGCACCCAGCGCTCGAGCGCGGGCAGCTCCTCCGGGGCCAGGCGCTCGCCGGGGTGGAAGTCGGCCAGGTTGCCCAGCAGGAAGCGCAGCGTGTTGCGCAGCCGGCGATAGGAATCGGCCTGGTAGCGCAGGATCTCCTCGCTGATCCTGAGGTCCTCGGCGTAGTCGGCGCTCACCACCCAGAGACGCAGGATGTCGGCGCCGTAGCGCTCGTTCACCTGCTGCGGGGCGATGACGTTGCCGAGCGACTTCGACATCTTGCGGCCCTCGCCGTCCACGACGAAACCGTGGGTGAGCACGGCGTCGTAGGGCGCGCGCCCCCGCGTTCCGCAGGATTCGAGGAGCGAGCTGTGAAACCAGCCGCGGTGCTGGTCCGAGCCCTCGAGATAGAGCGAGGCCGGCCACATCAGCTCCGGCCGCTGCTCCAGGACGAAGCTGTGCGTGGTGCCGCTCTCGAACCAGACGTCGAGAATGTCCGTGACCTTGTCGTAGGCGTCCGGGTCGTGCTCGGGCGCGAGGAAGCGCGCCTTGTCGCTGGTGAACCAGGCATCGGCGCCTTCCTCCTCCACCGCGGCGGCGACGCGCTCCACCACCCGCTCGTCCCGCAGCGGGGCGCCGTCCTCGCGCGAGACGAACACCGTGATCGGCACGCCCCAGACGCGCTGGCGCGAGAGCACCCAGTCCGGCCGGGTCTCGATCATCGAGCGGATCCGCGCCCGGCCCGCGGGCGGCACCCAGCGCACGTTGTCGATCGCCTCGAGCGCGGTCTGCCTGAGTCCGGTCGTCTCCATGCTGATGAACCACTGCTGCGTGTTGCGGAAGATCAGCGGCGCCTTGGAGCGCCAGGAGTGGGGGTAGGAATGCACCAGGGTGCCGCGCGCGAGCAGACGGCCGGCATCGGCCAAAGCATCGGCGACATCGCCGTTCACCTCGTAGACGTGCCCGCCGGCGAAGCCCGGCACGTGATCGTAGAAGCGGCCGTCGTCGTCCACCGTCGCCGGCGTCTCGATGGGCCTGCCGCCGCCCCCGGCGGCGAGGCCGGCGTTGTGGCGCGCCACCGCCTCGAAGTCCTCGGCCCCGTGGCCGGGCGCGATATGGACGAAGCCGGTGCCCTGCTCGGTGGTCACGTGATCCGCCGGGATCAGCGGGACCGGGAAGTCGTAGCCGCGGCCCTGCAGCGGGTGGGCGCAGACGGTGCCGGCGAAGGCGGTGCCAGGGAGGTCCGAGGCGATCACCCGGCGTCCGGTGATGCCCGTATCGGCGCAGAGCGTGGGCACGAGCTCCTCGGCGGCGGCGATCCGCGTGCCGGGGGCGACCGCCGCGCCGTCGGCCACCTCCGTCACCTCCAGCACGAGGTAGCGCACCGCCTCGCCATAGGCGATGCAGCGGTTGCCGGGGATGGTCCAAGGTGTCGTCGTCCAGATCACGACGGCGGCGCCGTCGAGGGCCTCCAGCGGGCTGTCTATGACCGGGAAGGCGACGGTGATCACCACCGAGGTGTGGTCGTGATACTCGATCTCCGCTTCGGCCAGCGCCGTCTTCTCCACCGGCGACCACATCACCGGCCGGGCGCCCCGGTAGAGGCTGCCGTCGAGCAGGAAGCGGCCGAGCTCGCGCACGATCTGCGCTTCCGCCGCGAAGCTCATGGTGGTGTAGGGCTCGTCCCAGTCGCCGACGACGCCGAGGCGCTTGAACTCGCTCTTCTGCACCCCGATCCAGTGGTCGGCGAAAGCGCGGCAGTCCGCCCGGAACTCGCTGACCGGCACGGAGTCCTTGTCGCGCTTCTCCTTGCGGTAGGCCTGCTCGACCTGCCACTCGATCGGCAGGCCGTGGCAATCCCAGCCGGGCACGTAGACCGAATCCTTGCCCAGCATCTGCTGCGAGCGCACGACGACATCCTTGAGGATCTTATTGAGCGCGGTGCCGAGGTGCAGGTGGCCGTTGGCGTAGGGCGGCCCGTCGTGGAGGACGAACTTGGGCCGTCCGGCAGCCTGCTCGCGCAGGCGCCGGTAGAGGCCGATCTCCTCCCAGCGTGCGGCCATCGCCGGCTCGCGCTCCGGCAGCTTGGCCTTCATGGGAAAGCCGGTGCGCGGCATGAGGACGGTATCGCGGTAGTCGGTGCTCATGACCGTGCCTGGCGCAGGGGCTGGGTAGAGGCCTCGTCGGCGTCGGGCGCCGGAGCGCGGGCGAGCATCGCGCGGGCCGAGTCGCAGTCGCGGGCGATCTGGTCCTTCAGGCTCTCGATCCCGTCGAAGCGGCGCTCGGGCCGCACGCGCTCTGCGAAGGCGGCGCGCAGCCGCTTGCCGTACAGATCGCCGTCATAGTCGAAGATGTGCACTTCGAGCAGGTCCTCGGTCTTGTGGAAGGTCGGCCGGCGCCCGAGATTGGCAACCGCCTGCAGCCAGCGCGCGTCCTCGCCGCCGGGCTGCGCCCAGAGCGCGTAGACCCCGCGCGCCGGATGCAGGATGCCGCCGGTGCGCAGGTTGGCGGTGGGGAAGCCGATGGTGCGGCCGCGCCGGTCGCCCGCGATCACGCGGCCGTCGATCTCCCAGAAGCGCCCCAGCACCGGCGCGACGGCGGCGACATCGCCGGCCGCCAGCAGGCGGCGCGCCCGGCTGGCCGAGTAGATCTCCTGGCCGCTGCCGGCGGCCTCGATGCGGGTGACGCCGACTCCGCACGCGGCACCCACCTCCGCGAGCAGCGCGACGGTGCCCGTGCGGCCCCGGCCGAAGGCGAAGTCGCGGCCGACGACGACATGGCGCGCGCCGATGCCGGCGGCCACCACGTCCGTGACGAAGGAGGCGGGTTCGCGCGCCGCGAAGGCGCGGTCGAAGCGGGCGACGTAGAGGATGTCCACGCCGAGGGCGGCGAGGTGGCGGGCCTTGAGGCGGAAGGGCGTCAGCCTGAAGGGCTCCTCCGGCGGGGCGAGCACCTGGCGCGGGTGCGGCTCGAAGGTGAGCACGGCGAGCGGCGCGCCGAGGCTGCCGGCGACGCGCCGGCCCTCCTCGATGACCGCGCGATGGCCCAGATGGACGCCGTCGAAATTGCCGACAGCGACCACCGCGCCCCGCGCGTCTGCGGGCGTCGAGTGCCAGTGCCGAACGATGCGCATGGGCGCGCTTTCCCCCACTTCGAGCGGGCGGGAGAATAGGCGCTCGCTCCTGCCTTTACCAGCGTCGCGCGTGCGGCGATGCGGAGGCGATTGAACGGGACTCGGCTAGGGGATAGCATCGGCTCAGGGAAGCGAACGAGGGACCCTCGATCATGGCACACGACCATGCCCATAACGCTCCTCCGTCCGATACGGCGATGCGGGTGAAGGCCCTGGAGACGCTGCTTGCCGAGAAGGGCCTTCTCGATTCGGCCGCCATCGACGCCCTGGTGGAGACCTACGAGACCCGAATCGGCCCGCGTAACGGGGCTAAGGTGGTGGCCCGGGCGTGGACGGACCCGGACTACAAGAAGAGGCTGCTCGAGGACGGGAGCGCGGCGATCGCCGAGCTCGGCTTCAGCGGCGTGCAGGGCGAGGACATGATCGTCGTCGAGAACACCGACGAGGTGCACAACCTGGTCACCTGCACGCTCTGCTCCTGCTACCCGTGGCCCACGCTCGGCTTGCCTCCCATCTGGTACAAGAGCGCCCCCTTCCGCGCCCGCTCGGTCATCGATCCGCGCGGCGTGCTCGAGGAATTCGGCGTCGAGCTGTCAGACGACGTCGAGGTGCGGGTGTGGGACAGCAACGCGGAGCTCCGCTACCTGGTGCTGCCGCAACAGCCGACCGGCACGGAGGGGATGGGCGAGGACGCGCTGGCTGCGCTGGTGACCCGCGATTCCATGATCGGCACGGCGCTGGTCGAAGCGCCTGCCGACTAGCCGGTTCCCGAGGGAGCACAGCGATGAACGGAATCCACGACATGGGCGGCATGCAGTGCATGGGCCCGATCGTCCGCGAGGAAAACGAGCCCCGGTTCCACGAGGAGTGGGAGGGGCGGGTCTTCGGCATGTTCTTCACGAACTTCGCCGAAGGCCACTTCAACGTGGACATGTTCCGCCACGCCATCGAGCGGATGGGGCCGGCCGAGTATCTGGAGACCTCGTATTACGAGCACTGGCTGCACGTCTACGAGACCGTGCTGGTGGAACGGGGCATCCTGACCAGCGCCGAAATCGAGGAGAAGATCGCGAGCCTTCGCGAAGCAGGAGAGTCGTGATGCCAACTCTGACGCCTGAGATGGTCCCGGGCCTGGTGGCCGGCGGCGCGTCATGCCGGATGGACGTGGACGTCGCACCGAAGTTCAAGGTCGGCGACACGGTCAGGGCCCGCGACATCAACCCCGTGGCCCACACGAGGCTGCCGCGCTACATCCGCGGCAGGACCGGACGGATCACGCGCGATCATGGTGTCTTCTCGTTCCCGGACACCTCCGCCGTATCGGGCACCCACAGCGACCCGCAGCACGTCTACAGCGTGCGCTTCGAGGGGAGCGAGCTCTGGGGCGCCGATGCCAACGCGAACGCCTGCGTCTACATCGACCTCTTCGACGACTATCTCGACAGTGCATGAGCGCCGGGCCATCGGCTGAAGACCTACCGAGGCTTCCCTGGGAAGCCGAGGACGGGCCGGTCTTCAAGGAGCCGTGGCAAGCGAGCGCCTTCGCCATGGCGGTCGCACTGTCGGAGTCAGGCGCGTTCACCTGGTCGGAGTGGGTGGAATGCCTCTCTGCGGAAATCGCGGCGGCGAAGCGCAGCGGCGATCCCGACCTGGGCGACCGCTACTACGAGCACTGGCTGCGGGCGCTCGAGAAGCTCGTGATCGACAAGGGGCTGGGCTCGGAGGCGGAGCTCGCCGGCCTCAGGCACGACTGGACCGAGGCGGCCATCCACACACCGCACGGCCAGCCGGTCGCGCTGAAAAAGCGCACGCCGGTCGGCTGAGGCCGACGGCAGAGAGAAGAGGGGGAGGGGACGCGGGTCACGCCCCCTCCGAGTACCGGATCAGTCGAACGGATAGGCAGCGGGCTTCGAGGACCACTGCATGTAGGCCTCGCGCTGCGCGTCGACGCCCACCTTCTCGGTGAGCTCGTCCCAGGCAGATGCTACGCCGTCGAGCTCCTCTTGCGGGTCGGCACCGCCCATCGCCGCCTGCAGCCCGATCGCCAACGCATCCTCGTAGGCGAAGGTGTTGATGATCGAGAGATCGAGCAGGCCCGAGACCCCGCCCGCCTGCAGCGCATCGAGATACTCCTTCGCGTCCGGCCAGAGCGACTGGTACTCCGGAGACGAGAAGTGCGACTTGCGGAAGGGATCGCGCAGCGTGTAGGGCAGCTGCACCCGCTGCAGGCTGATGTCGATGCTGTTGATCCACTGGATGTAGAGATAGGCCGCGTCCTTGTTCTTGCTGTCGGACGAGACCGCCATCGAGAACCCGGCGGCGAGCTGGGGATGGCCGCCCGGCGGCAGCGCGTAGCCCACCTTGCCGGCGACCACCGACGGCGGCACCCACTGCATGGCGATGTCGTCGGTGCCGTAGCCCGCCGACCAGCGGCCGACCGGCGGCCACGACTGGAGCATGGCGGACTGGCCCGCGTTGAAGGCGGCCAGCGTCTCGACGAAGCCCCACACCTCGATGCCGGGCGGCATGGTCGTGTTGTCCTTGACCATGCCGGCGAGCGCCTTGACGCAGCCGGGGCCGTTGATCGTCGCCTTCATGGTCTCGGCGTCGAAGAACTTGCAGCCCTCGTTGCGCGCCCGCTCCTGATAGAAGTAGTGCAGCAGACCGCGCACCCGCATGAAGCCGGCGCCGTAAACCTCGGGCGCCATCGCGTCGGTGATGGCCTTGCTGACCTCGTAGAACTCGTCCCACGTGGTCGGCACCGAGAGGCCCATCTCCTCGAAGATGTCCTTGCGGTAGTAGAGGATCAACACGTCGCCATCATCCGGGAAGCCGTAGATGGTGTCGCCGATCCGCATCTGGTTCTCGCGGTAGACGTCGCCGATGTCCTCGAGCTCGTCGCGATAGCCGTACTTGTCGACGTATTCGTCGAGGGGCTCGACCGCGCCGGCGCGCACCATGTCGCCCATCCAGGCGGGCACCACGCTCAGCACGTCATAGGCGCCGGTCCCGGCCCGGTGCTCCTGAAGCATCTTCGGGAACATCTCGTTGACCTGGGATTCGATCACGTTGACCTTGATCCCGGTGAGCTCTTCCCAGAGCGGGCCGGAGAAGTTCTGCGGGCCGAGCGACTGCAGCCCGGCCTCCCAGATCACGTTGATCTCGGTGCCGGCGTACTGCTTGGCCTCGCGCACCGCGATCTCGGCGGCGCTCTCCGCCCAGGCGGCGCTTGACCCCGCGCCGAGCAGCGCGAGCGCGGCGAGCCCGCCGATCGTGGATTTCATCGATCTCATTGCCATTGATTCCTCCCTCGTTCGGCGCAACGGCGCCGGAAAGCGGTGGGGGAGGGGACGACGCCCCTCCCCCAAGAGCCGGGCTCAGTCGCCCGGATAGGCAGCGGGCTTAGAGGCCCATTCCATGTAGGCCTCGCGCTGCGCATCGACGCCCACCTTCTCGGTGAGCGCGTCCCACTTGGCGGCAACGCCGTCGAGCTCCTCTTGCGGATCGCCGCCGCCCATCACCGCCTGCAACCCGGCCGCGAGCGCGTCGATGTAGGCGAACGTGTTGATGATCGAGAGATCGAGCAGGCCCGAGACCGCGCCCTTCTCAGCCGCTTCGAGATAGTACTTCGCGTCCGGCCAGCGCGACTGGTACTCCGGCGACGAGAAGTGCGACTTGCGGAAGGGATCGCGCAGCGCGTAGGGCAGCTGCACCCGCTGCAGGCTGATGTCGATGCTGTTGATCCACTGGATG